>CAOKFI010000004.1 GCA_948467675.1 uncultured Porphyromonadaceae bacterium
AGAAAAGAAAAGGCCACAAGATGGCTACTCACAAACGCAAAAAACGTCTGAGAAAAAACCGTCATAAGAAGAAGTAATCGATGGCGCGACACAACGCATAAAGGCGCGTTTTTTCTGCACGATGCCATAACGAAGAACAAACTTGATGCGGTCCTTTCCAAACAGTCGCAAAGAGTTTGTTCTTTAATTTTAAGGCAACTGCAACTGATCCCCTTATCCTTATATTAGAATCCATTAATGAAAAGCGAACTTATTGTAGATGTACAGCCGGGCGAAGTGTCGATAGCTTTGCTCGAAGATTCGCGCCTCGTATCGCTACAGAAAGAGGCCCGGAATATCTCCTACGCCGTAGGCGACATCTACCTGGCAAAAGTAAAGAAACTGATGCCGGGACTGAATGCCGCCTTCGTCAACGTAGGCTACGAAAAGGATGCTTTCCTCCATTATCTGGATCTTGGCTCCAAATTCTCCTCATACGCTGCATTCATGCAGCAGATGCTCGATGACCGCAAGAAAGTGCCTTCGCTGCAGCGGATGAAACTCCTGCCCGACATCGACAAACACGGCTCCGTGACCGACGTGCTTACTCCCGGACAGGAACTTATGGTTCAGATCGTCAAGGAACCGATCTCATCGAAAGGCCCGAGGCTCACTACCGAAATCACTTTTACTGGACGTTTTTTAGTCCTGATACCATTCAGCGACAAGATATCGGTCTCGCAGAAAATCAAGACAGCTGAAGAGAAAATGCGTCTGCGACAGCTCGTCGACAGCATCAAACCGAAAAATTTCGGCGTCATCATCCGCACATCGGCCGAAGGCAAACGAGTGGCCGAGCTAAACCACGAACTACGTACGCTCCTGAAATACTGGGAAGACGCAGTGGCAAAAGCGCAGAAAGCCAAAGCTCCGGCGCTTATATTTGAAGAAGAAAGCCGCATTGTGGGCGTATTGCGCGACATATTCAGCCCGTCTTTCGAAAGCGTCTACGTCAACGACCCCGAGATTTTCGCACAGATACAGAACTATGTCCATCTGATAGCTCCCGACAGGAGCGAGATCGTAAAACTGTATTCAAAAGACGAACCGATATTCGATCACTTCAACATAACCAAGCAGATAAAGTCATCGTTCGGTAAGACCGTATCGTTCAAAAGCGGTGCCTATATCATCATTGAACACACTGAAGCCCTACATGTGATCGATGTCAACTCCGGCAACCGGTCCCGTGCTGCCGCCGACCAAGAATCAAATGCCCTCGAGGTAAATCTGAGAGCAGCCGACGAGATTGCCCGCCAGCTACGTCTGCGCGACATGGGCGGAATCATAGTCATCGACTTCATCGACATGGCCAAGGCCGAACACCGACAGAAGCTGTACGAACACATGAAAGAAGTGATGGCCAATGACCGCGCCCGTCACAATATCCTACAGCTCAGCAAATTCGGATTGATGCAGATAACTCGTCAGCGCGTTCGTCCGGCACTCGACATAGTCACCACCGAAGCCTGCCCGTCATGCTTCGGCAAAGGCGAGGTGCAGCCATCGCTGCTTTTTACCGACACACTCTACGAAAAGATAGAGTATCTGCTCGACACTCTGAAAGTGCGCGACTTCATAATGTACGTACACCCGTTTGTCGACGCCTACCTCAAGAAAGGGATCCTTTCGCCCTACCGCCGCTGGCGCATGGAGAAAGGACGCCGCTTCAAGGTACTTCCCGACCAGTCTCTCGCCTACCTACAATACAAAGTACTCGACAAAGACCGCAACGAGATAGACCTGAAGGAAGAAAAGGATATGGACTCCTCATCGTCCAAAAACAAAAACAAAGCCAAGAACCGCAGCAAGGAGGAATAACCCGTCCAAGCTCCACAACAACACTGAAACAGCGGCGGCGCCATCCACAAAGGATGACGCCGCCGTCTGTTTTGCCATAACGGATTGCCCGACATCAGTCTTCCAGATAGTAGACTATCGTGGTGACTACGCGCACATTCTTGATGAACGGGGATGTCTCGTCGCGGTTCTCGATCGAGAACTGGCCCTGCGATGCGGTCTTGATCTTTCCGAGACGGCTGTCGGAATCGGCAGCGAATTTTGCGGCGGCCTCACGGGCGTTGCGTGTGGCTTCGGCGATCATATCGGGCTTGATGCTGTTCAGACCGGTATATTCGTATGTGGCCTGAGCCTGATAATTGTCGGTGTTGAGAGCCACGCCCTCTTTAAGCAACTCGGTCTGACGAGACATAAGCGCGCGCACCTGATCTACCTTCGACGACACTACCGTCACAGTACCGGTTATCGAGTAATTGAACCGGAAATTATCGGACGCATAGCGGTTGGATGTCTGGTCGTAGATCGACGGAGTGGTTCCGACTGTGATTTCGGTGGAGTCGATACCGTTCTCGCGCAGAAATTTGACCACAGTCTTACATGTCCGGTTATATTTGTCGTAGATCGTTATCAGATCATTGCCGGTCTCTGTAAACATTATGGGCCATGTCACACGGTTGGCAGGCACTTCACGCTCGCACAATCCGCGCACAGCCACCTGACGGTCGCGGAAAGCCATATTGTCGATACCTCCCTTGATGCAGAGGCCAAGCACTACTATTCCGGCTGCAATCAGCAAAGCCGGCACAAATCTCGATACTTTCTTCATCTCGTTATTTATTTATGTTATGTCAGTTATCGTAATATTATTTCTCTATGTCGGCCAGTATTGCACGCAGTTCCTCGTCGGTGGCAGTGAGCCGTCCGCGGCATTCGCGCAACAGTTCGGTGGCTCGGCGCGTATACGCCGTCAGATTGTCTATATCGCACTCATCGCTCTGCATCAGGCGCAATATCGCCTCCAGCTCATTGACAGCCTGAGTGTATGATAGTTCTTTGACTGGTACAAATACCGGTTTTTCTGTGTTCATGTCTGTTATATGCTTTGTTGGTATCTGAATTATTTATCATTCCGTCACCGAGATCATGGTCCCGGATGCCAGCTGGGTCTCAATACGGGTTCCCGACGGGACAGAGGCAGCGTCGCGCACAGCCATGCCGCCGACCCGAGTCACCGAATAACCTCTGCGCAATGTAGCCTCCGGCGACAGAGCCGCGACGAGAGCTTCCTTGCCATCGAGTTTTATACGCGAACGCTCTATTGCCGACATGGCTCTATTGCCGAGTGAATCAGCAAGATGATCCAGACGTACCGTCTGCGGCAGTATCCGTTGCGAACATATAGCCGCCAAGGCTTCCACCCGGTTGCGCAACTGCGATGCGCTACGCTCCACACATGCCCCAGATGCAGTAGGCAGCAGTCCCTCGCAGCAGGCGAGCTGCGTCCGGTGACCGGCAATACGGTCAGTGAGCGACTGCAGAAGCTCGCCTCCTATACGCCGCAGACGTTCCAGCGCGCGGCCACCTTGCGAAATAAGCCATTCAGCTGCCGCCGTAGGGGTCTTGACGCGCAGATTGGCCACATAGTCGAGCACCGTCACATCGCGCTCATGTCCAATACCGACCACGACAGGCAGCGGAAAACGCGCCACATGAGCGGCCAGTGCGTAATCATCGAACGCAATGAGATCGCTCGTGGCTCCTCCGCCACGGATTATCACCACACAATCCCATCGGTCGGCTTCGGTTTCGATAGTGTCGAGCGCATCCATGACCGATACGGCAGTACGCTCGCCCTGCATGACGGCAGGAAACAGACAGGTTGTAAATCTCAGACGCTGGCTGTTGTGATACAGCTGGTTTAGGAAATCGCCATAACCGGCAGCACCCGCCGACGATATCACCGCCACACGCAATGCCGGCTCCGGCATGGCCAGCCGTCTGTTCAGTTCAAGTATTCCCTCCGACTGCAACCTGACGAGTATCTCCCGGCGGCGCCGAACCAGATCGCCTATGGTATATTCCGGATTGACATTGCTTATGACAAGCGACAGGCCGTAGACAGGATGATATGCCGCCGAGGCGCATACCATCACTTTTATGCCGGTGGCGAACTCCTGGCCTGTGGCAGCCTTGAAACCGGCGCTTATACGGCTCCAGTTGCTCGCCCATATAGCGGCACGCGCACGCGCCACAGTAGTACCCCGTTCAGGATCTTTCTGCAACAGCTCCATGTAGCAGTGACCGCCACGCACACCGACATCGCTCAACTCGGCCACCACCCACACATTCTGTGTGGCCGCCACATTGAGCAGACCGGCTATACGCTGGTTCAGTTGCAACAGAGTAAGAGCGGCAGCGTCCATAGCGGCATCACTTATTCTTTACGGGAACCATACGCTTTCCATTCCAGCTGTACAGCAGCTGCTTCCTGAGCAAAGGCGCCACCGCCCCGTACTCATCCTCCGGGAAATACGATTCCGTATTGTTGGTCACAGTAAGCATACGCGTCGACGGATCGTAGCGGTATTCAGCAAGTATGAACGGAACCGCATCCTCCACATCACGACGGCTTCGCTTGCCGTCGGCCGACAGCCAGTCGGCAAGCACGGGCTCCTCGAACAGGTTACCGGCCACAGGCTCCCATCCACGTGTCACGAAGCGTATGCTACTGTCGGCTACCGGTGTATGATAAGTCTCGATAAATACCGCCACAGTATCTTTTCCCATAGGCAGCAACGCAAGCTGATACGACGAAGCACCGCTTACATCGACCTCGACATTGTCGGCCGACAAGGCTGTGATTCTCGACTTGCCCTGAAGCAGGTTGGCCGACGCATTAGGCAATGAGCTCTTGAAATAGTCGATCATGTCGAGACGCGTGTTACGCGGCAGCATAGGCAACAGTTCCGCCGGAGCATTGACGAGCATATCGCCGGCCGTAGTCTGTCCGTCCGCCTGCATTACAGCAGCGGCAGCCAGCACCATAGCTATGAATATCCTCTTAATCATCGTTATAACAATCAAGTGTTGGTCAGTCTCTTTTCTTTCGTCTGAAAGCGCCTTTGTCCTTTTTGGGTGCGCCTTTTTTATAGAACACTTCATAGTTGCCGCCGGTTGACGCAGCCTCGCGTGTACGGCGCGCCGACGCGCGGGCATAGTTCTTTTCGGCATCGGCCACCTCGCAGTGCAGACGTTTGCCCATGAATTCGGCACCCTTCAGAGCCTGCACCACAGCTGCGGCATCGCCTTTGCGCACATCGAACAGCGAGTAGGAAGGGAGCAGATCGATGCGCCCTACATCCACACGGTGTCCATGCACATTCCTGTTGATCATGTCTATCAGGTTGCCGGCGAAGAATCCGTCGGCCTTGCCTGTGTTGACATATATACGTGCCATGCCTCGCTCTGCCGTACGGCGATCTTTATCTTTATCCGAACGGGGCTTGTTGTCGCCTTTCTTGCCCTTGGCCGGACGCTCGTCGATAAAGTCGATCTCGGGAGCATCCTTATAATATTCGAGCAGACGGTTGAACTCCAGCGAAAGCACGCGTTTGAGCAGATCCTCGCCTGAGAGCCATTCGAGTTTCCGGCTCACACCCGGCAGATATTTGCCGATCTCGTCCTCATCGACCTTTACACGCTCTATCCTGTCAGCCAGATTATAGAGCTGTTTCTCGATTATATGCTGCGGTGTAGGCACCTCGCGTCTCTCGAAAGTCTTGCCTATCTTCTTTTCGATCTCACGCAGTTTGCCGCGCTCGCGCGAATGTATGATAGCCACCGACACACCTGTCTTTCCGGCTCGACCGGTTCTGCCTGACCGGTGGGTATATACCGCCGTGTCGTCGGGCAGACCGTAGTTTATCACATGTGTCAGATCGTTGACGTCGAGACCGCGAGCCGCCACATCCGTAGCCACCAGGAGCGACAACACACGGTCGCGGAACTTCTTCATCACCATATCGCGCTGCTGCTGGGAGAGGTCGCCGTGAAGCGAATCGGCATTGTAGCCATCATCGATCAGATGGTCGGCGATCTCCTGGGTCTCCTTGCGTGTGCGGCAGAATATGATTCCGTATATGTTGGGATTATCGTCGGCTATACGTTTAAGGGCGAGATATTTGTCACGGGCATTAACCATATAATACACATGCTTGACATTGGCCGCGCCCTCATTGCGCGTACCTATCACGATCTCAACCGGATCGTGCATGTATTTTTTCGAGATACGGGCGATCTCCTGAGGCATAGTAGCCGAAAACAGAAGCATCTTGCGCTGCTCGGGCACATGCTCCAGAATAGCATCGATCGAGTCGAGAAATCCCATATTCAGCATCTCGTCGGCTTCGTCGAGGATTACCGTATGCACACCGGCGAGGTCGACCTCTCCGCGGTCGATCAGATCTATAAGACGGCCCGGCGTAGCCACTATGATCTGCACGCCTTCCCGGAGTCCGCGTATCTGGCTCTGTATGCTCGACCCGCCGTAGACAGGCAGCACACGCAGACGCGGCACATATTTGGAGAAATCGGCCAGATCACTGCCGATCTGCAGGCACAGTTCACGCGTGGGAGCGAGTATCAGCGCCTGGGGACGCCGTTGACTTATATCTATGCGCTGTATCACAGGCAGTCCGAAAGCCGCAGTCTTGCCGGTTCCGGTCTGCGCCAGGGCTACAACGTCGTTGTCTTCATTAAGCAAATGTGGTATCACTTTTTCCTGTACGGGCATAGGAGTCTCAAAGCCCAGCTCGCTGACGGCTTTCAACAAGTCATCGCGAACGCCTAAATCTTTAAATGTTGTCATATCGTTTTGTTTCTATAATTTCACAAAGATACAACACACAAGCCCAATGCCCACCACACTTGTTCTGTTTTTTCACATTCGGCATATATATCCGTGCAAAAAACAGCCGTATCAGCAATTGTTCCAGCCGGAATAATGCGAATTATTTGCTACATTTGCACATACACCTTAAATCGACATCCATGAAAATCAGACCAATCGCCGGCATATTGTTTTCCGTACTCACAGCCATTGCCGCATCGGCGCAATCATACGATCCGGCAGATTATGCCGTTATCCGTCCGAGCCGTCCTGACGGACGCTTCATAAGCAGCTATGCGATCGCCCACCGGCTTGTCAGAAACACACAGCCGAAATACGCATACCGATCCGGCATGAGCGCTTCGGAATTTTCCGCATGGCAGGATAATGTGCGCAATGCCATTGCCGCGCTAATGCAGTTTCCCGAAGCGTAACCACAACCGGATCCAAGATGTATCCGGAAAGAACAACGCCAGGAATATACTGTCGAGAAATGGGAATTCTATCCTCTGCCTGAGGCCGTATCGACGTTTCTGGTTCTCACTCCCGATTCCATTTCGGCGCCAGCACCGGCTGTGCTATGCATCCCGGGCAGCGGACAGACCAAAGAAATGCTTGCCGATGAAACCGGCGACCTGTGCCCAAGACTCGCGAAACGCCCTGCCGACAAACGCAACTGCATGGCATTGCAGATGGTACAGGAAGGATATATCGCCGTAGTAGTCGACAATCCGGCTACAGGAGAAAGTTCCGATCTCGAATGCCTCGGACTGCATAGCGGCTATGACTACGACACAATGTCGAGACTGCTGCTGGAAATAGGCTGGAGCTGGCTCGGATACACCTCGTTTCTCGACCAGCAGGTATTCGACTGGATGAAACAGCATCCGCAGATGCGCCATGACCGCATAGCCATAAGCGGATTCTCACTCGGCACAGAGCCGATGATGGTACTCGGCGTGCTGAATCCCGATGTACATGCATTCATATACAATGATTTCCTGTGTCATACCCAAGAACGGGCCATAGTCATGACCAAACCGTCGGCCGATACAGGCTACCGTCCGTTTCCCAACTCAATACGACACCTGATACCTGACTACTGGAAATATTTCAATTTTCCCGATGTAGCGGCATCGCTCGCACCGCGGCCTATCATATTTACCGAAGGAGGTCTCGACCGTGATTTCCGTGCCGTACAATCGGCATACGCCACATCAGGGCAGCCATCGAACATGGAGTATCACCATTATCCCAGATTCCAGAATCCGTCAGACCGCTGCGACACAGAACATCTCAAAGAGGGTATGGATGCCGCCGCTTTTTTCAAAGCCGCCAATGTGGATCCCGGATCCCATTATTTCAAAAGCGAGCTCATCATACCATGGCTGCGTCGAGTCATGAGATAATCGAGGAAGCGACAGATGCTGATACCTGTCGCTTTCCGCTAAAAACCTAAGTCATCATTATTTAATGACAGTGCACACCTTGCCGTCCTTGAAAAACAATATGAATGAGGTGCTGTACATCCATTGCGTCTCTCCATTGGACTCGTAGTCTGTCTTTGGCTTGCCAAACGCGATAAGACACTCATCCATGGTCATCCCCACGATCGGCTTTCGGATACCTATCTCATCCCAATGCCTGACCGACGGTCGGTTGGATGCTATGAAGTCGAACATATTGTTGAGAGTAGCCGATTCCGATGCCACGAAATCATCCATAATCTCTTTGTGCGACTCCTTCTTTTCGGGATTAAGCTTCTCGAACGGTGTCACATTTTTGGATATAAACGATTTGGCCGTCACACTGATATTGCTGAGATAATATATCAATCGGCCGGACGCCACACTGAATATAGCCTGGCAGTTATACACATTTTCCATTCCGGAATTGGGCATGGACCCGAGTACAAGATTACACGTAAAACGCATCTTCTTTACATCAACCTCAGTTATGCCGTCGCGCAATTCCGAGCACAGATTCTCCACAGCCCACAACATGGCATTGGCGAAAATATCGGCATCCGTTTTCCCCGAAAAAGATGCAAATCCACTGACCACAAGTTTCTTGCCGTCAGCACTGAGCGGATATTGGGTTCCGGTTTCCGAGAATGTATTGTCCTGAGCAATTCCGGAGACACATGACACTCCGAGCGCAATAATCAAAAACAATTTTTTAATCATAAGATAGCAAAGTAATCATATACGTAAATTCACTCTCCCCATACAGGAGGAGAGTGAATTTGTCTTCTCAATTTATTTTCAAGAGGGTTACAGCATGGATCAGAATGCGTAGCCCAGACGGATCAGCACATTCGAAGCAAATGCGTCGGCATCCTTGATGATCGATACGAAACCGCGCTGCCAGGTCACGTCGAGATTGAAGCGTTTGTACCAGAGACCGCCGCCCAGAGCGATACCGCCATCAAAACGGTTGTACTCCCAGCCTACCGAATCGTACATGTCGCTGATACCTATGCTCTCAGACTCGCCATTATATGTAGCTTTGAGACTTGCGGCATAGTCAACAGAAATAAAACCGCCTAAGTGAGCTGCGATCTTGAAATCGTCGGTAATATTGTAGCCGTAGCCGAATGTGATGGGAGAGAATCGGATACCGTGACCCATCAGACTCATAGAACTCTTACTGGAATTGGTATCGAAACCAAAGCCACGCGATGTGAGACCGAGTTCCATGCCCCAGTTCAGACCGAAATTCGAGATCGGTTTCTCAAACGAGATCGCGAAATCATAACCCGCTTTAGTAGTAAGGCGATCAGAACCTTCACCGTCAGCACCCATCACATTGACGCCAGCGCGGAAAATCCACTGAGTATTGGAGGGAGTTTTCTCACTTATGATGGATACGCTGCGCGATGATACGATGGTAGACTGTGCAACAGCAGCACCGGCACCCATCAGGGCAATAACAGCAATAGAAAGTAATCTCTTCATAACTAATGTTTCAGTATTTATTAATTTCATTATTTAATTTAGTCTCTTTCTGTTTTAGCGTCACTTGCGGATCGCCGCCTGAATACTCTCGCGCTCGGCTGTGGTCTGGGTTTTCTCCATACGCATCCACTCGTAATCGTCTTTGGTTGCAGTATGCCAGTTCACAAAATTGGCGGGAAAGCCGACCACTGTGATAGTATATCCGTCGCCTTCGTCGGTAGATTTAAAGTTGAACATGGGGGCGATGATGACATCGGCATTGGCTTTCTGGCAACTCATAAACAAAGCCCAACTGCGTATATTGTCCAACTGGCCGCCCATATCTTTCTCAACCTGCTGTATTGTAAGAGGCCATGTGTCAGAAATACGCCCTTGCGGGTGCACCTGAAGCTCCACCGTAAGCGGATTTACATACGCAGTCGGATTGATACCGACTATACGCGCTTGAGTATCCTGGATCTTGACGGTTGTTTTCTGTGCGTATCCAAAGACCGGAAAAACCGCCAGAATCATAACGATAAGCAAAAATTTCTTCATATTTATAATGATTGGTTAATAGTAATGCAAATATGGCCACATTGCGCCTTTCATGATAGCAATCCGAGTCCGACATTCCGACACGGACGTCGGAGATTCCGACACGCAGCCGCCTTATTTTTTATGGTGTATGCGTATCACTATTTCCGTTATGCCATCAAGGCTTTCGGCTTCTATGTCGATAGGCAAGCGATGCTGTTGCGAATCGTCGTCACCGTGGTCTTCCGCATCTGCCAGATACACGTTTCTGATGAAATCGTAGTCCAGAACCTTGGATATCAGCAGCAACCTGTTTATGTCGATACTCTGACAGCCGAACAGATAGTACAACGACTGACGCTCGCAATTTATCCTGCGGGCAAATTCAGTATAAGTCATTCCGCTCGCATCGAGCCGGCGCCGTATGAGATTGCCTATATGTATGGATTTAGCCATTGTCAGAAAAAGCAGACCCGGATTAACGATATGCCATAAATATACCGCGTCAGGCTCCGGCATCACCCTCGGCGGAGATATACAAATTTACATGGTTTCACACCCAGCCTGCAAATCTGCTGAGCACAGAATCCGACTGCTTGTGCGCTGTTTGAGCCGCCTCATTCCATAGCCGGGTATACATCGCTCCCAAAGGCGACTCACATACATAAAAACACGATCTCACACCCATATCACGCCACATAAAAAGCGCTGTAGCAGTATCGACACATATTCTTTACATTTCAGCATACAGATAGCGGCAAAAGTGCTCACCTTGTTACAAAATTTTCGTACCTTTGCATTTTATCAGTTCAACAACAGTGGAGACTAAGTACATTTTCGTTACAGGCGGCGTTGTTTCGTCGTTAGGCAAAGGAATCATATCATCATCGCTTGCATGCCTTCTGAAGGCCCGCGGATTCCGTGTCACCATCCAGAAGTTCGACCCGTACATCAACATCGATCCGGGCACCCTCAATCCATACGAACACGGAGAGTGCTACGTGACCGCCGACGGCACTGAAGCCGATCTCGATCTGGGACATTACGAACGGTTCACAAACGTACCGACCACTCACGCCAACAACGTGACTACAGGGCGTATCTATCAGAGCGTCATCAACAAAGAACGCCGCGGCGACTACCTCGGCAAAACCGTACAGATAGTACCCCATATCACCGACGAGATCAAACGCAACGTCAAATATCTCGGCAACACAGGTGACTACGACTTCGTGATCACCGAAATCGGCGGTACGGTAGGCGATATCGAATCGCTGCCATTTCTCGAGAGCGTACGACAATTGCGGTGGGATCTCGGCCAGAACGCTTGCTGCGTGCACCTGACATACGTCCCCTATATAGCTGCCGCAAAAGAGCTGAAAACGAAACCGACCCAGCACTCGGTGAAGCAGCTGCAGGAACTTGGCATACAGCCCGATGTGCTGATACTGCGCACCGAAAAAGAGATTCCGGCCGAAATGCGCCGCAAGATAGCGCAGTTCTGCAATGTAGCGCCCGAAGCCGTGATCCAGTCGGCCGATGTCCCGACCATCTACGAAGTGCCTGTCAGAATGCACGAGCAGCATCTCGACGAAATCATCATGCGCAAGACAGGAGTTGAAATCAGCGGAGACCCGCACATGGATCCCTGGATGCACTTCCTCAGCAAGATGAAATCAGCCCGTGAGACCGTAAAGATAGGTCTCGTAGGCAAATATGTAGAACTTCAGGACGCCTACAAATCTATCAACGAAGCCCTTTTCCAGGCAGCCACATACAATGACCGCAAACTGGATCTGCGCTACATACATTCCGAAAAGCTCTACGACAGCAACGCCGACGAGAAACTCGGAGACCTTGACGGTGTAATCATAGCGCCCGGATTCGGCCAGCGCGGCATCGAAGGGAAGTTCGTCGCACTCAAATGGTGCCGTGAGCACGATGTACCCACATTCGGTATCTGCCTCGGCATGCAGTGCATGGTCATAGAATTCGCACGCAACGTACTCGGCCTGACAGATGCCAACTCGACCGAAATGGATCCGTCGACTCCCGACAAAGTAATCGACCTCATGGAGGAACAGAAAAGCATATCCAACATGGGAGGCACCATGCGTCTCGGAGCCTACGAATGCAGACTCGCCGACGGTTCGCGGGCGGCCGAAGCCTACGGCAAGACCGATATCAGCGAACGCCACCGCCACCGCTTCGAGCTCAACAACGATTACTGCGAGCGCCTCGAAGCCGCCGGGATGAAATGCGTGGGCCGCAATCCGTCGACAGGACTCGTCGAGGTAGTGGAGCTGCCGGATCACCGCTGGTTCATCGGCACACAGTACCATCCCGAATACTCCAGTACGGTACTGAGTCCGAGCCCTCTGTTTATCGACTTCGTAAAAGCCGCCATAAGCTACAGCGAAGACCGTTCTGAAAAATAAATATCCGATATAAACGCCAGTCATAATCTCATAACTTAGCGAATGGACAAAAACACCCTACTCGGCCTGCTTCTGATGGGCGCCGTAATATTCGGCTTCGTATACCTGAACCAACCCTCAGCCGAAGAGATCGAACGGCAACGCCAGGAACGCCTTGCCGCCGAAGCCGAACAAACATCCGCCGAAGCCATCCAGGCTCTGGCATTCGACACAATTTCGGACGCCGACGCCGATATGCTCCGTACCGGACTCTCCATGTACGGCAAAGCAGATACCGCATCCGTACCGGCTACATATTCGTATACCGCACCTGACATCGCACTGACCATGCGCGGCGATTCCGTGTCAGGAATGATCGACACGCCTTACGGACCGATATCGGCAGGAAAGGTCATATCCAACGACACAGCAGGCCTCGACCGCGCGGCGGTAAGCGCCGCATCGCAGGCAATAAAGCGTGTTATCAACGACTTCGGACGCTACAAGAATTTCGCCCGCCACCTCAACGGAGAAAACAGCACGACCCGTCTCGAAAACGATGTGCTCGCACTCGAAATCTCGTCGAAAGGCGGCCAGATATCGCGTGCCGAACTCAAAGACTACGACTGCTACCTCAACCGCGACACAACATCCGTGCTCCTATGGGATGAAACGACCAGCAACTACAGTTTCACCCTCAAATCAGCAAGCCAGCGTTTCGAGACACGCGACTTTTTCTTCACTCCCGTACAGGAAAACGACTCCACGCTCCTCATGAAGCTCGACCTCGGCGCAGGATGCTGGTGGGGCATACGCTACTCTCTCTCAACGGAAAGCTATGCCGTTCGCATGGACGTGGTACAGAATGGGATGGCCGCAGCCGGAGTGATACCTCCGAGTGTATCGACCATGGAACTCAGCTGGCACCAGAAAATGCGCCGCAACGAGGAAGGCCGCATGTTCGAGGAACGCAACTCAGCCATCTACTACAAACTTGCAGGATCGGACGTGGAGGATCTGTCGCCGAACTCCGACGCCGCAAAAGAAGTCAACAACGGCATCAAATGGATCGGTTTCAAAAACCAGTTCTTCTCATCGGTACTCATAGCCGACGGCAAGTTCAACAACGGCAATTTCATATCGACCGATCTGTCGAAAGATCCCGACTACCTGAAAGATATGACAGCCACCACCCAGGTGGACTATTCATCGGCACGCGACAGTGTGGCTGGCTTCAACTTCTACCTCGGCCCGAACCTGTATCCGCTGCTGCGCCAGATGGACAAGAGCCTCTCGCCCGACGAGGATCTGGAGATGACACGTCTCATTCCGCTCGGATGGTCACTGTTCCGCTGGATCAACACCATAATCGTCATCCCGGTGTTCACATTCCTCGGCAAATATTTCACCAACTACGGCGTGATCATACTGCTGCTCACCATCTTCATCAAGATCATACTCTTCCCGTTCACCTACAAAAGCTACATGTCGCAGGCCAAGATGCGTGTGCTTGCACCCGAGATCAAGGAGATCAACGACAAGTATCCGGGCAAGGAAAACGCAATGGTACGCCAGCAGAAGACAATGGCTCTGTACAGCAAGGCCGGCGCCAGCCCGTTCTCAGGCTGTCTGCCCATGCTTCTGCAGCTGCCCATACTTGTGGCTATGTTCTCCTTCTTCCCCTCCTGCATAGAGCTCCGCGGCGAACCGTTCCTGTGGGCACACGACCTGTCGGCACCCGACGCGATATTCTCATGGGATGTCAACATTCCGCTGATATCAAGCACATTCGGCAACCATATAAGTCTGTTCTGTCTCCTCATGACAGTGACAAATATCCTCTACACACGCATCAACATGCAGAACCAGCCATCGTCGGCCACCATGCCGGGCATGAAAGCCATGATGTATCTGATGCCGCTGATATTCCTGTTTTGGTTCAACAACTATGCCTCAGGCCTCAGCTATTACTACTTCCTGTCGCTGCTCATCACTATAGCCCAGACATACGCATTCCGCCACTTTGTCGACGAGAAAAAGGTTCGTGCCGCCATGCTCGAGAACGCCAAGAAGCCACGCAAGAAAAGCGGATTCATGGCACGTCTCGAAGAAGCACAGCGCCAGCAGCAGGCCATGCTCCGCGAACAGCAGAAAAAGCAGGGCAAACGCCGCTGATCGAGATGTAAAAACCATTATAATATTCCAGCAACATCAAAAACGGAACTCCAATGAGCGACAAACGATATAATCTGCGCGGTGTGTCTGCTTCCAAAGAAGACGTACACAACGCCATCAAGAATGTTGACAAAGGCATATTCCCCAAAGCATTCTGTAAAATAATTCCCGACATTCTGGCCGGAGATCCAGAATACTGCAATATCATGCACGCCGACGGCGCAGGCACCAAGTCATCGCTTGCCTACATCTACTGGAAAGAAACCGGCGATCTGAGCGTATGGAAAGGCATTGCACAGGACGCCCTTATCATGAACCTCGACGACCTGCTTTGTGTCGGCGCAACATCAGGCATACTCGTTTCGTCGACCATAGGACGCAACAAGCATCTGATCCCCGGCGAAGTCATAGCAGCCATCATAAACGGGACCGAAGAACTGCTGGCAGAACTCCGCGAACAGGGAATTGACATATACAGCACAGGCGGAGAGACTGCCGACGTGGGCGACCTCGTACGCACCATCATCGTCGACTCTACCGTGACATGCCGCATGCGGCGTGCCGACGTGATCGACAACGGACGCATCCAGGCCGGCGACGTGATAGTAGGACTCGCATCATACGGAAAAGCCACATACGAAAAAGAATACAACGGCGGCATGGGAAGCAACGGGCTTACATCGGCACGCCACGATGTGTTCGCATCGTATCTGGCCGAACGCTATCCTGAAAGTTTCGACCACGCTACTCCTGCCGAACTCGTCTACTCCGGATCGGTACAGATCACCGGCGAAGGCGCGGAAGGTCTCGATGCCGGCAAACTCGTGCTGTCGCCCACACGCACATACGCCCCTGTGGTCAAACGGCTGCTCGACGAGCTACGCCCCGACATACACGGCATGGTCCACTGCTCGGGCGGAGCACAGACCAAGATACTACACTTCATCGACAATCTCCATGTGGTCAAAGACAATCTGTTCCCTGTGCCACCGCTGTTCGAGATGATACAGCGAGAAAGCGGCACTGACTGGGAGGAGATGTACAAAGTATTCAACATGGGACACCGTCTGGAAGTATACATCGCTCCTGAACACGCCGAAAAAGTCATTGCTACAGCCACGTCGTTCGGAATCGATGCCCGCATTGTAGGACGCGTCGAGGCCTCCGAATCAAAACGCCTCACGATAGTATCGCCCTACGGTACGTTCGAATATTGATTCCATTCCGGGAAATGCCGTGATTTATATGGCACTTCCCGGAACAATTGAGTATTAAAATTGTATATAACATATATACTCACGTTAATCTCAAGTAACCGGATCATATTTTGAAACACGCTTTGCCTATCGCAGTGTCGTTAGCGGCACTCGCACTCACTACCTCATACGGTTGCCATAACAGCCACAGTTCGATGGCGGCAAACGACGGCCATAGACTTCCGGACACGCTTAAAGTCGGGACGCTGTATTCTCCCGTATCGTTTTTCATATACCGCGGCGACTCGCTGGGATATGACTACGATCTGGTAAAACAGCTCGCCGCCGACAGAGGAATGGTCATAGACCTGAAAGTGGCGCCGTCAATGAACCGCATGATCGAGATGCTCGATTCAGGCCTTATAGATCTGGCAGCATACAATGTGCCGATCACAGCCGAATACAAAAGCCGCGTGGTGCCATGCGGCTACGAGACCATCACATCGCAGGTTCTCGTACAGCCTAAAAACGCTGCCATTACCGACGTGGCCGAACTCGTCGGCAAGGATGTATATGTGATGCAGGACTCCAAGTATCAGCACCGCATGGCCAATCTCGACGACGAGATCGGCGGAGGCATCAACATAATCCCCGTCAGTCAGGACACGATCATAGCCGAAGACCTTATCGATATGGTCTCTACCGGAAAGATCCCTATGACAGTAGTCGACAGCGATATAGCGGCTATCAACTCCACATATTACAACAACCTCGACATATCGGTGCCTGTCAGCTTCGAGCAACGGTCGGCATGGGGCGTCGCCCCCGGCATGAAATGGCTTGCCGATTCGATCGACACATGGATGGAGGAGACAGCACCCAAAGAGGCTCAGAAAGAGTTGCTGAAACGATACTTCCAGCTCAGCAAAATCGAGGGGACACCATTCAGTATCGATTTCAGTTCCGGAAAGATATCGAAATACGACGACATATTCCGACGCTATGCCCCGACAATAGACTGGGACTGGCGGATGCTCGCCGCCCAGGCATACACCGAAAGCAAATTCAACCCGCGCGCACGGTCATGGGTCGGGGCCTCCGGCCTGATGCAGATCATGCCCAGAACAGCACGTGCCTACGGTCTGCGGCGCAACAAGGTGTATGATCCGGAGTCGAGCGTAAGGACAGCCGTCAAGCTCATATCCGATCTCGACGGCATGCTGACCGATTACGTGCCAAACTCCGAAGAACGCAAGAAATTCGTCATGGCCGCCTACAACGGCGGTATAGGCCATGTCTACGATGCGATACGACTTGCCGAAAAACATGGCAAAGACCCGCAGGTATGGGACAATAATGTGGCCGAAGCGGCGCTAATGTTGGCCAATCCGGCATATTATAATGATCCGGTAGTCAAATACGGATATCTTCGCGGACGAGAGACCTACAACTATGTAGATCGTATAATGAAGTTCTATAACACTGGCAAAGCGGCCATTCCTGCATAATCAGAAAAAACGTTTCAATAACAGTCATAACCCCAAAACAATAAAAAACAATACAAGTATGAAAAGAACCTATCTTACCGTCGCGGTAGCCATCACGCTTGCAGCATCACTCGGCCTGTCCTCTTGCATAGGCAGTTTCGCACTAACCAACAAGCTGTTGTCATGGAACAACACAATAGGCAACAAGTTTGTCAATGAGTTGGTATTCGTGGCATTCTGCATCCTCCCGGTATATGAAGTCTCGGCCGTGGCCGATCTGCTTGTAATCAACAGCATCGAGTTCTGGAGCGGATCCAACCCCGTAGCTTGCGGCACCAAAGTGATCGACGGTAACGACGGACGCTATCTTGTGGAATGCGATACCAAAGGCTATACAATCACAAGCGAGAATGACGGATCGACCGTACGCCTCGATTTCGATGCAGAGGATCAGGCCTGGAGCATACAGCTCCCCGACGGAACAGCATATCCGTTCCTCACATTCGTAGACGACAGCCATGTAAAGGTACCGGGTGTCAACCCCGGCGAATATTCAGTGGTAGAACTCTCTGAAACCGGCGTACTTGCATATCAGCAGACAGCAAACGCCATGCTTTTCGCACAGCGCTGAGAAGTCAGGCTACATACATGATATCCTATACCCCGGCAGTTTTTTCCATAGCTGCCGGGGCTTTTTTGTTAAAATCGCAATCCATAGGGAAATTCAGGGCATCCCTTTGCAGAGACAGAAAGCGACACACAATATAGATAGTATCATGAATTACACAGCACTGCCCAACCGCTCCTGGCGCCTCGACATCATATGCCGCGATCTCTACCGTCTCACTATAGGAATGATATCAGACGGCTGACTGACGATATTCTCGGCATGGTATTCGCGTAGTTCCCTGACCGGACGGAATCCCCAGTCAACACCGACAGATTCCACACATGCGCGGCGTGCAGTCTCCATATCCACACCTGAATCACCTACATACAAGACTTCGGCTTTCGACGTCGGGACCTTGCCGAGTATCCCGAACACGATCGACGGATCCGGCTTTACAGGCACATCGTCTTTCTGTCCCTCTATGGCCGCCCAGTCCACATCAGGAAAATAATGGCGCACCAGTTTTTCTACAGCCGACTGATATTTGTTCGATGCCACAGCCACATTCACATCCATGGCCCGCAGATCGTCGAGCAGTTCATGTATGCCTGGATACGGCTCGGTGTAGTCTGTGTTATGTTCGTCGTAATATTCTGTAAACCGTTCGCGAAGACGCGACACATTCTCCGCCGACCGGGCGTAATCCGGCAATACGCGTTCGAGCAGACGGCTTACACCGTTGCCAACAAAAAAAGGATAGCTCGACAACGCATGCTCCGGATAGCCGAAGCTACGCAAAGCATAATTGGCGGCCTCTCCAAGATCCTTTATAGTATTGAGAAGCGTTCCGTCAAGATCGAATATCACAAGTCGTTTCATACATAGAGGTTTTTGTCTGTATAACAAATTCAAGCCGCCGTCAGAACGGATAGCCAACCGAGAAATGGAAAGCCGAATCGCGTTTCCAGCGAGGATGTATCAGAGGCCATGCCTCCTGGTTAAGCGCCGGGTTGTATGCCTTCATGCCGAGATCGAAGCGAAGCAGAAAATACGTGAAATCCAGACGCAGACCAAGGCCGTAGGCCCAGGCCAGTTCCTTGTAGAAGCTGTTGAACCGGAACATGCCGCCCGGCTGCGTCTCATAGTTATGTATGGTCCATACATTGCCGGCATCGACAAAGGCAGCACCTTCAAGAACCCAGAAGAGTTTGGTACGGTACTCGATATTCATGTCCAGACGGATATCGCCGCACTGGTTTATGAAGTCGGTCACCGAATTGCGCGAATCGTAACGTCCGGGGCCGAGAGTACGAACGCCCCATCCGCGCACTCCGTTAGCGCCTCCGGCATAGAAACGTTTCTCGAACGGGAGCATACGGGAGTTGCCATACGGCACCCCGACACCGAAGCCCACATGAAATGCCAGCGAAGAACGGCTGTCGAAATTGCGGGCAAGCATATAGTCGACCTCCCCTTTCACATATTGGGCGTACTGTATGCCGAATATCTTGTAGGCTCCGCCGCTGCGGTGCTGTCCTACAGCCGACGATATGCCGTACAACAGATTGCCGGCCGATTCCACGGCTGTACGTATCGTATATATCTTGGGCTGCAACGTCGTATTGCGGATCACCCCCGTGGCAGGAATACGCTTGTTGGTATTGTAATACGTAAATCCCATGCGCATTATGAAGTGATCCTCATAACTGTACCGCAGCAATGGATTGGTCGGCGCTATCTGATTGAGAAAATCGACAGTGCGCTGCGGCAGATATACGTAATTGATGTCGACCAGATCGAATGTGCGCCGCACGCTGTTCTGGCGGTCGCCCCACTTGTACTTCCAGCCGGCACCGGCAATGATTCGTGTGTATTCAGGCCGCTCCTGATAGTTGAAACTGACCGCGAATTCCGACGTGGCGCGCACTTTGCGCTTGAAATTGCGCGACAGCAGAGGCGCCTTGAATTTCGGTAACGTGATACCTACCTCTCCTGCATATTCAGTATAACGGTCATTGATAAGTCCGTCGAGATTTCCCGACAGGCTCTCGTAGCTTGTACGGAGCTTCGCCGTCAGCAGTTCCGACCCCTTGGCAAGATTACGGTGCTGATAGGTAAGTCCGACCCCAAAGCCGAGATCGCCTTCGGAATTCGTGCCTTCGAGCTCGAATGTCACACCCTGTTTCTTGCCGCGCGTAAGCAGCACATACGCGTCCATCCATGTACAGCCGTCGAAATCGCCTGCCGGACGCAGTGAGATATTGACCGACTTGAGAATCCCGAGACGCCCTAGCGCCTCGTATGTCCGGTCGAACTGAGCCGTGCGGTATATATCGCCACGCTCTATAAAGCAGTTCTCGTACAGCACCTGAGGCTTAAGATAATGGTCAGCGCCATACAGTATTGTTATGTCCTGATAACGCACAGTGTCCGACGCATGGAAATTAAAATTCTCCATACCTTCTCCGGGGCGGTAGTCGGTCACAAAATATATATCGCGTATTCTGTATATCCGGTGCATGTTCTCTTTCATGTTATCGCGCCACTCAGCTCCGCGACGCGGCGGACGTACCTGCATGGTGAGCGTCACATCGTTGGACATTGCCGATGTATCGGCTATAAACGTGATATACTCCTTGTTGAACGCATAGTACCCGTTTCCCCGCAAGCGGTCTGTGATCAGCACACGTTCCTCATCGAGCCTGTTACGGTCGAACAGATCGCCTGGGCGCACGGTGAACAGAGTGGAATCACGCATGATCAAGCGTGCAACGGCAGTATCGGCTATCTCATATCCGATAGCCGATATGTAGTGCGGTTCGTTGGCGGTCACCGTATATCGGACATCGATCTTCTTTTTGGCATCACGTCTCACGGTATCGACATCTACGCTGACATCCATAAATCCGCGGTTGACCATAGCTTGACGCAACTGGTGAGCCGAGGCCGCGGTCAGTTCATCGTCATATATAACCGGCGGCCGGCCCAGACGCCGCAGCCACCGGTTATACCATTTTGTCGAGTCGCGTCCCGACAGGCTGTAGGTCATGAGCTGCAACTTCATCGAACCGAGCACACGGTGGTTCGGGACCTGACGCAGATAGTTGACCAGATCGGAAGATCCCACATCGCATTTACCTGTCGAGTCATTGACCTGTATCGACACATGATCGAGCAGAAACTTGCCGTCAGGCACGTGCTTGGTAGTGGAACATCCCACTCCGGCGAGAAGGAAGATCACGGTACATGCCAATACAGCCAGCTTTGCCAAACGCGTCATTATGAAATATCGTATACTTTAATGCCTCAACAGGTATGGTCAGAACATTCGCCATAAAGATTTATACGGTCTATGGCAATATTGAAGGAATCGAAAATCTCCTCTATGCTGTTTCCCTGGTTATGAAAAACATACCGGTCTTCGGAATTTTCATCTTTTTTAGACAGATAAAAGTATGTTCTGTCCTGCACTTCTTCCCGCCGTGCTATGGACTCAATGGCACTTACCATATCGGGATTGTGCGACGAGATCAATATCTTAGCGCCAATCTTCTTATGCAACAGTACCAACATACGTGCGTAATCCACTATCCATTGCGGGTGCAGGTGGCATTCAGGCTCATCTATGATAAGCATAGTGCCGTCATCGATCCAACCATTTTTAATCAGCTGGAGTATGTAGGAGAACGATATGATTCCTGTAGCCGCTCCACGCAGATTGAAACTGCTTCCGTCCTTGCGCGCAAACGTATATGTCTGGCGGGAGCCGACAAATGAGCGTTTCGTTTTGTCCACGCTTACATCCCCCCCTATCAGATCCTGTATAAGCCTGGCTATGGCTCCAGCCGCAGGCGCGATCCCGGATTTAGGGGTATTCAGCATTTCCGACAGCTCACCGTTGCCAAACAGGCTGATAGCCTGTCCTATTTTCTGAGTGTCGATGTAGATGACATTGCGCAGATTCAACGGGATCTTGAACATACCCTCTGTGATCATTTCCACGCCATCCTCCATGAATCCGAGATTGATCGAATCGTCTTCTATATCATTGTCTGCTATCGAAAATATCTTATCGCCAAATTCTGTGAAGCTACGCGCCGATTTCTTCTCGGACACACTTTCCACAATATTCCGGTACGCCTTTGACAGATAGTCCATAGCATTGCTGATATATTCGTCGACATTTCCGACTGTGGATATATCTACATGGAAGTAATCTTTATATCTTTTGAGTTCATCCAGGCTGTCTACCTTGTCAAAATTATTGTCAAGGACTTTATTTACCGCAACCATGGCTCTTTCATAGAAGCCGGCAGTCTCAGCCATGGATGTTATGCCAGAGGTTTTAGCCTCATCATAAATATCGTTCATGATCCTGGATTCGCCGGTCTCATCAATCGAGGTGACCGCCCTACGCATTCCAGACAGAAACGACATAAATGAATTCACACCCTCTCGCTCAACCATCGAGTCGTAATCATTAAGCACCTTCACTACATGGTGAAGCCATCTGGCGACAGTCGATTTTCCCGAGCCGTTAAGTCCGGCAAGCACCGTAATGCCGTCAATCTTGATCTCAGCCTTCTTTACCGCATGATAATCATTCAGCTCAAAGATATAGGAACTCATCTGATTCGTAAAAAAAGTAAAACTCGTACAAATGTAGACATTAATCCCGTATAGTGCAAGCGCCACTACAATTCATCCAGAATCAGCTGTATATATTCGCGATCCTCACCGGGCTCCATATTGTCAACAACAGCAGCAGCCGCGCTTTTCACAGTATGAGAGATATGACAGGCCTCCGGCATGTTGCCAGCATGACGGTATGCGATCCCCTTCTGTTTCCACTTCTCGATCACTTCAGCCAGCGACACCGCATCGACAGCCGCACCAGCGATCTCGGCAGCCATGGTCTGTCCGTCATTTATGGGCTTATACGGGTATTGGCTCTCAAATCCTACATATCCGTTAAATTCAACAGGAGTCATTATACGGATTGTTTTCAGCACCTTCCCGTTGCTTCCACGGCTCCATCCGAACACATCACGCTGAGCTTTGCCCTTTACTTGGCCGGTAAACAGGAAAATATGGGATCCATGTATGTTCCTGTCGGCAAGCAGATCTCTGGTATGCCTCACTTTCCCTATGTAGTGAGAAGCGCCCAGAGTATGATTCACACAGTTGAGTTTCAATTCGACAAGCAGTAGCATCCTGCCTGCAAAAACGCGTTGCGTGACATTATATCTGCCTATCCCTACCGAACAGTCCATGGTCTTTTCGTTATCACCGGACCTCAGACTTTCTATGGCATCGAGATCGAGACACAGCATTGACAGCACATCGGAAGAAAAGCCGAACGATCTGTCGCCTGAATCCTTGGCGACAATCTCGGCAAATGTTTTCTTTGCCGGCATATCGTCCATATCCGCCACCACACTATGGCAATACACACGCTCCATCCTATCTTCCATCATACAGATAATTTTATATCCTACAGACTCATACCGTACAAAAATACCGCCAAACTGCAATATTTACAAAACCATTGCACAAAAAACGCAGCAATACATCCCGATTTCCATGATGACAGTAGCGAAACAGCACCGTATATCGTGTTTTTTGTGTAATTTTGCACCTTGTGGGACGACTTATGTGCATAGACTACGGGCGACGACGCTGCGGAATAGCCGCAACGGACACGTTGCGCATCGTGGCTACCGGCATCACGACCGTGGCCACTGCCGAACTTATCAAGTTCCTAAAGGATTACACATCCCGCGAGCCTGTCGATGCCATTGTCATCGGACGGCCTGTCACCCTTCAGGGCGAGCCCTCGGAGTCGATGCGTTACATAACCCCCGCCGTAGCAAGAATGCGCAAGGAGTTTCCCGGCATGAAATTCATATTCTGGGACGAGCGGTTCACATCGGCCATAGCCCACCGCGCCATGATCGACGGCGGAATGAAAAAGCATGCCCGCCGCGACAAAGCGGTAGTAGACCGCATCGCAGCCACCATCATACTCAACGACTACCTGCAAAGCCGGGCAAACAATCCCGGAATATAGACACGACAATAAAAAAACACTGACACTATATGAAACTTCCCGTATATCTGTATGGCCATCCGGTACTCCGCGAAGAGTCTGCCGATGTGATGCCCAACTATCCGGAACTAAAGAAACTCATCAACGACATGTTCGAGACCATGTATGCCGCGGAAGGCGTAGGCCTCGCAGCACCACAGATCGGACGCAACGACCGCATAGTCGTGATCGACGCCGATCCGCTGAAAGACACCCACCCCGAATGCGAGGGAAGGAAACTGGTACTCATCAATCCTGAAATAGAGATTCTCGACGGCGAGAATGTCGTGCGTGGAGAAGGATGCCTGAGCCTCCCCGGACTAAGCGAGAATGTAGCTCGCGTAGAGCATATACGTCTCCGCTATCAGGACGAAAACATGGAACAACACGAAGAGGAGATTTCCGGATTTCTGGCACGCATCGTCCAACACGAATGCGACCATCTCGAAGGCATGCTCTATATCGACCATATCTCACCGATACGCAAACAATTGCTACGCAACAAGCTGCGCAACATCATAGACGGGCGCATACAGTGCGACTATCCCGTACGCACTGCTCCCCGCAAAAAGAAATAAATTCAATTTTTTCATCATACCGACATCAACCGACCCATTATGGCCGACGACAAAAAAATAATCTTCTCGATGGTAGGGGTAAGCAAGACCTATCCCCCCCAGAAACAAGTGCTCAAAAACATATACCTGTCATTCTTCTACGGCGCCAAGATAGGCATCATAGGTCTGAACGGATCAGGTAAATCATCTCTCCTGAAGATCATCGCAGGAATAGACAAGAACTATCAGGGCGAAGTGGTGTTCTCTCCGGGATATTCGGTAGGATACCTCGAACAGGATCCGCAACTCGATCCGTCCAAGACCGTGATCGAGGTCGTACGCGAAGGCGTGCAACCTATCATGGATCTGCTGGCCGAATTCGACAAGGTCAATGAAGCGTTCGCCGACCCCGACGTGCTTGAGGATCCCGACAAGATGAACGCTCTTATAGAGCGACAGGCTGAGCTTCAGGACAAACTCGATGCTGCCGACGCCTGGAATATCGACTCAAAACTCGAACGCGCCATGGATGCCCTGCAGTGTCCGCCCGACGACCAGTCCGTGACCACACTTTCGGGCGGTGAACGCCGCCGCGTGGCTCTGTGCCGACTGTTGCTGCAGCAGCCCGACGTGCTGTTGCTCGACGAGCCCACCAACCACCTCGACGCCGAATCGATAGACTGGCTCGAACAGCATCTGCAACAGTATCCCGGAACCGTGATAGCAATCACGCACGACCGATACTTCCTCGACCACGTAGCCGGATGGATACTCGAACTCGACCGCGGCGAAGGAATACCCTGGAAAGGCAACTATTCGTCATGGCTCGAGCAGAAGACCAAACGCATGGCCCAGGAAGAAAAGCAAGCCAGCAAACGCCGCAAGACACTCGAACGCGAACTCGAATGGGTGCGCATGGCTCCAAAAGCTCGTCAGGCCAAAGGCAAGGCACGTCTTAATTCATACGACCGGCTGCTCAACGAGGATCAGAAAGCCCGCGAGGAGAAACTGGAAATATTCATACCCAACGGCCCCCGCCTCGGCAACAAAGTGATCGAAGCCAAAGGACTTGCCAAGGCATTCGGAAAGAAACAACTGTTCAGCGACCTCAATTTCACCCTCCCGCCCAACGGCATAGTCGGAGTGATCGGACCAAACGGCGCCGGAAAGACCACATTGTTCCGCCTCATCATGGGACAGGAAACAGCCGACGCCGGCACATTCGACGTAGGCGAGACCGTAAAAGTGGCATACGTAGACCAGACACACCACGATCTCGTCCCGGAAAAGACTGTATATGAAGTGATCTCTCAGGGCGTGGAGTCGTTCCGTATGGGAGGACGCGACGTAAACGCACGGGCCTATCTGTCGAAATTCAATTTTACAGGTGCCGATCAGGAGAAAAAAATCGGCGTACTTTCCGGCGGCGAGCGCAACCGCCTGCATCTCGCCATGGCACTGAAAGAAGAAGGCAACGTACTGCTTCTCGACGAACCTACCAACGACATCGATGTCAACACCCTGCGGGCTCTTGAAGAGGGCCTCGACGAGTTTGCCGGATGCGCCGTGGTAGTAAGCCACGACCGCTGGTTCCTCGACCGCATCTGCACACACATACTCTCATTCGAAGGAGAAGGCCAGGTCGTATACTACGAAGGTTCATACAGCGACTACGAGGAATACAAGCGGGCTCACAACGATGGCAAGGAACCTGTACGTCGCCGTTACCGCAAACTTATGGAATAATAACGCACGCCTATGAGCGATGTCATAAAACTGCTACCTGACTCGGTCGCAAACCAGATTGCAGCCGGAGAAGTCATACAGCGGCCGGCATCAGTGATCAAAGAGCTGGTGGAGAATGCCGTCGATGCAGGCGCGACCTCCATCAAAATCATAATCAAGGATGCCGGACGCACGCTCATACAGGTTGTCGACAACGGCTGCGGCATGACCGCTACCGATGCCCGCCTGTCGTTCGAGCGGCATTCCACATCAAAGATCACACAGGCTTCCGATCTGTTCACGCTTCATACGATGGGATTCCGCGGCGAGGCACTCGCGTCTATCGCAGCCATAGCACAGATCGACATGCGCACAATGCGTCACGGCGACAGCCTCGGCACGCGCATCGTCATAAGCGGATCGCAGGTCGAGAGCCAGACTCCAGAAGCATGCGCCCCGGGAACCAACATGATGGTCAAGAACCTGTTTTTCAACGTTCCGGCAAGACGCAAGTTTCTCAAAAAGGATGCTGTTGAGTTCAGCAATATCCTCCACGAGTTCCAACGTCTGGCGTTAGTCAACACCAACGTGGAATTCTCACTGATACACAACGATATCCCCCAGGCACAGTTACTGCGCGGATCTCTCAAGCAGCGCATATCGGAACTGTTCGGCAAAGCCGTGGAGCGAAGGCTCATCCCTGTCGAGACCGACACTTCCATAGTACGTCTGGCAGGCTTCGTCGGCCTACCGGAACACGCCCGCAAACGCGGAGCACTGCAATACATGTTCGTCAACGGCCGAAACATGCGTCATCCCTATTTCCACAAAGCGGTGATGCAATGCTATGACCAGCTGATACCTGCCGACGAACAGCCCGACTATTTCCTCAGTTTCACGGTCGATCCAGAGACCATCGACGTCAACATTCACCCGACCAAAAACGAGATAAAGTTCGAAAACGAACAACCGATATGGCAGATCCTGTCGGCAGCCATCAAGGAATCACTCGGCAGATTCAACGCAGTCCCGGCCATAAACTTCGATGTCGACGACATGCCCGAGATTCCGGCATTCCAGCCCGACACAGATGCCCGTCACGAGATAGAGATCGACCGGTCATACAATCCGTTCCGTCCGTCGACGGCCAACAGGGACTGGGAACAGCTGTACAACAATTTCCAACGCGAACGCAACGACGCATTAGAGATGCAAAGCAGCCTAAACACAGCTCCCGAAGACACTGATTCCGGCCTCGACCTGCTTCCTTCGGCCGACATGCCGGAAGCGACGCTCGATCTTGACACCTTGCAAAGCTCAGCCGCAACACTTCAGGTAAAAGGCAGGTACATAGCATCGCCGTCAAAAGCCGGACTGCTGCTCGTAGACCAGCACCGCGCCCATCTGAAAATCCTTTACGAACGCTATCTCGACATGTACCGCCAGGGAACTTTGACCGCACAGCGCGTGATATTCCCAGAAATACTCCGCCTGTCGCCGGCACAGCATTCCATTATGGAAAGTATCACAGGCGAACTGTCTCGCGTAGGCTTCGATCTGGCTTATCTCGGCGATACATCCTGGAGCATCAACGGAGTACCGTCGGTGATCGACAGTCTGAACCCTACGGAAACCATAGAGCGCATGATCGACAATGTAACCGAAACAGGAGCTGACATAACCGCCGAGCTTCACGAACGCCTCGCCTTGTCAATGGCCCGGTCTGCAGCTGTCAAATCAGGCCAGCCTCTTAGCCCGGGAGAGATGGATCAGATACTGAGCGACCTCACACGGCTGCCAGATCCCACTCTTACCCCCGACGGTCTGACCGTGATGAAAGTGATCGGCCTCGACGAGATCGGCCGCATGTTCGGTTAACAAAACCTTCATTTATCTTACTTTTTTCAATAAAAACTCATTTTTTTATTGAAAAAAGTTTGTTTTATTTACCTCATCCATGATTTTTGTTATATCTTTGCACCCACAAAGCATATACAATATATCATTTCTAAAACGGATTAAATTCTTCTTATGAAAGCATCTGAAGTACTTGACGACCTGAAACGCCGGTTTCCGAACGAGCCTGAATACCTGCAGGCCGTAGAGGAGGTAATAACAACCATCGAGGATACATACAACGAACACCCCGAGTTCGAACGCTACAATCTTATAGAGCGGCTCTGTATACCCGACCGGATATATTCTTTCCGCGTAAGCTGGGTCGACGACAAAGGCAAGGTCCGCAACAATATGGGCTACCGCATACAGCATAACAATGCAATCGGCCCGTACAAAGGCGGCATACGTTTCCACTCGTCGGTAAACCAGTCGATCCTCAAGTTCCTCGCTTTCGAACAGACCTTCAAGAACTCCCTGACCACTCTTGCCATGGGCGGAGCCAAAGGCGGCAGCGACTTCTCGCCACGCGGCAAAAGCGATATGGAAGTAATGCGTTTCTGCCAGGCTTTCATCACCGAGCTGTGGCGACACATCGGCCCTGACACCGACGTTCCGGCAGGCGACATAGGCGTAGGCGGACGCGAGGTTGGATATATGTACGGCATGTACAAGAAGATGGCCAAAGAGTTTACCGGCACATTCACCGGCAAAGGCATCGAGTTCGGAGGTTCGCTTATCCGCCCCGAAGCCACCGGCTACGGCAATGTATACTTCCTGCTCAACATGCTCCAGACCAAGGGAATCGACATCAAGGGCAAAAAAGTGGCTATATCCGGTTCCGGCAACGTAGCCACATATACGGCAGAGAAACTGCTGCAACTCGGCGCCAAGGTGGTATCGATGAGCGACTCCGACGGCACTATCTACGTTCCCGACGGAATCACCGAAGAACAGCTCCGCTACATATTCAAGCTCAAGAACGAATACCGCGGCCGCATACGTGAATTCGCCGAAGAATACGGCTGCGAATATTTCGAAGGACAGCGCCCATGGCAGATCGCCAAATGCGACATAGCAATGCCCTCCGCAACCCAGAACGAACTTGACGGAGACGACGCCCGCGCACTGCTGGCCCAAGGGTGTATAGCAGTATCGGAAGGCGCCAACATGCCCTCCACACCGGAAGCCATCAAAGAATTCCTCAACGCCCGTATACTCTACGCTCCCGGCAAGGCAGCCAACGCAGGAGGCGTGAGTGTATCCGGCCTCGAAATGGCACAGAACTCACAAAAACTGTCATGGAGCGCCGCCGAAGTCGATGCTAAACTCCAGCAGATCATGGCCGAGATACACCACCAGTGCGAGCTCTTCGGCAAAGAAGCCGACGGCTACATCAACTACGTGAAAGGCGCCAACGTGGCCGGATTCATGAAAGTGGCACGCGCCATGATGGCACAAGGCATCCTTTAACACAATTACATCTCATACGTTAAGCAGATTCCTGCGATGAACAATTTCGCAGGAATCTGCTTTTTACCTTTAGTTTCATACGCATCATGCCTGCACGTAAACTCATAGTCCTGCTGCTGTCGCTGCTGACTGCCGCAAGCCTGTCGGCAGCCGGATCCGGTACGCCGCGCGGATCCAAAGCCGCCGACGTGCTGGAATATGCACCTGCATTGTTGCCGTGGGCAGTCAAGGCCGCCGGAGGAGAGACCCGTTCCGGCTGGGCACGAATGGGCGTATCACAGGCAGCAGGCGCCGCCTTCACCGCAGGACTGGTAGAAAGCCTGAAACTGACCGTACACGAGACGCGGCCTGACGGAAGCGACGACAGAGCATTCCCGTCCGGACATGCCGCAATCGCATTCATGGGAGCGACAATGATCGAACGCGAACTCGGATGGCGCTCCCCATGGTACACTCTCGGAGCCTATACATTCGCCACGGGCATAGCCATGGAGCGCGTGATAGACCGCCGGCATCGCCCGGTCGATGTGATAGCCGGCGCCGGCATAGGCATACTCGCCACACACCTTGGCTATATAGTAGGCGATGCGATATTCGGATCGGATCTTCCGGAACGCACACGGCTGCGTGTGACCACTGACCGCGACAACATACCGTTCGTATCGCTGGAAACAGCGATGCTCATACCCATGTACAAGCTCCATGCTGGCACCGCATGCATAATACCTGAACTGGCGCTGTCGGCCGGACTTAAAGGAGGAGTTCCGCTTACCGACAACCTGAGTTTACACATGCAGCTCGCCCTCCAGTCCACCCCGATCTACATAGACTGCGGAACACGCCACACCTATGTGGCACCGCTCAACGCACTCGGCATAGAGATCGGACCGTCCTACAGCATGCCGCTAAGCAATGTGATCGAACTTACAGGCGAACTGTCAGGGGGATACTACAAGAATTTCCATCTAAGAACCGACGACAATTCAATCCGCCCAGGGAGCGGCACAGGAATAGGACGCGTGACCATAGGTGCGCAATGGCGCCTTACCGACCGTATGGCCGTAGGTGCGCATTTCGGATATCAGATAAGCCGGAGCGAGTTCTCGGTATCGCCATCGGCGGCATATGCCATACAGGCACCAGCCAGCGTCTCGGCTACCGCAGGCGCCCTTCTTATAAACATATCGACAAAAGTCTCTTTCTGATATCGATTATTACATTTTTTTTGTAAACAGTTTAATAAACCTTAAAAAATATATCCATGCAACCGTTCTTGGCAGAAACAGTTGCACAGCTCCTGCATATTGGCTATCTTCACACCATCAATAGCCATCGGGGTGCCTCGACATGGCATGTTTGTTGTTTTTCTTCAAACACATTAAATTTAATACCGGACAACACCGTTCCGGAATATCTGTTTGCACTATCACCTAATAATGAATCCAATAAAGATAGGTATAATCGGGTTTGGACGAATGGGAGGCCTCCATCTGCGCGAACTTCAGAAAAGCGAGAAGTGGGAGGTAGCCTATATCTGTGATATTTCAGAGACATGCCGGGCAGAGGCCCGCGCACTGGCACCTTCTGCCAGAATCGTATCCGATGAGTCGGAAATATTCAACGACCCGCAAGTCGACGCTGTAGGCCTGTACACGCTGGCCGACTCCCGCCTGGATCAGATAGCCCGGGCGTTTGCGTCCGGAAAGCATGTGATTGCCGAGAAACCGATCTCCGACTCCATCTCAAACGAATGGCATGCAGTAGAACTCGCCGAACATACCGACAGGCTGTCGACCGTCAACCTGTACCTGCGCAATTCATGGTATCATAAGACAATCCGCGATTTCATACACTCCGGAGAGATAGGAGATCTCGCGATAATACGCGTATGTCATCTGACCCCGGGTCTTGCCCCGGGAGAAGGCCACGAATACGAAGGGCCTTCGTTTCACGACTGCGGAATGCACTACGTAGACATAGCGCGCTGGTATGCCGGAGCCGAATACAAGACAATGAACTCACAGGCCGTGCGCATGTGGAACTACAAAGATCCATGGTTCCTGCAGGCCCACGGCACATTCGACAACGGCATAATGTTCGATATCACCCAGGGACACGTATACGGCTAGTTGTCGAAAGACCAGACCCACAATGCCTATATCGACATAATCGGTACCAAAGGCATTGCTCGCATGAGCCATGACTTCAAGACAGCCACAGTCGAACTTCACGGAGTGAACACTACCGACCGCATCGTACGCCCCTACGGCGAAAAAAATATCGACATAATGATAGACCGGTTCGCCGACTCTATCATATCAGGCCGTCTCGACGGAGATCTCCCGACATTCCGTGACGCAGCCGTAGCATCCGAATTCGCATGGAAATGCCTCGAAAACGCCGCAGTCAACGGACAGCCGGCAATCGGCACACTCGACGAACTGGATCAAATACACCGACGGCGCCGCTCGATGACCAACGGCTACGGGCTGCTTCACCAACGCAAAGGCGCCCTCAGAAACTGAAAACACTCTGTCATTTCTTAACTTTAAATTAAAGCGCAATGAACCAACTTCTCTTTATAGGAAACCTCGGAGCAGGCGAAATAATCATAATCGCCCTGATCGTATTGCTTCTGTTCGGAGGCAAAAAAATACCTGAACTGATGAAAGGCCTCGGCAAAGGAGTCCGCAACTTCAAGGAGGGGATGAACAACATAGAGAAAGAGATCGAAAAAGCTCCGGATCAGAAAGACTGAGCTGTCGCATCGAACAATCAATATCACCTTAACCAATACTATCAACCAAATGGAAAATGAAATGTCCCGCCGCAGCTTCCTGAAGAAAGGCGCTGCAGCTGCGCTTGCGTTTTCTGTAGTGCCCAGCTCTGTCCTCGGAAAAGCAGCCGGCCACACAGCTCCAAGCGACAAACTCAACATCCTCGGCGTCGGCATCGGCGGCCGCGGCTCATCCGTATTGCACGGCCTTGAGAGCCAGAACATCATCGGCCTTGCCGACGTAGACTGGAAATACGCGGGTCACGTATTCGAACGGTATCCTAACGCCAAGCGCTACAACGATTACCGCAAGATGTATGACGAGCTTCTGAAATCGGCCGACGCCGTGATGTGCGCGACAGCCGACCATACCCATGCAATAATCTGCGCCGACGCAATGTCTGCAGGAAAGCATGTATACTGCGAGAAACCTCTGACACACTCCGTATATGAGTCCCGACTCCTTACCAACCTGGCCAAAGCCAACAAAGTGGCCACCCAGATGGGCAACCAGGGCGCGTCGGAACCCGGCGTGCGCCAGATATGCGACTGGATCTGGAACGGCGAGATCGGCGAAGTAACACGCGTCGATACATTTACCGACCGTCCCATCTGGCCCCAGGGTCTCATGCGTCCGGAAAAAGACGAGCGTGTGCCCAAGACCATGAACTGGGACTCGTTCATCGGCCCGGCTCCAATGCGTCCCTACAATTCAATCTACACCCCCTGGAATTTCCGCGGATGGTGGGATTTCGGTACCGGCGCGCTCGGCGATATGGCATGTCACATACTCCATCCCGTGTTCAAAGGTCTCAAACTCGGTTATCCAACCAAAGTCGAGGGCAGCTCGACACTGCTCCTAAGCGAATCATGCCCGCAGGCACAGCGCGTGAAATATACATTCCCCGCACGCGACAACATGCCTAAAGTGGCAATGCCCGAAGTCGAGGTATACTGGTATGACGGAGGTCTGCTTCCAGAACGTCCCGCCGGACTGCCTGCCGGCAAGAGCCTGAACGACGGCGGTGGCGGAGCCATCTTCTATGGAACAAAAGACGTCCTGATATGCGGATGCTACGGACGCAATCCATACCTCTTGTCGGGCCGTACTCCCAAAGTTCCCGCAATGAACCGCGAGATCACAGAATCGCACCAGATGGACTGGGTACGCGCCTGCAAGGAAAGTCCTGAAAACCGCGTGCTAACAGCTTCAGACTTCAGCGAAGCCGGACCATTCAACGAAATGGTGGTGATGGGCGTGAACGCCGTGCGTCTGCAAGGCCTCAACCAGGTTCTCGAATGGGACGGCGAGGCCATGGAATTCACCAACATCCCCGAGAATGCAACCGTACAGTCGGTAATCAAGGACGGCTTCAAAATCAAGGACGGCCATCCGACATTCGACAAGACGCTTACCGATCCGATCAACGCACGCCAGTTTGCTGCAGAACTGATCAAGCACAACTACCGCGAAGGCTGGGCGCTCCCCGCAATGCCGCGCGTATAACGATTGATTCATAAACCCAACAAAAAAAATTAATCAGAAATGAAAAAGACAGTTTTGTTTGCAAGCGCAGCACTCTGCGTAGCCATGGCATCATGCAGCGGCAAGGCAACAAAGACCGAAGAAGCGGCTCCCGCTGACTCGGTACCTGCAGTATCCTACACCGTAGTCGACAACGAGCAGGTGGATCTGAGCGCGTTTCCGCAGGACAAGGACGGATACTATGTGATATTCGACGGCAAGACCCTCAACGGCTTCCGCGGCTACGGTCGTGATACCGTTCCGGCTCGCTGGACAGTCGAGGACGGAGCCATCAAGTTCAACGGTTCGGGCGGCGGCGAAGCTCAGGTTGCCACAGGCGGCGACCTCATCTTCGGCAAGAAATTCAAGAATTTCGAGATGGAGCTGGAATGGAAAGCCTCCAAGGGCGGCAACTCAGGCATATTCTATCTTGCTCAGGAAGTTCAGGCACCCAACGACAAAGGCGAGATGGTGATGCAGCCCATCTATATCTCCGCTCCGGAATACCAGGTGCTCGACAATGCCAATCACCCCGATGCCAAACTCGGCAAAGACGGCAACCGCCAGTCAGCATCGCTCTACGACATGATTCCTGCAGTACCTCAGAACCAGAAACCTTTCGGCGAATGGAACAAAGCCAAGATAATGGTCTACAAAGGCACTGTAGTACACGGACAGAACGACGAAAACGTAGTGGAATACCACCTCTGGACTCCGCAGTGGACCGAAATGCTGGAAAACAGTAAGTTCAGCTCGGAGAAATGGCCTCTTGCATTCGAACTGCTCAACAACTGCGGCGGCGAGGAGCATGAAGGCTACATCGGTTTCCAGGATCATGGCGACGACGTATGGTTCCGCAACATCCGCATCAAACTCCTTGACTGATAACTGACCTCAAAATACCATACCATGCAAGCAAAAAGAATGATACTTGCAGTTGCGGTATTAACTTTACTTCTGACATCGGCCTGTGTTGAGAAAAACTCAACCGGGCCGATGCCTCAAAAGGAGATCGGACTGCAACTATACTCGGTGCGCAGCAAGATAGGCAAAGGCGAGGAAATGGCGACACGTCTGCCTGAACTCCTCGACACTCTGGCCGCAATGGGATATACATCCGTCGAGGCAGCCAACTATGTCGACGGCAGATTCTACGGCATGACGCCGGCCAACTTCCGCACCGCGCTGGAAGATCGCGGCATGAAAGCGCTGTCGTCCCACACCACTCGTGCTCTGACCGAAGAGGAACTGGCATCAGGCGACTTCACCGAGTCCATGAAATGGTGGGATCAGTGTATCGCAGACCACAAAGCCGCAGGCATGGAGTACATAGTGACTCCCTACATGAATATCAGCAGCCTCAAGGATCTTGACATTTATTGCAGATATTTCAACGAGATCGGAAAGCGATGCAATGAAAACGGCATCAAATACGGCTACCACAACCATTCCCACGAGTTCAAAAAGATCGATGATCAGGTAATACTCGACTATATGATCGAGAACACTGATCCTGAAAATGTATTCTATCAGCTCGATGTCTATTGGACAGTCATGGGACAGGCCAGCCCCGTCGACTACTTCAAGCGCTATCCGGGCCGCTTCAAGCTGCTTCACATAAAAGACCGTGCGGAAGTAGGCCAGAGCGGAATGGTAGGCTATGACGCCATCTTCGACAATGCAGAAACCGCAGGTGTCGAAAATATAATAATCGAGGCGGAGGGTTCAAGCTTCGGCGACATACTCGGCACTGTAAAACAGAGTATCGAATACCTCCAAAAAGCTCCGTTCGTACCGGCGACCTATTCCAACAGATAACTCCAATTCAACCCATTTATGGCGGAAACAGAGATTGAAAATGACAGCGAATCCGATGCCCTGTCAATGTCGTTCTGGGGGCATCTCGAAGCACTGCGTTGGGTAATACTCAGGGTCGTGATAGCCCTGTTTCTGTGCCTGGTCGCATGCTTCATAGCCATGCCATACCTGTTCGACCACTTCGTGCTCGCTCCGACATCGTCCGACTTTTTCCTCTACCGGTGCCTGTCGGGAATAAAAGGCGACGGCGTGTGGATACCGGATTTCAGCAGCGACAGCTACCGTGTGGGTCTCATCAACATAAGGGTCGCAAGCCAGTTCATGACACACGTCACCACATCCTTCTGGTTTGCGGTGATCCTTGTGTTCCCTTACCTGATCTACCAGCTCTGGACTTTCATAAAGCCCGCTCTGTATAACAACGAACGCCATAACGTGTCGATCGCATTCGCAGGTGGAACATTCATGTTCTACCTCGGATGCACCGTCGGCTACTGCATCGTATTCCCATTTACATTCCGCTTCCTCTCCCAATATCAGATAAGCGAGACCATCGTCAACCAGATCTCGCTCGACTCCTATATGAGCACATTCCTGATGCTCATACTTGTGATGGGAGTCGTATTCGAACTCCCGCTGCTCGCATGGCTGCTGGGCCATCTCGGGGTTATAAACAAAAGTTTCCTCAAGCAATACCGCCGCCACGCCGTAGTAGTGCTCCTGATTCTCGCAGCAGTCATCACCCCGACATCCGACCCTTTCACCCTAATGATGGTGTTCCTGCCGCTATATATGCTCTACGAACTGAGCATACGGATCGTAAAGGATGCCGATCCGTCGGAGTAAAACCCACGCGACGACAACCGGGCTTCCATCGCAATTATTTCATAAACCCAAAAACATATCATATATTTGCGATGTAACCCAATATATCCCTCTCAATATAAACCTTTGAAGGCCGCGTCAATGCGACCGAACAGATACTGAACACATAGAAAGACAACCTGTTCATAAAAGATATCGCTCAAAACTACGATGGATAGAAAAGCCGCCCGCTTCAACAAATAAGCACTCCGTGTCAAATGGATCTGGTTCTTGACAGAACCAAAAGAGGCTGCATCGCGTACGACACAGCCTCTTTTTGGGTGGCGCTTCAGGATGGGCTTGAACCAACGACCCCCTGATTAACAGTCAGGTGCTCTAACCAACTGAGCTACTGAAGCATCTTTGCCGATCACAAGCCTCTGCTTTGTGAAATGCGTTGCAAAAGTAGCAGTAATTTTCGAATTGTGCAATTAAATCGGCAAAAATATTGTTTTTATTTAGATTTGGTCAGATCCTTAAGATCCTTGGCAGTGAATTTGCCCGAAATCACAATCAGCGTATATGATTGTTTATTATCTACAGCCATCACAAAAGTACTTTTGCCGGCCTTGCTCTCTTTCATATACATAAGCACCTTCTCGCCGCCATCCCTGATGCGCATATACTCTTCATATCCATCCGAAGGCAACTCGGCCACATCCTTACGGAATGCGGCTGTAGCCTTTTCATTTTCAGCCGACAGGATCTGAACACAATCCAGCTTACCCGCCATTCCTGAGATATCGACACCTTCGGTTTCGATATCGGGCATCTGCGACAGCATGGCTTTGGATATATACACTTCGGTCACTCCGTCAAGATCGGAAAGCCGGTCAAAATCCACTCTCTTGGCATATCCTGTCAACGCTGCAACGGCACATATCAGGACAAGAAACAATTTCCGTATCATAATTATTGATTTTTGTCTTTATATCAGTTTAAAGTAATATGTCTGTCTATAGTGGTCTGTATTTTCTGAACAGTCTGCCCGACCACGGCAACCTCTTCGGATCCTTTGTTGAGGCATTCCGACACCTTTACAAGAGCCGACTGCGCATAGGCGTATGCCTCTTCAGGCGACCGACAGGTATCCATCGGAGTCGGTACGGTCTCGCCACGGGTGCCGAGCATCGAATATCCCACCGCAAATGCTATGGCTACCGAGGCAGCAATACTACCCCAGCGTAACCAGTGCGGCATCACTGTCCGCGCAGCTGTCTCTTTTACAGCCATGCGGTCTATAGCCGCCGACAACCGTTGCTCAAGGCCGTCGGGAACCTCCTGGTTTTCGGAGTGCATACACATAAACAGCTTTCTGTCGGCCGCCATATCATCGGGAACATCGCCTGTCGCAAAAAATTCCGCCAGCCGACATTCATCATCTGCCGATGTATTGCCGTCGTAATAGTCATTCAATAATATCCTTGCCTTGTCAGCATCCATAGTCTATCATCTTTCTGAATTGTTCTCTCAATGTTTTACGGGCACGACTCAACATCACCCTTATATTGATCTCTCCGAGACCGGTCATACGCCCGATCTCATCAAACGAGCAGCCGCATATATCACGCAGGCGGATCACCTCTCCTTGCCGGACTGGCAACCGGTCTATAAGTTTCCGTAGCTGACGCAGTTCATCGCGGGCCTCGACAGCAGCCATAGTATCGCAATGATCAGCCACATCCGCCTCCTGATCATGGATAAAGCCGGAAGTCCTGTCGCTCCGCAGAGCGTCGAGACAGACATTGCGCAGCACCGTCATGCAGTATGCTTCGCGATTGTCGACAGAATCCAGGTCACCGCGCCGCTCCCACAGTTTCATATAAGCATCCTGCACCATATCCTCGGCACGGGCGCTGTCGCCCATGATCCGGAATGCCAGACCATACATGAGCCTGTGACACGGCAGAAACACTTGTTTGAACTCAAGAGCATCCATTGTATTACATGTCGCGATACTGATCTTCGGCCACCTCCATCATCTCTGAAAGTTTGATTTTGCCGGTAATCCTCACCATCACGCATTCGGAACTGTCCTGACACAGCACGACCATATCCTTGACATGCTCGTCGTTGCCTTTTGCAAGTATTCTGACATTCCGGCCATTTTCCTTGACCCGGGCATATTCATCGTAACCGTCATAGGCCAAATCCGACACCTCTTTATAAAATTTGTCCTGAACCGTCGACGGACAATCGCCCATATCAAGAACCTGAACGGACTTAACCCCACGGGCGGCAGATTCGTCGCTTACCATTCCGGCAAGAAACATGGCAAACTTAGGCACACCTACATATCCTGCTCCGGTTTCATTTCTGAACTGTTTTATGACCGATCCGGCATCTCTTGCACAAAGAGTAAGACCTACTGCCAGACACAAGAGTGATATTATGATTTTCGATTTCATTACCTGATCCAATTTTACAAAATTAATGATTTTCTGTTATCATCGCCGCTTGCAAGTGCGTTCATGTTCATGACGTAATCGTGAATATAAATGTTACACCGACATCGATTTTTTATGCCGATGCGATACAACCTATTTTTTCAAATCTTAAATTTGAATAGATCTCAGACAAAAATAAGGATTCGGATTTTGTCAGGTCTTTCAGTCCCTTGGCGGCAGCTCCCACAGCGATAGCCTACAATATATATGGCTGTTATCCAACAATCAAATAAAAGAATCCTCCCGACAACGCATTTCTATAGAAGCGGCCGCCACAACCATCAGACTTAATAAGCGTTAAACAATACTAATTTCACTATAGCAATGATGTAAGTTTTGTAATTTTGCAGTGCAAACCGCATTCCGCAACACAGCGGCAGCGGTAGGGAAGTTACATTATCTTGGCAATACGGCCACACGGAGGCTTACGGGTCACGTCGGCGGTAAATAATGGGACGGCTCTCTTCCCTTTAAAGAACCAATCACATATCTCTGCGTCCCGTCTTGCAGAATCCAGATGCCGCACGGCCACAAGTTGTGCGATATAGCGATTCTATGCAAGAGTATAACTACGACACATCACAAATAATCCACTGCACGGTCTCATACAGCATGAAGCCGCGCGTCGCCGTATACCGACCACACCACGATGAACCAACGAAAAACAAATGACAGTATATCAGCAATGAAAAAAGTATTACTTACAATGCTGGTCACGCTGCTCGCACTATCAGCTATGGCCAAAAACTTCACCTACGAAGGATTAGTTTACACGGTTCTCGACGAGACTGCGAAAACGTGCCAGACAAAATCAAATAACTCAACAAATATCGAAGGAGCGATCAACATCCCCAGCTCCGTATCGGACGGCAGTAGCATGTATACCGTGGTAAAGATCGGTGATGCCTCATTCCGCGGATGCGACAAACTGACTTCGGTATCAATACCGGAATCTGTGAGCGACATCGGCGAATACGCATTTTCTGAATGCACATCCATGATCTCAGTATCAATACCAGAATCGACAGTCACAATAGGAAAATACGCGTTCAATGGTTGCACCGCCCTTACCTCAGCGGTAATACCGGCATACGAGATCGGCCCACACGCATTTGAAAAGTGCACGGACCTCAGGTCGGTAACAATAACCGAATCCGTCAACATAATCCGCGAATCCGCATTTGAGAATTGTTCCGAACTCACGGAAATCATACTCCCAAATTCGGTCACAGAACTCGGCAGCAGTGTATTCTGCCATTGTACCAAACTTGCCAAAGTAAAGTTACCCGAATCACTGGCTCAAATAAGACTATTGTCTTTCTACGAGTGCAGTTCCCTGAAGGAAATCAGCTTGCCGGAATCCATCACAAATATAGGCCTACAAGCTTTTTACGGATGCCCTCTGACGAAAATATATTCCTACAATCCGGTTCCGCCTGCCAGTGGTGCTTTTCAATTGGATCCCGATGCGGAATGCACTGTGATAGTACCGGCCGGCAGCGGGCCTGCATATCTTAGGTTAAGCGCTTGGGCGGGTCTTTACAATCTCGAAGAAGCCGATCTCGCAGGCAACGGGAGCGCAGCATTTACCGAATGGCTCGCCTATACGGTAAATGACGACCACACATGTTCTGTAAGAAAAGCTCTCGATGTAGTTCCCGGAGTATTAACCATTCCGCCCTCCACAACCCAGGGAGGCGAAACCTATACCGTAACAGCAATCGGAAGTTCGGCATTCTCATCGTGCAGCGAACTAAAGGAGATCGAGATTCCTGAAACAGTGAGAGATATCAGTGAGTACGCATTCAGCTATTGTTACAGTCTGAAAAAAGTTACCATCCCTAACATACAAAACATAGGCCGTTATGCATTCTCATATTGCAGGAACTTACAACAGATGACAATACCGGGTTCCATACAGACCATTGGCGAATCGGCATTCTCCTCATGCATAAACTTACAACAGATGACAATATCGGGTTCCATACAGACCATTGGCGAATCGGCATTCTCATATTGCGGAACGATCAAAAGCGTAACCATAGAGGCCGGAGAGAATCCGGTACATATCGGCGATTGCGTATTTCGTGATTCAAAGATAGAGTCGCTGACGATCAAGAAACCATGGACATTCAACGTAGATAAACAATCGTACCCAAGAAATGCCTGCTTCAAAAATGCATCTGCCATAAAGACCGTCAATGTCAGCGAGATTCCGGATTATGCATTCGCAGACTGCCGCCTCGAATCAGTGACACTGATTGACTCTCCCACCAAAATCGGCGACCATGCATTCAGCGGGAGCTATCTTAAATCATTGACACTCCCGGAATCCATAGTATCGATCGGAACTGAAGCATTCCACTCTTGCGACTTCTCCTCGCTGACGATACCGGAGTCCGTAATCATGATCGGCGATTACGCATTCGACAACTGCAAAATAGGCTCGCTCACAATTGCCATGCGCACAATCAGCTCCAGAGCGTTCAGTACCAAGGGATCTAGCAGCCCCTGCAGCATATCCTCACTATCATTGACCGATAACGTCAACACGATCGGCGCATACGCTTTCGAGAGTATCACAGGCCTGTCCGAATTAGTGATTCCGGAGACCGTGACAAGAATCAGAGAGTATGCATTCAAAGATAGCGAGATCGAAAGTGTCAAGATCGCCTCTAATGAAATCGGAGATGGCGCATTTTCCGGCTGCTACAATATGACCTCGGTATCAATGTCCAATGCTGTGACCAAAATCGGGAATCTGGTGTTTAATAACTGTGGGCATCTGACATCAGTGACATTACCGGAGTCCATAACCGAGATACCATCCGCAACATTCGAATATTGCAATAAACTCCCATCCATCACAATACCCGAAAGTGTGACAAAAATCGGCAAGGAGGCATTTAGAGGCTGCACCTCACTACAAACAATAACAATACCGGAATCAGTATCGGCAATAGGGGAGTCCGCATTTTACGACTGCATATCCATGTCTTCAGTATCAATACCGGAATCAGTATCGGGAACCCACTATAATACATTCATCGGATGCTCAGGCCTGACGACCGTGTACATAAAAAGTGCATCATCCGACCGTGAAAACAAAGCGAGAGCCGATGAAACAACACCGGCAGAAATATTCGGTGGCGCTGCTCTATGGCTTGACTGCGATAATATCCGTGAAGTATACTATGACTGCGAGCATCCGCTTGAAGGGAGTGAATCGCTCTTTTCTGACGATGTTTATCCCAATGCGACATTATATGTAAAAGAATCGGCAAGACTCGAGGCCATATCTACCACACCTTGGGGTAAGTTTCTAAAGATCAAGGCACATGATTTCGCAGGAATCGAGAATATCGCCGATGACAACGGCATATCCGGCCCGACAGAAGTATACAACCTGAACGGTCTGAAAGTAGGCAACAGCACCGACGGGCTTCCAGCCGGCCTCTATATAGTGAGTCAAGGCGGAACAACGACCAAAACGATTGTAAAGTGACACTAAACAGGAAACCAAGTCACAACGACTTATTCAGGTGCGCCCCCGGAAACGGATGGCGCACTTTTTTTTCAAATCTTAAATTTTAATAGATTTTAGACAAAAATAGGGATTCGGATGTTATTTATTTGACTACCTTTAACCCCTCGAACAGAACAAAAAAAATGACAAGACTGTCCATACACATGACTAAATCCGGCATACGAAAACTACTCGCATCAGCATCAGTGCTGTTGCTGACAGCATCGGCATGCGCCGCAACACGCAGTCCCAAAGGCGAGATATCGCGGAATCTGGATATATTCAACTCTCTGTACAAAGAACTTCAGACTCTCTATGTAGACACCATCGACGCCGAAAAATCGATCAACACGGCCATCACGGCAATGCTGTCGGACATAGATCCTTACACTGAATATATGCCCGCCGACGCACAGGATGATTTCATGAAGATCACCACAGGCGAATACGGCGGTATCGGAAGCTACATACAGCAACGCGACAACGGAGTCTACATATCGGAACCCTACGAAGGGTCTCCCGCACAACTCTCCGGACTGAAAGCCGGCGACAGGATACTGATGATCGACACAGACAGCGTTACCGGATGGACCCATTCGAAAGTAAGCGACCGCCTGCGCGGACAGGCAGGCACCGAACTTACGGTGACTGTACAGCGCCCCTACACCGCCGACTCGATAATCACCGTCAGGATCGTGCGCCAGAAAATCCAGACCCCAGCAGTACCATATTACGGAGTGATCAACGACGGACACACCGGCTACATATCGCTTACACAGTTTACCGACAAGGCAGCTCAAGAAGTACGCGATGCGCTGATAGCTCTCAAAAAGGATCCCAACGTGAAAAGCATAGTGCTTGACCTTCAGGGCAACGGAGGCGGCCTACTCGACGCCGCGGTAAAGATCGTAGGACTGTTTGTTCCCAAAAACACAGAAGTGCTCCGCACGCGCGGCAAAGGTCTGCTCAACGAGAAGATATACAAGACCACATCAGCCCCGGTAGACCCCGACATACCGCTGGTAGTGCTCATAGACGGCGGATCGGCATCGAGCGCAGAGATCGTGACCGGCGCGCTCCAGGATCTCGACCGGGCCGTAGTGGTAGGCAGCCGGTCGTTCGGCAAAGGACTGGTGCAGACCACCCGACCTCTCCCCTACGACGGCCTGCTAAAAGTGACCACAGGCAAATACTACATCCCGAGCGGACGTCTGATCCAGGCTATCGACTACTCCCACCGCAATCCTGACGGCACAGTAGCACGAATACCTGACAGTCTGACCAACGTGTTCCACACAGCACACGGCCGCGAGGTGCGCGACGGCGGAGGTATAACTCCTGACGTAACAGCGAAATACAGCCAGCTGAACCGCCTGACCTACAACATCATGCGCGACAACTGGGCATTTGATTACGCCACACGCTTCGCGGCACAGAACCCGGCAATAGGCCCTGCACGGTCATTTACGGTCTCCGACAGTTTATTCGACGATTTCAAGAAGTTTATAGACCCCGACAAGTTCAAATACGACAAAGTATGCGAGACCATGGTCAAAAGCCTTCGCGAAGCCGCCGAGACCGAAGGGTATATGAATGACTCTGTATCAGCTCAGCTCGCAACACTCGAACGCATGCTCAAACACAACCTCGACCACGATCTGGATCAGAACCGCAAAGCGATCGACATGCTGCTGGCCGACGAGATCGTGAAACGATATTATTACCAACGAGGCCATGTGGAGAATTATCTGCAGTGGGACGCAGCGGTAGACAGCGCGATTAAGATACTGAACGACCCGGCACGCTACCGCCGCATACTCGCACCGGAAGCCGCAAAATAAACAATGGAGATAGATCAGCTCGACGAACTTTTCGCAGGCAGCCGCAAGCAGGCTGTCACATCCGCCTTAAAGGACAAGAAAGCCCACATATTGTCATTCTACGGCCTTGCCGGATCGTCGGTCGCGATGATGCTCGCATCGCTGCCCAAGACCAAGAGCCCCTCGCTCGTGATAGCCGACAGTCAGGATGACGCCGGATATATCTACCACGACCTTACCATGCTGCTCGATGACGAACAGGTGCTGATGTTGCCGTCGGGCTACAAACGCGATATCAAATACGGACAGACCGACGCTCCTTCGCAGATACTCCGCACCGAGGCACTGAACAGATGGTGTGGAGACCGTCCGCCACGATTCGTTGTAACATATCCCGAAGCCCTGGCCGAACGAGTGGCATCGCGTCAGACCATATCCGACCACACGCTTACACTCCGCAACGACACGCAGTCGGACATGACCGACACGGTGAAATGGCTGCGCAACAACGGATTCAGCGAAGTCGATTATGTATATGAACCGGGGCAATTCGCCGTGCGAGGCTCGATACTCGACATATTCGGATATTCGCTCGAGCTCCCCCTGCGTATCGATTTCTTCGGCGACGATATCGACTCGATACGCACATTTAATGTCGAGACCCAGCTTTCGGAACAGCGCATGGAGGAGGTATCGGTCACATCCAATGTCACACTCGAAGCCTACGGCACATCTCTGCTCGAGTTCATAGCACCAGACACGCTGATATGCGTACGCGACGCAGGTTTTACCATAGATCGCATACGCGCGATTGCATCCGAACAGTTTTCGGAAAGCGCCGTCATAGCCGATGAAGGCGACCGCAACGCCATGCGGCAGGTAGTCGATGCCGACGACTTCGCGACCAGATTCAACAGCTTCCGGCAAATCCGGTTCACGGCAGCGACGCAGGCCGACACGTCCGCACAGGCCTCGATCGACTTCAAATGCACCCCACAAGGCATCTACCACAAAAACTTCGACCTGATCAGCGACTCGTTCAAAAAAATGCTGGCCGACGGCTACACGCTCTACATCCTCAGCGACAGCGAGAAACAGACGGAAAGACTAAAAGTAATATTCGCCGACCGCGGCGACGACATAACATTCACACCGGTGCTGCGCACTCTCCACGAAGGATTTGTAGACCACACTACGCGTATGTGCGTATTCACCGACCATCAGATATTCGACCGGTTCCACAAATACAGTCTGCGCAGCGACCGAGCCCGGTCAGGCAAACTCGCCTTGTCGCTCAAAGAGCTGAGTTCGATAGAGATCGGCGATTACATTGTGCATGTGGATCACGGAGTGGGCAAATTCGCAGGGCTGATGCGAACCAATGTCAACGGCCACACACAGGAGATGATAAAGCTCACGTATCTCAACGATGACATAATTTTCGTGAGCATACACGCACTCCACAAACTCGCCAAATATCGCGGCAAGGAGGGCGTAGAGCCACGCATAAACAAACTCGGATCCGGAGCCTGGAACAAGGTAAAGGAGCGCACCAAGTCGAAACTCAAGGACATTGCCCGCGACCTTATCAAGCTATATGCCCAGCGCAAGGAGGAGACCGGCTACAGCTATTCGCCCGACGGATACCTGCAGCAGGAACTCGAAGCCTCGTTCATCTACGAAGACACCCCCGACCAGCTCACAGCCACCCAGGCAGTCAAAGCCGACATGGAGAGTCCGCGGCCGATGGACAGGCTGATATGCGGCGACGTAGGGTTCGGCAAGACCGAAATAGCCATCCGCGCCGCATTCAAGGCCGCAACCGACGGCAAACAGACCGCTGTACTCGTACCTACAACGGTACTCGCCTACCAACACTACAACACATTCAAAAGTCGTCTTAAAGAGTTTCCGGTCAGGGTAGACTACATATCGCGGGCGCGTACGCCCAAACAGGTAAAACAGATACTCGCCGATCTGGCCGAAGGCAAGATCGACATACTGATCGGCACCCATAAGCTCATAGGCAAGAGCGTGCAGTTCAAGGATCTCGGACTGCTAGTGGTCGATGAAGAACAGAAATTCGGAGTTGCCGTCAAAGAGAAACTCAAGCAGATGAAAGTCAATGTCGACACACTGACCATGAGCGCCACCCCCATACCGCGCACACTCCAGTTCTCGCTGATGGGAGCGCGCGATCTGTCGGCCATAGCCACACCACCGGCCAACCGCTATCCGATAGTCACATCCGTAAGCGGACTCAGCGACGATGTGGTTGAGGAGGCTGTCAATTTCGAGATGTCACGAAACGGACAGGTATTCATCATCAACAACCGCATAGAGGGTCTGTACGATCTCGAAGCCATGATCAAACGGCTCGTACCCGATGCCCGCACCATCGTGGCTCACGGACAGATGCCTCCCGAACGTCTGGAGAAAGCCATAATCGACTTCGCCAACCACGACTATGACATTCTACTGGCCACAACCATCATAGAAAGCGGCATAGACATGCCCAATGTCAACACAATCATAATAAACAATGCGCAGAACTTCGGTCTTAGCGAATTGCATCAGCTCCGCGGACGAGTAGGCCGCAGTTCGCGCAAGGCGTTCTGCTATCTGCTTGTACCGCCCCATATCCCTCTCACCCCCGTGGCACGCCGACGGCTCCAGGCCATAGAGAGTTTCAGCGATCTCGGCAGCGGCATACACATAGCCATGCAGGATCTCGACATACGCGGCGCCGGCAATCTGCTCGGAGCCGAACAGAGCGGATTCATAGCCGACCTCGGCTACGAGACATACCAGAAGATCCTGAAGGAGGCCGTCACAGAGTTGCGCACGGAAGAGTTCGGCGACACGTTCGCCGATCAGGCCGGCGAAACCGCAGAGTATGTGGCCGACTGCGTGATCGAAAGCGACATGGAACTTCTGCTGCCAGCCGATTACGTGCCGCAGGAAAGCGAACGAATAAGCCTGTATCAGGAACTTGACAACATTGACCGCGAACTCGACCTGCAGGCATTCCGGTCACGGCTCGAAGACCGCTTCGGCAAGATTCCGGCCGTCACCGCCGAACTTCTGCGCATACCGCGTCTGCGTCGTATGGCCCGTCAGCTCGGCATCGAGAAAGTCGCTTTGAAACAGGAGGCGATGTATCTGTATTTCGTCGATGAAAGCAACCGCGCCTACTACCAGAGCCCTATGTTCGGACGTATCCTGCATTATCTGCAAAACAACTCCCGACGCTGCCGCATACGGGACCGGAACGGAAAGCGGAGCCTTGCCGTAGACCATGTGACCACCGTCGAAGAGGCCGTGGACATATTAGGCACCATGCTATCGCTCGAATCCATATAGTAATACCTTACGATTCAAAAAAAATTCGTATCTTCGGCCATAATTACCTATCACGATGAACAATGCCGACTCAATAACCGACGAACAGAAGCTCGTAGACCGTCTGCGCGATCCGGAGCAGTGCCGGCAGGCATTCTCGGAAGTCATAAGGAGATACTCCGAGCCTCTATACTGGCAGATCCGACGCATGGTACAAAGCCATGCCGACACTGACGACCTGCTTCAGAACACATTCATGAAAGCGTGGACCTCGCTCGACAATTTCCGTGGCGACGCCAGACTCTCTACATGGCTTTACAAAATAGCCATAAATGAAAGTCTTACATTCCTGGAGAGGGAACGGAAACGTCTGAATGTATCGATCGACGACGAAGCTGACTTCCTGATAAAATTAATCGAAGCCGACGAATGGATAGACGGCGACGAGCTCAAAGTCAGACTACGCAAAGCCATAGCCACCCTTCCTGAAAAACAGCGTCTGGTATTCAACATGAAATACTACGACGAGATGAAATACGAGGATATGTCGAAGATACTCGGCACCTCGGTAGGAGCCCTGAAAGCATCGTACCATCTGGCGGTCAAAAAAATCGAACAATATTTTACCGACAACGATTAAACCTTGGGCGTCGCTTTCTGTCAATTGTAATAACACAATACTCTCTGACCAAATGAAACCTACTGAAGATCTTCTCAATAAAATAAACCGCAGCAGCGGCATGACAGTTCCAGACGGCTACTTTGCCGACTTCGCAGCCCGTATGGAACGTGAACTTCCACAGCAGCCAGTCATATTGGATACGCCACGCACTATATGGCAGAAACTGCGCCCGTATACCTATATGGCCGCAATGTTCGCCGGTATCTGGTGCATGCTTCAGATGTTCAATATGATGTCGCCTCAGTCAACCGATCCCTCATCGAATCCAGTGCTTGCCGAAGCTCTCGACAACACATCGTTCGTGAGCGACTACTGCATGGCCGACATGACCGACTACGATATCCTCGACGAACTATATTCGGAAGGAGTGACAACCGACGAACTGATACCCGAACAGTTCCGCGATAATAAAACCGAGATTTGAACCATCAACATCAATATGACATGAAACGTGCGTTGACCTTTGCTATCGTCACACTGATGGCCTGCGTATCACTGTGGGCTCAGTCAAAACCGGGCGGCACCCAGGAGGATCGCCGCAAATGGTTCCGCGAAATGACGCAGTACAAACATGAGTTTCTGGCAAAAGAGCTCGGCCTGACCAAGGAACAGGAAGCTAAATTCTTCCCTGTCTACGACAAGATGGAAAACGAGACCCGCGAACTCAACCGACAGGCTCGCAAAATGGAGAAATCAGTCGAAGAAAAAGGCGACAAAGCCACCGACCTCGAATACGAAAAAGCGGCCGAAGCACTCCAGGAACTAAAAGGGAAAGAGAGCGCGGTGGAAATGCGGTATTTCGCAGAATTCAAAACCATCCTGTCCAAAAAACAATTGTTCAAGCTAAAACAGGCCGAACGCAAATTCACTCACACCATAATGAATCATCACCGCGCTCCCAAAGGATCGCGTCCACAGAAAAAATAGCCGCCACGATGAAGACCTCACGTTTACTCTCATGGCTGTTCATCTCACTTTTCATAATATCGGGCATTCATGAGATGAACGCCCGATCAGCCATGCCTCAACCGGATTTCGCATTCCCCCAGAGAGTCAGCAAACAGGCTGAAAAAGACCTGAAATCAGCCATACGCGACAACAATGGACCGCTCACATTGCGTGCATTGATGGACTACGGACTGGCGCAAAGTCTTGTAGACACCGACAATCTTCCTGAAATTCTGAAACAGATGCAGTCACTGAGATCCGATTCCAGGATCTCTGATGCCTCCCACGCCATGATCGCGCTCCTTCAGGCCACAGTCTACAATCAGCTGTATTCCAAGGATAGATGGAACTATGACCGCCGCAATCTGCCGCTGACTCCGCTGCCGCAGAACTATGACGAATGGAGCGGAGAGCAGTTCCGCAACCGCATACAGGGACTCACCGATACCGCCCTCAGTTATTCGTCCACGCTGAAATCCATACCTGTCGCCGAATGGAGTTCGGTATTGGATATGCAGGATTCCGACACAAAATGTTTTCCTACGCTTTACGATTTCGTGGCCTACCGAGCCATTGAGCTTCTTAAAAGCAACGGCCGGTTTAATGCCCTGTTTTCGATCAACTGGCTGTGTCGCTATACGGTGTACACACAGCTTCAGTTCCCATACACATCGCCGCTGGCACAACGGATACTCGGTCTGTACCAGGATCTGCTGCGGTTCCATGCCGACGACCCGTACGCACTGATCTATGCCGATATAGAGAGGCTTCAGTTCGTAAGCAACAATGTGAGCGATCATAATACAGCCCGATCCTCACTGTTCGATCTGCTCATGCAACTGTATGACCAGTATTCCGTCTGCGAGTTCTCAGGATATATCCTGCAGCGATCCTCATCCTGGGCAAACTCTCTGGAACAGCAGCAATTGCTCTACGACAAAGCAGGACAGTTCCTCAAAAATCACCCGTCAGCCGGTCGGCTGGCCGAATCGGTCAAGGGTATGCGCGAGAGGCTGGCACGCCGGAATGTCGATGCCGAATACTGCAGCACGGTAGTGCCCGGCGGCACTCTAAAGGTCAAAGTGCGCTCTAAAAATGCGCCATCAGCCAACATCGGACTGTATCGTGTACCGGATGGATCAGTCACAGTCTCCGATTTCTACTACAACCGCCGACGTGGAACCTCGGCTCCGACTCTCATAGCTAGTCAGAAAGTATCGTTCACTCATGACCATACGCTGTTCGAGGCCGACACCACCTTATCGTTTACCGTACCGGTAATAGGCCGCTATGTAATACAGCCTCTGCTCAGCGGCAGTGAATACCCTACACAACGGAGTGCGGCCATAATCCGCTGTACAGGCATAACCTTGATAAGCGGCACAAACACTGTGCTCGCCGCCGACCCACTGACCGGAGCTCCGATCAGCGGAGTGAAAGTAGCGCTTAACAACTATAAGAACCAGACGCTTAAAACAGTAGTCACCGGTAGCGACGGACTTGCCTACGTTCCATCTATGGACCGGGTATCGTATCTCACCGGCACGAAAGGTCCCGACAACGTTTCATACGGTCAGTACAATTCATGGTACAACAATGATGACAATAATGAGTGGGAATATACCAGCAGGATATTCACCGACCTGCCCATATATCATCCCGGCGATACAGTGCGTTTCACAGCCATAGTGTATCGTTTCGACCGGAAAAACCGGCAGCAGCTGTGTTCATCCATGAAAGTTCAGGCCAGCCTGTGGGACGCCAATTATCAGCAGACCGACACTATGTCGCTGACCACCGACGGATTCGGGCGCGTCGAAGGCCGTTTCACCATTCCTAAGGAGGGCCTTACCGGCGACTTCTCCATCGAAGTCGAAAGCGATGACTCCGACGATGACATCGGTTTTTCGGAAAGCCGCAGTTTCACCGTAAGCGACTACAAACTGCCTACGTTCGAGATCAAGGATCTCCAGACCCAGCGCGGAGTTCCGACTACAGGCGACGTCACTATAACCGGACGTGTCCTGACCTACTCCGGATTCCCGATGGCCGACACCAAAGTCACTCTCGATCTGTCAGTATCGAAACATCTGTGGTGGAGCTATGCGCCCGACGACTCATTCTACACAACTGATACCGTGACCGATGCCGACGGCAATTTCAGCATCGAGCTGCCTGCCCGGCTTCTTGCCGACGCCCCGATCAGCGAGGGTCTGTTTACGGCATCGTTCACCGCACTCTCAGCAACCGGAGAATCACAGAGCGGTTCTACCTGTTTCACCCAGGGTCCGGCCTACTCCATAGTATCTGCCATCCCCGATGTATTCGACATCTCGGCAGCCACACTCCGACTGCCGGTAAAGGTTATCAACGTCATTGACAGTCCTGTGAGCCAACGGGTTCACTACCGCCTGCTGCGCGATAAGGAAGAGATATATTCAGGCAGTTTCATGTCGGACAATCCTGATGTAGACTGGAAAGAAGTGCCGTCGGGCCGCTACGACATTGAATTTTCACTTGCCGACAGCACTCTCGCCAATCCCGCTACCGCATCCGGCAAGATCCTGTATCGCCCCGATGACCGGATGCCGCCAGTCGAGACCAACCTGTGGACTCCTGTAACCAACATATCGGCTTCCCGCGGGTCCAAAGTCGAAATTCCTTACGGTACCACTGCCGAACATGCCCACATACTCGCAACCGTATGGAACAACGACACCATAGTATCGCGCAAGTGGCTTGAACCCGAAATCGGCAACCATAAGTTTGCCGTCGATATGCCGTCGGACGGCAGTGAACTCAATGTGACATTCGCGATTGTCAGCGAATATAGGTTTGACAATGCCACCATAAGCATATATCCCAAAGATGTGGCCAGGTCGCTCGACGTCCGCATCGAATCGTTCCGCGACCGGATAGTTCCTGGCGATCACGAGACATGGACCATAACCGTGGCCGACAATCTCGGGATACCGCAGAGTTCGGCCGTGATACTCGACATGTATGCCAAAGCCATCACCCAACTGGCAGAACCGGACTGGCGCCTGAATTTTGAGCGCTATTACAATTACTGGCGCTTCTCCTGGAACCGCCCGCAGGTCCTCAACAGAGTCACCACCGGAATCTGGTCAAGCTACATCAACTACAAACAGTTCAGCATCAGCAATCCTGACTGGCAGTTGTACGGCTACAATTTCACCACTCCGCGGAGCATACATATACGCGGACGCAACTCCATGATGCTTTCCAGCGTGCGTGAGCATAAGGAAGAGGTTGAGGTCGAAGAGGAAGCCGACATGGCCTATCCGGAAACGAAGAAAGCCGCATTGACCGGATCCGTGGCTGCAGTTGTCGAACCTGTGCTGTATGGCGCGTCAGCATCGGATGCATCACTCGAGGAGGTCGTAGTGACCGGTTACGGCGTCAACTCATCGGCCGACGCCGGAAATGCCGCTGCCGAAGAACGACAGAATGAAGCCGACTCGTACCGTATGCCGGAACTTCCGATAGCCTTGTTCGAACCGATGCTTACCACTGACGCCCACGGCCGTCTTGAATATTCGTTTACAGCGCCTGATGCCAACACCACATGGCAGCTGTGTGCGCTCGCATTCTCCCAGGATATGCTCACCGGATCGATAGCGCGCGAGATAATCTCGAGCAAGCCGGTCATGGTGCAGCCCAACCTGCCGCGGTTCCTGCGCACCGGCGACAAGGCTGTGATCAAGGCATCGGTCATGAACAATACCGATACCACGATGGTCATCACATCGAGGATCGACATATTCGAGCCATCGACCGGACACATCTGGGACGTGCGCGATTTCACCGATACCATAGCCGGACACCGTTCTGCCGTAGTCGAGATCGAAGTAGCCGCACCTGACAATGATCCGATGCTCGGATTCCGCGTACGCGCCCTGTCAGGACGATATGCCGACGGCGAACAGGCGCTGATCGAGATTCTGCCCTCGTCGACTCCGGTCATCGAGACTGAACCGTTCTATATGGCTCCCGACTCTACCGACCTGTCGGTACGTCTGCCCAGGATGCCTGCCGATGCGCGCGTCACGCTACAGTTCTGCCAGAACCCGGCATGGTACTGCGTGACCGCACTTCCGGGATTGCGTACCGACGATGCCCGCTCGGCACTGTCGGCATCGGCTGCGATCTTCTCAGCCGCGATTGCCGACGGACTGCTCAAGTCGCAGCCGGAACTCGCCCGCGCCATACACTACTGGCAAAACAGTGACCGCAGCGACTCTACATTGGTATCGATGCTCGAACAGAACCAGGATCTGAAGACTGTATTGCTCAGCGCCACCCCCTGGATGATGGACGCACGCAGCCAGACAGAGCGAATGACCAGACTGTCGCTTCTGTTCGACCGCAAGGCCATAGCATCGACCTATACCGACAATATCCGTCTGCTCACCAAGCTCAAACGCGGATCCGGCGGCTGGGGATGGATAGAACAGTCGACCGAACCATCGTTATGGATCACATACAACGTACTTGGAATGATGGGACGGCTACGCCAGTTAGGATGGCTTCCCGAAAACGGTCAGCTACGTGCAATGATCGCTGAGGCAGTAGCCTATATCGACGACTACAACGCTCGCGAATTTGCCCGCTATCCAAAGGCCGACTACTCGGAATATGTTCTGACACGCGATTATTTCACCGATATCCGGCAGTCCACAGCAGCCAAGCGCGTCACATCAGCCACCGTACAGCGTCTAATAAGCGAATGGAAGAACCAATCAGCACCCGTCAAGGCCATATCCGCCATCATACTCAACAACCACGGCTACAACGCTACCGCACGTCAGGCCATAGAGTCGTTGCGCGAATATGCCAAGACCTCGCCGAGCCAGGGCATGTGGTGGCCGAGTCTCGACGACTACACCGTATGGTCTATGGGCAAGATCGGAGCCACCTCCATAATTCTCGATGCGTTCCATGCCGTCGAGCCGGGATACGCCGACATCGACCGCATACGCCAGTGGCTCATACTCCAGAAGGAAGCCAAGGACTGGGGCACATCCGTCACGACATCCGATGCCATAGCATCGATACTAACGTCAGGTTCCCGTTGGACCGTACCGGCACATGAGGCCGTGATAACCCTCGGCGACCACCGCATCGAACCATCGCGAACAGATGCGCTCACCGGATATTTCCGCAACGACATCTCAAGTCTACAACCGTCAGGCTCCACATTGTCGATAGTAAAAGCTCCTGCCGGACCGGCATGGGGTGCGGTCTACTGCCAGTATACCGGAGTGATGAAGGATGTAAAAGCCCAGTCATGCGAGGCTGTGTCGATCGACAAGCAGATGTTTGTACAGCGCTCCACTCCAGAAGGCATGATCTGGGAACCGGCCTCGGAGATACGCGTCGGCGACAGAGTGAAAGTACAGCTTACCATACGTTCTACACGCGACATGGACTATGTAGCCATAATCGACGACCGCGCCGCGGCGCTCGAACCGATCGAACAGTTGCCGGAACCGATATACAGCGAAGGTCTGTGCTTCTATCGCGAGAACCGCGACGCATCGACCCGCATGTATGTCACCCGCATGCCAAAAGGCACCTACCTGCTGACATACGAACTGTTTGCCAACAACGCAGGCACATACGCCTCAGGCATAGCATCGCTTCAGAGCCAGTATGCGCCCCAATTGTCGGCTCATTCCTCCGGCACAATACTTACAGTAAGCGAATGACATGCATGCAGTCAAACGAATCAGGCGGGACTGTCCGATGACAATCCCGCCTGATTCGTGTTAAATTTGCATAAATCACGACAGTCAGTATTGCGCACATCCAGTATTATGCCTATCTTTGCATCAGTTTTTCATGGTATTAGATTTAAGGTAAAAGATTATTTGTCGGGAGACAAGTAATTTTTTTTTGTTTATATACATCAGGGAAAGCTATATTTGCCACATGAAAATCGAGGAACGTTATATGGCACGCGCCTTGCAGCTGGCACGGTGCGGCATTGGAGGAGCATCGCCAAATCCGATGGTAGGCACAGTAATAGTCGGCGACAACGGAAAAATCATAGGAGAAGGGTATCACCGCCGGTGTGGCGAAGGCCATGCCGAAGTCAATGCCATAGCCTCCGTAAAAGACAGATCGCAATTGTCGCGGAGCACCATATACGTCACCCTCGAACCCTGTGCCCACTACGGCAAGACGCCGCCATGCGCCAGACTGATCATAGACAGCGGCATTCCACGCGTAGTCATAGGATGCCAGGATCCTTTCGCCAAAGTCAGCGGACGCGGTATAGCCATGCTTCGCGATGCCGGAATAGAGGTAGTGACAGGACTGCTCGAACAAGAGTGTGTGGCTCTCAACAGAAGATTCATGACAGCACACACACTCTGCCGGCCGTTCGTAACACTCAAATGGGCGCAATCCGCCGACGGGTATATGGACATAAAGCGTACTCCAGATGGGATACCGGCAAAATTCTCGACCGTGTTAGGCTCGACACTCGTACACAGGCTACGTTCACTCCACGACGCCATTACAGCAGGCTCAGGGACAATCGAGTACGACCGGCCCAGACTCGATACCCGCTACTGGCCCGGCGGCCGCAGCCCGCAGAAGATCATCAACGACCGGTCGGGACGCATTCCTGAAAGCTACGATGCAGAAATACTGCACGAACAGGACACAGCCTCATTTCTGCACAGGCTCTACGAGCGCAATATCAGCTCTGTCCTCGTAGAAGGGGGGGCCGCCCTTCTACAATCATTTATCGACAATGACCTGTGGGATGACATGCGCATCGAGACCGCACCTGTCAGACTGGGCTCTGCCGGAGGCACCAAAGCACCGGTCATAACACATGGCTACGGCATGATAACGCCTCACACTGTCGAGCAGATAGGCGGTAACAGCGTGTCGCATTATATCAATCTCCACTCCTTCGGCGTTAAAAACCTCTAAAAACCATAGGTTTTAGCTGTTTTGTCGGTACGTGTCGGCATGTTTAATGTCAGAGTATCGTATGATTTGGCAAAATCTTTCTAACTTTGCAGCTTGTAAAATAATATCTTATGAACAGGAAATATTCCCTTTTCATCATACTGGCCATAGTGCTTGCCGCAGTCTCATCATGCAATTCGGATCCGGAAGAGACTGAGATTCCGGCATATACGAATACCGCTATCACATCGTTCCACATCAATGCCAACAGCAAGGTACTCGCTAACCTCGACTCTGTATTCTTCTCGATAGATCTGGCCAACGCACGCATATTCAACGCCGACTCAATGCCATACGGCACCGATGTCTCGCATCTGGTCGTCAACATCGGCACCTCGGGATGTTCCGCTCTGGAGCTGACTGTGCCCCGGGAAGGGAAAGAGGATACCGTGATCAATTTCCTGACCAACTCCACCGACTCCATCGATTTCTCTATGGGTCAGGCAAAAATCCATGTGGTATCGCTCGACGGAACTACATCGCGCGACTATGATCTGCGTGTCAACGTTCACAAAATGAAGCCTGATTCACTATACTGGAATCAGCTTGCATGCCGTACGTTGCCGTCCATGTTCCAGTCGCCCGATGTCCAGAAAACCGTGCTTCACAAAGGCAAAATGCTGTGTATGACCGCCGCAAGCGGCCGCTACTGCGTGGTCACCGCATCGAATCCCGGCGAAGATCCGGCCACCGACGACTGGATCACCACCGAGATACGCCCTCAGTTCACACCTGCCGTAGAGACCCTCGCCTCTACTGACGACGCACTCTATGTACTTGCCGACGACGGCTCCCTTTACAGCTCTATCGACAATGGCTCCACATGGTCGGGATGCAACGGTACGCGCTGGCACAATATAATCGGCGGCTACGGCAAAGCCTTACTTGGAATAGAAAAATCCGGCGACGAATACTTTACAACCGAGTATCCGCGAGGCTTAAGCCACCCCGCACCTGACGGGTTCCCGATAAGCGGCAGCAGCCAGCCTGTGATATTCGACTCGAAATGGAATCTCACCCCACAGCTGATGATCCTCGGCGGCCGTACTGCCACAGGCAGTCTGACAGGCGATGTGTGGGGCTACGACGGCTTCACCTGGACTAAACTCAGTCAGGCTTCATGTCCTCCCCGCACAGGCATGACCCTGTTCCCATACTTTGTGTTCCGCACCAACACCACCAACTGGACCGTGACTGAAATGACCGCATGGATAGCACTCGGAGGGCTCGATTCCGACGGCGACACACATTCCACGGTATATATATCGATCGACCGTGGTCTGAACTGGAAAGTTGCCGGCGATCTAATGCAGCTGCCCGATTACATCCCCGCCATGTACGAAAGCCAGGCTCTGGTTTTCCCCTCCGTAATGCAGGCCAGAAGCGGATCAAAAGGCTGGACAGAGTTCGCTCCAAAAGAACTGCCGCGCTGGCTCGCCATAGCATCCGGCAATTCCGCCATGTCGCGGGCAACCCGGCCTATCACCGAGTGGGAATGTCCGTACATATACCTGTTCGGCGGCCACTCGTCAGACGGCAGCCTCTATAACACTGTATGGCGCGGAGCCATAAACAGACTGACATTCAAACCTCTTCAGTAAACACTTGATACGTCGCGCCATCATACTCTTGGTTCTCGCGGTCTGCACCATACAGCAGTCTGCCAGACTATGCGCCCAGGAAGAAACATACCGTTTCGACATAGGCGCAGGCATCGGCATGAGCGGCTACTTAGGCGACGTAAACGAAAGCAACATATTCAAACATCCGGGATTTGCCGGACAGCTTTCATTCCGGTACCTGTTCGACACACGATGGGCAATACGAGCGCTGCTTACCACAGCATCGCTCAGCGGCAACAGCGCCGATTTCGGCATTATATTTCCCGGAGGATCGCAGTATTCATTCACTTCACAGATATACGATCTCGGAGCGAGAGGCGAATTCAACTTCTTCAATTACGGCATAGGAGAAACATACAAGCGCCTGCGCCGGTGGACACCGTATCTCGCTGTAGGCATAGGCATGACATTTGCCTCAGCCAACGGCACATTCGCCGCCATGACCCTGCCCATGGCATTCGGCGTAAAGTTCAAATTGCGACCGCAACTGAACCTTATGGCTGAATTCGCCATGACAAAAGCTTTCGGCGATCATCTCGACGACAAGAATATAAGCGACCTGTACCAGATAAAAAGTTCTTTTCTGAAGAACACCGACTGGTATTCAACCATAATGATCTCGATTAGTTATGAATTCGGCAAGCGGTGCGCCACCTGCCATTATGTAGACTGACCCGAAATGAACAAAACCGACCTGCATATAGATCCGCAACGGATACCCGCTCACGTAGCCATAATCATGGACGGAAACGGACGCTGGGCCAAACAGCGTGGCCTCGACCGGTCGGCCGGTCACGTCGAGGGTGTCAATACCGTACGTACCATAACCGAAATCGCATCCGAAATCGGGATAAAGTTCCTTACGCTCTACACGTTCTCGACCGAGAACTGGAACCGGCCCCAGGCCGAGGTCGACACACTGATGCATCTGATCGGAGTGGCCATAGAGCGGGAGACACCCGATCTCATACGCAATAATGTGCGTCTGACCATGATAGGCGACTTCAGCCGCATGCCAGACGACGCGCTCTCCCGCCTGCGCGGATGCATAGCACAGACATCGCACTGCACAGGCCTGAATCTGTGTCTGGCACTGAGCTACTCGGCCCGCTGGGAGATCACAGAAGCCACACGCCGCATAGCGGCTCAATGCGCCGCCGGCGACATGGAACCATCGGCGATAACCGATGAGACCATATCGGCCAATCTGACTACCGCCGACATGCCGGATCCCGATCTGCTGATACGCACAGGCGGCGACATACGTATAAGCAATTTCCTGCTGTGGCAGCTGGCCTACAGCGAAATATATGTGACCGGCACCTTTTGGCCGGACTTCGGACGCGATGCGTTCCTGCAAGCCATATCCGATTTCCAGTCACGCGAAAGACGCTTCGGCCTCACAAGCGAGCAAATAACGACTAAGAAATAGTTCCCTCAAACGAATATTCCGACCATCATCACCAGATTATGCATATAAAGATCCAACTTCTGATCGTTACGATATTACTCGGATGCTTCTCAGCCGTCTCGGCTCAGGAGCCCGCAGACACAATCTATTCGCCCAATGTGATCTTCAGCACCATGCCGCGCACCTATGAGATAGCCGGCATAAAGGTGACGGGAGCCGACAACTACGAGGACTTCATCGTGATCGGATATTCCGGTCTGAAACTCGGCGACCGCGTAGAAGTGCCGGGCAACGATATTACGACCGCCGCCAAACGCCTGATGCGTCAGGGTCTGTTCGCCCAGGTCCAGATCAAGGTTGAAAAGACCGCCGGCGACAAGGTATGGCTCGAACTCGCCCTGCGCGAGCAGCCGCGTATAGCCGACGTACTGTATCACGGGGTCAAGAAAAGCGAGAAAGAGGACATCGAACAGCGTTTGCAACTTATGAAAGGCAACCAGATCACGCAGAACATCGTGAACCGCGCCACTGCCATCATCAAGAAGTATTTCGACGACAAAGGTTTCAAAAACGCTGACGTCAACATAACTCTCGACGAGGATCTGTCGCATAAGAACGAAATGATCGTGAACATCAATGTAGACAAGCACGACAAGGTGAAAGTGCACAAGATCTACATCGACGGCAACGAGGTGCTGAGCGACAACGCCCTGCAACGCACCATGAAGAAGACCAACGAGAACGGCAAGCTCCTGAACCTGTTCAAACAGAAAAAATTCGTGGAGAGCGACTATCAGGACGACCTTAACCGAATCATCGAGAAGTATAACGAGAAAGGCTACCGCGATGCCAAGATCGTAGCCGACAGCGTGGTGCCTTACAACGAAAAGACCGTCGATGTCTACATAACCATCGACGAAGGAAAGAAATATTATCTAAACAACATAAACTGGGTCGGCAACACCCTGTACACAAGCGACTTCCTGAACAACGTGCTTGACATGCATCCAGGCGACGTCTACAATCAGAAACTACTCAAGAAGCGCACCGTAGAGGACGACGATGCAGTAGCCAACTTCTATATGAACCGCGGCTACCTGTTCTATGACCTGGTACCTATCGAAAAGAATATCAACGGCGACTCCATAGATCTGGAAATGCGAATGATCGAAGGACCGCAGGCTCGCATCAACAACGTAATCATCAACGGCAACGACCGCCTTTACGAAAAAGTCATCCGCCGCGAGCTTCACGTACGCCCCGGCGAGTTGTTCAGCAAGGACAAACTCATGCGTTCGGCACGCGAAATAGCCCAGACCGGTCACTTCAATCCGGAAGCGATGGACATACGTCCCGAGCCAAACCAGGAAAACGGTACAGTCGACGTGCTTTTCAACCTCGAGTCAAAAGCCAACGACCAGATAGAATTCTCGCTCGGCTGGGGACAGACCGGCATCATCGGCAAACTGGCTCTGAAGTTTACCAACTTCTCGATCAAGAACCTGTTCAATCCAAGCTCATACAAAGGCCTGATACCGCAAGGCGAAGGCCAGACATTCACGATCTCGGCACAGACCAACGCCCGGTACTACCAGGCTTACTCGATATCGTTCCTCGATCCGTGGTTCGGCGGCAAACGCCCCAACTCGCTCTCTCTGTCGGCCTACTACAGCCGCCAGACCGGTGTCAACTCATCGTACTATAACAACAACTACTACAACCCCTATCTGTACAGCGGTTATGGTTACGGCTATGGATACGGTTACAACAGCGACTACTACCAGTCGTCGATCGAGAACGCATACGACCCAAACAAGGTGCTCCAGATGGCCGGTGTGACCCTGGGCTTCGGCAAACGTCTGAGCTGGCCCGACGACTACTTCACATTCAATGCCGAACTCACCTACAACTGGTATTACCTGAAAAACTGGGAATATCTGTACTACATGAACAACGGTACTTCCAACGCCCTCGTGCTCGGCCTCACACTGTCACGAAACAGTATCGACAACCCGTTCTATACCCGTAGCGGCAGTATGTTCTCGCTCTCGCTTCAGCTCACACCTCCGGCTTCACTGTTCAGCCGCGGCAAAAACTGGGAAGCACTGTACAAAGAGAACACCACCGCATCGAAGAAAGAGCTCTACCGCTGGATCGAATACTGGAAGCTGCGTTTCAAATCGCGCACCTACACTCCTCTCAACAACAGCGAGCAGTGGACACTGGTGCTCATGACCCGCGCTGATATCGGCTTGCTCGGCAGCTACAACAAATGGCTTAAATCACCGTTCGAGACATTCTATGTGGGCGGCGACGGCATGACCGGCAGCTATACCTACGCGACAGAGACCATCGGCCTTCGCGGTTACGACAACGGCGCATTCACACCGTGGGGCAAAGAGGGCTACGCCTATACACGTTTCGGCGTAGAGCTGCACTTCCCGTTCATGCTTCAGGGCAGTACGACCATCTACGGCCTGACGTTCCTCGAAGCCGGTAACGCGTGGACCTCAGTGAAAGACTTCTCGCCATTCGATATGAAGCGCAGTGCCGGTGCCGGTGTACGTATCTTCCTGCCTATGGTCGGTATGATGGGTATCGACTGGGCCTATGGTTTCGACACGGTATTCGGCACCAAGGGCGGCAGCCACTTCCACTTCATTCTCGGACAGGAATTCTAAGCCACCCGCCGCATAACTGAAGATTTTTTCAGGTGCTCGTCTAAACCTTTAGCGCGCTCAAGTGTCTTATTCATAAGAGGGAGAATCCAAAACGGGGCAATCCCGAAATTAATGAAACAAACCAATAACATCGACCAATAGTTATGAAGAAATTACTGTTACTACTCGTGCTGACCGCAGCATGCGGTCTGGGAGCGGCGGCTCAGAAGTTTGCCCTCGTCGATATGGAATACATACTTAAGAACTATCCTTCGTATGAAATGGCCAACGAGCAGCTGAACCAGCTGTCGCAACGCTGGCAGAAAGAGGTCGAGGCAAAAAACACAGAAGCCGAGACAATATACAAGAACTATCAGGCAGACATGGTATTTCTGACCGACGACCAGAAAAAGAAGAAAGAAGACGAGGTCGTAGCCAAGGAAAAGGAAGCCACCGAACTGCGCTACAAATATTTCGGACCGGAAGGCGAACTATACAAAAAACGCCAGTCGCTGATGAAGCCGATCCAGGACGAAATATACAACGCCATCAAGAAAGTCTCCGAGGAACGGGGCTATCAGGTGATCTTCGACAGAGCGTCGTCGGCCAACATAGTGTATGCATCGCCGCGAATCGACATCAGCAACGAGGTGCTCGACAAGTTAGGCTATTCCAAATAAATAGCTGTTTGCGTCGGATATAAAGATTTATTATCTTTGCAACAGAATTAACTAAAACGAATAATCACTTTTTACATTTACTTGTGATATGATCAAGAAAGCATTGCTCGCAATCATGATTGCGCTCCCGATGTGCCTCTCGGCTCAGTCGGTAAAACTCGGCATTGTAAACACTGCCACCATCTTCGAGGCTATGCCTGAACGCGCAGCCGCCCAGACTCAGCTTGAGACAGCCTCAAAGACATACGAGGACGAGTTCAAGAAGCTCACCGACGAACTTGACAAAAAGTATGCGGAATTCCAGAGCCTCGAGGAGTCTACCCCCGAGTCGATCAAGGAGCGCCGTATTCAGGATATCCAGGACATGCAGAACCGCATCCAGCAGTTCCGCAACCAGGCCTCGACAGATCTCGAGCGTCAGCAGCAGCAGCTCATGGCTCCTATCCAGGAGAAAATCGAGGCTGCCATCAAAGCCGTAGGTGCTGAAAGCAATTTCACCATGATCTTCCAGGATATGATACCGAGCTATATCGGTTCTGATGTAGTAGACGTTACTCCTCAGGTACGCGCCAAACTCGGCCTGAAGTAAGATATTCCGGTTTTATAACCATCAAAAAGGCTTCTCTGTCGGAGAGGCCTTTTTTTGGCATTTACATACTATACTTCCATGCTGACACATGGCAGCCACGACTGTCGGAGCGGCTCTACAGATAGCGGATAACGTTAAATGTGACAGGATTGTAGCACAATTGACTTATTATACATGGTTGTGCGGACGAGGAATTTTTTGTAATTTTGCAGCGATTTTTTTGCTATAAAATTAAATTATAATATAAATTACGCAAATATGAGAAATCCCATCAAGCTCCTTACGAGTGCAGGAGCATTGATCCTGCTTACGGTATCGCTTAACGCAAATGCACAACACCTCCCCAACTTCGGCTTCAACGACTGGAAAGGCACCTGCGGAAGTTCCGAAGCATTCGGTACCGGAGGAACAACCTCATCCACTACTGGCGACATGCGCCAGCGTCCCGGTGACGAGCCAACAGGATGGAACGGATCGAGTGTAAATCAGAAAGTCTTAATGGAGAAGAAAGAGACACTCGTTTTCAAGGATGAGAACGAAACCAACCTTTATGCTAAACTCCAGAATATATTTGTAGGTGTCGGATCAATCGGATCTGTAGCCCCAGGATATATCACATTCGGAACACCTTGGGTCTATGCCGTATCGAAAATAGCAGAATGCGATGGCGGCACATACGGAGGGCTCGCTTTTGCGGGATACAAACCTGAAAAACTTCGCCTCAAAGTAAAACGCACTGATAATAACGACGAGGATTCGTACGTCATTGCATACATGTGGAACGGCACATTCAAATCAAAAGTCGGAAAACTGGGCGCACCATCTCAGGAACGCGAGAACTGCGACAGAGCCATACTCGGATATGCTACAGATGACGTGACCGGCGATGGCGTATTGGTAGCCAGTCTCGAAAAGATATTCCGCCAGACAGCCAACAGCGATTGGGAACTGATTGAAATCCCATTCCAGTACTTCGACAACAGTAAAAATTCAGTCGATTTCGATCAGGCAGATTATCAACAGAACGTCATAGAGCCCTCTAGGATCAATGTAGTCATCTGCTCAGGTAATTATAAAGACAGGAGTAAGTTAGTAAATGGTACTACACTGTGGGTAGATGATGTGGAGCTGGTTTATCCGACGAAGGATTATGCTGGCAAGTGTGTGACTGTCGACCTGAACGAGGATGAGGTCAGCGCACGCAGTGCGGCCAATTCGGAGTGGAGCGATGCCAAGATGACTGTGGAGGACTACGGCAATGTAGTGTCGACCGACGATACAGGCCACAAGACGACTACCGGCAAGGTGACTCTGGGCAAGGTGACTCTCGACGGTGTCAAGCTGACCCACTATGACGACTATCTGTGGCTCGAACACAATGACGACAACTACACAATGGACGGTTCGCTCCATAACAATGGCAACTACTTAGTATATCTGGATCAGCCGTCGGCCAACCAGCGCATCAAGTTTGCCGACACCCAATCGGCCACAACCGGCATCGAGTCAGTGGACGGCGCAGAGTCAGAGCCTGTGGTATTCGGCGGTCAGGGCTATATAAGCGTAGCCGGTGTCCATGGCATGGTGAGCCTTTATACTCTTACAGGTGCCAAAGTAGCCGAGGTCTATGTAGAAGGCGAGGCTGTGATACCCGCTACAGCCGGCATAGTTATCGTAGCGACACCCGCCGGAGCTGTGAAATGCAACGTAAAATAATACGAATCAATCATAAATTGAGAAAGTAACGAGTTATGAATAAACTGTTAAACCTCATCGCTTCGGCGGCTATGATATTCAGCGCCGCCGGAGTCCAGGCTCAGGAAACCGCAGAGCCTGAAGCAAAAACCTACAACGGCTACCTCAACATATCGATGATGGGCAGCCCTGTAGCCACAAACCAGAAGACTACTGTAGAGATCACCCCGACAGGAGAGAGCACATGCGACTTTCTGCTGCCCGATCTTACACTCGAGGGATTAGGTTCGCTCGGTTCGATAGACCTTAAAGAAGTAGGCGTAGACACTGACTTCTTCGGCAACGCCACTTACAGCAAAGCGTCAACTCCGATGACTCTGCTCGATGGAGCCATCAACGCCAAAGTCAGCCTTGACGGCTCGATCAGCAGCATGGGCGAGGTCAGCATGACTATCCCCGTGATCTGGGTAATGAGCGAAACTGAAGAACTTCCTATCGAGGTGTCGTTCTCGACCAAGCCTACCGGCACAGAATACAGCGGATATCTCAACATCGACATCGAAGGTCTTGGAGCCGTAGCCATCAACTCCAAGGCGTCGGTATATATAGTCGAGGACTCCGAGACTACCTGCACATTCCTGCTCCCCGACCTTACCCTCGAAGGATTAGGCTCGATCGGCGACATATCGCTTCCCGGCGTTACAATCGAGGATAATTCCACCGCCAAATCATATACCAAGTCCGAAACCGACATGGCTCTTCTCGATGGAGCCATCAACGCCAAGGTCAGCCTCGACGGCACTATCACCACAGCAGGCATAGCCACTATGACTATTCCTGTGGTATGGACCGATGCCAACATGAAGATCAATGTGACATTCTCGACCAAGCCTGTAGGCGAAGCCATCAAGGGCTATCTGACAATCGGATTCGAAGGTGCGGCTCCCATGGAGATCAATACTCCCGCTACGGTATACATCACCGAAACCGGTGAGGGCGCATGCAACTTCCTGCTCCCCGACCTGTCGATAATGGGCGGTTTCATGAACCTTGGCGATGTAGCACTCTCCGGCGTCAAGGTGGCAGAAGCCGACGGCACGACAACCTACACCCACGAAGGCGCACCGATGAACATATACCTCCAGGGGCAGGAACTCAAGACCACAGTAAAACTCGACGGCACAGCCAATGCCGACGGTGTTGTGGATATGATGATTCCCGTAATCTGGCACATCGACGAAAATACCGATATGCCTATCAATGTAAAATTCTCCACAGTGCCTGAAGGCAACGCCATAGAGGGCTACCTCTCGATAGCATACGACGGCGAAGAACCGTTCGAGGTAGACACTCCCGCAACAGTGTATATCACCGATCCGGTAGACGGCGCATGCACCTTCCTGCTTCCGAACCTTACCATCATGGACGGCCTTGTAAGCCTCGGCGACATAGCTCTGACAGGTGTCAACGTGGCAGAAGCCGACGGAGTGAAGACATATACGCACAGCGGTTCAGAAATGACTATCGACTTCCTCGGCAACATACTCGGCGCCACAGTAAAACTGAACGGCACAATCAATGCCGCAGGCGATGCCGACATGCTGATCCCTGTAATAGCCCACTTCCCCGGCGATCCTGACAATGACATAGAATCGCAGGATCTCGCTGTCAATGTGACATTCTCGACGAAGAAGACCACCAGCATCACAGCCGCCAAAGCTGACGACAGCAATGTGGAGATCTACGGTGTAGAAGGCGCAGTCAAAGTTGCCGGAGTTGAGGGCACTGTAAGCGTCTATACCACTGTAGGCGTCAAGGTGGCTGAAGAACAAGTCAACGGCGAAGCTACAATCGCAGCCCCCAAAGGCATAGCAATCGTGGCAACTCCTGCCCGTACCGCTAAGGTCGTGGTCAAATAAGACAGCGACACAAGCCCCATAAACAGTGGCGTGAAACCGGTCGGTTTCACGCCACTGTCTGTTTATACAGAATTGTTATCACCGCCGGTAATCTGTCGGGCAAAAAAAGATACCGGCACTCACAGCCGATGTGAATGCCGGTATCGTATATATAAGGTCTTATGGAAAATCTTACCAGCGGGTATTGCGCATGTCGCCGGAGTTGAGGAACTCGGTGTGGAATGCGAGGGAGGCGCTGAGAGTGTGGGGAGTCTGTCCGCCTTTGCCCATACGGAGATAATCGTGAAGCAGTTCGCGATACATCGGGTTTGCGCAATTGTCGATAATACGCTCGGCGCGCTGTACGGGATCAAGGCCGCGAATGTCGGCTACACCCTGGTCTGTGATTATCACGTCGACCGAGTGCTCCGAATGATCCACATGCGAAACCATAGGCACGATATTGCTTATCAGGCCGCCTTTTGTGACTGACGGACAAGAGAAGATCGAAAGGTATCCGTTGCGTGTAAAGTCGCCGGAACCGCCGATACCGTTCATCATCTTTGTGCCGACAACATGGGTTGAGTTGATATTGCCGAATATGTCGGCTTCGAGAGCGGTATTCATTGCAATGACACCGAGACGGCGGATTACCTCGGGACTGTTGGAGATCTCCGCGGGACGGAGCACGACCTTGTTGCGGAAGAAATCAAGGTTGGCAAGCACTTCGGCTTCTTTGGTATCGGACAGAGTGAGAGAGCATGTGCTGGCAAACTTGCATCGACCCATCTTCATGAGTTCGATCACAGCGTCCTGCACCACTTCGGTATACATCTCGAACGGAGGGAGCTCCTTGGCATCGCCGAGTCCGAAAAGCACGGCATTCGCCACATTGCCCACTCCCGACTGGATAGGGAGGAATGTCTTGGGCAGACGTCCGGCATGCACCTCTCCGAGCAGGAAGTTGCATACATTGGCTCCGATCTGGAGTGTCACATCGTCAAGTTCTGAAAATCCCTTGATACCGTCGTACCGGTCGCTGTGAACCACGCCCACAATCTTGGCTGGATCGATATGCACCATCGGCTCTCCTATGCGGTCGGACGGCTTATAGATAGGTATCTCGCGTCGTTCCGGAGGATCGAGCGGCATATATATGTCATGCAGCCCGTACATCGAATCAGGGAGCACATGGTTAAGCTCAAGTATCACTTTCTTGGCACGGGATGCGTATGTCGGGACATTGCCGACGCCAGTGCCGAGCACTACATCGCCGTTGTCGAATACCTCAGCCACCTCAATGATAGCCACATCGAGCTCGCCGTATGTGCCATAGCGGAATTTCTGCGCGAGTTCCGACAGATGGAGGTCGAAGTAGTGGGCATCGTGCGAGTTGATACGCTGACGCAGATCGGGAGTGTTCTGATATGGAGTGCGGCGGTTTATCGCATTGGCGCGAGCCAATGCACCGTCAGCCCACGTATTGGTAGACGCGCCGGTGAAGATATTGACTTTGAAGGGACGTCCGGCTTCGTGTTCTTTAACCGCTTTCGCAGCAAGGGCTTCTGTAACGACCTTGGGCGAACCTGAAGCAGTGAAGCCCGACAGGCCTAAGTTGTCGTCATTCTTGATGAGTTCGGCAGCTTCTTCCGCCGAGAGGATTGGGAATGCCATTGTTGTGATTATGATGTTTTATTAAATAGGTACGTTGATTTCTTGGCTTATCTGCACGCTTTTCGTAATTTTGTGCAAAATTAAAGATTTATCTCTAAGGAGCAAAGTTTTTTGATATCGAATGCTCTCTTACAGTAAGAATTATGTGCGACAATACCAACACTGATACCGCCGGAGCCAATATCCGGCGGCTATATATAGAGACTTACGGCTGCCAGATGAATGTGGCCGACAGTGAGGTCGTGGCAGCCGTCATGGAGACTGCCGGCTATGAGATGACCGACACGCTCGACAATGCCGATGCGGTGTTGCTGAACACCTGCTCGATACGCGACAATGCCGAGCAGAAGATAACGTCGCGTCTGGCTGCACTTTGCGCCGAACGGCGCAAACGCCGCGGACGCAGACTTACAATCGGAGTGATCGGGTGCATGGCGGAACGTGTCAAAGACGACCTTATCGAAAACCACGGCGTCGATCTTGTGGCGGGACCCGACAGCTACATGGATCTGCCTGCGCTGTTCGCATCGGTCGAAGCCGGCGAAAAGGCCATCAACGTGGAACTCAGCACCACCGAGACTTACCGAGAAGTGATTCCGGCACGTATAGGCGGCAACACGGTATCGGGATTCATCAGCATAATGCGGGGTTGCAACAACTTCTGTTCCTACTGCATAGTGCCCTATACCCGCGGACGGGAACGCTCCCGCGAGCCGCAGAGCATACTCAACGAACTCGAAGATCTGCGCAGCCGCGGATTCCGCGAGGCGACTCTGCTGGGACAGAATGTCAACAGCTACCGTCATATCGCCGACGACGGCACCGTGACCGGATTTGCCGATCTGCTGGCTATCGTGGCAGAAGCGGCTCCGGAGATGCGCATCCGCTTCACCACCTCTCACCCCAAGGACATGTCGGATGAGATCATAGCCGCGATCGCCGCCCATCCCAACGTGGCGCGCCATATCCACCTGCCGGTACAGAGCGGCAGCGATACAGTGCTCAAAGCGATGAACCGGCACTATACCCGCGAATGGTATCTCGGCCGCATATCTGCCATCCGGCGCATGATTCCCGACTGCGGCATATCGACCGATCTGTTCACCGGATTCCACAATGAGACGGAAGAAGATTTCCAAGAGACACTCGACCTGATGCGCGAAGTAGGTTTCGACTCATCGTTCATGTTCAAGTATTCCGAGAGACCGGGCACCATGGCATCGAAACACCTGCCCGACAACATCGACGAAGCAACCAAGATAGAACGTCTCAACCGCATGATATCCCTGCAGAACGAACTGTCGCACGAATCGAACCAGCGCGATGTGGGCAAAACATTCGATGTCCTGGTGGAAGGCGCCGCCAAACGCAGCAAGGAGCAACGGGTAGGACGCACATCGCAAAACAAGACGGTGGTGTTTCCGCGCGGCGACGAACGCATAGGCGATATCGTCAGCGTACGAATACTGTCGGCCACGTCAGCCACCCTCATCGGGGAACGGATCTGACGTTAGGGTATTATAAAAATTTACAAAACTTATACGATTTATCAGCCTTATAGCCGCTAACCTCTTGACAAGGGCTGCGGAATGTATTACTTTTGCACGATGAAACGACGCAAGGGAATCTCCACGTTCAGTGCCCAGATCACATCGACAATAAGCGTAGCCTTAGTCCTGTTGCTTCTCGGCATTGTGTCAACGCTCGGCATAGCCGTGCGTTCGGTCACGGATTCCATCAAGGAAAACATGGGGTTCGACCTGGTATTGAAAGAAGATACCGGCGATGGTGCGGTAAACCGCTATAAACAGATATTCACGTCGGCACCATACGTGTCCGAGTTCCGTTTCTTTTCGGCAGACGACGCACAGCGCCTATGGCAGGAAGATACCGGCGAGGATCTGACAGAGCTGCTCGGGGTGAATCCGTTTTCTCCGGAATTCGAGATAAAGGTAAAGGCCGCCTATGCGTCGTCGGACAGCATAGAAGCCATCACGTCCGCATTCGCATCGTCTCCTGATGTAGAAGAAATCAAGATCCACACCGAACTTGTAGACTCGATCAACCGCAATCTGCGCAGTCTTGCCGCCATACTGGTCATTGTTGCGGTAGCCCTTCTGCTCATATCGTTCGTGCTTATAAACAATACTGTGCGTCTGACGGTGTACTCGCGCCGTTTCATCATACACACGATGAAACTCGTGGGAGCCACCGGTGGGTTCATACGTCGTCCGTTCATAATCAACAATCTGCTCCACGGCATCATCGCCGCGATAGTGGCCATAGGCCTGCTGTCGGCTCTGCTATGCTACTCGTTCAGTTTCGACACATCAGTGCAACAGGCTGTAAGCTGGGATCAGATGATATGGGTATTTTCCGGAATGATCGTAGCTGGGATACTCATTTGCACGATATCGGCCATGCTGGCGACCAACCGCTATCTGCGCATCGACTACGACGACATGTTCAAATAATCAGAAACATCTCCACCATAAAATAATATGGGAACCATAAAGAATACGGCCTCCGCAAAGGCCAATAAAAATGCGGACACGCTTGACAAAGAAAGCTATGTACAGCTGCCGCTTGTCAGAATAAATTTCATACTGATGGCCATAGCCGGCGCCATGATCGTGTCGGGCTTCCTCCTCATGCTCGGAAGCGGATCAGGCAGCGAAGGATTCAATCCCGACATATTCAGTACACGCCGCATCGTGGTAGGGCCGACAATAGCGTTTATCGGCTTCATATTCATGGGATTCGGCATCATCTATCGTCCGAAAGCAAAAAAAGACAATCAATAAATCCATATTAAAACCTATATAATCCGAGATGGAATGGTTTGACGCCCTTATTCTGGGTATAGTACAAGGTCTGGCCGAATATCTGCCCATAAGCAGCAGCGGTCATCTGGAGATATGTCGCGAAATACTCGGCTTAGATCTTACCGGAGCGCAATCGCTGCAGTTCGATGTGATGCTCCATGTAGCTACGGTTCTAAGCACTATCGTTGTGCTTTGGCGCGAATTCGTGCCCTTGTGCCGCTCGTTTTTCACATTCAGGCGCGATGCCGGGTTCTACTATGTATGCAAACTTCTGGTGTCATGCATTCCGGTAGCGATAGTAGGGCTACTGTTCAAGGAACAGGTCGAAGCCTTTTTCGGCGGAGGACTTACCGTTGTGGGAGTATGTTTGCTCGTGACCGCCGCACTGCTGTCATTCGCCTACATCTTCCGGACTCGCCCTCTGACACTGCGCAAAGCATACGAGCCGCGGGATATCACATGGACAGACGCATTTGTGATCGGCTGTTCCCAGGCCATAGCGGTACTTCCTGGCCTGAGCCGCTCCGGCACCACAATCGCCACAGGTATACTTCTGGGCGACAAACGGGAGAAGGTGGCTCAGTTCTCATTCTTTATGGTTATCATACCGATTCTTGGCGAGGCTCTGCTCGATATCAAGAAAATGTTCGGCGCCGAAGCAGTATCCGACGGAGGCACTACGATATCGGTGCTTTCGATTGCAATAGGCTTCATTGCATCGTTCACGGTAGGATGCATAGCCTGCAAATGGATGATAGAACTCGTAAAAAAAGGCAAACTGATATGGTTTGCGGTCTACTGTCTTGCAGCAGGCATACTATGCATAGTCTGGTAAATATCGCCCCATGGACTTCCTGACAGGAGAAATCATATATATAGACAAGCCTCTGGGGTGGACATCGTTCGATGCGGTAAAACGCGTACGCAGCCAGTTGCTGCGCCGCTACGGCATACGGAAAATGAAAGTAGGCCATGCCGGCACTCTCGATCCTCTGGCAACCGGAGTAATGATAATCTGCACCGGACGAGCTACCAAACGCATTGATGAACTTCAGGCCGGTGTCAAAGAATACGTGGCTACGATAGCGCTCGGAGCCACCACTCCGTCGTTCGATCTCGAGACCGAGATAGACGCCACCTACCCTACCGGCCATATAACCCGCAGTCTGGTCGAAGATACACTGCGCCGTTTTACAGGCCGCATCGAACAGGTACCGCCGGCTTTCTCAGCCGTAAAAGTAGACGGACACCGTGCATACAAGATGGCGAGACAAGGCAATATGCCGGATCTCAAACCCAAAATTCTGGTAATAGACGAAATAGAACTGCTTAGCTATGCTCCCGACAGCATAACCATACGTGTAGTGTGCTCAAAAGGCACCTATATCAGGGCACTTGCCCGCGACATAGGCTCCGCACTCGGCTCCGGCGGCCATCTTACGGCTCTGCGCCGCACACGCGTAGGCAATGTGAGCGCCGACCAGTGCATGGAAATGGAGCAAGCCGTAGAATGGCTGCGTGAGGTTCCGATCGAAATGCCTGACGAAACCTGACACGATAGACAGACAAAAGGAATATTAGTACGACATTTTTTCGCAGACGAAACAATAAGATGAAGTTATCACAGTTCAAGTTCAAGCTCCCCGAAGAGCTGCTTGCCCAGCACCCGCTGCCTCAGCGCGACGAGTCACGCATGATGGTTGTAAACCGCCGTACCGGCGAAATCGAACACCATGTGTTCAAGGATATTATCAACTTTTTCGATGCCGGCGACCTGATGGTGTTTAACGACACCATGGTTTTCCCCGCCCTCCTCTACGGCAACAAGGAGAAGACCGGAGCACGTATCGAGGTGTTCCTGTTGCGCGAGCTCAATGCCGAACACAAACTATGGGATGTCCTCGTAGAGCCGGCGCGCAAAATCCGAATCGGCAACAAACTCTATTTCGGAGATGACGAATCGATGGTGGCAGAGGTGATAGACAACACAACCTCGCGAGGACGCACTCTGCGCTTCCTGTACGACGGCCCCCATCAGGAGTTCAAGGACGCGCTTTTCGCGCTCGGCCAGACTCCTCTGCCGGCATATATCAAACGCGAACCGGAAGCAGAGGATGCCGAACGGTATCAGTGTATATTCGCATCCAAAGAGGGCGCAGTGGTAGCACCGGCGGCCGGCATGCACTTCAGCCGCGAACTACTAAAACGCCTTGAGATAAAAGGCGTGGACCAGAGCTTCATAACCGTACACAGCGGTCTCGGCAACTTCAGGGAGATTGATGTGGAGGATCTGACCAAACACCGCATGGACTCCGAGGAAATGGAAGCATCGCAGCTGCTGGTGGATCAGGTCAACGCAGCCAAAGATGCCGAACACCGCGTATGTGCCGTCGGCACATCGGTGCTCCGCGGCATATCGAGCGCCGTGAGCATGGGAGGCCACATGAAAACCTACTCAGGCTGGACCAACAAATTTATCTTCCCGCCATACGATTTCACTGTAGCCACCTCACTCGTAAGCAACTTCCACCTGCCATATTCGACTATGCTCATGATGGTGGCCGCATTCGGCGGCTACGATGTGGTCATGAACGCCTACGATGTGGCCGTAAAAGAGAAATACCGCTTCGGAGCCTATGGCGACGCCATGCTCATCATATAACCAATCACGGAATACCCAATTCATAACCAATCCCCCAAAAAACGATCATACAATGAACAAATATATTTCAACTGTCCGCACTCTCACACTGGCACTGGCGCTATGCGCAGGCTTCTCATCTTGCAGCGATGACGACGACGACTCTTTCGACGTGACAACCGACATAGCATCGGCCGGTTTCAAATACGACCAGGCCGGAGTCTGGGAAAATGTATTTACCAATGATCCGATAAACGTCCAGGGCTTCACATTCTCCCACACAGGAGGGTCAAGCGAATGGGACGGTGAGACTTATTACTCATGGGCCGGCTTCTGCCCCTCGTGCAGCACAGACAAGACCGACTACTCCACCAGCGGATTCGCCGGCACTCATGAATGGAGCTCGATCACAGGCAGCGGCGTAACCGGCAGCCAATACATGATCGGCTTCTGGAAAAGCGACGAGACGCCCGACATTCCCAACGAAGCCGGCACATATATAACCTATGGAGGCAATGCTTTCGAGCCTAAAGAAGTATACGTGACCAACAACACATACGCATACTATACCATGCTCAACGGCAATTCTTTTTCAAAGAAGTTCACTTCAGAAGACTGGTTCGATCTGATCATACACGGTTCGCTCAACGGCTATGAGACCGCCCAGATAACCGTACGTCTTGCCAACGGCACAAATATATCCGACAACTGGATGCGTGTGGATCTCGCTCCTCTCGGATCTGTTGACCGCATATACTTCACAATGGCTTCAAGCGACACAGGCCAGTGGGGCATGAATACTCCTTCGTATTTCTGTCTTGACCGCCTGTCGGCCAATATCGACTAAACCACCACTGCCATACCACATTAACCGGCGCAACAGTTAACGACCATGCTTAAAATAAAAAGGCTATATCTGTTCATGCTTCAGAGCTTCGTGCCTCTGTTTGTCATGACATTCCTGATATGCCTTTTTATTGTGCTCATGCAGTTTCTGTGGCGTTATATCGACGATCTCGTAGGCAAAGGTCTCGGAATCGGAGTAATCGGCGAGCTATTTTTCTATGCCGCCCTGACCATGGTGCCAATGGCACTCCCTCTGGCGATCCTCCTGGCATCGCTCATGACGTTCGGCAATCTCGGAGAACGGTTCGAGCTTACAGCCATGAAAGCCTCGGGAATATCGCTGCTCCGTACCATGCGTCCTCTGGTCGTGCTTATGGTATTTGTGGCCATCGGCGCATTCTTCTTCCAGAACAATGTGCTGCCGATAGCACAGACCAAAATGTGGACTCTGCTCTACTCCGTCCGACAGAAATCGCCAGAGCTCGATATTCCGGAAGGCGTGTTTTACGACCAGATACCTGGATTTAACCTGTTTGTCAAGGAAAAAGACCGGAACACCGGCATGCTGCGCGATGTAATGATCTACGATGTATCGCGCGGATTCGACAATGCGCGTGTTATTCTCTCCGACTCTGCGACCCTTTCCATGACTGCCGACAAAACCCATCTGTTCCTGCGGCTATATGAGGGTGAGCAGTTCGAGAATCTGCGCGAGGCCTCAGCATCGGTGTCGCAGAAAAACATGCCTTACCGTCAGGAATCGTTCGACCACAAGGAGATACTGATTCCGTTCGATGCCAACTTCAACCGTATGGACGAAAGCGGCATGCGCAACCAGTATGTGGGCAAGAACATGGAGGAACTGCAAGCTACTATCGATTCCGTAAATCTGCGAATAGACAGCATAGGCACCATCTATGCCACGGCTATCAAGGAGAGTCCGTATTTCAGCATGCCGTATATGGAGACCATATATGAAGGCGATGACCGACGCATGGTGAGACAGCGGCCGGTAGTCCTGACCGAGCCGATGGATATCGACTCGATATTCGAGGGATCGTCGACAAGTTTCAAGAAAAGCTATCTCACCCAGGCTCTGGTCAAAGCCAAACACATGCGCCAGGACTATGAATTCAAAAGCTACTCCATGCAGGATGACCTTCGCACACTGCGGCGTCACGGCATAGAGCTGATGAAAAAATTCACCCTTTCGCTTGCCTGCATAGTGTTTTTCTTTATCGGGGCACCGTTAGGCGCCATTATACGCAAAGGCGGACTCGGAATGCCTCTGGTGATATCCGTGTTCCTGTTTATCTTCTATTATATCATCGACAACACTGGTATAAAACTGGCTCGCGAAGGACGCCTTGAGGTCTGGGAAGGGACGTGGCTCAGCTCCGCGGTGCTGCTGCCCCTCGGCATATTTTTCACATACAAGGCCGTCAATGACTCCGCCGTGTTCAACCGCGACGCGTATGCCAATTTCTTCAAAAAGATACTTGGACTGCGCGCATCACGCCATATCGACATGAAAGAAGTCATCATCGATGAGGTGAAACCGGCGGAAGCCACTGAAATGCTGTCGGCTCTGACAGCCAGATGCCGCGACTTCATAACCCGCTACGGCAGACGTCAGAGCTACATCGGATATTGGCTCGGGGGCTACAGCAGGAGTGAAATCCGAGGTATCGGAGCAGATACCAACCATGTGGTCGAATATCTCTCCAACAGCCGCGACCGCATGGTAATAGCGCGGTTATCGCAGTATCCTGTCATCCGCAGCCTCTGGCTATACCATCCCACCAACTACCGCGCGATAGGATGGGGCGCAATAACGCTGTTTCCTATCGGCGCAACGATATATCTTCTCGGCCTCAGAGCTCAGAGGCGCCTGAAATCCGACATAACCAGCATCATTGCTCTTAACGGCGAAATCGAACAACCGTTCGCCAACGATACCGGATCCGTCAATCATTAAAAAAACGATATATGCAACCTATCAAACTCGATTCTATAGAAGAAGCCATAGAGGATTTCCGCCAAGGCAAGTTCGTGGTCGTAGTCGACGATGAAGACCGCGAGAACGAAGGCGACCTGATTGTGGCTGCTGAAAAGATAACCCCCGAACAGGTCAACTTCATGCTCAAAAACGCGCGTGGAGTCCTCTGCGTTCCTATTACCATGTCGCGCTGCAAGGAGCTCGATCTTGACCGTCAGGTAACCGACAACACTTCTGTACTGGGCACCCCGTTCACCGTCACCGTTGACAAACTTGACGGATGCTCCACAGGCGTATCCATACAGGACCGTTGCGCTACGATCCGCGCACTCGCCGATCCGGCATCGACACCGCAGACATTCGGCCGACCCGGACATATAAATCCCCTATATGCGCAGGACAAAGGAGTACTGCGCCGACCGGGACATACCGAAGCATCGATCGACATGGCACGTCTTGCCGGACTGTATCCTGCGGCCGCTCTGATGGAGATAATGAGCGATGACGGCTCTATGGCACGCCTACCGGAATTGCGCCGCAGAGCTGACGAATGGGGACTCAAGCTGATCTCCATACGCGATCTCATCGCATACCGGATGAAGAATGAATCGCTCGTGGAAAAAGGTGTGGAAGTAGACCTGCCCACGGAATACGGCCATTTCCGGGCAATACCGTTCCGCCAGAAAAGCAACGGACTCGAACACATAGCTCTTATAAAAGGCGATGTAAGCGGCGACGAACCGGTACTCGTACGAGTACACTCCTCATGTGCCACCGGCGACATATTCGCATCGAAACGATGCGACTGCGGTGCCCAACTCCATCGCTCACTGCGCATGATCGAAGAAGCCGGATGCGGAGCTGTAGTATATCTGCTTCAGGAAGGCCGAGGTATCGGTCTCATGGAGAAAATGAAAGCCTATAAGCTTCAGGAAGAAGGCATGGATACGGTCGATGCCAATATATGTCTCGGGCATAAAGCCGATGAGCGCGACTATGGCATTGGCGCTCAGATACTGCACGAACTCGGCATACACAAGATGCGTCTTATGACCAACAATCCGGTTAAGCGCGTGGGCCTTGAAGGATACGGGCTAACCGTGGTAGAAAACGTACCTATCGAGATCGAACCTAACGAATATAACCGTTTCTATCTCCATACCAAGCGCGAACGCATGGGACACAGCCTCCACAACGTAGACTGACACATCATTAATCATAATAAGATAAGATCAGCGTCATGGATTATAAAAATCCATGACGCTGATCTTATTATATCCGTCCGCTTCAGGAATCCGGCGACTGCATGGACCATGCCTTCGGAGTTCGGCCATACTGGCGTTTGAAGCATGAACTGAAGTAGCGCTGATCGGAGAACCCTACCATCTGACAGACTTCCGATACCAGATAACGTCCTGTACGCAGAAGCTGGGCGGCACGCTTGAGCCTTACGGATCGGATAAAATTGACCGGCGACAGATCTGTCAGCTGCTTGAGCCTGCGATACAGAACCGAATTGGATATATTCAGATCTGCGGCAAGCATATCGACTGTAAACCGCTCATTGCCGATATTGCGCTCGATCACCTCCATGACATTGGCCAGAAAAACCTCGTTAGAGGTAAGCACATTAACCTCTCTGGGATTTACGATCAGTTTGCGTGTCACCACCTCCTCGATCTTACGGTGAGTCGCTATAAGATTGTCGATACGAGTGTGCATATAGCGCAAGTCCAAGGGCTGCCGTATCCACAACGCTATGCCTGCGGCATAACACGCATGCTCGAATTCCGGATCGCTGTTGGCCGATACGACTACTACCGGTACACCGGACAGCATGGCGTCTCGGCGTATCTGAGCCATAAATTCCTCCACCATCGATATCTCTGACGCTTCAACGATAACGCACCCGGGGGCAAAACGTTTCAACATATGCACCATATCCTTGTTGAAAGCCAATGCCCTGAGCATATACTCGCCTGACAGCTCCACCCCAAGCATTCTGAACAGATCTGCATCCATCGCGACTGCGGCAACCACTGTCCGGTCAGGCATCTCGGTCCGTTCTGACAGTTCCGGCTGCTCATGCATGTCAGCAGACGTATTTCTCCGGATATATGCCGACTGCGCCATTGTACCGGCGCTCATATCGAGAGCGTCAAGCTGCTCTCCCGAATAATGCGACAGCCCGAGCGGCAGACGTATCTCATAAACAGTACCGGTTCCGTCGGCAGCACGGCGTATACGGAACCGGCTCCGGTGCATTTCCACGAAATCCTTGGCCACGGCAATATGAAAAAGGTCTCGACATGTATATATGTCCTTCGCCTTGGACCATATCCGGCTGCTGTCGGATATGGTCAGCACATAGGAATTGTGACGACGGTCTATACTTCCTCTTACTTCTACAGAACCACCTTCGGGCGATGATCCGATGGCACAACTGAGCAGATTGAACAAAGCCACTTCAAGTTTCGGCACATCGACAAAGAGCTTTATGTCGGCTTCACCGAGAGCCATAGTATATCCGAGTCCGCGTATGGCGGCACGCTCGCTCAACGAGTTGAACACGCCTGTAATCAACTGGTCGATCCCGATATGCTGCAGATGAAGACGGCTGTCGGCGGCATCGCTCGAACTAAATTCTATGAAGTCGTCGATCTGATCCGACATACGGCGTATATTTTTACGCATCACATCGAGCATTCCTTTAATTTCCTCGTCGCCAGACTCACTGCAACGTGCCATCAGGTGCTCTACAGGAGCCTGCAGCGATGTAAGCGGGACACGGAGTTTATTGTTGATACTCACAAAATTCAATATCTTCAGCCGATACAGCCTGTTCTCACGATTGCGGCGCAGACGCCCCATAACAATTCTCCATACCGTCCATACCATGGCGACCCCAGCCGCCATATAAATCACAATAGCCCACCAGCTCGTGGCAGCCGACCGCTCTACCGTAAAGCTGAAACATGTCTCATCACCGTAACGGTCAGCAGAAGGCGTGGACGACTTCACTTTCAGCACATAGTCACCCGGCGGAAGCCCGGAATAAGTGACCGCACGGTGATATGCGTCCACCCGTGTATAATCCTTGTCACGCCCTTCGAGTTTATATAGATATCGCGCCGTATTCGGGTCGGTATAATTCAAGGCCGTAAACTCGAACCTGACGCTGCCGGTGCCGGATCCAAAACGCACATGATGCCCGGCATTAAGAGCCTGTGCGGTCGCCAGATCCGGCCGATTGTCGATCTCAATACCGCTTAGACGCGTAAAAGTAGGCCGCCCGGGGGCTCCCACAGCTCCGGGATTGAAATAGATAAGGCCGCTTATCCCTCCGAGATAAACTGTCCCTTCGGCATCTATTCCGTGTCCTATTATATACCACAGTTTCGCAATATCTCCGGGTCCATCGATCTCAAAATAGTTTACCACATCGCGAGAGGCGATCTTATAGACACCCTTTATTGAAGACACCCATATATTATGAGCAAGATCCTCGGTTATAGAACTGACATAGAAACGCGGACCGAACATATCGACCTCGGTGAATTCGCCTTCGTGATCCATCATATATAGGCCGGAGAATGTCCCGGCCCATATCCGGTGGGCGGAGTCCACATGCAGAGCCGTAATATCCTGCGACCCGAAACAATGCCGGTCATAGTGGCATTCCGATGCCACGCCAAGACCGTCGGGAGAGAGGGTCAGACACCACACCCCGCGTCCGTCGGCAGCCACCCACAGACGTCCGGCACTGTCACGGACTATTGCCCTGTGCGTATCCCGTGCATGCCCCTCCCACATGATAGGCACGACAATGCCTTTAGAGGCGTCCCATACACCGATTCCGCCCTGGTTGAAAGCCATGTAGATATTTCCGTCGGGCGATTGGCAATACGATCTGACATAACGCATGCCGTAACGCGAATATACCGCATCGAGATCGACGGTCGATTCAAACTGCCCCGTAACGGTATCGAACAGTTTAAGCGAGAGTTTGGTACTGATCAGAAACCGGTGTGCTCCGCACGGCGCAATCATCAGAATACGGTTGTTTCCGACAAAATCATTCGATTCCGAATGATCCACATATTTTGTAATCGTATAATTGGCTTTCTCAGCATCCCAGACCATGCGGTTTATGCCATAGGAGGTTCCCAGCCATACAGTATCATCACCATCTATATGGATCGATGATATGATATCGATGGACGGACTGTTCACATTATTCGGATCATGATGCAGAAGATTGAACGAATTGTCGACATCGGTGTAAAGATACACTCCATTCATCGTGCCTATCCATACATCTCCCCCGGCATCGCGGAAAAGCGAAACCACAGAGTTGTTTATCTCGCTTCTGTCGGCATTGTTGAGAAACAACGACGGCAGCTGCCTCGGGGCAGTCTCGTCAGGCTGTACGGAATACCGCAGGACACCTCCTCCGCGGGTTCCTACCCATATCTGGTCGCGACATTCCAAGGCTGTAACGCATTCAAGATTTCCTGAGATCAGGTGCGATGACCGTTCCGGCTCCTCGAGCCAAGCCTGACGTGGCGCCCAATATATCTTATTATTGACATTATACCAGATATTATCGTTCATATCCGTCAATATTATACGCACTCCTCCTTCTGTGACCTGATGTCGGCATACCTTCACGTCAGCACCATCGTACCGGAGTATATCCATGCCTCTGCGATGCCCCACTATCAGGTTACCGTCACGGTCAAGACACAGCACATTCACATGATCGCTTCCGAGACCGGCCGCCTTATCGACTACCGCCACGACATGGAGCTCCGGCGAAAGAATGTACACTCCGCAATCCGTACCGACATAAACCATCCCATCCGGAACAGCGACATATGCCCTGACATCGACATCGTGCAATCTGTCGCAGGCAATACTGCTGACCCCTGTCCTGTAATCGTAACGGTAAAGTCCGTTTTTCGTAGCCAGCAGGAAATAATTGTCATCGGCTCCAGGATACACACCGTTTATGTACCCGATACGGTCCTCGGCATTGCCGTCATGGAAACCAACGGTAGAATATCCGTCGAACCTGTTCAGTCCGCCGCTGCCACCGAACCATATAAAATTCATCGGATCCTGATGTATGGCAGTCACGATTTCGGATGTGGTGGAGTGAATGGGGCGGACGGTATATGCGCGCGAATTTACCGCACACATAATAATGGCAACTAAAATAATCGATATGCGACGTTTCATGGCGTTCAATTGGAAAATCAGTGCATTTCGTTCATAAAGATACGTCAAATCCTGCACAGGATCAGTATGGGCAAAACATGGACAGGCTGCGCATAGAGGCAATTTGACCGATTTGACACACATACGCGCACGTTTAATCACACATGGATTGCAAATACGGTAAACCATCAACACAATTAGATGAATCATACACACCTGACACAAGCGTTAACGTTCGTAAATTTGTGATAGCCTGATCAACGCGATATGCGATATTCCCCCGTCCGGCAACCTAACCTATAAACCAATTTACAATTCACCCATGAGAACCTACCTACGACAGATGGTACTGGCCATACTGACCGCTACCGCCACCTCATCTGCGGCCATCACACTACCGGATCTCCCTGACCGCGACGGCATGTCTATAAAAGGATATGTACACGACGGCGCAATGCCTATAGCCGGAGTCCATGTGTCCGACGGACATTCATTCGCCACAACCGAACCTGACGGCTCATACTACCTGCCATCAAATCCGGATGCAGAAACAGTCTTCGTAATAACACCCTCGGGATACAATCCGGAATGCACTGACGGACTAAGCCGGTTCTGGGCTCCGGTCGACAACAGCGGCAGGACGACACGCGCTGATTTCGTCCTGACAGCAGTAGACGACAGCAGTCACAAGATGCTTGTGCTCGGCGACCCGCAGATGCGCGATGATCACGACCACGGCCTGTTCCAGAGCGACGCACTTCCAGACATTCTGGCAACCACACAATCGCTGAAAGAAAGCGGCTCCGATGTAGGAATGCTTGTCCTCGGCGATATCTGCTTCAACAACCCCGAAACATATCCACGCTATGAGGCTTATTGGAAAGGTTACAACACTCCGATATATCATGTGCCGGGCAATCACGACAAACACATAGTATCCGACCCCAATGCCCAGGCGCCGGAATACAAGGCCACATTCGGTCCGCTGTACTATTCATTCAACAAAGGCGGCATACACTATCTTATGCTCGACAATATCCACGTCACAGGTACCGATACGTACAGCGCATACCCCGACGAAAAACAGATGGAATGGATCATGAAAGATCTGGATCTTGTGGAGGAAGGGAGCCGGGTGATAGTATGCGCCCATCAGCCAATCACCTGGACAGCCACATCAAGGAATGAGAATGCACGGCTGCTGCAACGGCTTGACCGCTACAACACTCTGATACTCACTGCCCACAAGCATCTCGGCCGCAATCTGGAAAAATATTACGACAATATCGAGGAACGCATCCAGACCGCTTTGTGCGGGGCGTACTGGTTCGGCGACTGCGCCAAAGACGGTATAGATTTAGGTTACTACATATATAATATCGACGACACTGACATCACCTGGGAATATAAACCGTTGAAACGCGACACCGACACAGCTCTGCGCATCAACGACCCGACGATCAACTCAGACCGGTCGTTCACGTTTCTGGTCAACATATTCGACTGGGACAGCCTCTGGAAAGTCACATACAGTGTCGACGGCACTGACAAAGGAGAACTGTCCAGCCTGGAGACATACGACCCGCACGCATACAGGCTCTATGCCGACCATGTGAAATCATGGTGCCGTCCGGTGGCGACCAGACATATATTTCCAGTAAGGCTGCCGGAGGGCTCACGCATACTTGAGGTGACCGCAACCGACCGTTTCGGCCAGGTTCTGAGATCCCGGTACGAGATCGCTCCTGACGAAATCCCCGACCGCCCTGACACCGAAGTGAAGGGATTTGTTCGCTGCGACGGCGAAGGTGTGGGCGGAGTCATCGTCACCAATGGATACGACTTCGCCACCACAAACGTGTTCGGTATATATTACCTCCCGCAGAACGATAAAGCGGAGATGGTCTACATCATTCCTCCTGCCGGCTATGATCCGATGACCACTGACGGCATTCCCGCCTTTTTCAAAACTATCGGACGCAAAGACAAGGTCTTTCAGGCCGATTTCGAGCTGACAGCCACCGGCGATGACGAACGCCACCGTTTCCTTGCCATAGCTGATCCCCAGATGCGCGGCGAACACGACTACAGCCTGTACGAATCGACAGCAATTCCCGACATCCGCTCGACATTAGACGATATACGCACAGACGGCATACCTTGCCAGGCTCTGGTGCTGGGTGACATTTGTTTCGACTCATGGGACACCTACCCCCGCTATCTGGCATCCCTATCCGGCATTCCGACCCCGTTTTATCATATTCCCGGCAACCATGACAAGCATATAGTGACCGATGCCAATGTATCGGCCGCAGAATACAAGGCAGCATTCGGCCCGCTATACTACGCAGTAAACAAAGGAAAAGTGCATTACCTGATGCTCGACAATATCAACGTGACATCACGCGGCGCATACGACACCGCCATATCCGATGCCGCCGCATCCTGGGTGAGCAAATACCTTGCAATGGTGCCGAAAGACAACATCATCGTACTATGCGTACACCAGCCTGTAACCAACTCCAAGACCACAGCGGAAGCCAACAAAGACCTGCTTCTGACACTGAGCAAATACCGCACCATAATCCTGTCGGCTCATAAACACTTCGGGCAGAACCTCGGAAAATATGCGCTCAGCGCAGCGCCAGACGCCGATATCGAGGAACGGATACACTCTGCACTGTGCGGCGCATACTGGTACGGCGATGTAGCCAAGGACGGAACGCCACTCGGGTATTATGTATACGATATAGACGGAACCGACATATCGTGGCAGTTCAAGCCGCTCGGCGACGATGACTACGGCCAGATAACCATACACGAACCGGTTCCTTTCGGCAAACGTCTCAAAACTGATGTAAACGTATATGATTACGACAGCAACTGGTCCGTATCGTGGAAACTCGACGGTGTGGACAAAGGCCGTATGTACAATTACGAGGCTCTGGATCCCCGTGCCAACGCACTGTATGCCGATCATGAGAAAACCTGGTGTCGCCCGGCGATGACAAAACATCTGTTCTACGGCTATCTGACCGAGGGCTATTCGGAAATAGAGGTAAATGCGACGGACCGGTTCGGACGTACGCATACCAGGAGATTCAGCGCATCGGCAGGAATTAGCACCACAAGAACAGACAGCATCCACGTCAGAGTAGACAACCGCATACTCCAAGTGGCATCCGAATCAGGTATAGTTTCTGTCAGAGTACTCGGCCCATCAGGTGCGGTATGCGCCGAGGGCACTACAGACTCTATGGATCTGTCGACACTCGCAGCCGGCGTCTATGTAGTCAAAATCTGCATGACTGACGGCAGTGTCGTTGCACGAAAAATTGCACTACGATAACCGTTCAAATCCCCATAATGACAGAATTGCCTACCAATGAGGCCCAAATAAGCGCATTTACGAATGTCACAAAGAGGAATAATCCACATAATAAACCGCAAATACCGCCTGCATTTCATTCATCGCTCCTTTAATTTTGAATTGTCAACAATCTCTTAACTTTATAAACACGATGAAACATTTAATTACCCTCGCACTGGCCGGAGCACTCTGCCCGACTATCGCCAATGCCGACGAAACCGTTCTTCCCGCCGGTATGACTCCGCTGCTCCCGTCGGGAGTGGAGATCACATCCTCCTATCTGGCTCAGAACATAATGAGCATTACCAAAGATGAGAAACCGCTCGTAGTAGCCGACAACAATCTCATATATTTTACCGCCTCATCCGCATCAGCGGGAGAGGAACTTTGGGTAAGCGACGGCACTCCTTCAGGTACCCGCATGGTAAAAGACATAGTGCCCGGAGCCGACGGTTCCGATCCCAAATGGCTCACTGTCGTAGGCGACAAAGTCTACTTCAGCGCCAACACACCCGAATACGGCGCCGAGCTATGGGTGACAGACGGGACTGACGAAGGTACCTACATGGTAAAAGACATATATGATGTCGAGGATGGTGTAGGCTCTGCGCCACAGGGTCTGACAAATTTCTACGGGAAACTGCTTTTCTTCGCAATGGACGAGGAGAGTGAGGCTATTCCGGTGCGCGATGCCACGATTCCTGAAAAATGGCTCTACATCACCGACGGCACAACCGAAGGAACCATGCGTATAGCCGAGACCCCCACGCGCCTCGACAATATGGACGGCACCCAGGGCTACATAGTATGCTGCAACGGCAAAGGTCTTTTCGCGGGATACGACGAGGAGAACAACGAGACTCTATGGGCAACCGACGGCACAGCCTCAGGCACAGGCCCGCTGCTCAATATCAATCCAAAACCGGGCGATGCCAACCCGTTTCTGACGGCTCCGGCCACAATAGACCACCTGGTCTCGATCGACGACCGTCTGGTGGCCTTCCGAGCCATAGTCACAGCTGAGCTATATGGCGAAGACATGGGCGTAGAGATGTGGATATCCGACGGAACAACAGAAGGAACCAGATTTATCGGCGTCGACATCAACAAGGTAGAGAGCAAAGGAGCTCCAGGCACTTGCGATTTCCGCCAGACTTATCCCATAGGCAGCCGTGTGTACTTCCGTGCGGCCGACGGAGTGAACGGAGCCGAATCATGGTGCTACGACATAGACCAGCCTGTGGAAGAAGGAGTCAACCCACGTCTCGTAAAAGAGGTGAGCCACTACAAAAACAAGGTAAGCTACAATGCCCACCCATCCTGTTTCTATCAGTACCAGGGCTATATCTATGTAGCCACTAACTTCACCTACGAGCGTGAAGAAGACGGCAAAAAGGTATTATGGAACAGCGGCTATCATTCACTCGCACGTTTCAATGAAAACAATTTCGACGAATTCGAGGGGGCATTGACCTGGGGCGGCTTCGAGATATGGCCCAACACCAACGAAGACGGTCAGGAGTTCTGCCATCAGTTCACTACAGTCAACGATATCATGTTCTGGAGCTGCCAGGACGATACCAACAATATGGAACTATGGAAACTCGAGGGCACCAACGGCGTCCCCACCAAAGTGGTAGATTTCCCCGATGACGGACAGGTTCACAAGACACGTAATGTGGGCGGCTCTCTGTTTTTCGTAAGCAACGGCCAGAAGCAACTCTACCGCTACAATACCGACGGCGCTACCGAAAACCCGCCGGTGACCTCAGTCGAAGGAACCTTTTCGGAATCGGCAGCATACGTAAGCACCAACGGCGATATGCTTACCGTCGAGACATCACTGGATGTGTTATCGATCGATGTGGTGTCAATGACCGGTGCCACCCTGCTCCACACATCATCGTCCAACTCGATATCGACAGCAGGCCTCGCACCCGGCGTCTATGTACTCACCGCCACTATGTCTGACGGCACGCAGCTCCGCCACAAGTTTGCAACACGCTAAACCCAAATCAGCTACAGGATCTCCTCTCTCCCTTATTATTTCGGACTCAACCAACCAACACATCACATTTCCATAATGAAGCAATACACAGTTCTACGGCTGGCAGCCGCTCTGCTTCTTGCGGCTATAACCAGCACAGTCATGGCCGCCCAAAGCGTCTCAGGCACAGTCTATGACTCAGCCACATCAGAGCCGCTTCCAGGAGCTACCGTATCTGTCAAAGGGACATCCGCGGTCACGGCTACCGATGCTGACGGCAACTTCACACTGAGAACAGACCGCACCTCCGGCACTATCCAGGTGACATATATAGGATACGTACCGGCCTACAAGGACTTTAAAGCCGGTGAGCATGTAACCGTCCTGCTGCGCGAAGACAACCGTATGCTGGACGAGGTCGTAGTGATCGGCTACGGTGTCCAACGCAAAAGCGATCTTACGGGATCTGTATCGTCGGTAGATCCAGACGATCTGAAGTCCATACCGGCCACTAATGTCATCGCAGCCATGCAGGGAAAAGTCTCCGGCGTAGAGATAGTGCAGAATTCCGGTGCTCCCGGCGCCTCGAACTCAATACGCATACGCGGCATGGGTACTGTCAATGACAGTGATCCGCTCTATGTGGTCGACGGCATCATGATGGACAACATAGACCATATAGCTACGGAAGACATAGCCTCGATCGAAGTGCTTAAAGATGCCGCCTCTGCGGCCATATACGGCTCACGGGCAGCCAACGGCGTAGTGCTTCTCACCACGAAATCAGGCGAAAAAAGCACAAAACGTCTGAATATATCCGCCAATATCTCAGGAGGATTCATGTCTGTGGCAAACGCTCCGTCCATATTGCCGGCAAGCGACTACGCACGCTTCAGCGACTATGTGCACAATGCACACGAATACACTGTCATATCTCTCGACGGACAAATGAATCTGACTGAAGCCGCACAGGCAGAGGTAGCCGATGGCTCTGACTGGTGGCAACTCGCCACACGTACGGGATCGACGGGCAAAGCCAGCCTCGCCTTGTCGGGCGGCGACAAGAACCTCAACTACTACGTAAGCGGCAATTATCTCAAGACAAACGGCATTGTCAGGCAATCTGGCTATGAACGCCTGTCGTTCAACGGTAAAATAAACGCAAGCCTTGCCGACTGCCTGAAACTCGGCGTGCAGGCCGGATACTCCCGCGAGCAACGCGATGTGGTAAGCGAAGGCACACGCGGTGTCATAAAATCGGCCATAACCTATAATCCGCTCATGCCCATATACGACCTCGACGGCGGCTATACCTATCTCACACCCGTAGAGAATCTCAGGCGATTAGGCCACTCGCGTGATATCGACAAAATCACAGGACAGGTCAAACTCGACTGGACCATAATAAAACCGCTTCTGTTCTCGACCCGTGCGAGCTATCTGACAGAGCGCTCCGACATAGACCGTATGGAACGTAGCCGCAGCAGCGAGGAGGTGATCGGCACCAACTACTTCGACGTAAAGAAAAATCCGGTTACAGCCAACACATTCAGCTGGGACAATATACTGACATGGATGCCAGAACTGCATCCGGATCACAATCTGACCATAATGGCCGGACAGACAATGGAAATATACCGGCAGAACAGCCTCAACTCATCAGGACGCGGATATGGCGGCTATGACGACGAATTCAATTCGCTCGGTTTCGCAGCTTTCGAACAAGCCACCAACAGCGCCACCACGGGCTATACCTCGCTCGGTCTTCTGAGCCGTATCAGCTACAACCTTCTAAACCGCTATCTTGTGCAAGTCAATTTCCGTGCCGACGCATCATCTCGTTTTGCGAAAAAGAACCGATGGGGTTATTTCCCGAGCATATCGGCGGGCTGGCGACTCGATCAGGAACCCTGGCTCAGAGATCAGTCCTGGCTATCGATGCTCAAGATCCGTGCCGGATGGGGACAACTCGGCAACAACCGTATCCCCAACCTTGCCTGGCTGTCGCTCATATCGTACGGAAAGGAAAACTACATCTACGGCGTGGGCACACCTTCGCTCAAGCCGGGATATGCACTGACATCATACGGCAATCCCGATATCAAGTGGGAACGTACAGAATCCACAACGGCCGGCATCGACTTCAATATGTTCGGCAACCGCTTCACATCATCGATAGAATATTTCGTTAAAGATACCAAGGACATGCTGCTCGAAGTGCCTATCGTGTACAGCGCCGGCTGGGCAAGCACGCCCTGGCAGAATGCTGGCAGCGTGCGCAACCAGGGGTTCGAGATCCAGGCCGGATGGAACGACCGCATAGGCGATTTCGGCTACGGCATATCGGGAAACTTCAGTCATGTCCGCAACCATGTCACCTCTTTGGGCCAGTATGGCGAGCCTATCCTCGGCGGCAACCTCAAATCGCCTAACAATCTCGGCTATGTGACACGTACAGTCCTCAACGCACCGATCGGAGCATTCTACGGCTACATCTGCGACGGAATAATGCAGGAATCAGACTTCGATACTGCCGGAAAACCTCGCATTCCTGTCAAACAATCGGCATACGCATACAATCCCGGCGACCGCAAATACGTAGACATAAACGGTGACGGAGTGATTGACGACAATGACCTTACGACTATCGGCAATCCGCATCCGGACTTCTACTATGCCTTCAATCTGAACCTGTCGTACCGCAATTTCGATCTTCAGATGTTTTTTCAGGGAGTACACGGCAACGAGATATTCAACGCTTCGAAATATTTCCTCTACTCAAATGTCACCTACAACGGCTCATGGACTTCCGACTATGATTTCTCGAATGTCGCTTCCGACTATTTCCAACGTGTATACCGCCCGGAAAACGTATCCGGCTACCGTGCCTACTACGGACCCAACCCAGGCGGAGACGTACCTGTCCCGTCAAGCGTAAGTTCCCGCAGCAGCGACAACTTCGCCGCCTCCGACTGGTATATAGAGGACGGCAGCTATCTGCGCTGCAAGCAGATACAGCTCACATACACATTCCCGGCCTCACTGACCAAGCGTATGCGCATGCAGTCCGTGAAGGCTTACGCCTCGGTTTCAAATCCGTTTACCATAACCGGTTATTCAGGCATGGATCCGGAGATAGGCAAAACCGTAGGCGAGGAAGCGAATACCGCCATAGGCATAGATCAGGGCACATACCCCCAGGCCCGGACATGGATGTTCGGAATAATGTTGGACTTCTAATCACTCGACATGAAAATCATAGACAATATACGTATATCGGCTTTAGCCGCCATCATAGCAGTTTCAGCATCGGGCTGCAGAGACTATTTCGAACCGGAATACACCGGCTACATTCCGGAAAATAAATTCTACGACAACATCAACTCACTGCGCATGGGACTCAACTCGGTCTACAATGTGGTGCAGAGCAAGAACTATGAGTTCAGCGAACTTCTGTTCGGCCTCGGAGTGAGCGACGATGCCTGGGCGCATCAGGATGTATCGTCAGGCACAATTCCCGATGTGCTCAACTTCACGTTCGACACGCAGAACGAACAGATCCTTACGCGCTACCGCACACAGTATCTCGGCATCAACAAAGCCAACCAGGTGATACGCAATGCCGGCAACATCCAGTTCAAAAACAACGGCAGCACCAAAAAGGAACTGCGCGAAGTCTACGGTCAGGCAAAGGTACTGCGCGCCCTGTTCTACTTCAATCTGGTCAAGACATTCGGCGGGGTGCCTATCCAGCCCGAATGGCAGGAACTCGGCTCGCTGATCGTGCCCCGTTCGACTGTGGAGGAGGTCTATGCCTATATCGAAAAGGATCTGCGCGAGGCAGTGCTTCTGCTCCGCAAAGGACGCTACCAGCAAGGTGAAGCCGGACAGATCGGCGTTGGCGGCGGTCTCGGTCTGCTGATGAAGGTTCTTCTTTACCAGGCCAGTCCAGGCACCGACATACCTGCCGAGGTCAAGGCCGAGAAATGGAAAGAGGCATACGAGATAGGCCGCTATTTCATTGAAGGCGCCGACCTGAGCGTAAACGACCTGCTGAAGTTCGACGAGCGCTATACCGATACCAAATGGGAGGACTTTGCCTCACAGATGTTTCTTGAGGATAACGTGAGCAAGGAATCTGTACTTTCAGGATCGGACATCGTGAATCTGCACAAACTCGACGCATTCGACAATATATTCCGTCTTTCCGGTGAATTTTCCATAGAGTCGCTTATCGAGATCAACCATTTCGATTTCAGCGGTCTCAGCTCAGATATAGATGAAAGCTGGGGACTGTACAACAATTTCATCCATCAGAACGAATCGGGAGTCTCGCTGTCGCCGGTAGCCACAAAGGATCTGTACAACACAATGGCCAATGACCCGCGTCTCATGTACACGATAACCGGCCGTATATACAACGAATATTTCTGTCAGGAAGGCACGATCTCCCTTAAAAGCCATGATGCCGCCGAAGGCTACCTGTTCATGAAGACATTCCTTTTCGCAAGCGAAGGATCGGAAGCCGGCCGTAACTACCGTGTGATGCGTTATGCCGAGGCTCTGCTTATCTACGCCGAGATACTTCTGGAAAACCAGGAGCCACGCCGTGCTGTGGACTATGTGAACATGGTGCGCCAGCGCGCCCGCAAGCTCATAGATCCATCCAATCCGAACGCCAAATACAATCCGGTAAAAGATGCCAACTTCAAAGACGTGTCGTATGCGCCATACGATATAACCCGCGAGGCCATACTCAAAGAGAAGCGCATAGAGATGGCCGGCGAGTGCGACCGGTGGTTCGAAGTATGCCGTTTAGGACAGTCTTATGAGCGGCAGCAGTTCCTGGCCCGCAACCTTCCTACCGAGGCATCGGGCAAGATCCGTCAGCGCGGCAAGCATTTCAAGAAAGGGATCAATGAACTTTATCCTATCCCGTACAAGGAGGTCTACACATCAAACGGTGTGATCAGACAGAACTTCGGCTATTAACGACCATATCACATACCATATACATGAATATCAGACAATATACCATAGGAATAGCATTTGCTTCCATATTAAGCGGATGCGATTCCAACAGTTACCTCGAGGATCTGTATGTGGCTCCGGAAGCTGCATTCACTACAGACAAAACCGAATATTCGGTTCTTGAGACCGTACACTTTTCCAATGCCGGCGAAGGCACATCATTCACAGTGTGGCCAGGCAACACCGGACACTGCTACGGAGTAGAGGGCGATACCGGTTTCGCCACCGGCAATGACGGAACATTCGCATATTCCTACGATGAGCCGGGAGAATATGAAGCCGTATGGGTGGCGTCATCAATAGATTCCGACAAACAGCCTGTATTTTCAACAGCAAAAGCCAGGATCTCAGTAGTAGACCGCAACGGAGGTCTGGAGAATTTCGTGATAAGCAATCTCTACCGCATGCGCGAATACGCCGGAACCGTCTATTTCAATTCCACCGGCGAGAAAGTGTCGGCCGACACTTTGCTGTGTCCGATTCTGTGGGATGCCTGGCGCTCTGCCAAAGTCAATTCCATACAGGCTCTTCAGCTCATTGAGTTCGAACTGACATCGTCGACCGCCACTTTCAGCTGGCTTGACAAATCGACAGGCAGTCTCCGCCCCATACGTTCGGGAATATCGACATCGCGCATAGTCGACTTCATGGACAACGGCAAACTCGCTGTGCAGAAATTCGTGGTAACGACATCGTCAGGCAACGAGACTTCATATTATGTGGCTCCGGTGATGATTCCCACATTTACGGATTTCAAGGTCAACGGTGTCAGCGGCACAATAGAGCGCGATATAGCATTCTATAACCGGTATTCCGTAACCGTGAAACTTCCCTCATCGACCGATCTCACCGCGCTAAAACCGGAATTTACCGTAATGAACGGTGACGCGGCACTTCTTGACGGGACAAACGTCAAAGTCTCCATCGGCGGCCAGCCACAGACATCGGGCAGCAGTACTGTGGATTTCACGTCCGGTCAGGCAGTTTACGACATAGAGTACCGTATGGCCGGTGAAAACAATCTGCATCTCGTGAGAAGTACGGAAGTAACCGTCAACATCGTCCATTAATCAGCTAAATCAATGAAACTGACTGCTATCCTCCCCGGCCTGCTGGCCGGGGTTGCCATAATCATGCCTCATCAGAGTGAAGCCGCGAATCCTCAACCATGGGAGATTCCGGCAGTAAACCACATAAACCGTGAGGCTCCCCGCGCTGAATATTTCGCATACGAGACCCCTGAACTCGCATTGTTATCCGACAAATACCGATCGTCCCGTTTCATGTCGCTCGACGGCAAATGGAAATTCAAATTCGTAGAGCATCTTTACCAACGCCCGACCGATTTCTATAAACCCACATTCGATGATTCGGAATGGGACGATTTCAAAGTACCCGGCCTATGGGAAATAAATGGTTACGGTGTGCCTATGTACCGACGCAAAAAATACGCCTGGTACAAGCAGTTCGAATCCAATCCGCCGACAGTGCCGGCCGAAAACAACTACGTCGGGTCATACCGGCGCACTTTCACAATACCGGACCATTGGAAAAACCAACGCATATTCCTTCATGTGGGATCCGCCACCTCCAATCTGCAGGTTTGGATCAACGGACGGTTCGCGGGATATAGCGAGGACAGCAAGATGGCAGCGGAATTCGATGTCACTCCATACGTAAAGCCGGGAAACAATCTGATCGCATTGCAGATCATGCGCTGGTGCGACGGTACATACATCGAGGATCAGGATTTCTGGCGTCTGTCAGGCCTGAGCCGGGAAACGTATCTGTATTGCCGCCCGGTGTCGCATATAGACGACATAAGCATCACACCGAAACTTTCCGATGATTTCAACAGTGCCTCGATAGAGATCTCAACGACTTCGGTAAAAAGCAACGGACATAAACTCAAGACAGTGCTGACGGCTCCCGACGGAACTGTATTGAGTGAACAAACAGCCGTAATATCCGACGAGAAAGCGGCATTGAGCATTCCTGTGGAGACACCGCAGCTGTGGAGCGCAGAGTCTCCGTCGCTCTACAGCCTGACGCTTACACTCACCGACAAAAGCGGCAACATCAAGGAGTCGATCGCCCAGAATGTAGGATTACGCACAGTGACGGTTCATGGAACCAACCTGCTTGTCAACGGCAAACCTATACTGATAAAGGGTGTGAACCGCCACGAAATGGATCCAGCGACAGGCTATCACGTGACTGTCGACCGGATGCTCGAAGACATCCGCATCATGAAAGAAAACAACATCAACGCTGTGCGCACATGCCACTATCCTGACGATCCCGTATGGTATGATCTATGCGACCGCCATGGCCTTTATGTCGTGGCCGAGGCCAACGTCGAATCCCACGGCATGGGTTATGGCGAGCGGACACTCGCCAAACGCGAGGACTACTACACCAGCCATCTGGAACGAAATATAGCCAACGTCACTTCACTGCGCAATCATCCGTCGATAATAATATGGTCGATGGGCAACGAAAGCGGCGACGGTCCGACATTCGAGAAGATCTACGACTGGATAAAAGCATACGATCCCACTCGTCCTGTACAATACGAACAGGCAGCAAACCGCAGGCATACCGACATATTCTGTCCGATGTATTACGACTACGACAAAACCGAGGCATACGCCCGCCATCCACAGAAACCGCTGATCCAATGCGAGTACGCCCATGCCATGGGCAACTCACTCGGAGGATTCAGCGATTACTGGGACATGATACGCCGGTATCCGGCTCTGCAGGGCGGGTTCATCTGGGACTTCGCCGACCAGGGCTTTCGTGAGACAGACACAGGAGGCCGGATCATATACTCTTTCGCGGGAGATTATGAACCGGATCTATCCAGTGAATCGAATTTCAACTGCAACGGCCTCGTATCGCCTGACCGCAGACCGAATCCGCACATGGCCGAGGTGCGCTACATGCAGCAAAACATCTGGACTTCTGTCACAGACTGGGAAAAAGGCGAGATCGAGATCTTCAACGAGAATTTTTTCACTAATTTAGCACCATATTATCTGAAATGGGTTCTGATAGCCGACGGAATATCAGCGAAAGAGGGATATATCTGGAATCTCGATATCGAGGCTCAGTCCAGGAAACGCATCACCATTCCGGAAATATCCGGATCCGATACCAGGAACTGCAAGGAAGCCCTCCTTAATGTAGAATACCGACTCAAAGAAAGCCAGCCTATGCTTGAAGCAGGACACTGTGTAGCTTATCAGCAATTTACGGCCAGGCCGTATGAGAGCTTCTCATGCGAACTGCGCACATCGGACACACCGGTATCCGTGCATCCGTCGCTCGGCTATCTGAAGGTGGCGGCTTCCGATACAGAATATACGTTCAACAAGCTCACAGGCTTCATTGACAGGATCTCTGTAGCAGGCACCGATATGCTCGTACCGGGTCATCCTCTGAAACCTAATTTCTGGCGCGCTCCTACCGACAACGACTATGGAGTAAATCTGCAGAAACGCTTCGCTCCGTGGCGCGATCCAGTGTACAGGCTCGAATCGTTTACCGTAGCCGGCAACGACAGTTGCCGCCGCATAGAGGCATCGTACACAATGGAAAATCTCGCAGGCCCGTTGCTGCATCTGACCTACGATATATCTTCCTCGGGGCAGATACGCGTGAATCAGCGACTGCAACGCGCATCCTCATCCGACAGTATCCCCGGATTTTTCCGCTATGGGATGCAGACTGTCATGCCGGGACAATTCTCCACCATACGCTATTACGGCAAAGGCCCCGGGGAGAGCTATATGGATCGGAATGCAGCACAGACGATAGGTGTGTACAATCAGAGTGTATCGTCGCAATACTATCCGTATGTACGCCCACAGGAAACCGGCAACAAAACCGCACTACGCTGGTGGAAGGTTGTCAACGACGGCGGCATGGGGCTGTGTTTCCACTCCGACAGGGAATTTTCGGCGTCGGCTCTCGACAGGCTGACCGACGATATGGATGACGGAGCGGACAAATACATACATCAGAGCCATGGCAATTCCGTAAATCCAAGGCCTCTGACATCTGTACAAATCGACGGCGCACAACAGGGACTCGGGTGTATCGATTCATGGAAATCGGAACCGCGTCCACAGTATATGCTGCATCACGGCAACTATGACTTCACCTTTGTAATAACACCAATCCTAAGCGACAACCAGAACGGATCCTGCAAAAACGCTGATATATGAACCCTACACCCAAGATAATCATAGCCTGCGATTCATTCAAAGGATCTCTGTCATCGGCAGAAGTAGCTGCAGCGGCAGCCAAAGGTATACGCCGCGAACTGCCTGAAGCCGAGATAATCGAGGTACCTGTAGCCGATGGTGGCGAAGGAACCATGTCCATGCTCGTCGATGCGCTCCACGGACATTATATCGATACCACAGTTTCAGACCCTATCGGACGTACGATAAATGCCCGATACGGGATAGTCGATATCGACGGTATCACCACCGCAATAATAGAGATGGCGGCGGCAAGCGGACTTACATTGCTTAGCGACGACGAACGGGATCCGAAACGCACATCGACCCGCGGTACAGGCGATCTGATCGCCGACGCCTATGCACAAGGCTGCCGCCGGTTTATAATCGGTATAGGGGGCAGTGCCACCAACGACGGCGGATCCGGTATGCTACGTGCTCTGGGCATACGGTTTCTCGACAGCAAAGGCGATAATCTACCTGAAGGGGGACAGGCTCTGCAGTCGCTTTACAATATAGATCACTCAGAAGCCAGACGTGATATTCTGGATTGCGAGTTCACAATAATCTGCGATGTCGACAACCCTCTGACCGGACCCGACGGAGCATCACGCATATTCGGTCCGCAGAAAGGTGCATCCGAAGACGACGTAAGAATCCTTGATGCCGCGCTATGCCACTATGCCGAATGCATTTCTGACACAACCGGCCACACTGTGTCTGACCAACCGGGCGCAGGAGCAGCAGGCGGTATGGGGGCGGCATTCCTGGCATTCTTCAATGCAAGACTACGTCCAGGTATCGAAACCACGCTGGAAACAATACATTTCGCCGACATAATCCACGGGGCTGATCTGGTGATCACCGGCGAAGGCAAATTAGACCGCCAGACACTTCACGGCAAAACCCCGTATGGAATACTGCGCACGGCTATGGCACAAGGCATCCCGGCAGTAGCCATAGGCGGAGCAGTCGAGGATGTGGCGTTGTTATGCGATGCCGGATTTTCTGCAGCAGTCTCGATACAACAGCGAGCTATCCCTCTTGCCGAAGCTATGGCCAGTGGCACAGCCGCGACCAACGTATCCGATACATTGTCCCAGATCATACGTCTATTAAACATATCAGGATCATGATATCGGCTATAGGAGCACTGATAGGCCTCGGCATAGCGATTCTGCTTATAAGCAAGCGGGTTCCGGCAGCATACAGTCTGATAGCCGGAGCCATTGCCGGCGGTCTGGCAGGCGGCATGGATCTGACAGCCTGTATCGCGGCCATGACCGACGGCGTGAAAGACATCACTCCGGCCATACTCCGTATTCTGTCGGCCGGCGTATTGTCAGGGGTCCTCATACAGACTGGCGCGGCTGAATCCATTTCTACAGCTATCATACGCAAATCAGGACGCGATAATATATACACGGCGCTTGCTCTCGCAGCCATGCTGCTATGTGCCGTAGGAGTATTCATCGACGTGGCCGTCATTACCGTAGCTCCAATCGCGCTGTCGGTACACCGGCGCTATGGCCTGTCGCCGCTCAAACTCCTGATGATGATGATCGGCGGAGGAAAATGCGGAAACATCATATCGCCGAATCCCAACACCATAATCGCCGCTGAAAACTTCGGCGCACCGCTATCGGCGACAATGGCCGCGAATCTGATTCCTGCCGTAATAGGCCTGATGTTCACCATCATCGCGATAAACAGGATATTTCCCGACAGCAAACGCGAAAATCTCACAGCCGGACTCGCAGAATCGCGGAACACGGCAGATGAAACACTGCCTTCGTTCGCATCGGCCATCGCCGGTCCGGCAGTGACCATAATCCTGCTGGCATTACGCCCTGTCGCAGGAATAGCGATCGATCCGCTCATTGCTCTTCCTGCAGGAGGTCTAATCGGCATAATAGCAATGAGACGGATACGTACTACACTGTCATGTATAGACTACGGCCTGTCGAAAATGATACCCGTAGCAATATTGCTGGTCGGTACAGGAACAATAGCCGGCATTATCAAAGCGTCGTCGATGAAAGATATCCTTATCGACACGCTTTCAGGAAGCGCCATGGGCGAGACTCTCATAGCGCCCTTGTCGGGAATCCTGATGTCGGCAGCTACGGCATCGACTACCGCCGGAGCCACACTGGCTTCCTCATCATTCGCTCCGACAGTTCTTGCGTCAGGCATAGCCGGATTATGGGGTGCCGCCATGACCAATGCCGGAGCCACGGTGCTGGATCATCTTCCTCACGGATCATTCTTCCACGCTACAGGCGGAGCCATGAATGCCACATTCAAAGAGCGCATGAAACTAATTCCGTACGAGACTGCCATAGGATTTATTCTAACCGTAATGTCAGTAATCGCATACGAACTGTTCAAATCTATTTAAATCCATACACTATCATATCCCGCTTATGAAAAAAATTATTGCTTGTATCGCCCTGATAATGTGTATCGGCATGGTTCATGCCAACGATACCAGAATACGGTTCACTTGTCTGCCATATCTCCAGAACGTGACCGATACCGAAGCCACCGTTATATGGGCAACCGACCGCGACGCTGTGTCGTGGGTCGAGATCGCTCCTGACGATGACAGCCATTTCTATGCCACCGACCGTACGAAGTATTTCGACACCACACTCGGTAAAAAGAATATCGGCACGCTCCATCACGTAACACTTCACGGCCTGCAGCCAGGCACCGCATACCGGTATCGCGTATATTCCCAAGAGGTAACGAAGAATGTAGAGAAAGACACACGCTACGGATCTATCGCAGCTACCGACGTATACCGGGGGAAACCACTAAAATTCAGCACAATGTCACCTGACAAGCATGGTGTACATTTTGCCGTAGTCAACGATATCCATGAAAATTCCGGTCGCTATGCAAATCTGATACAGGCTATCGATTCAGCCAAGATCGACTTCATGGTGCTTAACGGCGACATGGTCAACAATCTCGACACCATAGCCCAGGCATACAACGGCTTCCTCAACGAATCGTCAAAACTGTTTGCCACATCCAAGCCTTTCTATATGGTACGAGGCAACCATGAGACACGCGGTACCCAGTCGCAGAAATACATGGATCTGTTTCCGACCGGAACCGGAAACCCATATTATGCGGTACGCTACGGCGATGTGTGCTTCGTGATGCTCGATGCCGGAGAAGACAAACCTGATTCCGACATAGAGTACTGCGGACTTGCCGCATTCGACAGATACCGTACCGACGAAGCCGAATGGCTGAAGGAGACCGTGGGTTCCGAAATGTTTCTGAGCGCACCGATACGAATCGTGTGCATACATGTGCCTCCCGTGGGCAGCAACTGGCACGGTCTGCTCGAAGTGCGCGAAAAGTTCATTCCGATTCTCGACAGAGCCGGTATCGACCTGATGCTATGCGGTCACATACACCGGCACAGATTTGTCGATTCCGACGAAAGTGGATTCAGCTTCCCAATTCTAATCAACTCGAATCGCGAAATATTAGATATCTCAGCCGAAAACGGAACTATATCCGTCGATGTGTCTGGCGAAGACGGCACCATCAACAAACGGTTCAGTTTTCCAGTAAAACGATAATATCCATTCTCCAATATCCCGACGACGATGCATCTACGCCCGATCTTACTCTCTGTCCTAACAAGCATTTTTTATATTGCGTCATCAGCCGCCCCTCCTAAATATGTATTTCTACTGATAGGCGACGGAATGGGAATAAATCAGGTAGCCGCCACAGAGCGCTATCATGCCGCACTGGATTCGGGACGCATAGGCCGCGAACCGCTCACAATGACACAATTCCCATATATGGCGCTGTGTCATACCTATTCGCTCAGCAACGGGGTCACAGACTCCTCGGCGGCAGGAACAGCTCTCGCAACAGGCAACAAGACCGCCAACGGTGTGCTCGGCATGGATTCGACCCGCACCGGAACGCTAACGTCGATAGCAGAACTGGCCCATAAGTCCGGGCGAGCCGTCGGCATAGTGACCTCGGTCAGCATAGATCATGCCACTCCCGGTGCATTCTATGCCCATGTGCCAAGCCGCAAGCACTATTACCGCATAGGCGAACAGCTTGCAGCGTCAGGATTTGAATTCTTTGGTGGCGCCGACTTTCTTCAGCCGACAGGAAAACATAATGACCGCCGGCATCTGCACCATATTCTCGCAGATTCAGGCTATACCGTTGTAAAAGGACTTACGGAATATCAGTCCATCGATTCTGTTCCGGGCAAAATATTTCTGACGCAAGCCGACGGACGAGGCAACAGGCAGCTCAGGCGCAGCCGGTCATCACTCCCCTATGCCATCGACAGAACTCTCGATGACCTGACATTGCCGCAGATCACTGACGCAGCCATAAGATATCTTGATGCCACCGGCCGCGGATTCTTCCTGATGGTAGAAGGTGGCGCCATAGACTGGGCGTGTCACAGCAACGATGCCGCAACAGCATTTGCCGAACTGTCCGACTTCGACACTGCAATAGCCGAAGCATACAGATTTTATCTCTCACACCCCGACGAGACACTGATAGTGGTGACTGCCGACCATGAGACCGGAGGCTTGGCATTAGGCAACAGCGACTATGCTCTGCACTTCGATATGCTCTCCTCTCAACAGTGTTCGCAAACAGAATTATCGAAGATCATAGCCGAAGCCTGTTCCCGATCCGCCGGATGGGATGATATCAGAACTATTCTGTCAGACAGGATCGGATTCTGGCGCTACATAGAACTGTCGGATCAGGACGAAGCCTCACTCCGCGAGGCTTACGACCGCACAATGGGAGGCAAAAACGGCAAAGTCGCCAATGAGTATTCCGACGATGATATAATTGCCGTGACAGCAATCGGTATTCTCAACAAGAGTGCCCGCTGCGGATGGACCACCGGCGCACATTCCGGCGCCCCGGTAGGCGTTTATGCCATAGGATGCGGCGCCGAACAGTTTACAGGAGTGATCGACAATACGGATATTCCACGCCGGATAGCATCCATCTCCGGATATTAAACACTTCAACATAAAAAAATCATGAAATCCCGATATTTCCTAATGATCGGCACAGCGGCCGCATCTATCACAATCCAAGCAGCCGACCGCCCCAACATCATATTCATATTGTGCGACGATATGGGCTATGGCGACCTCGGATGTTACGGTCAGCCCTACATCGAGACTCCGAATATAGACCGAATGGCATCAGAGGGCATGCTTTTCACCCAGGCCTATGCCGGCAGTCCTGTGAGCGCCCCTTCACGAGCCACAATCATGACCGGACAACACACCGGCCATACCGAAGTCCGCAGCAACCGCAGTTATGGCAAGAAATCTCCGCGTATCATGTACGGAGAGACTCCGGAGCCTTCGGTCGTCGGACAGCATCCTTACAGCGCGGATCATATCATTCTTCCCGAAATAATGAAAGCCAACGGATATGCCACAGCCATGTTCGGAAAATGGGCCGGAGGCTACGAGGGCTCTCACTCCATGCCCGAAACACGCGGCATAGATGAATTCTTCGGTTTTATCTGTCAGGCGCAGGCACATCTGTATTTCCCGAACTTTCTCAACCGATACAATCCTGCGGAAGGGGACACAGCCACCGTAAGAGTCACCCTGTCCGACAATATACCGTACCCCATATTCGGCGACGGCTACAGACAGCGCACACAGTATTCTGCCGATATGATACACAAGGCGGCTCTTGACTGGATAGGACGTCAGAATGCCGACACACCATTCTTCGGTATGCTCACCTATACATTGCCGCATGCCGAGCTATCGCATCCTGAAGACTCATTGCTGCGATATTACAAGAGCAGGTTTCATGAGGACAAGACCTGGGGCGGTAAAGAATCGGCACGATACAATCCGGTAGAACATACACACGCCCATTTCGCAGCCATGATAAGCCGTCTCGACATATATGTAGGAGAGGTTCTCGCCATGCTGAAAGAGAAAGGGCTTGATGAAAACACGCTGGTGATATTCGCCAGCGACAACGGACCGCATGAGGAAGGTGGTGCTGATCCGGAGTTCTTCGGACGCGACGGCAAACTGCGCGGTATCAAGCGGTCATGTCACGAAGGCGGTATAAGAATACCATTCATCGCCCGATGGCCGGAACATGTTCCGGCAAATACGGTCAATGACCATCAGCTGGCATTCTACGACCTATTGCCTACATTCTGCGATATAGCAGGAATATCAGGATACCCTGAACGGTTTCTGAATCCGGCAGATCCTGACGATTGCTTCGACGGCATATCATTCGCGACCACACTTCTCGGAAAACCGGGACAGCGGCTACACGAGCATCTGTACTGGGAGTTCGCACAGACCGACTATATGGCCGTACGCAAAGACGACTGGAAACTTGTGGTCAAAGAAGGAGTGCCACATCTTTATGATCTTGCCGCAGATATACATGAGGACAACGATCTCTCAGCCTCACATCCTGAGATCCTGTCCTCGCTGATAGACATAATATATCAGGAACACCGTCCGAGCCCATTATTCAAAGTTACACTTCCAAAACGCCAATAAACCCCTTAATTCAGGACTATAATTACAGCAAATTAAAATTTTAGCTCCTGAAACGCGCAAATATTTGCACATTCCGAAAATAGTTCCTATATTTGCAGTCGCTTTTTGAGCGCAGAGCGCGATAAGCCGTGTGTTGAAAAGCATCCGTTGGCCCATTCGTCTATCGGTTAGGACGCAAGATTTTCATTCTTGAAAGAG
>CAOKFI010000005.1 GCA_948467675.1 uncultured Porphyromonadaceae bacterium
GTATTTGTCCAGTGCATCGATGAGCAGCGTATAACTGCGGCCGTCCGCTTGTGATACCCATGGATTCCAGCCTTTGCGCAGTTTGGATAGCAGGTTCTCTATGAGTTCATGAGCTCGCTGCTGCCGTTCTGTTTTTCTGGAGATAGAATCGAGCATGTATTTTTTCCGTTTCATCTTTCCGGTTATCGGATCGAAGCAGGAAAAATCTACATACCAGGATTTACCTTTATGTAGCTTTGGATAAGTAAATTCTAATACTTTCTGACGTGGGGTGGAACTGTCACTGTGAGAATACATTTTTTTTACATTCTTGTCAGGCAAGAATGCAACACGGTTGATTATACTTGTCCGGAATTTGTCCGGCTAAAATAGCCAAAATCCCTGTAACTTTGTGGGTTACAAGGATTTGCGACTGTTCTTGTGGCGGGGACAGGACTCGAACCTGTGACCTTTGGGTTATGAGCCCAACGAGCTACCACTGCTCCACCCCGCGATGTTTTGGTAGTGCAAAGGTATGAACTTTGCTTGTCCCGTGCAAGTGGTAGGGGTATAAAATTTGTTAAATGACGTTATGAGCCGAGATATGTCTTAAGCAGACGCGACTTCTGACCTTTGAGGCGGCGTATGGCTTTCTCTTTGATCTGGCGTACGCGTTCGCGAGTCAGGTCGAATTTCGCTCCGATCTCTTCGAGGGTCATCTCCTGGCAGCCTATTCCGAAGAACATTTTCAGGATTTCCCGCTCGCGTTCGTGAAGCTGACGCAGTGCGCGGTCAACCTCTTTCGACAGGGATTCCTGAGTAAGTGTGGCGTCGGCCATAGGGGAGTCATCGTTGGTAAGTACGTCGAGCAGGCTGTTGTCTTCGCCTTCTACGAAAGGTGCGTCTACCGATATGTGGCGTCCGGATACCTTGAGTGTATCCGCGATTTTTTCAACCGGAACATCAAGTGTCTCGGCCAGTTCTTCAGGGGAGGGGCGACGTTCGTTTTCCTGTTCAAACTTTGATAGCGCTTTACTGATTTTGTTGAGCGAGCCTACCTGGTTGAGCGGAAGACGCACGATACGTGACTGTTCTGCCAGTGCCTGAAGGATAGACTGGCGTATCCACCATACGGCGTATGATATGAATTTAAAACCTCGGGTTTCGTCGAATTTCTGTGCCGCTTTGATCAAGCCGAGATTGCCTTCATTGATAAGATCAGGAAGACTGAGGCCTTGGTTCTGATATTGTTTGGCTACGGATACTACGAAACGTAGGTTGGCGCGGGTCAGTTTTTCCAAGGCGGCCTGATCGCCCTGCTTGATACGCTGCGCCAGCTCGACTTCTTCCTCTACGGTGATAAGATCCTCACGGCCAATCTCCTGGAGGTATTTGTCCAGCGAGGCGCTCTCGCGGTTGGTTATCGATTTAGTTATCTTTAGTTGTCTCATCTGCTATTTACCGAAGTTTTGAACGTGCAAAGATAGTGAAATTTATTAAATTAATGCTATTGCCTTGGCGAAAATCGGTATGTGCCGATGTTGCAAGGGAATCTTAATCTGTACTATAACGTTTAAATGCGGTATATATATGTATATGTACGGGTGTTTAACATTTGGTAAACACCCGTACATGGTATTGTTGTTGCTGGCTTATTTGTATGATGCCCAGCGTATGAGTTCGCGGACAGTAGGTTTTTTGCCGTACATGAATATGCCTACCCGATATATCTTGGCGGCGATCCATACCATAAATATGAATGAGATATACAGCAGAACAAGAGAGGTTATGATTTCCCATGACGGGATTCCGAATGGAATGCGTACCATCATGACCATGGGTGATGTAAAAGGTACGAGCGATAGCACCAGTGCCATAGTGGAGTTGGGATCGGAGGCTGCGGTCATTGCGAAAATCAGACCTATGATGATAGGAAATACTACGACAGACTGGAGCTGGCCGGCATCCTGTATGTTGTCGACTGCCGAACCGATAGCGGCATATATCGACGAGTAGAATAGAAAACCTCCGATGAGGAACAGGAGCAGATAGCCGAAAATCTCAAGGATGTATCCGACATTGCCGAATATCGATATGGCATGAAGCAGGTCGGGATCGGCATTGAGAGTGGAGGCGTCGATTGTTCCGGCGTTGAATGCGGAGGCCTGGCTCATCATGTCGGCAGGTACGAGTGCCGGAAGAACTATGCTTGAGATTACGGTCATCAGTATTACCCATATCAATATCTGTGTCACTGCCACCAGTCCGATACCGATGATTTTGCCCATCATCAGTTGCTGAGGTCTGACTGACGATACCACGATCTCGAGCACGCGGTTGTTTTTCTCCTCGATGATGCTGGTCATTACCATCTGTCCGTAAAGCAGCAGGAACATATACAGCAGGAAGGTCATGGCCACACCGATGGCATAGCTTATGGCTGATGACGATGATGAGCTTTCGTCTTTGCCTTGTTCGTTGCGGAATGTCTGAAGAGTGATCGGAGTGCGTACATCATCAAGTATCTGGTCGAGGTTCTCGATGTTGTAGGCTTTGAGTTTCTCCGTTTCGATGATGTTTTCGATCTGCGATTTGATATTCGACTCTATGGAAATCGATCCTGCGGCGTTTGTATACAGTTTGGCGGCTGAATTGCCGGTGAGTATGCCGCGTTCTATTACAAGCACGCCAAACAGGCTGTCGTCGGCCATCACAGAGTCGCGTGGCTGATCCGGTGTGATGAAATGTACCTCTTCGTTGCCTTCGAGATATTGCGCTATGGCTCCGGAGTCATCGATCACAGCTATGGTTTTCGTATCGGTGGTCGACATCATCATGATCAAGGCCGGAGCCAGCATGAGTGCCACCATAACGATAGGCATGAGGATTGTGGTTATTATAAAGCTCTTTTTGGATACGCGCTCCATGTATTCGCGGCGTATGACCAGTCCTATTTTTGATGCCATGTCAATAAGTGGGTATGTCTGTTATTGGTTGGATGCCTCTACGGCTTTGATGAATATGTCGTTGATCGAGGGTACGGACTCGGTTATTCCGCGCAGGTCGGCGTTTTTGTTTGCGATCTCTATCAGATCACGGAGCTGTGCGTCTGGGTTGAGTTTTACCGACATGCGTGTGCGGCCGTTTTCTCGCGGGAAAATGACGTGGTTCTGAACCATAGGAGTTATGGCCTCTGCAATGGCTGACGGATCATCGGCAAATGTCAGGTCGTAGCGTCCTTCGGCGTATGATGCTTTTACGTCGGCAACACGGCCTGAAAGTATATTGCGTGACCGGTTGATAAGAGTCATATAGTCGCATATTTCTTCCACACTGCTCATGTTGTGTGTGGAAAATATGACGGTGGCTCCGTTGTCACGCAAACGGAGTATTTCGTCTTTGAGCAGAGCGGCATTTATCGGATCGAATCCTGAGAACGGTTCGTCGAATATGAGCAGTTTAGGCTCATGGAGCACTGTTATGATGAACTGTATTTTCTGAGCCATGCCTTTCGACAATTCCTCTACTTTTTTGTTCCACCAGTTGTTTATATCGAAACGGTCGAACCATTGACGCAGACGGTAATTCGCCTCGGATCGGGACAGGCCTTTCAGCTGGGCAAAGAAAAGAGCCTGTTCGCCTACTTTCATCTTTTTATACAAGCCGCGTTCCTCCGGCAGATAGCCTATCATGGCTACATCGTCGGCTGTCAGCTGATGGCCGTCGAGTATCACCTTTCCGGAATCCGGGGCTGTTATGTGGTTGATAATGCGGATAAGAGTCGTTTTACCGGCGCCGTTGGGGCCTAACAGGCCGTAGATGGAGCCTTCAGGTACGGCTAACGAGACATCGTCGAGTGCTTTGTGTCCCGTATATTGCTTGGATACGTTTTCTACTGTAAGCAAGTCCATGGATTGAAATGATAACTGGTTTTAATTATTAGACGCCGGTTGCTGCTGATAGTTGCAACCGGCGTCCAAAAAAAGTGAACCTTGTATATTGATTATGTATGAGTACTTGGTGATGGATATCAGTCGGTGAGATCTACGGCGTAATATGATTTCTTGCCGGTGGGATAGAGGCCGGCTATGAACATCACCTTGTCGTGTTCCTGCGATGCCATGATGTATTTGTATATTTTTTCGACATCATCGGCCGATTTGACTCTGGTGTTGTTGATCTCCACTATCACGAAACCTTCTTTGATTCCGGCATTGCGCAGACGTCCGTTACGCAGTTCGGCGACTTTGACACCTGACGAAAGTCCCAGCTGGCGGGCGGCATTGCCTTCGAGAGTCTGGAATGTAGCGCCGAGATCGTTGACGGATCCTGCGCGTTTGATGGTTGTGCTGCCTTCGTCGTTGCGCAGTGTCACGTCGGTTTCATGCTTTTTATTGTCACGTATGTAGGTTATGCGTATTTTGTCGCCGGGACTGTATTTGCTCATCTGCTCCTGCATCTGTGCTGATGTGTGCACCGGATGTCCGTTGACTTCTGTTATTACGTCGCCTTCCTGGATTCCACCTTCCAGAGCGGCGCTGCGGTCCATGACTTCACCTACATATATGCCGTCGGTTACGGCTGTGATATTTTTCTCTTTCGCCAGCTCGGAAGTGAGTTCTCCGTATGCTATGCCGAGAACTGCGCGCTGCACGGTTCCATACTGGCGTATGTCGTCGATGACTTTGCTTACTATCGAAGCCGGAATTGCGAACGAGTGGCCTGCATAGTTGCCCGTATTCGAGTATATGGCGGTATTGATGCCTACGAGTTCGCCTTTGGTATTTACGAGGGCTCCGCCGGAATTACCCGGATTTACAGCTGCGTCTGTCTGTATGAATGCCTCGATGCCCATCTGCCGGCCGCGCATGACCGACGATATGCTGCGGCCTTTGGCGCTGACGATGCCTGCGGTTACTGTCGATGTGAAGCCGAACGGATTGCCTACGGCCAGAACCCATTCGCCGACTTTCAGCGACTCGCTGTCGCCGACAGGTATTACCGGAAGATCGGTTGCCTCTACCTTTATAAGTGCGAGATCTGTCGCGGGATCGGTACCGATTACTGTCGCATTGAACGAACGGTTGTCGTTGAGGGTGACCTCAAGGCGTTCGGCTCCGTCGATCACATGGTTGTTGGTCACGATATAACCGTCGGCGGTCAGGATCACACCTGAGCCGAGGCCGCTTTGCTGCTGTTGGGGTTGCTGTTGCTGCGGCTGCTGGCGACGGCCTTGTCCGGGACCGAAGAAAAATTCAAAGAAAGGATCGTAATATTGTTGCCCGCTTTGGTTGCCATAACCTCGGGGTGTGGCGTAGCTTTTTATGCTCACCACTCCGTTTATGGTCTGCTCGGCCGCTGTAGTGAACGAGGCCGGAGTCTTGAACTCTGAGGAAGAACCCGACTGGTCGGGCGACAGCAGTGACGACAATGTGACTATGCCGGCGAAGAGAGCCAGCGCAATGCCCATATTCTTCATAATGGTGAATGTTAAAATTAAGTTTTGATACTGTTAAATTTAACTTTTATATATTGACGGCAAAAATAGCGGAATATTTTATTCCCTGTTCACAATATCGCCATACTTAAACTTATTTAATACGTATGGCGCTGTCTTTAATGGAATTTTATAGAATTATTGTGAAAAAGGGCTGAAAAAGTGACATTTCGCGTCCTGCCGACTCTCCGGATATGGATTATTACGTAAATTTGTAGTGGTGCAATCAGTGCATATATGTCAGCAATAAGAGAAAGGAACCGTATAATAAGATATGTCGCAGGCCTGGCGTTGGCTGTGCTTCTTGCCGGACTTCAGTCGTGTAAGGTGCAGACCGTATCCTCCCGGAAGAGCGCTGTCACATCGCCGGAGTGGACGTATGATGTCGGTAATCGTGCTGGTAAAGAATCTGTCCCGGCAAGGACTGCGGAGCTGCTTGCCGAGGCGCGAAAGTGGCTCGGTACCAAATACCGCTATGGCGGACACTCGCGCAGCGGTACCGACTGTTCAGGTATGATCATGGAACTTTTCCAGAAAGTCTATGGCCTGAAACTGCCGCGTTCGTCGGCGCAGCAGCGTGAATATTGCAGCAATATCGGCCGCGATGAATTACAGGCCGGCGATCTCATGTTTTTCGATACGAGCAAAGGCCGGCGTGGAGTATCGCATGTCGGGCTGTATATGGGAAACGGTGAGATGATACATGCATCCTCGTCGCGCGGAGTCATTATCAGCCGGATCGACGAACGTTATTATACGGATAAATATCATTCGTCAGGGCGTGTGCTTGCTTCGTCGCCGAAAAAGACGGATACGGAAGGCGGTGGAAAGACTCGGGTCAAGAGTGCGGCTCCTGTTTCGACGATCACCATACAGCCTCCGGTTCGCTATACCGAGCCGGAAGTCCCGCTTCCATCGATAGAAGCGCCGGCCGAAATGCCTACACTTGACGATGTGATCAATTCCAAGATAGATTCGATATATTCAAGCATGATGGATTGATATGGAACGTCCCAGACCCATAGAACTTCTCGCACCGGCTCGAGACGCTGGTACGGCTGTCGAGGCAATACGGCATGGAGCCGATGCCGTATATATAGGTGCATCGAGCCATGGGGCACGTGCTGCAGCCGGCAATACATTGGCCGATATCGCCGGAGTGGTGGATTTCGCGCATAATTTCGGTGCCCGTGTTTACGTTACGCTCAATACTCTGGTATACGACAGCGAGATTTCTCAGGTCGAGAATATGGTCTGCGGGCTTTACAGGATAGGAGTGGATGCTCTGATCGTGCAGGATCTCGGTATATTGCGTATGGATATTCCTCCGATCGCATTGCATGCAAGCACCCAGTGCGATATCCGCACCCCGGAAAAGGCCTTGTTCCTACAGGATCTCGGCTTCTCACAACTGGTATTGCCTCGGGAGTTGTCGCTTGAGGAAATAAAGGCTGTCAGAGCAAAGACTGCCGTTCCGCTTGAGGCGTTCGTGCATGGAGCCCTTTGTGTCAGTTATAGCGGAGACTGTCAGGCGAGTTTCCTGGCAACAGGCCGTAGCGCCAACCGAGGCGAGTGCGCACAGATATGCCGGTTGCCTTACGATCTTTATGATGGGGCCGGAGATCTTCTGGTCAAGGGCAAGCATCTTTTGTCATTGCGGGATATGAACCGAAGCGCCATGATAGCCTCGATGCTCGATGCCGGCATTTCGTCATTCAAGATTGAAGGACGTCTGAAAGACCGCTCGTATGTAAAGAATATCACGGCATTTTATAGCCGCACAATCGATAGTATAATAGAACAGTCCGGCGGCAGGTATGTGCGTTCGTCATCAGGCACCGTGGCTCATACATTCGTGCCGTCGCCTGAAAAGAGTTTCAACAGAGGGTTTACTGATTATTTCCTGTGTGGCGCATCCGCAAGGACTGCATCGGTGGAAACACCTAAATGGATCGGCGAGAAAATAGGTTCTGTGGTATCGTGCACAGGCAATAGGACAGTTATCAGATCCGATAAAGCATTGAATAACGGGGACGGTCTCGGATTTTTCAATGCCGACGGTGTGTTTGAAGGATTTAGAGTCAACCGGACAGACGGGCATGCGATTCATACTATGCGGCCTATGGCTCTGGCTCGCGGTACTGTTTTGTATCGTAACCATGATCATGGTTACGAGGCGGCGATGGATGGCGATACTGCCAGCAGGGATATCGGTGTCGTATTTACACTGCGTCCGGTTTCGTGGGGTGTGGCTCTGGATGCTGTTGATGTCCGGGGCAATTCCATAACGGTTACTGCGGAATGCGTGCTGTCGCCGGCAAAGACACCGCAGTATGAGACACGGTCGCGCATCCTGAATAAACTGGGAGGAACCATATACCGCATGAAGTCGGTCGATGACCGTATGGGCGACTGTTTTATTGCGGCATCGTTGCTGACAGATCTGCGACGTCGTGCTGTGGCCATGCTCGACAGGGCGCAACGCATCTCATATATATATGATTATCGCAGAGCTGAGAATCATGATAGTGAATGCCCGTCAAAGGAGCTGACTTATCACGACAATATAGCCAACCGGCTTGCTGCCGGCTTGTATGCTGAGCACGGAGCTTACGGCAACGCGATGGCTCTTGAAACCGGCGATAATCTGTCAGGAGCAGGAATTGTAGTCATGACTACTCGGTATTGTGTGCGCAGAGAATTCGGACATTGTCTGAAAGAGAGTGACGGCCGGAGCTGGAAAGGCCCTTTGCGTTTGAGCTCAAAAGGGTTTGATCTGAAGCTTGAGTTCGATTGTGCCGATTGCCGTATGCGTGTCGTATACTCAGGCAAAAAGCGTGATAACAGTTGAACCGGTTTCGGACTGCTCTGTTTGCAGACTGGTCGATATGTTTTTTGCTATATATTGATACATCCGGGTGGATAATTTGTTAAATTTGCAATTCAAGACACTACAAACATACATCAAACCAATGAAAAAAGACACGATTTTAGTTACAGGCGGTACCGGTTATATCGGATCGCATACTGTGGTGGAGTTGCAACAGGCAGGATATCACGTGGTTATAATTGACGACCTGTCAAATTCCAATGTCGATGTGCTTGACGGCATAGAGCGTATTACCGGAATACGTCCCGATTTCGTAGAGGGTGACTGCACCGATATGGCTGTAGTTAAAGATCTGTTTGCAAAGTATCCGGGGATCAAGGGCATCATAAACTTCGCAGCTAGCAAGGCTGTGGGTGAGTCTATGCAGAAACCGATACTGTATTATCGCAACAATCTGAACACGCTGATGAATCTGCTCGACATGATGGCAGAGCATGGTGTAAAGGGAATTGTGTTCTCATCGTCGTGCACGGTTTACGGTGAGCCTGACGAAAATCCTGTGACAGAAGCGGCTCCGATCAAAAAGGCGACTTCGCCATACGGCAATACAAAGCAGATCTCAGAAGAGATAATAACCGATGTGATCAATGCCGGCGCACCGTTCAAGAGTGTGATTCTGCGCTATTTCAATCCGGTGGGAGCGCATCAGTCGGCCGAGATTGGCGAACTTCCCAATGGCGTTCCTCAGAATCTGATCCCGTATGTGACTCAGGCTGCAATGGGCATCCGCAAGGAACTGAGTGTATTCGGCGATGACTACGACACCCCCGATGGTTCTTGTATCCGCGACTATATCAATGTGGTCGATCTTGCCAAAGCACATGTGATAGCTGTGGAACGTATGCTGGAGGACAAGAGCGAGGCCAAGATCGAGATTTTCAATCTCGGAACGGGCGTGGGACTGTCGGTGCTCGAGCTTATATCAGCATTCGAGCGGGCTACAGGTGTGAAAGTCCCGCACAAGATCGTTGGCCGCCGTGCCGGCGATATCGAAAAAGTATGGGCTAATCCGGCGTATGCAAATGAGGTACTCGGCTGGAAGGCTGAGACTCCGATTGAAGATACTATGCGCTCGGCATGGAACTGGCAGTGCAGACTGCGCGAGCGAGGTATAATGTAATTTTAAGGAATATCGATCAATTTATGAGTTTGGAGCGACATCCGCCAGTGCGGGTGTCGCTTTATGTATTCCACGACTTCGGATGTATTGGAACACGAACATGGTTGCAGCAATAGATTGCGTGTGTTGAATAGTGCTGCGATGGCTTCTACGTCCTGTCCCTGATATACTACTTTAAGCTCGTCGACATCAGTCAGGGCATAAGGTCCCTCTTTAGGCGAACATGTGATCCAGTCGATACCTTTTGGCACAGGACGTGTGCCGTTTGTTTCGATCTGAACAAAGTGGCCGTTGCGGTGAAGAAGTTCGATGAGCCTGTCGTCGGCCTGCAGCGTAGGCTCTCCGCCGGTGATGACAACATGGCGTACTCCTGCGTAGCGCCCGACTTCTTCGACAATCTGCAGGTGGGTCATGTCAGTGCCTGATGCATGGGATGTGTCGCAGAACGGACATGCCAGATTGCATCCGGATAAGCGTATGAATACAGCGGGAGTCCCGGTATGGAAGCCTTCTCCCTGCAGGCTATAGAATATCTCGTTGACTCTCATGGCTATGGTCAATCGATTTGGTATGCTGCGGTATTGCCTTCGCTCTCCTGCACTTCAACCCTGTAGCACACGTCGATCATGTCGCAGATGTGGCGCGCTATGTTCTCGGCGGTGGGGTTGAATGGCAGTACGTCGTTGAAGTTCTTGTGATCCAGCAGTCCATTTATCTGTTCTTTGATACGCGTGAAATCTGCTACCATGCCGTTTCGGTCAAGTTCTTTTGCACGGCAGTATATGGTTATGATCCAGTTGTGGCCGTGTATCGACGAACATTTGCTTTCATAGTCCAGTTCGAGTCTGTGGCATCCTGCTATTTCGAGTCGTTTGGTGACGTAATACATACTTTCTGAATTTATTTTACCGGTTTAAATCCCATTGCGTCGGCGGTTTTGAGCATATATGCATATGCAGCCTCGCGTTCATTGGGTATTATGCCGTCGAGTATCGCATTTTTTATTTTCTCTTTGATATCGCCGACCGGACGTGACGGTGGAAGTGCGAATAGTTCCATAATCTCTTCTCCTGAAACGGGAGGCTGAAAGTTGCGTATGCGGTCTTTTTCCTCAAGTTCGACGAGTTTCCGGCGTACGAGTGTGAAATTTTCGAGAAACCGCTGCACTTTCTCTCGGTTCTTGGAGGTGATGTCGGCTTCGCACAATGTCATCAGCAGATCTATGTCGTCGCCTGCGTCGAACAGAAGCCGTCGAACAGCAGAATCCGTCACTATTTCTTCGGCGAGTACGATCGGACGCATGTGCAGTTCGACCATCTTTCTGACGAATTTCATTTTCTCGTTCATGGGCAGTCTTAGATCCCGGAATATGCGCGGAATCATTTTCGCTCCTATGAAATTATGGTTGTGGAATGTCCACCCGGTCTTCTCGTCCCAGCGTTTGGTAGCCGGTTTGGCTATGTCGTGGAGAAGCGCGCTCCACCGTAGCCATACATCATCGCTTTTTTCCGCAACATTGTCGAGAACGGCAAGCGTATGGTAGAAATTGTCTTTATGTCCGCGTCCGCGTACTACCTCTACGCCACGCATTGCCTCGAGTTCGGGAAGCACATACTTCAGCAGGCCGGTTCCGGCCATCAGTTCCCATCCGATCGACGGGTGTTTAGAGGCCATGATTTTCATCAGTTCGTCGGCTATGCGCTCGCGTGAGATGATCTCGAGCCGGGATGCGTTGCGGGCAATCGATGCCAGGGTCTCCGGATATATATCGAACTCGAGCTGGGTGGCGAACCTTACCGCACGCATCATGCGCAAGGGATCGTCGCTGAAAGTGACATCAGGATCGAGTGGCGTGCGGAGTATGCGTCGTTTCATGTCGCCGAGACCGTCGTACTTGTCTATGATCGTTCCGAATCCGTCGGCATTTACTACCATGGCCAGTGCGTTTACCGTAAAGTCACGTCGTGCCAGATCGTCATCGAGTGTACCGTCCTCGACTATCGGTTTTCGACTGTCGCGCTGGTAGCTTTCGCGACGGGCTCCTACGAATTCCAGCTCGAGACCGTGGTATTTGACCTGAGCGGTGCCGAAATTCCGGAATATGCTCAGGTTGGCTTTCCTGCCCAGAGCCGAGGCTACATGACGAGCCGTCTCGATGCCGGAACCTACCGTTACGAAATCGATGTCTTTATTGTGACGCCCGAGAAACCGGTCGCGTACGAATCCTCCTACTGCATAGCATGGCCGTCCGATGTTGTCGGCAACGGTACCTACCATCCGCAATATTTCGGTCGTATCGTTTGATATATTTAGAGGTGCTGATGGCATTTCCTTCTGTTTATTCGAGACTGATTATTTCTTCAGGAGATGATGTCAGACAGCGTAGTCCTGAGTCTGTGACGACGTATGTGTTTTCGATGCCGACGGCTCCTGTTTTGGGAATCACGAATTTGGGTTCGAGTGCGATCACATTGTCGAGGTGCAGTATATCGCGGCTTCGCGGCGCAATGACCGGACCCTCGTTTATCTCGATGCCTACGCCGTGACCGATGAATCCTGCATGCTGGCGGTGTCCCATGAAGTACTCTTCCAGTCCGTCTGCTTTTGCTATTGAGACGGCCATCTCATACATGTCTCTTGCCGGTGTGCCTGGAACTGCTGCCGCGGCGATTTCACGGGTGATCCGGATAGAGCATTCGTGAGCCTTACGGGCTAAAGGGGCGATATCGCCAAGGGAGAATACTCGTGTCATATCGGTCATATATCCGTTGAAGTTGCCGTTCATGTCGACCATGACACTGTTTCCCGGACGTATCTCGGTGCCATTGGCGCCTACCGGCAGCGATGGGTGCATTCCGGCTCCGCCCATGGCAAAGTCGTATGGTGATGGAGCGTCGGCATTTTCACCGACGAGTATATTGCCCATATACAGTTCCATGCTGTCGCCGCATATTCTGAATTCGCCGAGGCAGCCCTCGAGGCGCGATGTACGTTCGATCTCCACCTGAAGTTCAATATCGGTCATGCCCTCCTGATAGAGATGGGGTATCCGTCGGTAGACACGCTCATGCTTCACACCGCATTCGGTTATGAGGCGGATCTCCATTTCTGTCTTTATGTCGCGGGCAGCGCGTATGGCTGCCGATCCGTTGGTCAGAACGGATGCGCCGAATGTGTTTCGTAGGCGTTCGGCCGCCGAGTACGAAAGCTGATCCAGCTCGAGAAACAGTGTGTCGGGCACCTCTATTCCGGCCTTGGCGAGAACTTCGGCAATCTGCTCGGGCTTGCGTATATATATCACATTGTCTCCGGCAAGTTCTACCGGACGCTTGACGAGATATACTGTTTCTGCTCCGGAACTTATATATACGTATCCGCTGAATACCCGTCCGGTGGTGTAGAACAGGTTGGCATTGGATGTTACGAGCAAGCCGTAGCTTCCGGAAGCGGCTTTTGAGAGACCGCTTTTTATTTTGTCGATGCGCAGAGCCTGTTCGGCATCCGGCAATAGTAATAGTTTCTGCATCTTTCTTGATTATTAACAATATTATAATCAACAATCGGCAGCATCACTTTTCTGTCTGTTATCGATTATCGTCAGAGATGAACGCGATTCCGACTTGTTCGATTGCCGGAAGCGTATCGGCTCTCATTATGTGGCGTATCTTGAGTCCGGAATCCCGGAATATGCGGAATTCACGGCTGACCGTGTCGGAATACTGGAAACTTGTGCCAAGACCGGATCCATACCAGCGTCCGTATATATCGGACAGTTCGATATTGACAGTATCGCGACGTACCATGCCGTCGGTGCCAGAATGGCTGATCTCTATCCATAGATTGCGGTACGGATATGCGTTCCCATGTCGTACGGACAGGATCAAGGTACCGGAGCATGTAGAGTCAGCTACTGTCGGTATGAATGTCAGAGGATGACTGTAGGCCCATCCCGACGATGTAATATCGGCATATTCGCTATAGTCATTGTGCCCGGGCACACAAGCACCCAAGCACAATGCAAATAGTATGGACAATACCGTGGATTTACGCATCGGCTGGTGTTTCCGTTTTTCGATCGCCATTTCCGGAATTGTTGCGGTTGTCGCGGTTGCCGCGTCGCCGGTTGTTTCCGTTACTTCCGTCGGAACCGTTTTTCGGACGGTGCTGACGGTTGTTGTCACTCCCACGGCTTTTTTGCTCGTCGTTGTTCTTAGACCTGCCATTGTCGGCTCCGCCTCCGTTTCCTTTGGACTTGCGTTTTTTCTTTTTCGCTTTGTCAAAACGCGTCAGACTGTTTTCCGACAATACGTCGGCCGACGGTTTGCGCTCTTTGTCGTGCGCGTCGCTTTCGCGCTGAAGTTGCAAAGGCTTTTCTCCCTGCTTGTTCATAGCTATTATCTCGAACGCGCGCTCGGCATCGATCGTAACCAGATTAGCGGCGATGTTCTTGTCGGTGGAGTAGGTGATTTCGCGTTTGAATATGTCGGTCTTGAAATGGAAATAGGTAGCGTCGGCTGTCTCAAGACGAATTTCGCGTTGCGGCAGTTTCTTCACACTTTCCAGATATGTGTCGACTTCGAAGTTCAGACAGCATTTCAGCTTGGCACATTGCCCGGCGAGCTTCTGAGGATTGAGCGATATGTCCTGATATCGTGCCGCGCTTGTAGCTACGGATACGAAATTGGTCATCCAGCTGGAGCAGCACAACGGTCGTCCGCACGGGCCTATGCCGCCTATGCGTCCGGCTTCCTGACGGGCTCCGATCTGCTTCATCTCGATGCGTACCTTGAATGTCTCGGCGAGCACCTTGATGAGCTGACGGAAGTCGACGCGTTCATCGGCTATATAGTAGAATATGGCCTTGTTGCCGTCTCCCTGATACTCCACGTCGCCTATCTTCATATTTAGAAGCAGGCTTTCCGCGATCTTGCGTGCGCGGATCATTGTGTCGTTCTCGCGGGATTTAGCTTCCTCGTACTTTTCGAGATCGGCCGGTTTGGCTTTGCGGAACACCCTTTTGATCTCTGCATCGGATTTGATTCCGGCACGTTTCATCTGGAGGGCGACCAGCCGTCCTGTAAGTGTGACTTTGCCTATGTCGTGTCCCGGAGATGCCTCCACGGCCACCATGTCGCCGGTTTCGAGCGGAAGGTTCAGGCTGTTGCGGTAGAATCCTTTGCGGGTATTCTTGAACTGCACCTCTACTATGTCGAAGTCGGCATAGCCTCCGGGTACGTCACTCAGGTAATTGAAGCAGTGTAGCTTGCCGCGCGGACACTTTTTGTCGGATTGTGTATCCATCGGCATGTGTTATTTTGCGAAGCTGACCGATCGGGTTTCGCGTATTACAGTGATCTTTACCTGTCCGGGATAAGTCATTTCGTCCTGGATCTTCTTGGCTATTTCTGCCGACAGCTTTTCGGTTTCGGCATCGTCGATCTTGTCGGCGCCGACTATCACGCGCAATTCGCGTCCCGCCTGGATGGCGTATGTCTTCAGTACTCCGGGGTAGGATAGGGCAAGTTGCTCGAGGTCGTTGAGACGTTTGATATATGCCTCGACGATTTCGCGGCGTGCGCCTGGACGCGCTCCTGATATGGCGTCGCATACCTGTACGATAGGCGCCAGCAGTGAGGTCTGCTCCACCTCATCGTGGTGTGCGCCGATCGCATTGCAAATTTCGGGCTTCTCCTTGTATTTCTCGGCAAGTTTCATACCCAGAAGTGCGTGCGGCAGTTCCGGTTCTTCGTCGGGCACTTTGCCTATGTCGTGAAGCAGTCCGGCACGGCGTGCTTTTTTCGGATTGAGTCCGAGTTCGGAGGCCATGACTGCGCAGAGATTGGCTGTTTCGCGCGAGTGCTGGAGCAGATTCTGTCCGTAGCTCGAACGATATTTCATTTTTCCCACCAGACGTATCAGCTCGGGATTCAGTCCGTGTATGCCGAGGTCTATGGCTGTGCGTTTGCCGGTTTCGATGATTTCCTCCTCGACCTGTTTGCGCACTTTGGCTACTACCTCCTCGATGCGTGCGGGATGTATACGTCCGTCGGCTACGAGCTGATGCAGCGCCAGACGGGCTATCTCGCGGCGTACAGGATCGAAGCCTGACAATACGATTGCTTCAGGAGTATCATCGACGATGATCTCGATGCCTGTTGCGGCCTCGAGAGCGCGTATATTGCGCCCTTCGCGTCCTATGATGCGTCCTTTGATTTCGTCTGAATCGATATGGAATACTGTCACCGAGTTCTCGATCGCGGTTTCGGTGGCCACACGCTGGATGGATTGCACTACGATGCGTTTGGCTTCCTTGTTGGCTGTCAGCTTGGCCTCATCCATTATGTCGTTGATATATGATGCCGCAGCAGTCTTGGCTTCGTCTTTCAGCGATTCTATGAGTTTTTCTTTGGCTTCCTCGGCCGACAATCCGGATATGTGTTCGAGGGTGTCCTGCGCTTTTAGCTGGAGCTTGTCGAGTTCTGCTTTTTTCTCTTCTACGACAGCAAGCTGAGCCTCCAGATGAGTGCGTGTATTCTCGTTTTCGTTGCGTGCCCGCTGATTTTCGCTTTGCTGCTGGTTGAGTTGCAGTTCGCGCTGCTTCATTTTCGCTTCTACCGACTGTACCTTCGACATGCGCTGGTTTGCCTGTTTCTCGGCATCGGCAATGATTTTGAGCTCTTCTTCACGGGCTTCGAGAAGTTTTGTCTTTTTCATGGATTCGGCCTCTCGCTCGGCCTCTTCGATAAGAACTTTGGCACGGGTTCTGGCCATCGATTTCTGTATGGCCATTGTCGCCACAATACCTACGGCAAGGGCTACTATGCCAACAACGATTGGAATTATTATTATCATAACTATATTACTGTATGTGAGATAAATATTATAATTAAGTCAATAAAAAACGCACTGTCGGCCTATATTCCCGCAAAGGGAATGCAGCAGTCAGCGCGGTGATATATGTATCCGGAAAAGCAGGTGCTTAGTGTCCGGTCATTTGGATGCATTATCTTCCGATGTGCGTTCAGGCAGTGTCATGCGATGTATCACGCTGTCGAACGAACTTTCGAGTTCTTTCAGCATCTCTTCGCTTTTTTCGATTCTGAGATACCTGGTAGCGAATTCATACGCTACCATAGCAAACAGTTCCTCTGAACTTTTTTTGCCGAAAAGTTGTCGCAACTCCCACCAGAGGTCATTGACTTTGACTTCGGCCTGACGGTATATCTCTTCCTCCTCACGGTCAATCCTCAGTCCCAATGGTTCTTTCAGATTGACTAAGCGAATGGTTATTTTCAGTTTATCATTCATTGCATCATTCGTTTAATTCGGTGATGCATTTGTCGATCTCCCGCACTAACTCGGATAAGACAGCCCGGCTTCGTTCAATGTCCGCTGTCGTAGGAGCGACAGTGGTGGCTATTCTCAGGTATTCTGTTTCGAGAGTGAGCCTCTCCACCTCTTTGCGGAGCGTCAGAACCGTAGATTCCAGTTCCTGAATACGCTCGCAGGCAGCATGATACTCCTTTGTCAGCAAGGCATGACGATCGAGTATGATTCCCGCTTTGGCCTTGAGGTTTTGAATTGTCTCCTGAAGTGAACCGGCCATTCTTATTCCAAATTTTCACAAAAGTAATGATTATTTTTGGGTATATTGGCCTACATGAAACTTTTTTTGCTAAAAATTGCGTGTTGCATGGTTGCATAAGCCCTGAAAGGCTGCGCCGTCAGAGTATAGGGCTGAGGAGCCGGATCACAGACTCTTTCATTTTTTCAAATCTTGGGCGGTTATACCAGTCTGTCTTGCGTATTCGGGTACACTGTTTCAGATCCTCGGTAAATATGGCACGCATGCGCTCATTGACATTCTTTGAATATATGAACAGATTGCTTTCGAAATTGTGTTCGAATGAACGGAAATCGAAATTCGTGGATCCTGCGCTTGAGAATTCATCGTCGACTATCATGGTCTTGCTGTGGAGCATCCCCGGCTCATAGAAATAGAATTTTATGCCGGCCTGCAGGCATTCGAGTATGTAGCTGTATGATGCGTAACGAAGCAATACGGAGTCGCTGCGCCGGGGTATCATGATGCGTACATCTACGTTGGACAGAGCTGCTCCCTGCAGAGCCTTGAGCAGATTTTCCGTTGGCAGGAAATAGGGGGTCTGTATATATACGAGTTTTTTTGCATTGTTTATTGCTTTGGAAAAGAGATGGGCTATGTTGCTCCATTGGCTCATCGGTCCGCTTGGAACATTCTGTACCAGTGCTGCATCGGGATTCTCGGCAACGGTGTATGCGGCCGATTCCTCGAGTAGTGGATGTCCCATGAATGTCCAGTCCACGGCAAAGGAGTATTGCAGCGATGCCACTGCCGGACCTGTCAGTCTTATATGGGTGTCGCGCCATACCGCGAATTTGCCTCCGTCGATATAGCGGTCGGCGATGTTCATGCCTCCGATATAGCCTGTCTTGCCGTCGATGATCACTATTTTGCGGTGGTTACGCCAGTTTATGCGTGAACCGAAAGGCGGGAATGCAACTCTGAAAAACGGATAAACCTGTACACCGGCATCGGCCATTTCGCGAAAAAACCGCTTTTTCACGCTTATAGACCCCACATGGTCGTAGATGACCCTTACTTTGACGCCGGCACGGGCACGTTCGGTAAGTATCTCCCGGACTTCGCAGCCTATTTTGTCATCCTCGAATATATAGTATTGTAGATGTATGTATTCCTTGGCACCGCGCAGATCGTTCAGCAGTGATTCGAATTTGTCTTTGCCGTTGGTGAATATCTCTACTTCATTGCCGGGATACAGCATGGCGCCGCATAGCGACCGGGCCAGAAGTATCTGTTGCCGGCTTTCGGCCGACAATGACGAAATGTTGGCGCCGCCGTTTCTTATCGACGGTTCGCGTTTTTTCAGGCGGCGTTTGTTTCGCCGCGAGATCATGCGCTTGTTCTTGAAACTGCGTCCGAAAAAGATATATATGATCAGTCCGGCGAGAGGGAAAAGTACCAGAACAGTAACCCATGCGAGCGATTTTACCGGATTGCGGTTCTCTGACAATATGACACCGATCACGCTGATGATGGAAAACGTATATATCACCATCAGCGTCCAGTATAGCCATGACATAGAGAAATATCCGGACCAGTCCATGATTCAGCGTAATGTGATTGTCAGTGCGCTAAATTACAAAATTAAAACATAACTGTCAAGTGTATGATTCGTATGGCCTATTCGAATAGATCGGTCGACAGATAACGTTCGCCTGTGTCGGGGAAAATCACTGCTATGCGTTTGCCGTTGTTTTCTGGACGGCGAGCCAGTTCGGTGGCGGCATATAATGCAGCTCCCGACGATATGCCGGCCAGCAGGCCTTCGGTCTTTGCAAGCTCGCGGGTTGCGGCATAGGCGTTGTCGCTGCTTACTTTTATGATCTCGTCCACGACATGGCTGTTATATGTCTTCGGGATGAAGCCGGCACCGATCCCTTGTATCCTGTGTGGGCCTGGCGTGCCTCCCGACAGTACTGCCGATTCTTCCGGCTCTACCGCTACTATCCGGATCGACGGATTCTTTGATTTCAGGTAATGCCCGGTACCGCTGACGGTGCCGCCGGTGCCGGCTGCCGACACGAATATGTCGATTTCTCCGTCGGTGTCTTGCCATATTTCCGGTCCTGTGGTCGCTACATGGGCGGCTGGATTGGCCGGATTCTCGAACTGTCCCAGAATCACGGAGCCTTTGCATGTTTTTTGTAGTCTTTCAGCTTCGGCTATGGCTCCCTTCATACCGCGCTCTCCTGGAGTCAGCACTATTTCGGCTCCGAGCGCATGCAGCAGTTTCCTGCGTTCCACGCTCATCGTCTCAGGCATGGTAAGTATCAGTTTGTATCCTTTGACTGCCGACACCAGCGCAAGTCCTATTCCGGTGTTGCCGCTTGTAGGCTCGATTATTGTGCCTCCGGGATTAAGACGCCCATGGCGTTCGGCATCGTCGATCATGGCGTACGCCACACGGTCTTTTACGCTGCCGCCGGGATTGAAACATTCCAGTTTGGCAAGGATGGTCGCGTCGAGACCGTGATGCTGTCCGTAAGCATTCAGTTCCAGTAATGGAGTCTTGCCGATAAGATCCGTAAGTGATTTGGCAATCGTTGACATAATTGATAGCTGTTTAGTTAATATTATAATACTCCGTAGTCTTAATCGTGTGTGCTTATTGTGATTGTCCGTGTTGAATCCGTTGTTAATCCGTATTCTGCAGGCAGGTCTGAATCGATGCCGGCATCTGTCGGCACCGGTGGCGCAGATCCGCCGTTGGTGTCGTTGCGGGCGGTAAGGTGGTTGAGCAATTGGCCTATGCCTATGATTGCGGCCAGAAGCACAATACTTAATATGAAACGTCGCATAATGAAAACAACCTGTTGGAAACAATAATCTATATAACAACAAAGATAGCGTAATTTGTGATTGCAGCGTTGGATTTGTGGAATCAAAATGATCCAGACGTTAAAATAAATTAATGGATATCTTCCGGACATCTGTCTATGCGTGATCCGCCGACCGTATCCTGGAGAATGTTTTGCCGTTATAAAACTTAATCGTATATTTGTCTCTGAACTAACATAGGGATTTTGAGGTTTAGTCAATGAACACAAACCTATTTAGTCTGGTGGAGATCCACTTGTGAATTAAATCTATATGACTATGGATGATATAACGCAGCTGTTTGACGCTCTGTTGAAAAATTGCGGGAGTGTCGACATCGCTGAGGCTGAATTTAAACGGATGATACACGAAGATCAGGCGTTGCGCGACCGGTATCGCCATTGGTGCGACGATTCGGGTTGCAGCGAGAAACGCGGCTTCTTGGATTATGCCGACGAATATCTTGATTCTCAAGCCTCTATATGGGATAATTTGAATGATTATGACGAATAGATACACGCATGTGCGCCGACTCCCGGCTGAGTGGGAGCCGCATGGAGCAGTGCTTATGGCATGGCCGCATGCCGATACCGATTGGGCATATATGCTTGATGAGGTGATTGACTGTTATGTACGTATTGCCGATGCGATTGTGCGTGAAGCTCGCCTTGTCATGGTAGGGCCTGATCTTGAAGATGCACGCCGGAGGCTCGCTCATATTCCTGAGGACAGAATTCTTTTTGCCGATGTACGGACCAACGATACATGGGCACGTGATTTCGGTCCTGTCACTCTTTTTGTCGATGGGAAACCTGTCATAGCTGACTTTCAGTTCAACGGATGGGGGTTGAAATTCGCCTCATGCTTCGACAACCTCGTGACTTCTGCTTTGATAGAGCAGGGAATCCTGACAGGCGGATATGAAAATCGTCGCGGGTTTGTGCTTGAAGGTGGATCTATAGAAAGCGATGGTGAAGGCACCATGCTTACCACGGCAGAGTGTCTGCTGTCGCCTAACCGCAATGCCGGAATGGATGCCGGCCAGATCGAATCGTATCTTAAAGAAACATTCGGGTTGAACCGGATATTGTGGCTTCATAACGGCGCGCTTGCCGGTGACGATACTGATAGCCACACCGATACTCTGGCTCGGCTGGCGCCGGATCATACAATCGTGTATACTGCCACAGACCGGCGCGATGATCCGCACTATGAGCCGTTGCAGGCTATGAAACAGGAGATATCCCGGTTTACGGCTTCTGACGGAAAGCCATACCGCATGGTGGAGCTGCCTTTGCCGGAGGCCGTATACGACGAGGACGGCCTGCGCTTGCCGGCCACATACGTTAATTATCTGATAATAGGGAATTCGGTGCTTATGCCGGTGTATGCTCAACCTCAATACGATGAGGCTGCAATTGCATCCCTGCAGACCGCGTTTCCTAACCATAATATAGTGCCGGTAGACTGCCGTGCGCTTATACGTCAGCATGGATCGCTGCATTGCGTTACCATGCAGTTACCAAACGAAATATTAGCATGAAGATAGGAATTATACAACAGCACAATACAGCCGATATAGAAAATAACCGCCTGCGGATTGCCGGCAAGATACGCAATCTGGCTGCAGGAGGTGCCGAACTGATCGTAAATCAGGAACTTCACGACTCTCTGTATTTCTGTCAGACAGAATCGGTCGATGAATGCTCATTGGCCAGACCTATACCATCTGAAGTCACTGATTTTTATGCAGCATTGGCTGTAGAGTGCTCGGTGGTGATTGTCGCCTCCCTTTTTGAGAAGCGCGCACCGGGATTGTATCATAATACTGCCGTTGTTTTCGAACGTGACGGTTCCATAGCCGGACGTTATCGTAAGATGCATATTCCGGATGATCCGGCATATTATGAGAAATTCTACTTCACTCCGGGCGATCTCGGATTCGAGCCGATCGACACTTCTGTAGGGAGGCTCGGCGTTCTCGTGTGTTGGGATCAATGGTATCCTGAAGCCGCACGCCTTATGGCATTGCGAGGTGCCGAAGTGCTGATATATCCTACAGCCATAGGCTGGGCCGACGGCGATACGCCCGACGAACAGGCTCGCCAGCGTGAGGCATGGATCACCATACAGCGTGCCCATGCTGTCGCCAACGGATTGCCGGTGGTGTCTGTAAACAGAGTAGGGCATGAACCTGATCCGTCGGGTGTGACTGCCGGCATTCAGTTCTGGGGAAGTAGTTTTGTAGCAGGTCCGCAGGGTGAATTTCTCTTCAATGCGCCTGCCGATGCGGAGATAGAACGGATCGTGGAAGTCGACATGAACCGCTCCGAGCAGGTGCGACGTTGGTGGCCGTTCCTCCGTGACCGTCGTATCGATGCCTATTCAGGACTGGTAAAGCGTTATCTCGACTGACCAGATGGCGGTGTGCGGCGCTCGTTGTCGACCACATACTCCCTGACTTTCTGAAACAGATCAGTGGCGAATACGAAGTGATTGAGCGCTTCGTTGTCTGTGTTGTATATCTGCGACATGTCTCCGACCCATTCGCGGTATCCTTTGTTGATGAACACTATGTTCTCGCCGATTCCGAGCACTGAGTTCATATCGTGGGTATTGATCACAGTCGTGATATTGTACTCATGGGTGATGTCGCTCAGAAGCTCGTCTATCAGTATCGATGTCTTCGGATCGAGACCGGAGTTCGGTTCGTCGCAGAACAGGTATTTAGGATTCAGGGCTATGGCACGGGCTATAGCCACGCGTTTCTGCATACCTCCGGATATCTCTGACGGATATTTGTTGTCGGCTCCTTTCAGATTGACGCGTTCCAGACAGAAGTGCGCTCTGTCAAGCATCTCGCTGTATGTCATTCTGGAGAACATGATCAGCGGAAACATGACATTGCCGAGCACAGTCTCGCTGTCGAACAGCGCTGAACCCTGAAACAGCATGCCGATTTCCTCGCGCAGTTGCTTGACCTGATCCCCGTTCATCGCCATGACATCGCGCCCGTCGAAAAGTATCTGCCCCTTCTCCGGCTTCAGCAGTCCTACGAGCGATTTCATCAGCACGGTCTTTCCTGATCCGCTCTGTCCGATGATAAGGTTTGTCTTGCCGGTCTGGAACGTAGCGTCTACGTCATGCAATATAGTCTTGCCGTCAAACGATTTGGTCACTCCCTTTACTTCGATCATTGCAGCAATATTTTGGTTAGGATTACATCGAACAGTAGTATCAGTATGCTTGAGGCCACGACAGCGTTTGTACTCGCTTTGCCAACCTCGAGCGCGCCACCTTTTACGTAATAGCCGAAGAATGATGCTACAGAACTGATAATGAATGAGAAGAACAGACATTTTATCAGTGCGTACCATACATACCATTCATTGAACATGGCCTGCAGGCCGTAAGTGTAGCGCGATACGGAAATGATATCGGTGACTATAGCCACTATCAGACCGCCGATAAGTGATGTCCCCATACACAATATGACGAGGATAGGCATGAAAAACAAAAAAGCGACTACTTTCGGAAGCACAAGGAAGCATGACGAGTTGACACCCATTATCTCGAGGGCATCGATTTGTTCGGTCACGCGCATGGTTCCGATTTCGGATGCTATGTTCGAGCCTACCTTGCCGGCGAGTATCAGGCAGAGGATGCTCGATGAGAATTCGAGCAGCACTATGTCGCGGGTAGCCAGACCTACGGAATAGGCAGGAATAAGCGGCGACGATATGTTGAGCTGCATCTGGATGGCGATTACGGCTCCGATAAACAGTGATATGATTATTACCAGAGGGATGGAGTCGACTCCTAATTTCGAGATTTCGGCGATGGTGCGTTTGAAGAATACTTTCCATTTGTCAGGTATGGAGAACACCCGGCTTATGAACAGGCAGTATCGACCGAAAGTCGTCAGTGATGACGTTAGTATCATGTTGCGTTGTAAGCGTTTTTTACAGAATGACGGCAAAGTTAGCCATTTTGCCGCGACTTCCAAAGTTTGAAACCATTTGGCGGAATTAAATGTTATAATGTCACAATAATATAATAATATGGGTTTATGAAAAAATGTTTATCCCTTCTTGCTTTTGCAGTGTTGTTGCTGACGGGATGCAGCCCTTATACACTGGTCAATAACGAGGTATACAACAATGCGGATCTGGCCGGTTACCATACATTCCGAATCGTTACTCCCGATGACGGATCTCTGCCTCCGGGCATGCAGATGGTCACATACTACAATATCGCTGCAGCTATACGCGAGCAATTGGTGGAGCGTGGCTATACCGAAGATCCGGAGTCTCCGCTTCTGGTGAATATCGGACTGACTGTACACCGCGAGATCTCGACGGAACCGGCTTTGCCTCCGGGATATTTTCCTTATAGCGGACCGTATTATAACGGGTACTATCCGTACTTCATGTATCCGCGAGGCTATTATTACAACTATTATTCCAATGCCCAGGTAATAACCGGCATATACAAGGAAGGTGTATTGACTATGGATATGATCAACCTGTCTGAGAAACTTCCTCTGTATTCGGCTTCTGTCGCGACTATTATTGAAAACGGGCAGGCTCGGTTCAGAAACCTTTCGGGTATAGCTCAGGCTGTCGATGTGTTGTTCTCGAAATTTCCTGTACCGCTGCTGCCGCAGTACAGACACTCTAAATAGCCGTGTGGCTGATACGGTAGCGCACTGTGCTGTATAGCGCCATAAGCAGGACGAAAGATCCGGCTGCGTACCACGCGCGATAAGGCGACGGTGTCAGGATAAGTCCGATGTCGATTACTGCCTGCACTATTGCATAGGCTGTCGAGATATATAGATGGGGCACATGCTTCCTGCTGTCAAGCAATTGATAGAGATGGAGCTTGTGCCCTTTCAATATGTTTTCGCCATGCAGCAGCCTGTATAGAGCCGTATAGCCGGTATCGACTCCGTACACAAATATCAGCGCGATATAGCTCCAGTCGTCAGTGGCATATATCAGCGATGATATCAGATAAAGGATGAGAAATCCCATTACTATAGAGCCGGCATCGCCGCAATGTACTATCTCGTGCCGTCTGAAGTTCAAGAATCCGATGGCTGCAGTTGTCGAAAGCAGTATCATGGACAGGCTGGTGACGACATTGGGAAGTGGGAACACTATTTCGCTGCAATATCCGATAGCAAGCAGTGTTACAACAGAATATGCTACAGTCATACCGTTGATTCCATCCATGAAATTGTAGGCGTTGATAAAAGCCACGCCTAAGAATATCAATAAGATATATGCAATCCACGACATCGTCATGTCCGGAACCATGATCAACGGAACAGTTATGGTAACTATCTGTATGCCAAGACGCAGCAGTGGAGACAGCGGCCGCATGTCGTCGATGAAACTGACAATGGCAAGTACAGTGGCGCATCCTGTGATATAACCGAACCGCTCAGGAAAAATGTCGGAGGGTTCTGAGAGCGCGAACAGCCATACGGCGATGATGAAAATTATGCCGCCACCTGTCACCGGACGGTTTCTGTCGTTATGGTCTGACCGCAGGTGCCGGGCAATGAGTACATATAATCCTTCAAGCACCAGCATGACAGGGAATGTCAGAGACGGTTCTATGTCAAAACGGCATAGTGTCATTTACAATCCCGCCAGATACCATTTATACAGGCGACCTATGCCCTCGTCGATCTCGACGGTATGATGCCAGCCGAGTTTGTGCAGGCGGCTCACATCGCAGAGTTTGCGCATGGTTCCGTCTGGTTTGGTCGAGTCCCACTCGATAGTCCCGGTGTAGCCTACAGCGGCGGCTATCTTATCGGCCAGTTCTTTTATGGTGAGTTCTAGGCCTGTGCCTATGTTTATATGGCAGTTGCGGATATCGCGTTCGTTGCCATGCAGATCCGCAAACGATACATTCTCGAGAATGTGTACTGATGCATCGGCCATATCCTCGCTCCATAGAAATTCGCGTAACGGTTGTCCGCTCCCCCAGAGGGTGAGTTTGCCGGGCGTTATGCCGTAGCGTTGCAGCAGCCCGAGTATCTGTTCGTCAGATCCTGTACCGTCTTCGCCTTCGACCGGGCGTTTGGCGAGGTCTGACCGTACAGCATCCATGTCGCCATCGGTAAGCATACGTGTAAGATGCATTTTGCGGATCATGGCCGGAAGTACATGGCTGCGCTCCAGATCGAAATTGTCGTTTGGTCCGTATAGGTTGGTAGGCATTACGGCTATATAGTCGGTGCCGTATTGCAGGTTGAAGCTCTCGATCATTTTCAACCCGGCTATTTTCGCTATGGCGTATGGTTCGTTGGTGTATTCGAGAGGACTTGTCAGAAGCTGGTCTTCTGTAATAGGCTGACGTGCATCTCGAGGATATATGCATGTGCTGCCGAGAAACAGAAGTTTCTTTACTCCATGGCGCCAGCTTTCGCCGATTACGTTCTGCTGGATCTGAAGATTCCGATATATGAAATCGGCCCGGTACAGACTGTTGGCCATGATGCCTCCTACATGGGCGGCTGCCAGGATTACGTATTCAGGACGTTCAGTATCGAAAAACTCACGTACGGCTGTCGCGTCGGTCAGATCGAGTTCGGCATGAGTCCGGCCTATTATATTGGTGTAGCCGCGTTGTTGTAGATTGCGCAAGATCGCTGATCCTACAAGACCGCGGTGGCCGGCTACATATATTTTGGCATCCTTTTCCATCGTCGTATCAGAGTTTACCGTTGCTGACAGCTTTCATATCGTGATCCACCATTATGTTTACGAGCTCCTCGAATGATGTCTTGCGTGGATTCCATCCGAGTTCCCGGCGTGCTTTCGACGGATCGCCGAGCAGTTGTTCCACTTCGCAAGGACGGAAGAAGCGTTCGTCCACTTCCACGAGTGTCCGTCCTGTAGCTGTATCGATTCCCTTCTCTTCAAGACCTTTGCCTTCCCACCGGAGTTCTATTCCGGCACGGGCGAATGCCAGTTGTGTGAATTCCCTTACCGAATGGAACTCTCCGGTCGCGATGACGAAGTCGCTTGGTTCCGGTTGCTGGAGTATGAGCCACATGCATTCTACGTAATCTGGTGCATATCCCCAGTCGCGCATTGCGTTCATGTTGCCTAAATACAGTTTGTCCTGCATTCCGGCTTTGATCCTGGCTACCGCCATGGTGATCTTGCGGGTTACGAAGTTCTCACCGCGGCGTTCGCTTTCATGATTGAAAAGGATGCCGTTGACGGCAAACATGCCGTAGCTCTCACGGTAATTTTTGGTTATCCAGAAGCCATAGAGTTTGGCGCAGGCGTATGGACTGCGCGGATAGAACGGAGTAGTTTCCGACTGTGGTACTTCCTGTACTTTGCCGTATAGTTCCGATGTGCTGGCCTGATATATGCGTGTCTGTTTCTCCCTGCCCAGAATTCTTACGGCCTCGAGCAGACGCAGTGTGCCTATGGCATCGGTGTCGGCTGTATATTCCGGTACATCGAACGATACCTTGACATGGCTCTGGGCTGCCAGATTGTATATTTCTGTAGGCTGTACTTCCTGGATGATACGTATCAGCGAACTGGAATCGGTCATGTCGCCGTAATGAAGATTGAGCAGACGCTTGCGCTTCATGTCTCGCACCCATTCGTCGAGATAAAGATGCTCTATACGTCCGGTGTTGAACGATGAGCTGCGGCGGATTATACCATGTACCTCGTAGCCTTTCTCGAGGAGAAATTCGGCCAGAAACGAGCCGTCCTGTCCGGTTATGCCTGTTATCAGCGCTACATTGCGCTTTGTTTCTGTATCGTGGGTCATAGTTTTCTGAATAGTGGATATTTACTTGATTTGTGCTTTGATTATGGATATCACTCGCTTTATCTGTTCATCGGTCAGGCTTGAGCCGCTCGGGAGGCACAGCCCTCGTTCGAAAAGAGAGTCCGATACTCCGGTACCGTAATACGGAGCGTCTGCAAATACCGGCTGTAGGTGCATCGGGCGCCATAACAGGCGGCTTTCTATGTTTTCCCGGTTTAGACACATACGCAATTCGTCGGGAGTAGAGCCTGATGCCGGATCGATGAGGATGGTCGTGAGCCAGAAATTGGAATCGTATTCGGATGACGGATTGTCTTGTACGGTTATTCCCGGAACTATGCCGAGTTCTCGTTTATATAAATCATGTATTTCACGACGGCGTTTCACCCTGTCAGGCAATACTGTCATCTGTCCGCATCCTATGCCGGCGCTGATATTGCTCAGCCGGTAATTGTAGCCTATGGTTTCGTGATAGTAGTAGGGGCGGTTCTCCCGGGCCTGTGTCGCATAGAATTTTACACGGACTGCAGATTCTGCATCGGGACATATCAGTGCTCCTCCTCCTGAGGTGGTTATTATTTTGTTGCCGTTGAAACTCAGTGCTCCGTAGCGTCCTATGGTACCGCATTTATGCCCCTGGTATTCCGAGCCGAGAGCCTCGGCTGCATCTTCGAGTACGGGAATACCGTAACGGTCGGCAATGGCGTTGATCCCGCTCATGTCTGACGGCATACCGTACAGATGAACCGGTATTATGGCCTTCGGATAGCGTCCTGTCTGTTTCCTGCGGTCTATGATTGCTTCTTCGAGCAACTGCGGATCCATGTTCCAGCTGTGGGATTCGCTGTCTACGAAAACTGGTCTGGCTCCCTGATAGCATATAGGATTGCAGCTTGCGGCGAATGTGAATGACTGGCATATCACTTCGTCGCCGGGATTGATGTCGAGCATTACCAGACCGAGATGTATCGCAGCCGTACCGGAACTCAGGGCAACAACGTTAGGGACTCCGAGATAATGACTGAGCATAGATTCGAATTCATCTACGTTTGGGCCTAACGGAAGCACCCAGTCCTCGGCGAAGGCTTTGTCGATCCATTCGCGTTCACGTCCTCCCAGGTGTACGCGCGACAGCAGTATGCGTTCCATGATTCTATATATTGTTTAGCGTTGTAAATTTTAGTCTTGTACTCTTTGAGGCGCGTTGTGTCTTGCCGGTGAGCAGCATGGCAAGCAACGGGCTGCGGCTGATTATAGCGTTTGCAGCAAGCACGCATCCTATGATCGCTGCTGCAGCGATACCTGCCGTAACGGCGGCAGGTACGAATCCTAACCCCATGTCTCTCAGAGGAGCCCGCAGCCATTCCATGGGAAACAGGAACAGATAGTGGAGAAGATATATCGCCAGACTTTCACGTCCGAGATATGTCCAGAATCTGACAGTGCGGGACAGACCCGCATCTGTGCGCGATGTCTGTCCGCAGGCAATAGGTATCGCGGCCGTTGCAAGCGTTATGTGGAATATGATGCGGACTATATCCAGCCACTCGTCGCTGATTCCGAATTTCCGGAAATAGCATATCATATACAGCAGAAATCCGCTTGCAGCCAAAGCCGCCGTGTAGACACGCGGACGATGTACATACGCCAAAAAGCGTTTTTCATACATACGTGCTATAGCTCCGGCCATGAATACAGGATAAAACCGGGTTACAAGTTCCAGCTCGGCTGCGTTGCATATAGTAGTGCCGGCCAGTTTCTGGGACACTGTCATGAGCAGTGCCCATACTGTAAATACAAGACCGATGCTGGTCATAGCCGGAATCCGGCGGAACAGATATGAAGTGGCGGCATATATCAGCATTAGTTCGAACAGGCAGAGAGGAAACCAGTATCCGTTTTTGTAGGTCGCGGTCCATAAGCCTCTCCACGTTGAGTCGAATTGGCATTGCAGCCCGCTGTGGCGGAACACGAATATCCAGATGCTGCTTACAATGACCATAGGCACAAGCAGCTGCAAGGTGCGCTGCCATAGATCCGGAGTCCGGAACGGAGTGCCGTCGCTGTGCCGTTTGAAAGTGAACCAGCCGCTTATGAAGAAAAACAGAGGCATGTGGATCTCTCCGATAATCCGGTACAGGAATGTATCGTTGATTTCCCCGATGCACAGAGTGAGTACATGTCCCATCACCACCATGTAGATAGCTGCGCCTTTCAGCATATCCATGTAGTATTGACGTGGAGTACCTGGTATTGACATTCTGTTTGCGTTTATATTTTGTACGCAAAGTTAATCAAACTTTACATAACTTTGCGGATGGATTATGGAAACGACTGATAAGAATGTTTGCCGCATGCTTGCGGTTCTGTTTGCCGCCCACGGAGTAGAACGTGTCGTGCTGTCGCCTGGTTCACGCAATGTCCCGTTGATGATAGCCATGACACATGAGCCGTCGGTACGGACGGATGTGGTGGTCGACGAGCGGTCGGCCGCATTCATGGCGCTTGGAATCGCTACGGCATCAGGACGTCCTGTCGCTCTGGTATGTACATCAGGGACGGCTCTGCTCAATTACGCTCCTGCCGTTGCCGAGGCATATTACCGCCAGATACCTCTTATCGTGGTATCGGCCGACCGTCCGCGTCGGTGGATCGATCAGGACGACAGTCAGACGATCCGTCAGCCTGGAGCTCTGGCCTCTGTGGTCAAAGCCTCCTGCGATATATGTGCCGAATCAGTTACCTCCGATGACGAGTGGTATGCGAATCGTGTGATAAACGATGCGCTGATAAATGCCACGACCGGATGTAAGGGGCCGGTGCATATCAATATCCAGATCGACGAGCCGCTCGGCGGCAGAACCGAATCGCAATTGCCGCGTCAGCGTGTAGTCTCTATGACAGGCACGCAGGCTGTTCCGGATGACAGATGCATGGCAGAGCTACGCGATATAGTGGCTGCTACACCCAGAGTCATGGTAATAGCCGGCTTTGCGGCTCCGGATGCACTGCTCGGCTCCGCGCTGTCGCGCATGGCCGCCTGGCCAAATACGGTCGTCATGACTGAAAGCATAGCCAATATACGAGACAGCCGTTTTATAGGCCGTATCGATACCGCTATCGGTGGGATGTCGGATGACCGGCTGAGGTGTCTGGCTCCGGATCTGGTGATTACCATCGGCGGAGCCTTGGTCTCGCGGTTTGTCAAGCAGTTCATACGCCGCTATTCTCCGGCCGGGCATTGGCATGTGGGATTTACGCGCAATACGGTCGATTGCTTCAAGGCATTGACACGTCGTGTAGAGGCCGATCCCGGACTGTTTTTCGACAGGCTGATTCCTGCTGACCGGATACTGGAGTCCATGTCGGACTACAATCGGGAATGGCATGACATGTATGCCGGTGCTGTGAAACGACGCGATGCCTTTGCTTGCACTGCTCCCTGGAGCGATCTGAGAGCATTCTCGATAATAATGAGGAATTTGCCTGAGCGTTGCGCATTGCAGTTGTCAAACGGAACACCGGTGAGGTATGCCCAGCTGTTTGCCGGAGCGTCGGCCGTGACACGTACCGACTGCAACCGAGGGGTGAGCGGGATCGATGGCTCGACATCGACGGCTGTCGGCGCGTCGTTGGCCTATGTCGATGGCCCGACAGTATTCATTTCCGGCGATATGAGCGCTCAGTACGATATTGGAGCGCTGGCTTTCAGGGGGATCCCTGCGCGTTTCAAGATGATTGTGATGTGCAACGGTGGCGGCGGCATATTCCGTTTCATCGGTTCCACTTCAGAATTGCCTGAACGCGAGGCCTTGTTTGCCGATCCGGTGAATTTCCCCTTGCGGGATATCGCGGCAGCCTACGGCTTCAGACTGTTTTCTGCATCTTCTCCGGAAGAACTCGAGAGGCTGTTGCCGGAATTCATGGCGCCCGGAGACCGGCCATATATTCTTGCTGTCGAGGGTTTGCCACGGCAGATTAGCGCCGGATTGCTGAAAGAATATTTCTCAGTATAGATCAATTGGTAATATAAGTAGATATGAGTACACGTCAGTGGACACCGATCAAAGAGTATACCGACATACTTTTTGAGAAATTCGAAGGGATCGCAAAAATCACGATCAATCGTCCTGAAGTTTATAATGCATTCCGTCCCCAGACCAATGAGGAAATGCTCGATGCGATGGCATATTGCCGCGAGTCTCCCGAGATCGGAGTGGTCGTTCTGACCGGTATAGGCGATAAAGCATTCTGTTCCGGCGGTGACCAGAAAGTGAAAGGAGTAGGAGGTTACATCGACCGTAACGGTGTGCCGCGCCTGAATGTGCTTGATCTTCATAAGGCTATCCGTTCTATTCCAAAGCCGGTGATAGCCATGGTCAACGGCTATGCCATAGGGGGAGGCAATGTACTTCAGGTAGTATGTGATCTGACTATCGCGTCGGAAAACGCGCGTTTCGGTCAGACAGGGCCGAAAGTAGGCAGTTTCGATGCCGGATTTGGTTCGTCGTATCTTGCCCGTTGCGTTGGCCAGAAAAAGGCACGCGAGATTTGGTTCCTTTGCCGGCAGTATACGGCGGCCGAAGCCGAGGCCATGGGCATGGTCAATAAAGTGGTGCCGTTCGATAGGCTTGAGGATGAGACCGTCGAGTGGTGCCGGACCATATTGAAACGCAGCCCTATGGCTGTTCGCATGATCAAACGCGCCCTTAATGCCGAGCTCGACGGACAGCGCGGCATGATGGAATTTGCCGGCGATGCCACTCTGATGTACTATCTGATGGAGGAAGCTCAGGAAGGAAAAAATGCTTTCCTTGAGAAACGTGATCCAGATTTCGGCAAGTTCCAGAAATTTCCCGGATGATCCGAGCCGCATACGCTCCATATAAACTCCGGTTTATATCTCCGGCTGTGACCTCGCGCAGCGTAATGCTGCACAAGGATGCTTTCTTTCTGAAAGTCTGGGACGATGAATGCCCGGATTGTTTCGGAGTGGGCGAGTGTGCGCTTTTCCGCGGTCTCGGTGCTGATGACCGGCCGGGTTATGAAGAACGGGTGGCTCTATTGTGCCGTGAAGTGAATGCCGGTGTGCCGGTGTCAGATCTGTCGGCATGGGGATCTGTGCTTTTCGGATGGGAGACAGCGGTCAGCGATTTTGCCAACGGCGGCCGACGCATACCGTTTCCGTCAGCATTTTCAGCCGGCGAGGAAGAGATACCCATAAACGGGCTTGTGTGGATGGGGACCGGACAGGAGATGGCCGGCCGGATACGTGACAAACTTGATGCCGGATTCCGTTGTGTAAAGCTCAAGATCGGAGGTATCGGTTTCGATAGTGAGCTGGAATTGCTGAGAGATATACGTAAGCGGTTCAGTGCGGAGAGCCTTGAGCTTAGACTCGATGCCAATGGCGCTTTTTCTCCCGCCGAGGCTCTGACACGGATCGATGCGCTGTCCAGGTTCGGAATCCACTCTATAGAGCAGCCCATACGCCGGGGGCAGTATGCCGAGATGGCACGTATATGCCGCGAGTCGCCTGTTGATATCGCACTTGACGAGGAACTTATCGGTCTTACATCCACAGCCGATAAAGAGCGTATGCTTGACGCGATAAGACCCCGTTATGTGATACTGAAGCCATCGTTGTGCGGAGGCTTCGCATCGGCCGACGAGTGGATCCGGCTGGCTCGGGATCGCGGAATAGGATGGTGGGCCACATCTGCGCTCGAGTCTAATATCGGCCTTAATGCCATAGCCCAGTGGGTGTCGTCATACCGTCCCGATATCCCGCAGGGGCTCGGCACAGGAATGTTGTATTCCAACAACGTGGAGTCGCCTTTGCGGCAGGAGCGGGATGTCCTGCTGTCCGATACCTCGGGACGATGGAGCATGCCGCAACTTGAATGGATAGAGCCGTGATGCGAATCTACGATGCTACAGGACAGACCGGAAAGTTTCTGCAGGAGTGGCGCGATCACTCGGTGCCGTATGTCGTGGCCTGTACATCAGGATCGACAGGCGCTCCGAAACGCATCGAACTGCTCAAGACCGACATGCTGGCTTCGGCATCGGCCACATGCCGTTATTTCGGACTTGGAAAGGAATCACGGTTGCTGCTCCCTCTGTCTGTGGGCTATATAGCCGGCAAGATGATGGTGGTCAGGGCTGATGTTGCCGGTGCTGAGCTGATTGTCGAGAACCCCTCCAATGCTCCGTTGCTATGCGATTACGGAGTGGTCGATCTTATGGCTGTGGTGCCGTCGCAACTCCCGTCGCTGATAGATAATCCGCTGTTTGGCAGGATACGGAATGTAATTGTCGGAGGAGCGCCGGTGTCTCCCGCGATGGAAGCCAGGTTGCATGGACTGCCGGCAAGAATATTCGCGACCTACGGCATGACCGAGACTTGCAGTCATGTGGCTTTGCGCGACATAAGCCGTGGCGACGACTGTTATCAGGCATTGCCCGGGATCCGGTTTTCGACCGACGACCGCGGATGTCTTGTCATCGACGCTCCGGCATTCAGTTTCCGCCGGCTTGTGACAAACGATGTGGTCATGTTGCGTGATGACATCTCCTTCCGTTGGCTCGGACGGGCCGACAATGTCGTCAACAGCGGCGGTGTGAAACTGCATCCTGAACTGATCGAACGCAAGATAAGCCATGTTGTATACATGCCGTTCTATCTTATAGGACGTCCGTCAGAGCGTTGGGGGGAGGAACTTGTGATGTGTGTGGAGGGTGACGGTACCGGTATTGATGCTGTGGCCGCACGCATATCGGTTCTGCTTGACCGCTTCGAGATGCCGAAAAAAATTATGGCGGTACGTCAGTTTGAGCGTACCGCCAGCGGTAAGGTGATCCGTCGGCTCCCTGATTAGCCGAATTTGCTTATCTTGCGGAGCATCGGTTCGTTTATGATCTTGATTTTGCGACCGTCCACGATTATTATCTTCTCATTGACGAAGCCGGAGAGAGTGCGTATTGCATTGGAGGTAGTCATGTTCGACAGGTTCGCCAGATCCTCGCGGGCCATATAGATGCGCAGGGTGGAATTGTCATCCTCGTATCCGTAATTGTCCTTGAGCACTATCAGCGCTTCGGCAAGACGACCGCGGATATGTTTCTGGGTTAGGTTCACGACTTTAGTGTCTGAACCGCCGAGATTGCGCGACAGTTCGCGTATGAAGAACCAGGCTATGCCGTTGTTGCTTCTGATAAGCTCGCATACTACAGTCATCGGTATCGATCCTAATGTCGAAGGTTCGAATGCCGCCACGCTCGATACGTAGGGCTCGCCGGCGAAATATGCGCGGTAACCGAAGTATTGTACCGGCCGGTATAGGCGCAGTATCTGCGCGCGACCGCCGACACCGTCCTTATACATCTTTACTTTACCTTTAAGAAGACACCACAGAAACTCAGGTTCCTCCTTCTCGGCATAGATAATCTGGTTTTTCTTGAAAGTATGTATTACGAAATTGTCAGTAATCAAGCGTTTTTCGTCGGGGCTTAGAAGCGACCAAATCTCGGCTAAATCTTCGCTGATGACTTTCTCAAGAGCCTCTCTGATCATGATTTGTCGTATAGTCATGTTTTATAACATGCAAATATACTGTCTTTTTACGATAAAATATTCATTTATGCCGAAAAAATCAAAAAAATCTGCTTTTGAGACTGTAATTTATATGTTTTGTAACGGAATTTTTATATCCGCATCATCAATGTCGGTTGTAAAAGTCGAGTATACGGGTGCGGAGCATGTATTCGTATTTGGCCTGGACACGTTCGGAGACAGCGCGGAGATGGTTGGTCTTGGCGGTTTCGTAATCGGTCGGTGTCGCCCGGCCGAGATTGTATTTCTCTTTTGTGGCGAGAAAGGTCTGTTCCGTGGCATGTTCGGCCACGATGCCGGTCTCCAGACGCTTCTGTGCTCCAGTCGCCTCATAATAGGCCTGCTGGATCGCTTTGAAAAGGTCGGTTCTGGTCGATTCGTATTGGAGCTGGGCCGACAGTTTCTGAACCTTGGCCTTGCGCACTGCGTTCCTGGTCGAGAATGCATCGAAGATCGGTATGTTCAGACTCAGTCCGAGATAAGTGTTGAAATTGTCTTTCATCTGGCCGCCGAAACTCTGGCTGTCGAAACCGCTTACAGTATAGTAGCTGCTGCCCACGCCGGCATTGAACGACAGACGTGGAATCATGCCGGTTCGGGCTAAACTTATGTATTTGTCGGCGGCATTGATACGTTCGCGCTGGGCTATTACACCGTGGTTATGAGCCAGAGCGTTGGCATATACCTGATCCGGCGACAATAGGAAGCCGCTCTCGTCAGCCAGTGGTGCGACTGAAAATCCCTCTACATCCTCCAGCTGCAACAGCTGGGCGAGATCTACGAGCGCCATGACATAATTGTTGTTGGTCGTTACCACCGACAATTCGTCCTGCGCCAGTTGCGATTCGGCATTGAGCATATCTATTTCAGGGATTTTGCCTGCCTCGAGCAACCCTTGCTGGCGTTCCAGCTCGGTTTTCGACAATTCCGCCTGGTTAATGGCCACTTCATGTAGCTCACGGCAGTAAAGCACCTGCAGATACTGGGCTATGACGTTCAGGGTCACATTCTCCTTTGCTGCCTCGTATTCTTCCACTATGGCGCGGAGTGAGGCTTTGGCATAGTCTGTCTGACGTATTGCCGACAGTCCCTGGAATATCGGCAGACTGAGCTGGGCGCCCCACTGGAAGTTGCTTGTGTTGCGGTTGGCATAAGTGTTTTGCGAGGTAAGGCCGCGGCCGAAATTGAACGACTGGCTTGCCGATGCCGCCAGTTGGGGCAGAAATCCGTCCTTGGCTTCGGTCACATTGTATTCTCCGGTCATTTTGTCGATCGCACGGGATCTCACGGTGATATTGTTGTCGACAGCGTATGTTATACAGCTGTCGAGTGTCCATTCCGAGGCAGTTGCACTGATTGAGGCCGCTAATGCTATTGCGGTCAATATAGGATATTTCATAACGGTATGTGCTGTTGGATAGAGTGTCTCTGTTATTTTATTTCGGCACCGCGCAGACTGGATATGCTGTCGATCCCTGCGGTGACCTGCATGGAGATACCGTCGCTGATGCCTGTTTCGATATGGCGGCGTTCGAATTTCTGCGACGGTACGGAATCGGTGAGCACATACACGAATGCGCTGTCACCGGCGAATTCTATCACGCTTTCAGGTACGGTCATCACCTCTTTGGCCGAGTTCAGGATGACAGCGGCATTGGCGCTGTAGCCGGCGCGTAGTGTCACCGAATCTGGCATTGTCACTGCGGCCTTCAGCTCGAACGTGTTGGCTCCGTTCTCTTCCGACGCTTTGGGCGATATGTATTCTATTGTTGCTTCAGGGCTTACACCCGGCAGCGCGCCTATGGTGATGGTCATCGGCATGCCAGTGGAGAGAAGACCTACCTCGGTCTCATCGATCTTGCCTTTGAATATGAGATCGCTCATATCGGCTACGGTGGCGATTGTAGTTCCGTCGTTGAATGTGTTGGCCTGGATTACCGATGTTCCCACCTTGACCGGGACGTCGAGTATCAGGCCGTCTATAGTGGAGCGTACGAGAGTGTTGCTCTGCTGGGCATTGGTGGCCGATACGCCGTCGCGCACGATGGATAGGGCATCGATCGCTGAATTTACCTCTATCTCTGCATTGAGGCAAGCATTTTCCGCTTCTTCGTATTCTTCCCGGCTTACGAATTTCTTTTCGTACAGGCTCTTGGTGCGCTCGAATTTGCTTTCCTGGAGCTCAAGGTTCTTGCGGGCTACTTCCACGCGGTTTTCTGCCGACGAGAGCTGGCTTTCGTCAGGGATCACCTTGATGCGGGCTATGACATCGCCGGTACGTACCATATCGCCGGGATCGACATTGATTTCTGCTATGATACCGGAGATCTGCGGTTTGATCTCGATCTCGTCGCGGGGCTCGATCTTTCCGGTAAGCAGGGTCGTACGTTCGATGCTGCCTGTCGACGGAGATACAAGGGCATAGACCGGATCATGTTTCTTTGAATTATTGTAGAGGTACACGAAGGTGCCTATGAATACGACTGCGACGATTACCCATAGCAGTATGCGGAAAATCTTTTTCATAATGCGTTTTGGTGTGATATGGAATTTTGAGTTTGATATTGATTCTGTTTATTTGTCGTTCAATGCCTCGATCGGTTTTATGCGCATGGCTTTGATTGAGGGGATTATGCCTGCGGCAGTACCGAGTATCGCGAATGCGGCGGTTATGCCTGTGGCCTGGGTAAATGATAGCTGGAACATATCCGGATTATCTGTAGTCATGCCGGCTATGTAAAGCACGAGCACCGAGAAGCAGATGCCGGCCATTCCGGCTATAAGTGTCAGTACAACGCTTTCCGACAGGATCTGTGCTATTATGTCGCGGGGCTTGGCGCCGATGGCCCGGCGTATGCCTATCTCCTGGGTACGTTCCTTGACTATGACCCACATGATGTTGCCTACTCCTATTATACCGGCAAGCAGGGTACCGGCTCCCACAAATCCGGCGAGAAGACTCAGGCCGATGAAAAGGTTGTCGACCATCTCGAACTGTTCTGATATGTCGATAAACCAGATCGCTTTCTTGTCTTCGGGATGGATAGGGTGGTTCTGACGTATAGTATGTTCTATTCTCGGGCGAAGATTCGCAAAACGGGTTCCGTCTTCGGCAAGCATCATCAGCAGTTCTACGCGGTCGCCCATATTGTAGGCCTGCTGCATGGTTTTTAGAGGTATGCAGATACCTTCGTCGAGATTGCCGTTTATGTTGATATCCGAACGGCTGCCGCATACTCCCACGACTTTATAGTAAATGCCGTTGACAGCTATGTTTTTGCCGAGAGGGGAGTCCGTACCGAACAGATCCGACGCCACACGTTTGCCGATCACGCATACCTTGCGCGAGGTGGCTTCGTCGGCTTCGTTTATGAACCGTCCGCTGTATATGATAGGCTCGTTGATGTGGACATAGGCCGGTTCCACGCCCTGTATCTGGGTCGAGGTGTGTTTCTGTTCATATACCGCCTGTACTCCCCAGCGGCTGTTGTTGGCCGATACGGTCTTGATGCCCGGGATCCGGCGGATATTGTTGACATCGGTCCATGTCATATCCCACGAATTCCCTTTCTTGAAACCCTTGTACGGCATACTGGTGCGGTTCGATATCACAAAAGCCGTATTTGTGGCGAAGCCCTCGAACTGCGCGCGCATAATGTTCTCCATCCCTTTTGCGCCTCCCAGCAGCATCCCGAGCATGGCGGTGCCCCAGAAGATTCCGAACGCAGTGAGAAACGTACGGGTTTTGTTGCGCGAAAGAGTGGTGAATATCTCCTTCCAGTTCTCTATGTCGAATATTGGATTTTTCATTTCTTTCAACAGCTGGTTATTCGTCGCGGAGAGCTTCGACCGGTTTTATTTTCAAGGCTCGTAAAGCAGGAAACAGACCGGCCAGAGCGCCTGCGATTATGAGCACTATGTTGACATATATGGCCAGTCTGATATCCACGGTGGGATTCTTCAGAAAGTCAGAGTTGCCGAACATGCTGTCGATGATCTCGGTGGCTCCGATGCCGAGCAGTATGCCTATATAGCCGAACAGTGCCGTTATTGCCACGCTCTCGAATATGATCTGGATCAGTATGTTGTGAGGTTTGGCTCCGATAGCGCGGCGTATGCCTATCTCGTGTGTCCGTTCGCGTACCGATACGAACATTATATTGCTTACACCTATTATGCCCGAAAGCATCGTGAACAGGCCTATCACCCATATTGCTATGTTGAGGATATTGAGAGCCCCGCCCATGGTCAGGAACTGTACGAACTGGTTCCATATCCATACTGCCGACTGGTCTTCCGGATCGAACTGGTGCACACGCCCCAGTGTGGCGCGCACCTCGTTCTCGAGTGCCTCGCCGTCTGCGATGTTTTCCAGACCCTGCACTTCCAGACGTATGTTGCCGACATAGCCAGTATTGCCGGCGAGATTCTCGACTGTGCTGAATGGAGCGTAGCTCTCGGAGCGTCCGCCGTCATCATATACACCGGCTATGCTGAATGCGAGATTCATGCATTTGACCGTGCTGCCTACAGCCTTTGATGCATCATTGAACAGCACTTCGGCATTGTCTTTGGATATGACCAGGACTTTTCTGCGTTCGTCCAGATCCCGTTGATTTATGAACCGTCCGTATATGATCTTTATGCCGCGCGATCTGGCTACCATCGGATATACTCCGGTTATGCCGCCGGTCACATAATCCCGCGGAGTGGAGATCTCGGCGGTATCGATGCTTACCATAGATGTGGCCGTAGCTATGCGCGACGGATATTCCGATTCAAGAGTCCCCATATCGTTTTCGCGCAACCGGATCCGGCGGTTCTCTTTGTAGCCTTTGAACGCCTTTGATGTATTGCCGCCCCATATTGTGATCTGGTTGTTGCCCTGTTCCGATGCATGGGAATTGAATGAGTTGAACACCCCGCGCGACATGCCGAGCAATACTATGAGCATGAAAATGCCCCAGGCCACGGCAAATCCGGTAAGTGATGTGCGCAGTTTGTTGTTGCGCAGCGTCTGAAGTATTTCGTTTATCAGGTCGATCATGACTGCGAGGGTAATATGATACCGTCCGATATGCGGATTACACGGTTGGTCTGTTCGCCGACTCCGGGATCATGTGTGACTATGACTATAGTCATCCCCTCGCTGTTCAGTTGGCGGAATATCTGCATCACATCGCGCGATGTCTTGCTGTCGAGCGCTCCAGTTGGTTCATCGGCAAGTATTATGGACGGATTGGTGATAAGCGACCGGGCTATGGCGACACGTTGCTTCTGTCCGCCCGACAGCTCGCCTGGAAGATGATGGGCGCGGTCGGCGAGGCCGAGACGCTCCAACTGCTCCATGGCGGCCTTGTTGCGTTTGCGGCGCGATACGCCCTGGTAAAACAGAGGCAGTGCCACATTCTCGATAGCGTTTTTGTAGCTGATGAGGTTGAACGACTGGAATACGAATCCTATCATACGGTTGCGCAGCTCGGCGGCGCGGTTTTCGCTTAGATTCTTTATCAGCACTCCGTCGAGGTGATATTCTCCGGTATCGTATGTATCGAGTATTCCGAGTATGTTGAGAAGTGTTGACTTTCCTGAGCCGGATGCTCCCATTATAGATACCAGCTCACCTCGTTCTATCTGGAGGTTTATCCCTTTGAGCACGTGGAGCGGAACTGCGCCGTCGTATGTCTTGTTTATATCCTTTAGGTCGATTATTGCCATAAAAGTGATGTATTGCTGCCGTATTTCGGAGTGTTTACCTTTAGACGGCATGAGGGGTTAAAAAGTTGCAGACACCCGAAGAAAGTTATGTAAAATTTTTTGCATGAGGTGTTGCGTGAATAAACCTTTGTCGTTATCTTTGCGTTGTAATGATGCAGCAAGAGCGCTGCCTTCCGGCAATATTCTGCGGAATCTGCCGGATGCAGGAGTCACCACATCAAAGTTGATTGGGAAACTCATCAATTAATAATGAAATACCGAGACAAGCTTAGCCGGCCGATGGCGGGCCCCGACTCCTCAGGGAGTGGCTTTGATGCCCAGGCGGATTACAAAGGACGGCGAGCGCTCAAATCCTGTCATTCGGAGTTTCATCGCATCCTTTGGTGTGGCATATACGGAGCGGAGAGTCGGTTAGCGGCTCTCCGCTCTCGGTTTTGTTTACATACTTTAACATTCGCATTTCGGAAAAATCGCAGTCCGGCGTGGTTATGGTGCCGTAACTTTGCATCGGATTCCAACTGAGACACGCATGTCGGTATAGTTGAGGAGCCGGTGTCTGTATCGGGAGGCAAGGATGTCATCGCACATGAACTGGAAGTGGTACCGTCAGCAAGTGTGCACCGGCGATAGCTCCCGCAGAGTCAAAGTACAGATATCGTCCTTGATCCGGTCTATGACAGCGATGGCTCCCCGCTTGGATTCCACACGGCAGATCCGCACACGGCGGCTGCGGTGATCATGGCTGATGCCGTCTCTCATCGTCCTGTATGGACGCGTACATAACTGGATACGATGAGCCGACCTCTACTGAAGCTGCGATGCACCGCGAGGCCTCGGCCGCCGGCAGGATCCGTCCCGATAATACGGTTACGACCCTGGATAAAAAGCAGGGGCGGCATTTCTGCCGCCCGTATGCGTATTGTCTATTGGTCTTTGATGCGGTTTATTGCCGTGGTTCGTCAGGAGTCTGCGGACGGTCGGGATCTACAGAAACCGCATCTGATGCTGTAATATCGTCGTATCGTTTGTTGTCAAGGCGTCTGATGCCGCCCTCGCCGTTGCCCGAAGTTCCGGAATTGGTGCGCAGCATGTCGCCGCATATCGCTATGTCCCAGTCTGTCCGTTTTGCCCATTGGGCATCGGCTTCGGTATCATCTTTGGCCGAAGATCCAACCACAGTATTGTTCTCGAGAGATATATACGTCCATTCCGTATCGGATATCCCCGAAACGGTCAGTTCGGTATCGGTTGCAGGCGCGTCTGATCCATTGTTTTCATCGCTGCTGCAGGAGGCCAGGACTATTATGCCTGCCAGGGCGAAGACTGTCGGTATGAAGTGCTTTAGTCTCATAATCGGCTGTGTTTGATGGTTAGTTTTCCTGATGATGGATCATATCCGTTGATCATCATTTTCACCGGCTTGCCTGTAGCTGTTTTCACTACGAAAGGCGATGACACTGGAGCCGGTGTACCGGTAAGGAGCCAGCGCCACTTGCTGCATGAGGTATATATGGATATCGGTTCGCCGGTGGTCATGACGACTTGTCCTCCTTTGAGTTCTAAATCATGCTGGGGCGACAGATATTGTATGCCGCTGACGAGATCTATTACGGAAAATTCTATCACTTTGCCGGTTCCTGAGGCAGCCGTACGGCGTACCGTAAGGAAAAATTTTGGATCCTTAAACCGGCTGACATTATCGTAGAACCGGCTGAAGTTGAATGCTACTTCCATCTCGGTCGGAGCATTGTAACCCTGCATCGGTTCAGCTCCTCCCTGACGGTTCATGATAGGCGATGTCAGTTCCACTGTCGGTATTTTTGCATCTGCTCCGTCGGCAGCACCGAGCATGAACGACAGCTCATTGCGCTTGTTGTAGTCCACTTTCACCTTGAAGGCCAGTTTGGGTTCTCCGATCACAGGCTTTACCATATAGGCATCGGCATCGCCTTCTGTCAGACCTCCTATTGACGGATCGGCAAGCATCAGACTGTAGGGTATATAGCATTTTCCGCTCGAAGCCCAGTCCTCGCCCCAGCTGTTGGTGAATATGAATGCCCCGCGCTCGGTATCGCTTATATTGCCGTCGCCATCGAAGTCGTATTCTATCGTATCGTCATAGCCTGTCAGGGTTATTGCATGAGGCCCGTCGTTACCTTCCTTAGTCACGATATGGCGAAGACCGGTTGAGTTCGGACCGGTATAGCTTTTGAGTCCCCAGTCATCGGTCTTGTACGATATTACGGCTATGCCGCCTGTAGCGCTCCCGTCTCCGTGATCATACAGATAACGGCGCATCAGATCGATACCGTCACGTGACTTCAGGTTGATCTTGGTATAGCTCTCGACTCTGTATTTCATCGCATCGATGTAGGTCTGGTAACCGGATACCCATTGGGTCTGTTGAGGATAGGAATAGGCCTTGTCCTCCATCTGCACCATATTCAGGGCTCCGCAGTCTTTCATCAGATCATAGCCGAGAAACGCGTGCGAACCCTGGTTGCTGCCCTCATTGAGGAAGTTCCAGGTGAAATGATAGCAGAATACATTGGCAGGATCCGAAGCGTCACGGTCGAGCAGACGGTTTACTTCGTATGTAAACGTATATCGCACACCCGATGCCTGTGAGCATGAGTTGTTGGAGCCTTGATTGAATACAGCAGGGAAGTATTTGGATTTTGTATTATCGACAGAGCCGGGAAGTGTCTCCGACGATCTGCGTACCTGGGGACGCCATGACGGTATGGCATCCTTCTCTGCTTGCTGCTGCGGAGTCAGAGGCAGACGGCTGAACTTATAATCCTGAGCCGAGATGTATTCCGGCACTGATACAGAAGCGCCGAAAGCGAGAATGCACATGAGTCTGTGCAATCCCGCTTTAGTGGATAGTGAAAATTGAATTTTGGACTTTATCATATCTCGTTGTCTTCGTTTAACGCTTCTGGACTGCGCTCTTGCGGTTGTCCTCTATGCGGTTGTAAGTCTTCAGAGCTGTGTTGCGGACGCGTTCCGATCTCGATTTGTCCTTGCTCATATTCAGGGCGACAGCGCTGATATCCTTGTGACGGAATGACTGCCGGAACCATCCGAGAGCCTCGAGAAGGTCTACGCACACATCCTCGTCAGGGCAAGTCTGCACATACTCCAGCAGATCATCCACCTTGTAGTGCATGTGCGAGTTGCGCAGAGTGCGTATATTCTGCAACTTTGATTTCTTGGGTAAGGAATCGTTGTTGCACAGATTCTCCACATCCTTCAGCCGGTAGGAATCGGCATATTTGCGCAATGCGTGAGCCACATAACCGCGCACGGCGTCGCCCTCGGCATAATCCAGCGGATCGAACGAGCGGTCTAGTTCGGCCACAAGCGAGTCGGCAGGATAGAGCGCGGCTGTCTGGCTTATGCCGAATTCTATGCGCTTGCCGGTATTGTTGCGTTTGGCGACACGTATTATTGCGGGTACGAGTTTCTGATCGCCGCGTTTGGCTATGAAATTTAGGCCATAGCGCTGGATCATCTCGTAGCTGTCGTCGACGGCCATGTCAAGACATGCCACGAAGTTGTCGTCGTCGTAGAGCGAGAGCAGTGTCATGGCCTCCATCCGCACTACTTCCGACGGATCGTTGGTATATATGGCCAGCAACTCGTCGGAACTGATCATATCGGCATCTGCGAGCTGTCGCATAGCCATTGCACGTACTGCCGGATATTTGTTGTCGAGCTGTCCTTTCCACCACGATGCAGGCTGCTGCAGCATATCGTTGGCATCGAGATCCTCTACTGCGGAGGTGAAATGAAATGCGGGATCGCCTATGAAGTGGCTCTCGAGATATGTGTTGTATTTTACAAGATTGCCGAGACGCATGCCGAGACCGGCGAGACCGAGATAACGGTCGGACCATTTGTCCTGAAGTACGTTGACACTGTTGCCTATAGTGGCGGCAGTCTCGCCCTCGTCGAAGATATAGGCGCCTGCTATATATTTGTCGCGATGGAACGAGCCGTTGAAACAGGCATCGAGTATGACGAGCCGGCAGTTAGGAGTAAAGTCTGCGAAATCCTCTACGTAAAGGTTGAGTTTACGGTTCTCGATAGAATCGTGTATACGGTGTTCGGCGCTTTCCTCATCCTCGAACCATTCGACAGGAAGACCGCCCAGATTCCGGGCTATGTTGGTGCGCACACTGTCGTCCGGCTGGCCTTTGCCACGGTGGCGGCGATATACATAGTTGGCGTAATCCTTGATGGTGTGTACCATTTCGAGAGGAGTCTCGGGATCCGGCTCGTTGTTGAGGTATTCGATCTCGACATCGCCGTGATGGTGCAGGAGCGCTACATCGAGATTGCGGCGCTGGAGTTCCGACATCAGGCGTCCTTTGACCGAACGGTCGCGTTTGTGGTCGATATAGTCTATTCCCTGACGGCGGGTGTGCATCCAGGGGAAGTTCTGCAAGTGCGCACCTTTCTCATCGATACGTGCCATGATCGACTCCGACACATAGCCGTGTCCGCTGAAAAACAGCAGCTGGTCTATGATATTGTTTTCCTGACGCAGGCGTACGATTTTCGCAAGATAACGTTTCAGAAGATCGTATTTGTTGCCGGATCCGTCGTCGATCGGCTTTATACGGCCTGAGTATATTTCAGGCGACAGATACTGCGGAGAGTCGGCGCGAAGTGAGTAGTAGTGATACAGAGCATTGGCCGAATCCTGTTTCAGATAATCGAACTTGAGATCGAAATCATCGTAGAAACGGTCGGACGGAACCGATGATTCATCCCAGGGATAGAGCTCCTGGTTCATCTTGAATGCTGAGGTGAGGTGCTGCGCGTCGCGTATCATTGGGATAGGTATGTCGCCTATGAACACAGCTCCCTCGATCGGATTTTTCTTGTCTTTGTAGAGTTTGACAAGCTGTTTGCGTATATTGTCGGGATTCCCCGAAGTGTCTTTGATGATGATCGGTTTGAGTCCGTCCTGCTCGATGGATCTGGCGTATGCGTCTACTTCCTTTGCGGCATGGCTGTAGCTATCGGCATCGATTACGATAGCGAATCCGCGGTTAGCGGCGAATGAGGGAGCTGCGGCTCCGGCAATCAATGCGGCGATCAGGCCGTATTTCTTTAAATTCATGATTTAGGATGATTGTTGATTCGTTTGGGATTATGCAGATATGATGATGTCGTTAGAATATGAATCCGGCCGAGACACCGAGATAGAATCTGTCGGCATCTTTCATCGTGGTCGTCTTATCGGTCTGGCTGCGGTAGTCGGCCGACAGTTTTATGTCAAGGACTGATCCGTAGTGCATGATACTGAGCGGCAGGGAATACGACAGTTCGAGTCCGCCTTCCCAGTAACCGGCAGTCATTGCGTCGAAAGCCGGACGGGTATATTTGTTCATGATTATAGAGTAGGTCGATGGCATGTCGTCGATCTTGATGGAGCTGTCGATCGACATGCGGTATCCGCCGCGTACAGTAGCGCCCAGCCATGACTTTCTGATGGCAAACCGTTTTGTCGCGTTTGCCGATATATATGCGTTTGTATAGTCCTCTTTTGCTCCGTAAATGCGGTTTTTGATCTCAGTGCGTTCGATGTCGGCGCTTACATTGACCGAGACCGTCGGGAGGTGTGAGGCGTTTGTGCGGTCGAAACGGTATGCCACACCTGCTCTGGTGTCATGTCCTTCGAGATTGTCTGATTCGTTGACGACTTCATATATGAGATTGCCGTCGGCATCGGTCGACTGTTTCTGGGTATACCATGTTCCGGTAGAGTTGTGGGTGGCGGCGGAGACCGTCACGTTGTGTACCGCATTTAGGCCATGCCGGAACTGAAGCCTGTTGCCCAGGGATATGCCGTTGCCTGAATAACGGCCGCCTTTGTATTTGGTGACTGATGATCCGTCTGTGGCATTCTCATACTCGCTGTAATATCCGATGTCGATAAAATCGGATATAGCAGACATTTCGGCCTTATTGATTGAATATTGCAGATGTGCGCCGTACCGCATTCCGTCATATTTGCGGCGATAGCCTACTGCATCTTTGGATTCGAAGACTCCAAGACCTTGAAAAAGAAATACATATTGCCGTGTGGTGGTGCGGACTACCGTATGGGTGACTTCTTCCGACAGCCAGCCTACATTTGCCGATAAGCCGACAGTATGCCGTCCTATGCGGTATTCGGCTCCGGGAGTGAGACTGAATCTCATCCCTTTGATTTCAGGGCGCGGGTCTTTTTGAGTTGCGGAACTTCCTACGTCGTAGGTGGCTTTGATTCCGATTTTTAGATTGTCTGTCGGAGAGTATGCCGCGATGCCGTCAAGTGCGAATGTCTCGTTGTTGAACTTGCTTATAATCGAGTCGCCTATTATGAACGGATTGTGACCTGATACGAACAGGGTGTTGTTCCATCTACGGTCTCCGAGCGACTGGTTGTTGTAGACCAGACCACCGCTGAAAATGACTTTGCCGACTTTTTTCATACCGGTGAATGATGCCGACCACGCGTTTATCTTGCCGGCATCGTCGATGGCATGGAGCTTGCCTCCGGTATGGCCATATTCGACCTTAATATCGGCTATGTCGCTGATCGGCATGTAGTATATTGATACGGGATTGTCGCTTCCGTAGGAGATGTTGCCGAGATATTGCCGGTCCTGATATGCGACTTTGCTGTCAGACTGAGCCTGTGATGCCAGTGTCGCTGAGGCAATCATCACGGATATGCTGTATAGGCGGAATCTCATAATATGGGTTTTCTGTTCGGTTTCGATCCTTTCGGGGATCTATGAGGCAGGGGAGAGGGTGAAAATGTATGGAGATCCGGAGACTTCCGGATCTCCATACTTATAAACTTATAAAGTTGTCTGGCGCAGACTGTTGATCAGTCAGCATTAGTGGGGAGGGTTCCCGGTGTTGGTGTGCCTCCGCCGATGATGAAGTCGTTGGAAGAGTTGTTTGTATCTTTCAGGATCACTTTTCCTTCGGCGGTGACTCCGGCCACTTTGCGTCGGAGGCTTTTTCCTGAATATTCGCCGTTTGATACTCCGTCAGCGCCTGTGTACCATGCCATGCCGGCATCGTCCTTTGCCTCGATACGTTTGATATGGCATGCAGGATCTGCCGATACGATATCGATAGCGTCGAGGATGCAGTCGGCCGGAATGACGAGGCTGGTGCTGCTCCCGCCGGGGATTGTAGCTATACTCGAAGCGTCGGCAACGTAATCGATAGGAGACATTCCGTTTTTGAGGCGGGCCATGATGATCGGCTGGCCTTCGGTGGCGGGCATCATCTCGCGTCCCCATGTCTTCCACAGGAATGTCATGGCGGGAATACCGTCTATGCGGGTGTCGGCAGGCATGGCGTTGTCGGTGTACAACTGCCAGTCGGCGCCTGACAGGTTTACAGGAGAGGCTTTGTCGCCTTCAGCAAGAGTGCGGGCGCTGTGATCTATCGGGTTGGCTGCTACGATCACGCTCGTACGGGGCTGTATCGGGAAATCGGTGCCATTGCCGGGGAAGCACTGTACATGCGATGTCAAAGGATATTTGCCATCAGTGTAAGTATCGCCTGTCATCCATACCGATGGCTGGTCTTTATTCCATGTGGAAGGAGCAAGGCCAAAATCTACAACACCAAGAATAATGCCGTCGAGATACTGTACTTCGTCGGTATTGTTGTATATTTCATAGAATGCGTCCTGGAAATAGAAATCGGGAACTCCGGAGAAGTAAACTTCCTTGAATATAATAGAGCTTCCTACAGAGGCGATCAGTTCGATAGATACAGTCTTGTCGGCGAATACCTCGACACCGGTCATTACACCATTGAGGTTGAGATCGTCGGTTTTGCCGGAGGCGGTGAAGTTGTATGTGCCGGGTACCAGGCTTAACGAGGCCGTTCCGGTAGCAAGGTCGATCTGTGCTACCGATTCCTCGGCAGTAGCGGTGTTGAATACGGTCACTGCCATAGCCTGTACGTCGGAGAGGCTGTTTACATCGGATGGAAGAGTGACGCTTACCTTAACCGTGTGACGGATCACTTCTTCGTCGTCTTTATCGGAACACGATGTGAATCCGATAAGGATTGCCATGATAGGCAACAGGTAAAAGAATCTTTTCATTACTTAAAAATTGATTGAAAAATATTGAATGCTATTGCAGGTAATCTGTCAGAACTTGAGTTTGACTTCAGCACCGAAATACATAGGTATGGTGATATCGCGCCAACCTATGGCTGTCTGCAGTTTATATGATTTCGTTATTTTCAGGAAGTTGTTGGCCATAAATGCGATCTCGAGCACTTTGCCGAATTCCTTGCTGAGCCGGAAATTAAGTATCGCCGATATCGGCAGACGCTCGGTGTCGAATGCTTTGTCGTGGGAATACGACGACAGCATGTAGCGATAACGGGAATCGGTCTCGAATCCGGACTGCCAGGGTGTGAATGTTCCGTCCGTATTCATGAAGCCTACCGGATTTATATAGTAGTTGTAACGTCCCGGCGAGAACGGATCTTCCATGCGGTAATAAAGATCGTTGCCTGCTTCATCTTCATATATAGTCCGGTATGATTCCGCCCATATCACCTGCAGAGTCGTAGTAAATATCATCTGCAGTGCGGGTATATGTGTTATGAAACGGAAGTTGGTGTTGAACCGCGACGATATCTTTCCGCTTCCACCCGGCATGAGCGGCAGCCATGGATATGTGTCGCCGTTGTATGATGCCGATACGGGAGAGTAATGATCCTGTGTCGAGCGGCGTTTGATATGTATGTAAGCGCCATCGATCGACACGGCAGTTCTGATAGCCGGAATGGATGCGAGCGAGAACTGATATTCCACGCCCCATTTGTCGGTCTTGATGCTGTTGGACGGCGTCACGTACGTATAATAATATGTGTGCGGAGTTACCGCAGCATCGTTCCATACACCGTCCTGCTGATACTGAACGTGGCCGTCCTGATAGCGTACGGCATCGATGCCGTCAGGTGTGCTGTATCTGTTGGCATTCATGACCACCGGCTGGGCCACGTAGCCGAACTCGTTCTTGTGCCGCTCGTAAAAGAAGTTGAGCATGCCTTTCACTTTGCGGATCTGGAATGTCAGACCGGCTTCGGACTTGTAGCTGTAGGCCGGTTTCAGATCCGGGTTGGTGGTATCGTCAATGACTTTGGTGGTCATTACGGCTATCGATTTTCCTTTTTCTCCCGATACATCGTCACGGAACAGCATCGAGTACGATGATACGTCGAAATAGGCCTTGTCGGGATAGAATTGCAGCAGAGTAGGGGTTTTCATTCCGACACCGTATCCGCCTACAAGACTCAGATCGTCGAACAGCCGGTTGTTAGACCGATTCAATATATTGTAGTTGATGTTGATACGCGGTTCGACTGTGGTCATGTTGCCGCGTCGTGCCTGAGTCCGGTCGATGAATATTGTGGACAGGCGCGCTCCGGCCTGTGCTGTCAGCGATGTGGATCCGATAGGGGTAGTATATTTGTCTTCTGCGAACCATGAAAGCACATTCATGGCCGGGATCGAGCTGTACGGGCGCGGACGTATGGATTGGTTGTTGGTTACCTGTGGCGGATTCAGTTCGTCGAATGTCATGCCTTGTCCGTAGTTTTTGTTGAATCTCCATTCGGCGCCGATCTTAAAGTTCATGAATGCGCCACCGCTCATCAGCATGAGTTTGTTGGCTTTGATCTGTGCGTACAGGTCAAGCGGTTTGCCTACTATCTTGCTCCATGAATAATATGTCGATGACATATAGAATGTCTGATATTCTTTGTCGGTAGTGGCATTTCCTACCGGTGTGATGCCGGACTGCAATATTACCTGGCGGCGAGAGTAGTCCGATTCGTAAAGATAGTTGGCAGAGGCTGTATATGACAGTCCTGATATCCACGGGAGGTTGAGGTTCCAGTTACCATCGATGCTGAAACGTCCGCCTATAGTTTTGTTGTTGATGCGTTCGTCGTACATCAGTTCAGGATCAGTTTTTTCGTCATTGAGGCTGCTGAAGAATGAGAATCTAACGTTGACCGACAATGGCTTTGACGCTTTCATGAATACATTGCTGTAGCCGGTAGAGAATGTTACGCGGTCGTAGCCGATATATTTTTTGCGTATATCGGCGTATGACTGGGAATAGTCGGCGGAAAAGTTTAGCGAGCTGCCGTTGCTGAATCCGAAACCTTTGCCAGCATATACCATTTTGGAATATGGGTCGGCCTTGAGTTTTACTTCAAGCGGAGTGGCTCCGGCTCTTGATTTGACAATTACCGCACCAGAGGTGAGGTTGCCGTATTCGACAGAGGGAATGCCGCGTATCACTTCGACGGATTCGATGTTGTCTGGTGAGATAAGACGCAGATCCACGCCTTTTCCTGCGGTGGAGTGTGATGGTGTGGTTCCGGCTTTGCTGACACTGAGAGACTGCATGTTGGCATCGTTGGACATCGGAGCGCCGTCGACTACCACCAGTGTGCCCATGGCGTTGTTGGAATTTTCGTCGAGTTCGCGTATGTATGCCTGACCGACGTTGTTGAGATCGGGATTTTTTGTGACGTTGCCCGGGACGAGCTGCATCATGTCTTCCAGGCTTTTGGGTTGTATGTGCTGTACTGCAGACCGGTCGATGCGTGATGCCGATCCCAGTTTCTGTACGTTTGAAGTCACCACGACTTCATTGAGCGCCAGACTCAATTGCTGCAGCTTGATTTTCAGCGGCTGTGTCTTCGACGAGAGTTTTACCGTCTCGCTATACGGCTTATAGCCGGTAGACTTTACTTCTATAGTATATGATCCTGGACGAAGGCCGGCAATACTGAACGCACCTTTTATATCGGTCTCGGCCCAAAGGTTCTGATCGGGAAGTGTGACGAGGACGAACTCAAGAGGTTCGCCGGTCTCGGCATCAGTTATGTGGCCGGAAATGGTCAGCCCCGACGGGGCTGAAGCCAGACATGTCTGGCTTCCGAATACTAAGCACAGAATCGATATTATCGATGGCAGGAGCTTTTTGCAAATGCGGTTAATGATCAGTATTGACATGTGTCAGCAATAGTTAAATGCCGAAATATTGATTGGCTGTTATGATTTGGTTTGGCAAAGGTGTGAAAAAAATGGGTAATACGCAACAAACGGGTTATAAATAACGCTTAGAAACTATCAAATACTTAAAAGTAGGTATGCCGGAGTTGCAAAATGATATCATAGACGTTTCTTGTCGGTGTCGGAACTGCTATTGGTATCATGTGAAGGAGTAGCAGGCTGGAAATAAAAAATTAAAGAATTATTTCCGCAATATAGCAGGTTATGCTTAACTTTGTCGAAATTATTTAACGTTTTTTTGCCGGAACCGCATGCCGGATACCGGTGCCGTTAACTTAAAATCTCCGAAAGATGGAACAACGTAAATTGAAAATCAGAGATCTGACTCTTCGTGATGGACAGCAGTCGCTGTTTGCCACCCGTCTTGACCAGCAGAACATAGACAATCTATTGCCGTTTTATGAGGATGCCGGCTTTTATGCCATGGAGGTATGGGGCGGCGCAGTGCCTGACTCGGTAATGCGTTATCTCGACGAGTCTCCATGGGTTCGTTTGCGCACTATAAGCCACGCTATGAAAGGCAAATCGCTGCTTACCGCGCTGTCTCGCGGCCGTAACCTGTTCGGTTATGTCCCTTATCCGGACAGTGTGTTGCGCGGTTTCTACAAGGAAGCCATAGACAATGGCCTGAATGTGATGCGTATTTTCGATGCGTTGAACGATATAGACAATGTCAAGGAGTCGATCCGTATGATCAATGAACTTGGCGGTATTCCTGACGGTGCGGTATGTTATACCGTAGATCCGAAAGAGGAGGAGGTGACAGGTTTCGGTGCCCAACTCAAATCTCTGCTCGGCATGGGCAAGAAGCAGGAGAAGATTTTCACAGATGAGTATTTTGTGGAAAAGGCGAAGCAGATGGAGGCTCTCGGTGCCAAAATAATTACTCTTAAGGATATGGCCGGTCTGGTAAATCCTCTGCGTGCGGCTTCTATTATTTCCAAACTCAAGGCAGTTCTTAAGGTGCCGGTAGATTTCCATACCCATTGTACCCCTGGCTACGGTCTGGCGTCGGCTGTCATGGCTATTATAAACGGTGTCGACATACTCGATACCAATATATGGTACTTCGGCGGCGGTTCTGCAGCTCCGGCAATAGAGCTTATATATATATTCGGAAAGAAGCTCGGGGTGGAACTCGAAGTAAACATGGAGGCAGTAGGCGAAATCCGCAGCCGTCTTCTTGATGTACGCCGTCAACTTGCGGCATTCGATCTCCAGAAAGATCATTTCCCCCGTGAATTCGATCCGCTGAACGACACCGTACCTGCCGATATCGACGCTTTGTTCGACAAGGCTGTAGCTGCCGCTCGTGCCGGCAACGAGGCCGAGCTACTTGAGGCCTGTCATGCGATCGAGGCGTATTTCGGTTTCCCGAAACCTAATGAGCTCGTGAAAGAAGCCGAGGTTCCCGGCGGCATGTATTCAAATATGGTTGCCCAGCTCAAGGCCCTTCATGCCGACGATCTGCTCGACGATGCCATGAAGCTGATACCAAAGGTACGGCGCGATGCCGGTCTTGTGCCATTGGTGACACCAACCAGCCAGATCGTAGGCAGCCAGGCTGTGAGTCTCGCTCTCGACAGAAAGAAGGGGAATCCCGACTACAGTAATCCGAGCAATCAGTTCATCTCGCTTGTCAAGGGAGAGTACGGCCACACTCCGGTTCCGGTAGATCCGGAATTCCGGGCGAAAATCACAGGATCTCCGGAAGAAAAGCCGTATGATACATCAAAATACCGTAAGCCGGAGAATCCGGTAGTGGAAGACCTCGGCGGTGTAAATCTGGCATCGAACGATGAGGAGTATCTGTTGCTCGAACTTCTGCCTACTGTGGCCACCGGTTTCCTGCGTAACCGTCGTACTGAGGAGTACAACGCGCGTCAGGCCGAGGTTGCGGCCGCACAGGCTGCGGAACGTGCCGCTGCCGAGGCTGCCAAGGAGCCGGAAGAACCGATTACAGGCGAGGTGCTTCAGGCGCCCATGGGCGGTACAGTGATCTCGATAAATGTAAAGCCCGGCGACAAGGTGGCTCCAGGACAGTTGCTTCTCGTGTACGAAGCCATGAAGATGGAAAATGAGGTCGTAGCCGAGAAGGCCGAGACGGTAAAACGTATTTTCGTGCAGCCTGGTCAGGTGGTAGGCCTGGAGGCCAATCTCATAGAATTCGAATAAAAAATGCCGGTAAATTTTGCCGATAGGAGATAAATGCCTAAATTTGCAGGCCATTACGAATGATCGCCCTACCAGCGAAAATTTATCACTTTGATTAACAAATAATAAACTATCAATAAAATGAAAAAAGATATCCATCCTTCTACCTATCGTGAGGTCGTGTTCAAGGATATGTCTAACGACGAGATCTTCATTACCCGCTCTACTGTAGCCGCAAAGGAGACAATCGAAGTGGATGGCGTGACTTATCCTTTGGTTAAGCTCGAAATCACCAGTTCCTCTCACCCGTTCTTCACCGGCAAGCAGAAACTTGTCGATACCGCAGGTCGCGTAGACAAGTTCATGAGCCGTTACGGAAACCGCAAGAAGAAGTAACCCGGAACATAAGATAAACATAAAGCACGGAGGCTATAACAGTCTCCGTGTTTTGTGTTTTATTGTGTCGTTGTTTTTTCTTCTAAAATGAGTTGTGTAATAGACGGTTATTTGCTACTTTTGCGCTATTGTTTTGTAAAATGTTTAATAAGGTGCAGTTCAGGCAATCAAAAAGGTCTGGCTGCGAGGATAACCAATCAGAGAATCCTACTATGACGGTACGTAAATTATTGACATGTTTTTTGCTTGCCGCTGTATCTTCGGTGGCTTATTCCATGACTGACGATGAGGTAGTATCATACGTCAAAAATGGTCTGGCATCTGGTAAGTCAGAACAGCAGATAGGCAAAGAACTGTTGGCGAAGGGTGTGACTCAGCAACAGATAGAAAGGCTGAAAACCAAATACGAGGAGTCGCAGGGAGAAGAAATTAAAGTGGAATCGATGTCAGTCGCAGGCCAGAGAGCCGAGCGCATGCATGTTTCCGGCGAGGATATCACGGCCGGCCGTCTCGATGATTTGAGCCGTGCCGCATCCGAGCCTCAGGCCAAGGTGTCGAACGGAGTATTCGGTCACGATGTGTTTTCAAGCCGGGCTCTTACATTCGAGCCGAATGAAAATCTGCCGACTCCCCAGAACTACCGCCTCGGTCCGGGCGACGAGGTGATCATCGATATCTGGGGCACCAACGAAGCGCAGGTGCGAGAGGTGATAAGTCCGGAAGGAGTCATCATGGTTTCGCAGATCGGTCCGGTTTATCTCAATGGGCTGACCATAAAGGAGGCCGATTCCAAGATGCGTCAGGTGTTCGCTTCGAAGTATGCCGGTGTGATGGGCGACAATCCGGAGTCGGATATAAATGTGACACTTGGCCGTATACGCACTATTCAGGTCGATATACTCGGCGAGGTGTCTGTACCGGGCACCTATCGTCTGTCTCCGTTCTCAAGTGTGTTTCACGCACTATACAAGGCCGGAGGCATAACAGACATAGGTTCGCTGCGTGACATCACAGTGATGCGCAACGGCCGCAAGCTCCGCGAGATCGATGTGTACGATTATCTGTTCAACGGAAACCAGGAGTCCAATATCCGTCTGGAAGAGGGGGATCTCATCCTGGTGTCGCCATACGAGGAGCTTGTGAAGATAGACGGCAATGTCAAGCGTCCGATGCGCTATGAGCTCCGTAACAACGAGACTCTGGCCGATCTTCTGGAGTATGCCGGCGGTTTTACCGGCGGAGCATACGGAGATCAGGTGCGTATATCACGTCAGACCGGTCTGGAGAATGAGATATTCATAGTCCCGAGCGAGGAGTTTGCCACCTACCGTATGGCCGATGGCGATATCGTGACTATCGGTGCTGTGCTCGACCGTTATTCCAACCGAGTAGAGATACGCGGTTCGGTATTGCGCCCGGGAATGTTTGCCATTGACAATGACACACGCACTGTCAAGAACCTTGTGGAGAAGGCGGCCGGTCCGACCGAGGATGCGTTTCTCGACCGTGTTCAACTGTTCCGCGAGGGTCCCGGCAAGAATCTGGAAGTCATAGCCCTGAACCTCGGAGCTATCCTTGACGGCACAGCTCCGGATATCGAGTTGCAGCGCAATGATGTGCTGGTCGTGACCAGCGAGCATGAGATATGGGATCGCGGACACATCTCCGTAGACGGTCAGGTAGGCCGTCCGGGCTGGTATCCTTATGCCGCCAATACCACAATAGAAGATATAATCATACAGGCCGGAGGTCTGCTCGACGGAGCCTCGACCGCCCGTATCGACGTATCGCGCCGCATCTCGGATCCGTCGGCACTTACACCAACCAATGAGCTGGCACAAACCTATACGTTCGCATTGAAGGACGGTTTTGTGATAGACGGCGAGCCTGGATTCGTGCTTAAGCCATACGATATAGTCAATGTGCGCAAATCGCCCGGCTACCGTAACCAGCGGGAGGTATGGATCGATGGCGAAGTGGTGTTTGAAGGCAAATATTCGCTGCGCAAGAAAAACGAGCGTCTGTCGGATCTTGTACGCTACGCCGGCGGTATTACTTCAGACGCGTATCTGAAGGGCGCGCATCTGCTCCGTCAGATGAATGAAGACGAGGTTTATGCCCGCGACCAGACCATACGCCTTGCTACCGCCAACCAGGAAGGGGGCGATTCGATCTCTATGGATAAACTGCAGCTTTCAAATGTATATTCCGTAGGTATCGACCTTGAGAAGGCGCTTGCAAATCCGGGATCGGATTTCGATATGGTTCTGCGTGAAGGAGACCGTCTGGTTGTACCACAATATGTGAGTACGGTCAAGATCAGCGGCGATGTGATGTATCCCAATACGGCACTCTATCAGAAGGACAAGAAGCTGAAATATTACATAGAGCAGGCAGGCGGCTACGGAGAGCGTGCCAAGAAGAGCAAAGCGTTTGTCGTGTATATGAACGGTACCGTGGCGCGAGCAAAGGGCAATGTCAAGATCGAGCCGGGATGCGAGATCATAGTGCCGTCCAAACCTAATAAGAAAGGTGTCACCTTCGCCGAGATCATGGGTATCCTGACATCGACCGCATCGATCGGCACAATGGCCGCAAGTATAGCCAACCTGGTTAAGTAAGCGTTTGTATAATATGAAAAGTAACTTAACAGAGAAAATGGATATGACTGACCGCAATTATGACATGAATGATACCGAAGACGAGGGCATAGACATTGTGGATATGGCCAAACGTCTTTGGGCGGAGCGCCGGATGATATTCAAATGGGCCGGAATCGCTGTTGTCGTGGCGTTGGTGGTCGGTTTCAGTATCCCGAAAGAATATACCGTGACAGTGAAACTCGCACCGGAGAGTTCGGAGGGCGGTTCGAAAATGGGCGGTCTCGGAGGTCTTGCCTCTATGGCCGGAATCAATCTCGGCAATGGCGGAGGCGCGGATGCCGTGTATCCGGATCTGTATCCGGATATCGTAAGTTCGGTGCCTTTTGCCGTGAAACTTTTCGATGTCCATGTGACAGACAAGGCCGGCAAGATGGATATGCGTCTATACGATTATGTAGACGAGGAGATAAAATCGCCGTGGTGGAGCAGTGTGACAGCGCTTCCCGGTGCCGCAATAGGCGGACTGATGAGTCTGATCCGTTCTGACGAGGAATCCGTCGGCAGCGAAGGTGTGGATCCGTTCCGTCTATCGAAGGACGAGAACAATATCGTCATGGCGCTTAATGACCGTATAGGCGTGAATGTAGACTCCAAAACATCGGTGATAACGATATCCGCGACTATGCAGGATCCGGTAGTGGCTGCTATGGTTGCTGATTCGGTCGCAGCCAATCTGCGGGAGTTTATTACGGAATACCGTACGAACAAGGCCCGTCAGGATCTGGCATATACCCAGACTCTGTTCGATGAGGCTCAGGCTGATTATTTCTCGGCACAGGCACGCTATGCCAAGTATCTCGATGCGAACCATGGCATAGTGCTTCGTTCGGTACGCACCGAGGAGGAGCGTCTGCAGAATGAGATGAATCTCGCTTATTCCCTATACAGCCAGGTGGCGCAGCAGTTGCAGTTGGCAAAGGCTAAAATCCAGGAGAACACACCGGTCTATGCGGTGTTGCAGCCTGCCACCGTGCCGTTGAGAGCTTCCAAGCCGTCGAAAGTGATGATCCTTATAGGATTCGTTTTCCTTGCCGTAGCGGGATGTTCGGCGTGGATACTGTTCGGCCGTGATATGTTGGCACAATTCCGTAGCGGGATAACAGAAACATCCGGGAACTAAGACATAACCTGCAAATACGATAACAGCCCTGAGGCAAATTCTCCTCAGGGCTGTTATCGTATTATATAATTTTGCCATAAATGTTTTTGTAGTAAATTTGCGTTATGAACAGATTGGTTATCATACTTGCAACGACACTTCTCGCATGCGGCGATGCCGGTACCAGCCGTGCCGGTTCGGCAGTTTCACATACAGAATCGACAGAGGCTGCGGTAATGGTGGCGGCCAAGGCTCAAGCCGATGAACTGCCTCTGCCGGATGTGCCGTCGTCGTTAAGAAGTCCGGAGGAGCGTGCGGCTTATATACTCGGACATTTCTGGGACGGTATGGTATGGAGCGACACGCTGCGCAGTCACGATACCGACTTCATGGAGCAGAATATGGTCAATTTCATCAATCTGTTCCAATACACTGATACGGCATCGATAAATGCAGCTGTGGCGACGATGATGAATGGCGCGGCCGCGGTTCCGTCGTCGTATATGAAGGTGATGGATGTTGCGGAGAAATATCTGTATGATCCGAACTCACCCATGCTCGACGAGGAGTATTACAGACTGTTTCTCGCTCAGGCTCTCGGAGGATCCGTACTCTCCGATGTGGAGAAGACGCGATACCGTTTTCAAGAGTCGGAACTGTCGAAAAACAGGCGTGGCAGCAAGGGTGCCGATTTCAGTTATATCGATGTGTCAGGACACCGGGGAACGCTCTACGGATTCGGCGATAAAGGAGCTATGAAACTGGTGATATTCTATGATCCGGAATGTGAGAACTGTGCCGAGATCATAGCCTGGCTGAGCCATGATCCCCGTGTGCGCGACATGGTAGACGGAGGGCGTCTGAGCATACTCGGCATATATCCCGACGGCGATATGGACGAGTGGGAAAAGGGGAAATCCAAACTTCCGAAGGATTGGACAAACGGGTATTCTCCTGACGGAGATGTAGTGGAACGTGAGATCTATTATCTGCGAGCCACCCCTACGATATATCTCTTTACACCTGAGAATGTGGTTGCGGGTAAGGATCTTACGGCACCACAGCTTGATGCGTGGCTGTCGTCGGCTGCTGTCCGGTAAGTGTTGCCGGATGATTAAACGGACACAAGCTGGTGTGAACACATAGCACGAGAACCATCGTATTGTACTGCGACATGGCGGGCGTGGCGGGTTTCGCCCCCCCCTCAAAGAGCCGCAGAAAAACGCCGCCTATCGGTTGAGCTATTGGCGGATGCACCCCGGTGTATCCCTGCAAATCAGCATGTCCGGGAATTCACGAAACGAGTTAAATGTGTTAAAGTAGGTTAAACGGGGGGGGGGGTAATTTGTAGATCTAACTATATATTACTATATATTACTATATATTTGCGTCCTAATAGCATCTGATGCTAAGTGGGCGTATTGAAATAACAGTGAAAAACACAGAATAATCTGTTGCTGATTTATTACGGTACGGCTATAAAACCAATAGGAATAACAATAAACTGATCTAAACACATTTAATATTCACTTTATAGTAATGAAATCAAAGCCGATCATCGCCGGTCTACTTTTGATTGTGTTTTTGGGACTGCATACGTCAGCTCGTGATGTCGCTATAAAAACCAATCTTCTATATGATGCCACACTGACCGCCAATCTCGGAGCCGAGTTTGCGGTAGCACCCCGATGGTCTGTCGACATATCGGGCAACTACAACGGCTGGAGCTTTTCTGACGGCAAGAGGTGGAAGCACTGGTTTGTGCAGCCCGAGGGCCGCTATTGGTTCTGTGAGGCTATAGGTGGACATTTTGCGGGTTTTCATCTGCTTGGCGGACAGTATAATATAGGTCATGTCGATCTGCCTTTCAGTTTTCTCGGGACACACTTTTCCAAGCTGGAGCACAACCGTTATCAGGGCTGGTTTGCAGGTGCTGGCATAGCCTACGGTTATTCATGGATACTCGGACGCCACTGGAATATCGAAGCTGAGATCGGTATAGGATGGACCCATACGCGCTATGATGTGTTCGAATGCGCCGGATGCGGTCGCAAGACTGAGGAAGGGCGTCATCACAATTATGTAGGGCCGACCAAGGCGGCAGTCAATCTTGTATATGTGTTCTAAGCCGGTGCAAAAATGAGAAAAATACTATCAACAGCAATGATATCGGCGTTGGCTCTGAACGGCAGCGCCTACAGTGAGGTCGATCTTGCAGGCGGCGGGATCCGTATGGAGAACATCTCTGTGGAAAAGTCGGAACGCACACTTTTCGTGAAGATGGATATAGATGTGTCGGGACTTAAAGTCAAGTCCAACCAGGAGGTATGGATGCGTCCGTCGCTCACGTCGGTGGACGATACTCTCCGTCTTCCGTCGGTGATGCTCGCTGGGCGTAACCGATATTTCCAGGCCGGCCGTCATGGAGTGGCGTCGGATTCGATACTGCTTTACCGTGCCGGAAATCAGACGGTGATCCCTTATAATGCAGTAGTGTCTTACGAGGAATGGATGGAGAGCGCTACGCTTTCCGTAGACCGTGAACTTCGCGGCTGCTGCTCAAGCGGTATTGACCGTTCGTCGGATCTGCTCGCCACACTCGACTTCCGCCCAAGAGTCTATGAGACAGCGATGGTCTATGCCACACCTGCTGTCGAGACCGTCAAGACCCGCGAGGTCAGCGGTCAGGCCTATATCGACTTTCCTGTGAACCGGACTGAAATATATCCCGACTACAGGCGCAATCCTGTAGAGCTTGACAAGATACGCCGTACCATCGATGTGATACGCAATGACAGCGATACACGTATCACATCGCTGTCGATCAAAGGCTATGCCTCGCCCGAAGGATCTTATGCCAACAACGAGCGCCTGGCCAAGGGGCGTACAGACGCGCTGGCCGGATATGTAGACGGGCTCTATGAGTTTCCGTCAGGGCTGATCTCGACTTCATGGGAGGCCGAGGACTGGGACGGCCTGCGCAAGTATGTCGAGGGTTCCGGTCTCGAGGGGCGTGACGGTATTCTTGCAATAATAGACAGCAGTCTTGCTCCCGATGCCCGAGAGCGGAAACTGAAGACTTCGTATCCCGGACAGTATAAATTTCTGCTCGAGAATGTATATTCCGGACTGCGCCACTCGGACTATCGGGTAGAATATGTGATCCGCTCATATACCGATGTTGACGAGATCGCATCGGTAATGCGCACTTCTCCGCAGAAACTGAGTCTGCACGAACTGTTCGTGCTCGCGCAGAGCCTCGAACCCGGGTCAGACGCTTACAATGAAGTGTTTGAAGTGGCCGTGAGAATGTATCCCGATTCGGAACTGGCCAATCTGAATGCCGCCAGTACCGCATTGCTGCGGCGTGATACCGCAGCAGCGGCACGCTATCTGTCCAGAGCCGGGGACTCTCCGCAGGCCACATATACCCGCGGCGTATGTGCGGCTATCGACGGCGATCACGATACGGCTCAGCGCCTTCTGACCAGCGCACAGGCAGCCGGGGTGGCCGAGGCAGCTGCGGCTCTCGCCGAACTGGAACGTGTGAGCCGGTAAACTCAGCGACAACAAAACAACAAAATACAAACCAATCAATTCACTAAAAAACATCATCATGATGAAACATTCCAAACTGTACATCGGCCTCGCCGCATGCTCAGCTCTCACTATGGGGCTGACAGGATGCTCGCAGGACGAAATCTCCATGGAGAACACGCAACCGATTGTCACCGAGGAGACATCCAAGTCGTATGTGACGGTAAATATCGCATCGCCTAAAGGCGGTTTCAACGGCCGCGCGATGGGTGATAACGGCGATAACTTCGATAACGGTTATGCCTCCGAGGGTGCTATCAGCAATGTTCTTCTGGTATTTTACGATGCATCCGGCAGGGCTGTCATATCCTCGCCCCTTACACTTGGCGACAAAACAGATCAGACAGGAGATCCGTCGGTAGAGACAATCTATTCCGCCAAAGTGGAACTGTCGTTGGCTGTAGGCACGAATATGCCGACCCAGGTAGTGGCTTTTGTCAATCCGCAGAAGGAAAGCGACCAGCTGGTATCATTGTCGGAACTCGAGGGTCTGTTCCGCAAGGACTGGGTGAAATCCGTAACCTCCGGCGGAGTGATAACGAAATACTTTACAATGAATAACTCCGTGTACTACAAGAATGGGGTAAAGACTTATGCGTCGCCACTCGAAAGCAACGTCTCCGGCGAGAAAAACCAGTTCGAGGCTACTATTTATGTAGAGCGTCTTGCTGCCAAAGTAGAGGTGGCGAAAGCCGCTACGGAAAATTTCGTGCAACCGGTAGAAGTAGGTACACAGAAACTTACGTTCGTGCCTGAGAAATGGGCTCTTACAGCTACTGAGAACGAGACATATCTTATCAAGAATATGCCTGCTGCCGCTCCAGATGCGAGCACTCTGCCTTGGACATACAATGATGACGTGAACTTCCGTTCGTACTGGGCTGTGTCGAAGCATTACGACGAGGCTTCGAACTTCCCGATGTCGGGCTGCGATGTTGAGGATCCCGCCAATGAATATCATCTTCATTACCTGAGCTATAATGAAGTGAACAGCCTTGGCATACAGTTCGGCAATACCGGCGAAGGAAACCAGATGTATTGTATGGAAAATACAGGCCGCGGTTCAAAGTGGAACAATGCCGGCAGCAGCTACAACCAGTATGCGACTGCAACTTCGGTTCTTATCACAGGCCACTATGAGGTGACTGATGCCGACGGCACTACAGCCGATTTCGGTACCGACGGATTCTACATCTACAACAACCGCGCCAGCAACAAGGCCGATCTTATCGCAGCTATGGCCGGTGGTCAGGATCGTGTGACTGATGCTGACGGCAATGCCATCACGGACTATTCGAAATTTACAGTAGCGCATATTCACAAGTACAGCCGTCTGGGCGACACCAAGGTTCCGTCCGACCGCGTAGCGCTCCAGTTGGGCTCGGATCTGAGCGGACTCTATTACAAGAAGGATGCCGACAGCGATCCTGTGGCTATAGCAGATGCCAACAAGGACGAAGTAAATACATGGCTTGCGGAATATGCCAACTCACTGGCCACTCATTTCGTAGGCAGCAAAGGATTTTTCTATGTGCCTATCGAGCATGTAGGACTGCAGAACAACGAGGTCATAACCGGTACCTACGGTGTGGTCCGCAACCATTTCTACCGTATGACGATCAACAAGATCTCGACACTTGCAAACGGTATCCATGAACTTACCGATCCGCTGCTCCCCAACCCGATACCCTCCGAGACCAAGTCGGTGGATATCACATTCAATGTAAATGCCTGGCATATAATGAGCCAGGGCGTAGATTTGTAAATCCCGACTCTGTGGGACAGTTGAGCAACAGTATCACTCTCCCATACCGGAAAGAACGATGTGGTGTTCCCGCCACGGCGGGGCGCCGCATCGTCCGATACCGGTTCTGAAACCGACACTATTTTTTAGAAAAAATAAAACCGCCAACGTAATCTCTCCGCAAGATATCGGCTGAGCGCCCGAACATGAAGCGCTTACAGGCATGAGGCCTATAAAAAAACAGACTATGATACGCGGTACGATGATACCGCACAATATATAAATACTAACTGACATATTGATGATATTTTCCAACATATTACGGTTTTGCTGTCCGGCAGTAGCTGTCGCTGCGGCTGCGGTGTCACTGATATCGTGCGATGCCATCTACGATGACGAAGGCGACTGCTCGGTGCGCTATGGCGTGAAATTCCGGTATGACTATAACATGGTGGAGGCCGACGCGTTTGGCAGTTCTGTGGATGCCGTATCGCTCTATCTGTTTGATCCGACCGATGGGCATCTTGTGTGGTCCGGCACGGAGAGCGGAGACGCGCTGGCATCGGAAGGATGGGTAATGCCGGTGGATGTGGCTCCGGGATGCTATGATGCTATAGCGTGGGGCTACGGATATCGCGAGGACGCATCGGGATTCAGTCTTGCCACAGAGGGCGAAGTGACTACCAAGTCCGACCTTATATGCAGAATGGCGCGGTCATCGGATGCTGCGGGAGTATCATATTCCGACAGTGATCTGCACGAGCTGTATCACGTGGCTGTCGACGGGATTGAGTTCCCAGATACCTACGGCGATGTGACGCTTCCTCCACTGCGTATGACCAAGGACACCAATGTGATCCGTATCCTGCTCATGCATGTCGACGGATCACCTATGGAACAGGATGACTTCTTCGTTACCATAACCGACAACAACGGACTTCTGAACTATGACAACACACTTCTTCCAGACGAGACCATAACATACCGTCCATGGTCGCAGTTGTCGGTGGAGACAGCGAGGCCGGAACCTGAGAGCCGGGCTATAGTCTCGGCAAGCGGTCTGTTGGCGGAGATGACTGTGAGCCGTCTTATGGCCGATCACAATCCGGTACTTGCTGTGACCCACCGTGATGCGGACGGGTCGATGCGTGATGTATTGCGTATAAACCTCCGGGAATACGTGCTGATGGTCAAGGGCAATTATCACCGTCATTATACCGACCAGCAGTATCTCGACTATCAGGATGAATATGTGATGACCTTTTTTCTCAATGATGAGAACAGGTGGGATATCACACAAGGCATATATATCAACTCATGGCATGTAGTGCTCCAGTTTACAGATATATAAACATCGGGAGGAACTGTTGATAATGATACGACGCATATTATATACTCTGTCGGTTGCTGTAGGGATATCGCTTACCGGATGCATACATTCGGATGACGGATTATGCACGGATAGTGGATCGGCTGCAGATCCTACGCCTGTCGACGTGCATCTGACGTTTGTGATCCGGCAGGGTGACGGCAGAATGTCGCGTGCGCCGGGACATGAGCAATATCCGGCTACAGAGGCGGAATGCCTGATCGATCTCGATGGCGGCGATTACCGTGTGCTCGTGTTCGACTGGGAGGGTCGTCTGCTTCAACAGCTGGAGACCGTCAAGATACGTGATTTCGATTATGCCGACGGAGTGACTGAATGTCTGGTGCGTGGCACACTCGATGACGCATGGACAGATTTCCAGATAGTCGTGCTCGCAAACTGGGAAAGTTTCGGAGCCGATTACTCAACGGTGTTGTCGGGAGTGCGTACACTCGATGATCTGGAAGACCGCAGCCGGACACTGCCTTACAGGCTGCCGGTAGACGGCTGGCGTCCGTTTTCCGGCAGCAACAGGGGCATACCGATGACCGGGCTTCAGTCATATACCGGTGTGGACTGGTCGGCGAATACGACAGACGGTGTGCGTCGGCTCGACGGAGCCGTGTCGTTGCTCCGCGCCGTTGCCAAAATAGAGGTGGTGGACCGTATCAATACATTGTCGGCCGACAGGGTGTCGATCGATGCTGTGAGCCTTTATGGCTATAATGCGACAGGATGTTTCATACCGGATATGCAATCGAACCCGTTGTGGAACAATCCGGTATCACAGGTAGTGACACCTACATTGCCTTCAGTAAGCGAATATCTGGAATATGGCGAGCTGACACTGGCGAAAGACGATGATGTGACGCTTTCCGACGGCAAATCATACGCACGCTATTCGGCATATATAAGCGAATTTGCCATAAGTCAGGTCTCCGATAAGCAGAAATGTCCGAAAATGAGAATAACTGTCAGGAATCCTGATGTCGCTCCGGATATAGCTTCCGACAAAGTGGTCTATACGATCGATGTGGCGAACTATGTCGGCGGATCGGCGACCGATCCTCTTGCCAGCCTGCTGCGCAACCATATATACCGTTATGAAGTGAACAGTGCGAGCGCGAATATACTTGAGCTGGACTACACTGTGTGTCCGTGGGAAGTATGCGAGATAAAGCTGCCGGAATATCCGGAATGATACAGAAAAACGAATAATATAAGATGAACCGACTGCATATACCAGCAATATACATATCGATACTTACAGGACTCGTCTGTTTCATGATGGTTTCGTGTCGTGACGAGCTCGAATGTCCCGGACAGAATGAATATGTCGAACCGGGTCTGCCCGCGACGGTGACTGTCCGACTGGATCTGCCGGAGATGCAGGTGCAGTCGCGCACTCTTACCGAGGCTCAGGAATCGCGTGTCAACGACCTGTGGATAGGTCTTTACGATGCCGAGCCCGGAGCCGGAGGCCGGCTTAAAGACAGCTACTACATATCGCGCGGAGACGAGGAGGGCGAACATCAGATACGTACACTGAAAATAGAAAATCTGAAGACGACTTCAGGCCGTTGCCATATAGTGGCTGCCGCCAATGTGTCCAACACTCACGGTATCAGTTCCGACAACAGTCTGTGGGATGGTAATGACGATGTCCATCCGACACTGCTGTCCATGCTGAAAAAAGCCGATAACATAGACAAATTCAAATCTATAGCGGCTGCTATAGAGTCGACCACACAGACCGACTATTCGTCGGCGAATCTGGTTATGGGAGGAACCTATCTCTATACCGACCAGACCACGGACGGGATTACCCATAAGCCCGGTTATGACTGGACGCAGATACCTGTAGTGACCATACCTGCCGGAGATGTGCGGCTGGTGTCAGGAAAGATACACATGCGCCGGCTGGTGTCGAAAGTCACTTTCAAGATAAAGGGCTCATCAGGCATTACAATACGTCCTACAGGATGGCGTCTGCTGAACAATCCCCGTGCCTGTTTCCTTCAGGAACAGAAGTCGGGTGACGGGAAGCCGATGAATGCAGGTGATATTATAATATCCCATTTAGGCGACGGTGACAACTCCAACTACGGCGATTCCTATCAGACTACAGAGATAGAGCTTGGCGGGACTGATGCCAACGGCAACAAGATGGATGACGACACGTATCATTTCTCGTTTTATACCTACGAGAACAGACGCACGGCCACAGACCGCGACGACTTTAAGTGCGACAGCTACCATAAGCGAGAGTCCGAGTACAAAAGCACTGAGGCGTCGGACGATATTGACAACAATTACCATTACGGCAATACCGGCATATACAAGGCTCTTTGTGCCGATGCCAGGATTCCCGATCTGAAGACCGGTGTCAATGTCGACAATTTCGCCACTATGGTCGAGATCACTTGCAATGTGGAGTATACGGTCATGGACGGAACCACAGAGATCAGACGCAGCGGCACAGCGGTCTATACCGTACATCTCGGCTATATGGACAATGATCCGAGGGATTTTAATGTGCGACGTAACCATCAGTATATATACAACATGACTGTGCTGGGACTCAATCAGATAGTGCTCGAAGCTCATGATGAGACAGGTTCGGAGCCGTATCCCGGTATAGAGGGGACTGTGGTGGACGCTACTGCCGAGAGTGTGATGCTCGACGCTCACTACGGAATGTTCAATATCAGGCTGACCAATTCGGAACGGGCGAGACTGCGCTATATGATGGAATCTCCATACGGATCGGAGATAAAGACCGTAGAGGGATGGGGAGAGTCGGACCGTACCCATGCCAGTGCAGCTCCGTCTGAAAAAAATGAATATTACAACTGGATACGCATAAAGCCGACCACATGTCAGGAAGTTTTTGCCGAGTACAAGACATCGGAGACAGACGAGCCATGGTATCTGCATGATCTCGTGGTTACCGGAACCAACGGGAAGACATTGTCGTATAAGGGTGTGGACGCAAAAGGCAATCCTGATTCCGGCGATGTCACTGACGACAGCAACGAACTGTGGTACACTGTTTTTGTCAATGAAAATGTGTATGACGTTGACGGTGAAGACCGACATCCTCTTGACGACTGGCTCAACTATGTCAATAAGGATCCACGCTCGGTGCTTTTCCTGGTGCAGGATGTGAAAGTGTCGCCAGATTCCGAAAGCCGTTACACCAAGGGCAAATACCGGATTCAGCAACGTTCGATCCAGACGTATTATACGACCGATCGTGCCGCCTACGGCACATCCGGGACATTGACGGTGGCGGCGCTTGGAGTGGAACACGTCAATGAGTCGTATGGCAAAAAGATAGACTGGTACTGGTCTGCCACTTCTAACAATCTGTCACTGAACAACGGTCGCTGGAATCAATGGAAGTTCCTGAACAACGATCTGAACAATATCAACGACCCGAAAGACGGATCATCGGGAGCGGAGGCAAGCAGGTCATGGTATTGCCAGTATAAGGAGATATCGAGAAAATCGACACCTAACTACGGACTGTTGCGTTATGTTGATGCTGGAAACGGTACAGCAACGACCCGTAGCGGATATATCAGGGCCGACGAGGACGGCTACCCTGTAGCAGCGATGGCATATTATGATTATGCGAGCGGTAGCCGGCAGTATGATCCGGAAGGTAACGTGAAGGGCTATTATGAAGCCATGGCACTGTGTATGAACAGGAACCGTGATCTTGACGGTGACGGGAAGATATCGCCTAACGAGGTGCGATGGTATCTTCCGGCCGAGGGTAAATATGAACGTATTATGCTTGGCAGAAATTCGCTGGTTACACCTATGTTTTCGGTATCTGACGGTGGCTATTACTGTAATTCCAACGATCCTATAGCCAAGGCTCACAATAACTTCGGCTATGACGGTACTATAGGCGTGCGGTGGAATCCCGGCAATGACAACCAGGTGCAGTATATATCGTCGAACCGGATGAAATTTTTCCCGGAGGAGGGCGGTTCCTATAATGCTGATATACGTGCGCACTGGGTTACCGGGCAGACCGGGCAGGGCCGTTATCCATGGAACATACGGTGTGTGCGGAATCTCGGAGTCAGTGTCGCCACGATCAATACCAATTCTAATGTCGATCCTGTGCCTAAGGCATACAAAGTAGAGTATGACAGTGAAAAGAGAGCGATTTTTACTCAACGGTTCTATTTCGGGGCATCGGTGCGGGATGCGCTGATAGATGATTATATGCCGGTGCATACGGTAGCCGATCTTGACAAGAACCGAATAGCGAGGAAATTCAAGATGGCATCGGTCAATGTCGCGGTAAGTTTTGTGAGGCGCGATTTATGGGATACTGAGAAATATGGCGATTTAGTCGATGAAAATGGCAATCCGGTCGAATATGAGTCTTTTGAAGAAGCGCTTACCGATAATGTCCCGTGCAGAAATGTTAATGAGGAGGGTGCCGTATGGCGTGCTCCCAATCAGCGCGAACTGATGATGATGCTTAACGAACGTGTGATCAGTGGCGGAGAATATTCATGTACCAAAGATGCTTATCCGACGCCTACTACCAACAGGTTTGCAGCGGCATCGACAGCATCCGGAGGCCAGATACAGATGAATCCGGCCAAAGACACAGACGGTAGTAGTATAATATGGAAACGTCATGCTACCCAACCGGCTTCAGGTTATTTTGAAACGAGAACAGAAACAGTAGGCGATAAGACTGTAACATATTATGTAACGCCACATCCGGCGACGGTATATGTGAGGTGCGTACGGGATTTAGAGTGACTTAAAAAACGCTAATGGCGCAACTTCGGCACTGCCGGCGCTGTTGTTTCCATACAATGTTAAAAACAGACATATTATGGAAAGGACAATATCACTTACCGAATTGCGCGGAGCGGTCGACGAGGCATACGAACTGTTTAAGGACGAGCATTCAGGATCAGTCGATCCGCGGATAAAGAACACAAAGGAGAATGCTTTCGGAATAAGTTTGGTACTTACCGACGGAACTGTCATAAACAAAGGCGATGCCGATGTGCCTTCTCCGATCGGAGCTATATCCAAGATTCCGGCCTCGGTTGCGCTTCTGAGCCAGATGTCGCCGGCCGATCTGATCAAGAAATCAGGAACATGCTGTTGCCGATGCAGCGGCGGCAAGGCCAGGAAACCTGATATACCATTGAGCAGCCATGGCATACGTGCCGTCAGCGCGATAGAACCCACCGGCGATGCCGATGGCAAATGGGAAGTGATAATCAATAATATGATCAATCTTATCGGATCGGCTCCGGAACTCGACGACGATCTGTATAAAGCCCTGACAGAGGAGGCTGCAAAGGCCAATGTGGAGAATGTGATTGCTGAGGCCGGATACACACTTTATGATGATGCTCCTATAGCGATAGACCTTTATATACGCCAGATGGCAATGACGGCAACATCCGAACAGCTGGCGACAATGTGTGCCACTATAGCTGCCGACGGACGCAATCCAAAGACAGGCGAACATGTGTTTGACGGCTGTATATCGCCGACTGTGACTGCGCTCATGGCTGTGCACGGGCCTCATAAAGAAGCCAAGCCCTGGATGGTAGCGACCGGCCTTCCTGCAAAATCAGGCTTTGGCGGAGCGATAGCCGGTGTATTGCCGGGAGTATTCGGAATAGCGGCCTATTCGCCTGAACTGAATGAGGCCGGAGTGTCGATCAAAGCAGCCCAAGCCATACGGCATATCATGCAGAAGCTGCAACTCAGCGTATTTGCAAGCGCTAAGGTCAGCACAGATACTACAAAATAGATTTCTCCGGCCTTTCGAAAGGCCGATACCATAGATGCCGGCGGGGCAGTATCGATGGATACTGTTCCCGCCTTTTTGTTTTTTCGGGTGTCGGTTTTTATTGTTAACTTTGTTGCTTCAGAACTGTAATAACCATAGCAATGAGCAACTACAATATATCTACCGACGGGTTCGATCCGGATCCTGTGGCACCTCAGGCGCAGGCGCAGCGCCGCCGCAAGGTCCCGGATCAGGCAAGCCGCAGACCGTCAAGGCCTAAGAAAATATCAGACAAGCCGGGCGCTGTGCTGCAATTTCTGAAAGATAAGCGCACGCACATGTTCGTGGGTATACTGTTGCTGTTGGTAGCCATGTATCTGCTTATCGTGTCGATATCTTTTTTCTCGACGAGCGAGGCTGATCAGAGCAAGGTGCTCCATCATACGGTCAACGAACTGGCCGGACAGGAAGGTGCTATAGAGAATGCCGGAGGCCCGTTCGGAGCATATCTGAGCCATCTGTTGCTGACAGAATGGCTCGGTCTCGGATCGTTCTTCCTGATATTCTATATAGGTGCCATAGGCGCCACGCTTGTGCGGCTTCATAAATTCCGTTTCTGGATGCTGACATTCAAGTGTCTGATACTGGCTACGACGACGTCGATAGTCATAGGCCTGCTTACCATCAACTCCGGCGGTCATATATTCTGGGGCGGCCATCACGGTTACTATATCAATGATTTTCTGATACGTACAGCGAGTATATGGGGTGCGATCGGCGTTAGCCTGCTGCTGATATCGCTGATAGTCCTGATATATCTTACCCAGCTGACCATGCTGTTCATGGCATGGCGCCGCAAGGTCGCAGCCCGCAGAGAGGCAGCCCGCCGTAAGGCGGAGCGTCGCGAGGCAGAGCGCCGTAAGGTCGAGGAGTCGATGCAGGGTTCGGTGCTCGATGCGGAAGAACCGGATGACGCAGAAACGACTTCCGATGACACCGTAGTGGGTTTTGACGAATATGATAAAGAAAAGGCCGGTGACATAGAGACAGACCGTGAGCCGGATACGCAGCAATTGGAAGATATGGATGATCCGCTGGAGCCGGAAGATATATCGGATGACTCTGCCGATGATATTGCTGAAGAACCGGTGTCAGAGCCGGAACTGGTCATAGACAGCGACGATGTGAATATGAGCGTTACCAAGCCGGAAATAGAGCAGGCCAAGGAGATACGCCGCGATGTATATGATCCTACGGCCGAGTTGTCGCGTTTCCGTTTTCCGTCGATAGATCTGCTGCACGACCGCGAAAGCCATGAAGGGAGCGTTGACCAGCAGGAGCAGGAGGAAAACAAGGAGCGGATCACAAAGACGCTTGCCGATTACGGTATAGCCATATCCAAGATCAAGGCTACCGTGGGGCCTACAGTGACTCTCTATGAGATAATACCGGCGGAGGGTGTGCGTATAGCCAAGATCAAACGTCTGGAAGATGATATAGCGCTGAGCCTTGCCGCTCTTGGAATCCGTATCATAGCTCCGATTCCGGGTAAAGGCACTATAGGTATTGAGGTTCCGAACAAGGAGCCGCAGGTGGTATCGATGCGGTCTATCATAGCGTCGAAAAAATATCAGGAGACACGATACGACCTGCCTATGGCCATGGGATCGACTATCAGCAACGAGGTGTTTATAGCCGATCTCGCCAAGATGCCGCATCTTCTCGTGGCGGGATCGACGGGTATGGGTAAGTCGGTAGGCCTTAATGCCATAATAGCGTCGCTTCTGTATAAGAAGCATCCGGCTGAGCTGAAGTTTGTGCTCATAGACCCGAAACGAGTTGAGTTCAGCCTGTATGGGGCGCTCGAGAACCATTATCTGGCGAAGCTGCCCGATGAGGAGGATGCCATAATCACCGATACGGCGAAGGTTGTGACTACGCTTAACTCGTTGTGTGTCGAGATGGAGAACCGCTACAATCTTCTGAAAGCGGCCAATGTGCGGAATATAAAGGAGTATAATTCCAAGTTCGTGGCCAAACGTCTCAATCCGGAGAAGGGGCACCGCTTCCTGCCGTATATAGTGGTCATAGTCGATGAGTTTGCCGACCTGATCATGACAGCCGGCAAGGATGTTGAGAAGCCCATAGCCCGTATTGCACAGATGGCCCGTGCGGTAGGCATGCACATGATCATAGCCACGCAGCGTCCGTCGACCAATGTCATCACAGGTGTGATCAAGGCCAATTTCCCTGGCCGAATCGCTTTCCGTGTGATCCAGATGGTCGACAGCAAGACGATCCTCGACCGTTCCGGAGCCAATCAGCTCATAGGGCGTGGCGACATGCTGTTCTCGCGAGACGGCGAGCTTGACCGTGTGCAGTGTGCCTTTATCGATACGGATGAAGTCGAGGCTATATGCAGTTCGATATCGGAGCAGCCCGGCTACAAGTGCGCTTACGAACTTCCGGAGTTTATACCGGATGGTTCGGAGGCATCGATGGGCAGTGTGACCGACCGCGATCCACTTTTCGAGGAGGCCGCACGTTTTATCGTGACATCCGGCACAGCCTCTACATCGTCATTGCAGCGCCGCTATTCGATAGGCTATAACCGTGCCGGCAAGATCATGGACCAGATGGAGGCGGCCGGTATCGTCGGCCCTTCGCAGGGAGGCAAACCGCGATCCGTACTGGTCGACTCTCTTACGCTTGAGCGTATACTGGAAATGTGATGATACAAACATTTTCCAAGACGATACTGTTAAAGATATTACAATGAATGCAACTACTATAATACGTATGCTGACTGCCGTTTTCGCAATGGTATGTAGCGGAACGGCTGTCGCAGTCACTGCCGATGAGGTCACTTCACGTGCTGTGGAACGTTTCGGCAAGTCGCCGAGTGTCACGGCGTCCTTTACTGTTGACGCGCAGGGGCATTCCGTGCCCGGAACCATAACTGTGTCAGGCGACCGGTTTCACATGGATGTGAACGGGATGGAGACGTGGTATGACGGCCGTACGCAGTGGACGTATTCCCCCTCGGCCGACGAAGTGAGTGTGACCGAACCGACGGCCGCCGAGCTGGCACAGATCAATCCATTTGCCATAGTGTCGTCGTTGCGTGACAGTTTTTCAGGCAGTATCGTCAGATCGTCGCCGACCGAGACAACCGTAGGCTATACTCCGCGCAATTCCGGTGCTGGCAAACTGACAGTCACCTACAACGGCTCGACATCGTGGCCGTCGAAGGTGGTTATTGACAACGGCCAGGATGTAGTGACGATCAAGGTCAAAACGGTGGCTGTCGGCAAAACGCCGCATCCGTCGGAGTTTGTATATAATAAGCAACTTCATCCCGGAGCCGAGATCGTGGATTTGCGCTGATCTGCGCTCAGGGATCTAACAACATCATAACCATGACAATGAATGAAGGTACAACACGTTGCCTTATCATAGGCTCAGGACCGGCCGGATATACGGCCGCCATATATGCTTCGCGTGCCAATCTCAATCCCGTGCTATATGAAGGGATACAGCCAGGCGGGCAGCTGACAATAACTACCGAAGTCGAGAATTTTCCCGGTTATCCGGAGGGTGTGACCGGTCCCCAGCTGATGGAGGATCTGCGCCGTCAGGCCGAACGTTTCGGCGCTGACATACGCCGTGGCACTGTTACAGGTGTGGATTTCGGTGTACATCCGCTGCTGGTGACCATAGATGACGGCACTGTGATATCGGCCGACAGTGTGATAATAGCAACCGGAGCGACTGCCCGTTTTCTCGGATTGCCTGACGAGAGCAAATATTCGGGAATGGGAGTGTCGGCATGCGCTACCTGCGACGGATTCTTTTATCGCGGCCGTACTGTGGCTGTGGTCGGCGGAGGGGATACTGCATGCGAGGAGGCTTTGTATCTGAGCAATATCGCCAAGAAGGTATATATGATAGTCCGTAAACCTCATCTGCGTGCGTCGAAAGTGATGCAGCAACGGGTGTTTGACAAAGAGAACATCGAGCTGCTGTTCAATACCAATACAGAAGGTCTTTTCGGTGAGGAATTTCTCGAGGGAGCACACCTGATAGAGCATGCCGGTACAGATCAGGAGCGCCGCCATGACATACTTATAGACGGATTTTTCCTTGCTATCGGTCACAAACCCAATACCGATGTGTTCAAACCGTGGCTTGAAATGGATGAAGCCGGGTATCTGAAACTCGAGGGTGTGACGTCGCAGACAAATATACCCGGAGTGTTTGCGGCCGGAGATGTGGCGGATCCGCATTACCGTCAGGCTGTGGTGGCTGCCGGAGCCGGCTGCCGTGCCGCTCTCGATGCCGAAAGGTATCTTGGGCTTCTGTGATCTGACGCAGCAATAGAAAACAAAATCGGTCAGGCGGTGTTATCATAGCATAACATCGCCTAACATTTTTATACAATGCACAACCGATTGATCGCAGCCTGTCAGCTTACGGCATTGATCCTGCTGACTCCAATACCGGCAATGTCCGGTAACCAGTATCCAGACACAATAATGATTCCGGAACGGTCGGTGGTGATCGGGGCTGACCGCACGTCGGCGCCATCCGATCTGATAGCCATACTTTATTCGACTGAGAATCTCGATTTTCAGGATCCGCGGGCTCCGCGTTTCCTGTTTCTTGACCGCAAGGGAAAAGTGGCTCTCGGTATAGGCGGTTATGTCAAGGGTACTATGGCGTATGATTTTCATGGAGCGATGGACAACGGAGGATCGACGACATACGATATTGCAGTACCTTCGGATCCGACGTCGCGCAATAAGTTCAATATGGATGCGTCGCATTCCACACTTTTTCTTAAAATGGTGGGACGTACCTCCGAACTGGGATATTTTACGGTGTATGTTCAATCCAACTTTACAGGCAATAACGGAGGCTATGGCATGAAACTGAAGCAGGCATACGTGCAGTTGGAATATGTCACGGCCGGTCTGGCACGCAGTTCATTCGATGATCCGGCAGCTCCGCCTACTATAGATGCCCAGGGACCCTGCGGAGAGGTTTCCAGCAAGAATGTGCTGATCCAGTATGCTCCTGTATTGTCTGACCGCTGGCGTATGGCGGTATCGGTCGAGAATCCGTCGGCGTCATATACCTGTATTCCTGAAATGAGCGAGCCTATATCGCAGCGCTGTCCGGATATTCCAGCTTATGTGCAGTATAATCCGGATAAAGACAGTCATATAAGAGTGTCGGGTATTTTCCGGCAGTTGAGCTACCGCGATATGCTTAGCGGCCGCAACCGTTTCGTTACCGGATGGGGTATGCAACTGAGCGGTCAGGCGCTGGTAGGCCATGGCTTTACATTCTATTACAGTGCCGCATACGGCAAGGGTATAGCCCATTACGTCAACGATCTCGGCGGTCAAGGTCTGGATCTGATACACAGCGGTAATGCCGGAGAGCTGAAAGCTCCGGGGACTTTTGTGTTTACTTCAGGGTTGCAGTATGATTTCTCATCGCGTTTTTTTGTATCGGCAAGCTACAGCCAGTGCCGGCTTTACGGTCAGAAGTCGTTGGGACCGGACGCTTACCGCTATGGTCAGTATATGGTGGCGAATGCTTTTTATACTATTGTACCGGACTGTATGCTCGGAATAGAATATAACTATGGATCGCGCACAGACTGCAGCGGATTGCGCGGCAACGCCAATCGTCTGTATGCTGCTATCCAGTACAGTTTCTGATATAATCCATTAAAAAAGAGGCGGAGCTGTCCGTTTTTCGGACAGCTCCGCGCTGTTATTTTCAATCCGGATCCGGATTAGAGGATTGCAGACAGGTTGTAGTTTGCAAATTCGAGATCAGCGGCAGCGCGCTTAGCCATGTTGCTGTCAAGTTTGATAGCTTTCAGGAGGTTGCTGTTGATCATGCTCTCGTTGTTGGTGCGGGCACCGAGTACTGCCATCAGGTAGTATGTGGTAGCATCGGGATTAGCTACACCGGCGAGAGTGTTTTTTGCTTTCGAGTAGTCCTTGGTGAGGATCTGTGCGAGAGCGGCATTGTTGGTCTTGGAGTCACCGAATGCGCGTACGGCAGCAGCATTGTCACCCTGCTTCAGGTAGTAAACACCCATAGCGTCGTTGAGGCCTTCTGCTCCGGCAGCAGCACCGAACTTCTGGTTTGCGTCGCGGTAGTCGCCCTTGAGCATTGAAGCGAGACCGAGGTTCATCTTGGGCTCAGCGTTCTTGGGAGCTATGCTTGCAGCTTTGTTGAAGTTGGCGACAGCAGCGTCATAGTTGCCTGCGATGTACTGGCACATACCGAGGTTGTTGAATGTGCGGTAGTCGTTGGGGTAGATCTTGGCAGCTGTGCTGTAGATGGCCATTTTCTGGTTGTTGTCGTCGGTCAGAGTAGCGCAGTAGAGGATCTCGTCGATAGTGAGAGAAGAAGGATTGTTCTTGTAAGCCTCCTGGATCTCAGCATCGCTTTTGCCGATTACATCGACAGATGCTGTCAGACGAGAGTAGCGGAGACGGGGGAGAATAGTCTCAGCGAGTTCGTCGAATACGCTTGTCATGTTGTGGATCTCGCGATCACGAACTTCAGGATCCTGATACATTTTCAGAACGCTGAGGATAAGATCCTTGTCCTGGATGTTGCTTTCAGAAACGAGTTTCTTGAAGCCTTCCCAGTCTTCAGCGGTGAAGTTGGCTGTGAGTTCGCCGAATTCAGTGATTTTGTTTTTCTTGAGTTGTTTTTCGAGATAGCCTTTTGTGTTGTGCTCACGCTTTTCAGCCAGCTGGGTGTTGAATGCCAGAGGGCCGTCGGGCGAAGCGTACGACTCGATGTTGAGCTCTTTGATCTCGCGGCGGTCATCGGCGTTGGCAGCGGCAACCTGCTCGTTCCAGGCCTTTACTTCGTCAGAGTTGAGCTGACCGTTGCGGAGGTTGGCCTGGTTGATGAGGAACAGAATGTCGGCAGCATATTTTTCGTTGATTATGCGCTGGAACTTGTCGGCACCGATAGCAGGATTTACAGTTGCTGCTGTAGCGAGGTCGGCAGTAGCGATAACGCCTGTTGCCACCTGAACGCGGGGAAGCACATACTGTTTCTTACCCTGGCGTACGTTGAATGCGAGAGAGAGAACGCTCTTCTGCATTTCCGGCTGATAGTTGTAATCAACGGGAATTGTTACTGTACCGCCGTTGTCGTAGCTTACAACAGTGTTGTTGCCGCGAACTTTCTCACCCTGGAAGGTGTAGGCGGTAGATGCTGTTTCGGTACCGTTGTACTCGAGGTAGGGAGTAACGGTTACTTCAGCGTTCTTAACAAAGAATTTAGCCGGAATACGGGCTGTTACAGTGGCCGGAACATGTTCGCCTACTACTTCGAGCGGGTTAGGGTTCACCGAGAAATAATCAGCCTGAAACTGGTTGAGCTTCTTGGAGCATCCGGTCAATAGCAATGCGCTTCCTGCAAGAAGCGATACACATAGCTTACGATTCATAATGCGTTGGGTTAAATATGAAATGATTGCAATTGTTTGGTTGTATTTGGTGCAAAGATACGTAAATTTTCATGAATCCTCTGCTGTAACGCAAAATTATGACTACTTTTGTGAATAGTTTTTGTTATAAATTAAGTAAACGAATATTACAGATTATATTTAACATTATTTAAGACTCTGAACAGATGAGAAAATGGCGCATAGAAGACAGTGCCGAACTGTACAATATTAATGGCTGGGGATTGAAATATTTCTCCATTAATGATAAAGGGCATGTGGCTGTTACGCCTCGCGATGGATATGCATCGGTCGACCTGAAAGAGATCATGGACGAGCTTCAGGTGCGTGATGTCACATCGCCGGTGTTACTGCGTTTTCCCGATATCCTGGACAACCGTATCGAGAAAATATCGCGGTGTTTCAAGCAGGCGGCTGCGGAATATCATTACGAAGGGAAAAACTTTATCATATATCCGATAAAGGTCAACCAGATGCGTCAGGTCGTAGAAGAGATCGTCAGCCATGGTCAGAAGTTCAACATAGGTCTTGAAGCCGGTTCCAAGCCTGAACTGCATGCTGTACTGGCTACTAATATAGTAGAGAATGCCCTGATCATCTGTAACGGATATAAGGATGAAAATTATGTGGAGCTGGCGCTGCTGGCACAGAAAATGGGTCGCCGTATCTATCTTGTTGCCGAGAAACTCAATGAGCTTAGACTTATAGCTAAGGTGGCCAAACGCCTGCAGATACAGCCCAATATCGGTATACGTATAAAACTGTCGAGTTCCGGCTCTGGCAAGTGGGAAGAGAGCGGTGGCGACCAGTCCAAATTCGGCTTGAATTCAAGTGAGCTTCTTGAGGCCCTCGACTATCTGGAGCGTAACAAACTTATGGAATGCCTGCGTCTGGTACATTTCCATATAGGTAGTCAGATCACTAAGATACGCCGGATTAAAAATGCGCTCAGAGAGGCTACACAGTTCTATGTGCAACTGTCGAAGATGGGTTTCAACATCGATTTCATAGATATCGGCGGCGGTCTCGGTGTGGATTACGACGGGACACGCAATTCTGCGAGCGAAAGCAGTATGAACTACTCGATCCAGGAGTATGCCAATGACTCTGTGTCGGCGCTTGTCGATGCCTGTGTGAAGAACGGCGTCCATCAGCCCAATATCATCACGGAAAGCGGACGATCCCTTACGGCACACCACTCGGTACTCGTATTCGAGGTGCTGCAGGCGACTTCGCTCCCGTTCTGGAAAGATAATGAGGAGATTTCTGGCGATGATCACGAACTGGCCAGGGAACTCTATGACATTTGGGATAAACTGAGTCAGCCGCGTCTGTTCGAGAGCTGGCACGATGCTCTGCAGATCCGCGAGGAGGCTCTCGACCTGTTCAGCCTGGGACTGCTCGATCTGCGCACACGTGCACAAATCGAAAAACTGTTCTGGTCCGTAGCGCGCGAAGTCGGCGAGATCGCATTTTCGATGAAGCATCCGCCGGAGGAACTCCGTAAGATCGCCAAGATGCTTCCTGACAAATATTACTGCAATTTCTCGTTGTTCCAGTCGCTGCCGGATTCATGGGCTATAGACCAGGTGTTCCCTGTAATGCCGATTTCGAGGCTCGATGAGAAACCGGCAAGAACCGCTACTATCCAGGATATAACATGCGATAGCGATGGCAAGATCGCCAACTTCATCAATGTACACGGTACATCCTCGTCGCTGCCTGTGCATGCATTGAAGTCCGGAGAGCCTTATTATTTAGGAGTATTTCTTGTCGGTGCTTATCAGGAGATTCTCGGCGACATGCACAATCTTTTCGGCGATACTAATGCCGTTCATATCAGTGTATATAAGGATCATTATGAGATCGACCAGATAATAGACGGCGAGACTGTGGCCGAGGTGCTTGATTATGTGCAGTTCAATCCGAAGAAACTTGTGCGCAATGTCGAGACATGGGTGACTGCGGCAATGAAGGCCGGCAAGATTACCCCGGAAGAGGGTCGTGAGTTCCTGAGCAATTACAGGTCGGGACTTTACGGGTATACATATCTTGACAAAGACTGATTGTAATTGCCGACCTGCCGATGCCACGTTATTTCATGCACTTGGCTTATCGAGGATTGCCGTTTCATGGCTGGCAGACACAGCCTGGAGCGGTATCCGTACAGTCGACTATAGAACAGTCGCTGACCACGCTTGTGCGGACGCCGGTTAAAATTACCGGCGCCGGCCGCACTGATGCTGGGGTCAATGCCCGCATGATGATCGCTCATTTCGATATGCCGGAGCCGATAGCCGATCTGACAAGGTTTGTGCGCTCGCTCAATTCGATTGTGGGTCGTGATATCGCCATATATTCTCTGACTCCGGTTCATGATGATGCCCATGCCCGCTTCGACGCCACAAGCAGGACATATCATTACCGCACGGTAGCGCATAAATCGCCGTTCGTGTATCCGCTTACATGGTGCTCGCGCGGTCGTCTCGACTTCGAAGCTATGAACCATGCCGCGTCGCTATTGCTCAAGGTGTCGGATTTCACTTCATTTGCCAAACTGCACACTGATGTCAAAACAAATATCTGCAGTGTTACCCGGGCTGAGTGGGTTAAGGATGGGGCTGATGGAATGACCTTTGTCATAACTGCCGACCGTTTTCTTCGCAATATGGTGCGTGCGGTGGTGGGTACACTGGTTGATGTGGGCCGGGGGCGGCTTTCATGTGACGATTTCAAGGGCATAATAGAGGCTCGCGACCGATGTGCCGCAGGAACATCAATGCCTCCCGAGGCGTTGTTTCTATGGGATATAACATATCCGTATTATAGACCGGCAGACTGTATGTATGAACTATAGCGAATTTGAAGCGAAGATAGCGGAGTCTATCCGGCAGGATAGTCTGTTGGCTGCCGACGGGCGTCCGGTAATAGTCGGGCTTAGCGGTGGTGCTGACTCTGTAGCGCTTTTGTCGGTGCTTTGCCGTCTTGGATATGATTGCCGGGCAATACATTGCAACTTCCATCTGCGCGGGGAGGAGGCTTTGCGTGACCAGCACCATGCTGAAATTGTGGCTGCACGACTCGGCGTTATGTGTGAGGTGGCCGATTTTGATACCAGAAGCTACATGGCCCGATATGGTGTTTCGCTTGAAATGGCATGTCGTGAATTGCGTTATGATTATTTCCGTAAACGAATGTCGGAATGTGATGCCCAGGCAATAGCAGTGGCACATCATCAGGATGACAATATAGAGACATTCTTCCTGAATCTGTTGAGAGGAACCGGATTGCGAGGGCTTCGGGGTATGTTGCCTCGTCAGAGAGATGTTGTCCGGCCTCTGCTCGGAGTGACAAGACAGGATATCGAGGGGTATCTTGCTTTCCGGGGTCTGGATTATGTTACCGATAGTACTAACGCGGTTAACGATGCTGTCCGTAACCGTCTGCGTAATATTGTGATACCGCATATCTGTCAGGAGTTTCCCGAAGCATGTGGTGCAATAGCTTCGACAATGAGGATATTGCGCGCAAATGAGAAGGTGTATGAGTCTGCAATCTGTGATGCGGCGAAACGGTATCAGTCGGATGACGGCAATCGGATAGCTCTGTGTGATATGATATCCGAGGAGGCAGAGGCTCATACCTTGTTGTTCGAACTATTGCGTGACCGTGGATTCAATGCATCTCAGGCTTCGGATATGATACGGAGTTGTGGCAATTCGGGGCGGAGTTTCGTGTCGGGGACACATACGGCGCTGATCGATCGCGGGATACTGTCAGTGCAGTCTAAGGTTGGTGAAATGCCGGATCGTGATTGTGTGATAGATGATATTACGGATGCCTCTTTGTGGCCTGTAGCCTGTCGGATCTCGACGATTTCACGAGACGGTTTCACTCCGCGTAAAGGAGAGACGGATACTCTGTATCTTGACGCATGTGCGTTGGACGGAAACCCTGAGTGGGTGGTTCGTTCCTGGCGTGAGGGTGACAGGATGAAACCTTTCGGAATGAAAGGCTCCAGAAAGCTGAGTGATATTTTTTCTGATGCAAAAATTTCAGTGGCCGACAAACGCAAAATTAGTGTGCTTACCCGCAACGGTGAAATAATATGGGTCATCGGCCTCAGGACTGCGCGTCTGTTTCCTGTGACCGATTCTACTGATACGATTATTAAAGTGGCAATAACCAATACAGACAATAAAAACCTGATCTAATGAAAAATATTGACATATCGATACCCGTAAGTGTAATAGACTATGCCGAACTCACAGTCGAAGAGAGGCATCTGGTCGATGAAGCACGAGCCGCATCGCACCGGTCGTATGCGCCATACAGCAATTTTCATGTAGGAGCGGCTATAGCCCTTGACAATGGGGTTATCGTGACCGGCGCGAATCAGGAAAATGTGGCATATCCTTCGGGGACATGCGCTGAGCGGTCGGCTTGTTTCTATGCCCATGCACAATATCCCGAGGCTAAATTCAAGGCGATTGCAATAGCGGCTCTGGATACATCGGGTAAAGAAGTCGCGGAACCTATTTCTCCATGTGGAAGTTGTAGGCAGGCTTTGCTGGAATACGAAACATTGGCAGGGCATAATGTAGAGGTGATTTTATCAGGATCTGAAAAGATATATAAGGTTCCATCGGTCAAGTCATTGCTGCCGTTGGCTTTTACCGAGTTCTAAGGTGCTGGTGATCCGAGATACGAATTCACTTGTCATGGCTGGCACAATGCTGCTTGCCATGGTGTTTTATACACTTTGCATAGCGCTGCTTTGTTTTGCTGTAGGAACTCCGATCAATTACTGGGGTTTCCCAGTAGCAGTATCGGCGTCGGTGGCTACAATACTATGTGTATTCGGAACAAGTAAGCGAAGCTGGCGTGTGGTGGTTCTGACATTGGTCTCGTTGGCAGCGGCTTCTGTTGTCTGTTCGATGTTGACTGATCAGAGCTACGACGGCAATGCCTATCACGGTGAGACAATAGGGCGTCTGCTGGATGGCTGGAATCCGGTGAAAGAGACGGCCGATACACCTACGGTCTGGGTTAATTGCTATGCAAAAGCATTGGAGATCGCTGAGGCTTCAGTAGCGGCATTGACCGGAAATATGGAAAGCGGTAAGGTCGTGAACCTTATGTTGGCCGGAGCTGCGTTGCTGCTGACGGGTGGAGTGTTGAGGCTTGTTTACCCGTCATTGTCAAAAAAGCGCGTTGCTATCGTGGTTCTTCTTTTTTCAGCCAATCCGGTTCTGATCACACAATTGTTTACCTATTACAATGATTATGCACTTTATTGTTGCATACTTATAGTAGGAACGGGTATGCTGCGAATGTACCGTATGGGATGGTCATGGTTCTGGGCTGCGATAACGCTTGCGGCGACAATGATCGGAATGGTCACCAAATTTACGCACGGATTCTATCTTGGCATAGAGTGGGACGCGTTTTTGCTCTTATTGGTGATCTCGCGTCGCAGTGTTTCTGTTATCATACGTTCCGCATCGATAGCTGCGGCAGGCGCATTGTTCGGTCTGTGTGTATTGGGATATCACCCGTATGTGACAAATGCACAGCGTTTCGGCCACCCGCTTTATCCTCTGATGGGCGATAATGTTGAGGATATAATGAGCGGGAACACTCCGATAGAATTTCAGGAAGGCGGCCGTATAGTCAATTTTGTCAAATCCATGACAATGTCCAGACGAATTACCTATGATCAGCGTTATGGCGGGTTCGGGCCTTATATGTATATTATGCTGCTGGCATCTGTTGTCTTGATTGCCGGCTCATGGCGTGTGTGGCAGGCTCTGTATGTCTCATTATGTCTGCTGATCTCGTGCTTTGTATTTGAGCAGACATGGTGGGCGAGGTATATCCCTTATTTGTGGGCCGTAATTCCTGTCAGCGTGCTGACATCTATGATCGTGAGCGTGAAAGCCGGCCTATGGCAGAAGCCTGTACGCTGTATCATATATGTGTGCGCGTTGCTTACTTTGCCGCATTGTGTCGTCGATGCTGTCGGTCTGAAGATTGAAGCGACGATGTACCGGCGACTGTTGTATGAAGAAGCCCGTAGGTCGGGAGTCGTGAATGTGGCCATCGAGCCGTATAATGTACATGTGCGCCGCCGTCTTGATGAGGCCGGGCTGAAATATAATATAATCAGGCGTTGTGAGATAGATACTACACGCGCTCTGTTTCTCACAAACGACGGTTTTCGCGGTGATGTCATTGAACTGTCGCCAACTGCATTCCGGGATATAACAACGCCCGGTTCGCGCTATAAGTTGGTGCGAATGCACAAACGGACTCTCGATTTTCATGACGATATGCATTCTTGCGACTAAATTTTCATTACTTTTGTGGGTTAATTGAGATGTACTCTCGTTAGACTTGGAGATCATATATGGATATACAGACCTCAATGCGTGATATTTTGGCTGCCGAAAGCAATGCTGTTGCAGCAATTCCGGTTACCGATGCCTATGACAAGGCCGTGGAAGCCATAATCGAACACGTGCACCGCCGCGGCGGCAAACTTGTCACATCGGGCATGGGAAAGGCCGGCCAGATCGCTATGAATATAGCCACGACATTTTCATCGACCGGAACACCTGCCGTTAATCTGCATCCGAGCGAGGCGCAGCATGGCGATCTTGGGGTACTGCAGCCCAACGACATCATGTTGCTTATATCCAATTCCGGTAAAACGGGAGAGATCATACAGCTGGTGGAGCTGGTTCATAACCTGTATCCGGGTATGCCTCTTATTGTGATAACCGGCAATCCTGAAAGCGAGCTGGCGAGCATTGCGGATATCGCATTGTGTACGGCTCCGGTACCTGAAGTGTGTCCGTTGGGGCTTACCCCGACCACATCGACAACGATGATGACAGTGATCGGTGATGTCCTGGTGGTAAATGTGATGCGTCTTACCGGATTTACACGCGAACAATACGCTCTGCGTCATCATGGCGGATATCTGGGGAATAAATCCCGAGGTGGTAGTGATGCCGAATGATACTGCCATGAACTCTACATCGCTCGATCCTCTGTTTCTGCCTCCGGGTCCGGATATGGCACCAATGCGTGCCGTATGGGATTCATTGCCTACATTGTCGGCGCTGCGCCGGGAGCTTGGGAAGGCGCCTGTAGGGCTTGTCGTGGACTACGTGCGTGTTCTGGCACAGGAGGCGATAGCCAAGGGCGACGGGAAACGGATGATCGATACGATCCGACGGTTCGATACCGTGTTGCAGCGTGCCGGTCATGATGATTCGTCCGATATTCGCGCCGCGTTGAATCAGGTGATAACGGCTATGCTTATAGAGAACGATGACCTCGACGAGGCCATGTTGTCGGCAGCAACCACACTGTCGTTGCTGTCAACGACTCCCAGGCGAAAGGATATCATGTTTTCGGCGTTATTGGGCATGACTTTGTATGACTTGAGTGTGTTGCGCGTGAAACGTAAGGAATATCGTCATGCAGAGCGGCAGATATCTAAGGCGTTGAAACTGTTCGAACGGTTGTCGAGGAACGATCCGGACAGATTCGGGCCTGCCGTGGTGCTGGCGCTTAATGCTTCGACCTCGATATATCGCTCCCGTATAGAGCAGGTCAATCTGCTGGCACATTATCAGGTAGCAACGACGACATATATGGAACAGGTCAAAGACGGTTCCGAAGAGGTGACCTCAAGACTTGTGACTTCGCTTGAAGACGAAGGACGTATGCTTGTCAGTATGGGACGATATCGTGAGTCAGTACAATTCTTTATGCGTGCTTTGAAATATCTGACCCGTATGGAGCCGGATTTCTCCATGCGGCAGCTGCGTCTGTCGGTCGATCTCGGTGAAGCGCTGCTTCAGGCCAATGCCACACGCGATAAAGGAGTGCATCTGCTCAATACCATGCTGCATAAGGCATCAAGGCTGAATGCGGTCGATGAGCATTCGCGCATTACTAATATTCTTTTGAACGCAAAAAGCCGTAATCTTGATATTCTCGGATTGTGGCATAAGATATTTCCACGTTGAATCATTAAACAAATAGATGTATGTCAAAATCCGATAAAGCCCCTTCGGCGGTATTGCGTCTTGGCTCTGACGAGCAGATACGTGTAGCGATTGTCGCCGCAGAATGGAATGGAGATATAACCGGTGCGCTTACAGCATCGGCGATTGCATCCCTGACATTGGCAGGAGTGTCTGACGGTGATATCAAAGTGTTTCATGTGCCTGGTGCGGTTGAGCTCACGTTTGCCGCATCGCAGCTTATAGAAACAGGACTGTTCGATGTCGTTATTGTGTTCGGTTGCGTGGTGCGAGGAGGTACGCCACACTTCGATTATGTATGCCAAAGCGTGACTCAAGGTATTACCCACCTTAATGCCGAATGCGATATCCCGGTTATATTCGGAGTGCTCACTGTCGATACGGAGCAGGATGCCATAGACCGGTGCGGAGGATCGTGCGGAGATAAAGGCGCTGAAGCGGCCGAGGCCGCTATCCGGATGCACCGCTTCCGTTGTGAGGTGGATGCGCTATAATACGCTTGCCTGATTAATCATCATCGTGGTGATGATGGTGATGCTTTTTATGCCCGTGCCACTTTGGTGGCTTGGGCTTTTTGTGTTTATGGTGATGGTCGTGGAAGTCATAGTCGCTTTCCACGCCCCAATAGCTGTGCAGGCATCCGCACGAGTTTAGCGGAAGACATGACAGGCATATGGCCGCCATCAGTATCCATGAAATTCATTGCTGAAACGTTTTATCAGTACATTACATACATCTGAACAGATGGAATTGTTCACAGGGAGTTAAATTTGGTTTATAATTTGGAAATTTATAAAAAATGTTTATATTTGTGGATCTAACCATTCGCTAACCTTAAATTTTGTATGATGAAGAAATGTATTTTGTCATGTCTATGTTTCGCATGGAGTGCTTCCTGTATACATGCTGTTGAAGTGACAGATGTTCTGACCGCAAATGAGATTGCCGGAGTCGCCTACGGGACGAGTCAGACATATACGTCGCCGGTTTCCGGGGTGACATACGTATATGCCGGGGCAAAAAACACATCGTCGATTCAATTAAATGATCCGGCAAAAAGCGGTATTGCAGTGTCGAAAAGCAGAGGTGTCCTGAAGTCGATGGTGATCGAGCTGGATCAGAATTGTACAAAAGGATATTCGATATATGCGTCGAAAAAGGAGTATGAAGGATATAGCAATACGGTGACGAAAGGAGATTTGATATCCAATGGGTTAGGGGTGAGTCCCGAGCCTGTGTCGTTCACGCAGAATTTTGAAGATGGGGAACGTGCGTTCTATCTGCGTCCCGGCGGGGCGGCCACTTATATCAAGTCGATCACGGTTCTGTGGGATGTTGTGCCTCAGGCTCAAGAGCCGGTGATCAGCAGTTCTAATGGCTTTACGTTTTATCCGTCTACAGATGTGACTTTCGGTGCTGTTGACGGTGCGACAATTTATTATAGTATAGATGTCGAGCTTACCGCAGATAATTATAATACCGTCGGGACTGTTTATTCCGGCACAGCTCTTGCGCTGGACAAGGATGCGGTCGTGTATGCATTGGCAGTGGAGGATGGAAAGGGTCCGAGCGATGTTGTCAGCCATAAATTTACATGCGCTTTGCTACAGCCTGGTGTTATGGAATGTGTGTTCACTGGAGGATTGTATACATATCGGGAAGGAACAACCGGTACGGTTCATGAGGATGAGTCGTTTGATAAACTGGTCTATCAGGCCAACAGTACGAATAAGTTTGTCCAGCCTGTAAATATGATCCAGTGGGGTGATTTCTTGTTTGATTTCGACAATAATGGCGCCAGTATCAAGGTGGCGTATTACAGTGGCAGTCCGGGTGAACTCAGGGTGTATAATGCTGTTGTGACTACACTGCTGAGGTCGGTTGATCCCAAAAAGAAAATGACCAAAGTCGTGTTTCACATGAAAGATGGTTATACAGATGACTTCGTTTCGTGTAATGTAGGATCTATGTCGCTTAGTAAGGAAGATCACACTCTTACGTGGATCTGCGATGAGGGTGCGTCTAATATCCTGTTTGGAAAAGCCTCGTCACAACAGAGGTGGACTTCGGTGGATATCTATTATCAAAAGGCTGTCGATGTCAATACATCGTTTTCTCCGGTCCTGAGCAGTTCGGCGGGCATGGACTTTTATCCGTCTACGGAGATATCGATAGTATCTGCCGATGGGTCTGGCGATAACGTGTCGATATATTATAATATAAATTCCGATGAAGATCCTACTTCTGAAAACGGAATATCTTATCAGGGGCCGTTCACTGTTGATGAAACGGCGATTGTAAAGGCAATAGCGATCGATGGCGACAAGGCCCCGAGTGAGGTCGGCATGATCGAGGTAAGACGTATACCGGAGCACAGTTTTGCGGATATCGCGGCTCTACTTACAGCAGAGCCGACTCCCGCATTGGCAGAAGTCGTACGTTTTGCTAATCCGGTTACAATAACAGGTTCATATAAACTCACTAATAACAATACATATTATCTTTATGTACAGGATGAAAGCGGCGAATTGCTGATATATTCGACTACGGCGTTCCCTGAGAGCTATGTGCCTGGAGCGGTGATCGATGGGTTTGTTATGAATTATCAGGTGTATCAAGATTTGCCTGAAGGAGTGGCTACGGAGTATATAGCTTCGTTTGCTGAGCCTTTACGTACAGGTGCGGCGCCTATGCCCTCGTCGGTCGGTATGGTGGATGCATCGCTGTATAATCATTACGTCAGGTTTGATGATGTGGCGGTGGCTGATGGAAAGATTCAGACAGATCCTCTGCTGACGGTTCAGAACAAGTTTGCCGGTCATAAACCGCCGACATGGAATATTGCCAGATCCTACAATATCACAGGAATGGTCGGACATGACTCAAACATAGACAAACTTTATTATCTGGAGGCGGAAGAGCTCCCTGTCGGGCCTTCGCCGCAGATATATCTGGAGGAGGATTTCCCCGAGCTTTCTACCTTCGGTGTTGAAGCTACGTTTGGTGCCGATGTGGCAGGTAGCCCGGATGCTGTGATATATTATACTGTCGATGGATCCGATCCGATAGGAAATCCGGCCGCTATGATTTATGATCATCCTGTGCCGTTGACTATGACCACGACGGTCAGAGCCTATGCCAAGATAGCCGGAATGTCGCCGAGTGAAGTTGTGGAGCGTACGTTTGTGAAAGAAGGCAATGAGATTTTGTATATAAAGGATTTTATTGGATGGAACTATAAATCAGCACCGGTCGACTTTGTGGGTGAGGTGGTAGTTCTTGCGCAGAGCGCCGATTATCTGTTTGTAGAGGATAAACTGGGGTCTTCGTTAGCTATAAAGGCACCGGGCGGCTGGAGCGGTAAAACGTATTCTGCCGGTGATCGTCTTGCCGGATTCTCTATTATGCATCCTGATCAGCCGGTGGCAAATGTGGCTCTGGCCATTGCTGATGTATCTACTTTTGGCAATGCTGTGTCCAGCGGTATCGCAATATACAAGAGAGTAGGAGAGACCGAGGCGATGGATGTGTCGAATTATGGGCGTCCGATTGTTATCGCAGATGCCCATCTTGAAATCAATGAGTTGTCGCGTGATGGTAATGGCTGGAGTGTCAATGCTTCTATGCCGGTCGACTTTTCTCAGTTTGGCGATATTGCCGGTTGGCCTTTGGCTGCTGACGAGGCTGCGGTTTATACAATAACTGGAGTCGTAATGCCTGAAGCCGGTGGTGTGCCTGAATTGTGGCCTATGGCTATAGAGGCGGACAGTGGCGATCTTACAGCCGCACCGCGGATACTGGGGGCAGAGCAGTTTGAACGCCAGACAACGATTGAGATCCAGGCTGTGGCAGGTGCTGTGGTCTATTATACCGTTGACGGATCCGAGCCATCCGTTGGAGAAAGTGCGTCTGTGATGATTTATTCGGAGCCGTTTGTGATTACGGCTACTACGATTGTCAAGGCTATAGCTGTCATTGACGGTAAAGAACCGAGTGCGGTTGTCTGTGTCCGGTTTATAGAAACAATTGCAACCGGAGTGGAATCAGTAGAGGCAACCGAGGTCGCGATATATGGAACTGTAGGCATGATAGAGGCTCCTGACGGAGCGGAAGTATATGACTTGTCAGGGCGTCGTATTTTGCGAAAGAATATTGTCCCCGGTATTTATGTAGTGCGTTATGCCGGGAAAATATATAAAGTATCAGTCCGGTAAAATTTTCCGATCCGGGTATGGTAATATGATGAAGAGGGAATCCGACGGATTCCCTCTTCGCTTTTATTCGAATATGATGTAGTGTCGTAATGAACTGGATTCTGTTTTATATTGAGACCGGTTTGTCAGAGGAGTGCTGGAGCTACATATTTGGCAAGTAACCAGCCTCCGCTGATGAGCCATACAAAGAGAATGGCTGCGAGAATGAACGGTTTGGCTCCGGCTTTCTTGAATTTGTCGATGCTTGTTTCTGCTCCTAAGGCGGCCATAGCCATGGTCAGAAGGAATGTATCGATATAATTGATCGCATCTACGATATTCTGCGGCAGAAGGCCGAATGAGTTGAAACCTATCACAGCAAGGAAGCCTATGGCAAACCAAGGTATTGCGACCTTGCCTTTTTCGGCGGAGGTATTGCTTTTACGCGCACTTAGCGCTATCCAGTATCCGAGTATGAGCAATACCGGCACAAGCAGCATCACGCGTATCATCTTGACAATGATGGATACATTGGCTATATTCTCTCCCATAGCGTTTCCCGCGCCTACCGCATGTGCTACCTCGTGGAGGGTGGATCCTGCATAGATACCCATTTCATCAGGCGACAGCGCCAGTATGCCGGAACGGTATGCGATTGGGTAGACGAACATGGCGATTGTGCCGAAGATCACGACAGTTGCTACTGCCACAGCGGTCTTGTAGGGCTGGGTGCGCATGGTGGCTTCCGCGCCAAGCACTGCGGCAGCTCCGCATATGCCACTGCCTATCGATGTAAGCAACGCTATGTCGCGGTCCATTTTCAGCAGACGGCCGATTGCAATGCCTCCCAGGATAGTAACGGTCACGATTATCGCATCGATCATTATGCCTGCAGTCCCGACTGCCATAACGTCCTGAAATGTCAGGCGGAAGCCGTATAATATAATACCGAGGCGCAGTATCTTTTTGGAACAGAACTGAATGCCTGGGACCCATGTCTCAGGCAGATGGTTGCGGAGGCTGTTGGCGTAGAGCATACCGAGCACAATGCCAATTATCATCGGGCTGAATGAGAGATCCTGAAAAAATTTGGCACCGCCTATATAGAATGCGGCACATGAGAATAGGGCGATCAGCAGGATGCCGTGGAGCATGCTGCTCCGTTTTTCTGTAAACATAAATTTTGACTTGTGTTGTTGTCCGTCAGACAACCGTTGTAACAAACTAATACTATATTTTGCTGCAAAGGTAATGCTAAATCGCATGAAATTTCAATAATGGATCCGTCAGGCGGCATATTTGTCAAATATTTAATCGAATTGCATCTTATTTCGTATAAGATAGTTATTTTTGTTTTTCAAAAATGATCAGGGTGTTGCGCAGGAAAGAAAAAAACATTATCTTTGCAGCCGATTTTGATATTTAATATCGTTTAAACTTTACTATTAACACAAATGAATCATTACGAAACCGTTTTCATTTTGACTCCCGTTTTGTCTGATGTTCAGATGAAGGAAGCGGTAGAAAAGTTCACCAAGGTGTTGACCGATAATGGTGCGACTATCGTGAACGAGGAGAACTGGGGTCTGCGCAAGCTCGCTTATCCCATTGAGAAAAAATCGACTGGCTTCTACACTCTTGTAGAGTTCGATGCAGAACCCGAAGCAGTCAAGAACCTTGAGGTTGCATATCGCCGTGACGAGCGAGTGATCCGCTTCCTTACTTTCCGTCTTGACAAATACGCTCACGAATACGCTCAGAAGCGTCGTAGCCGTCGTGCAGACAAAGCCGCTGCAGCACCTGTAACTGAAGAAACAACCACTAACGAGAACTAAGTCATGGCACAAGCAAATTCTGAAATCCGTTATCTTACTCCGTTGTCGGTTGACACGAAAAAGAAAAAATACTGCCGTTTCAAGAGAAGCGGTATCAAGTATATCGATTACAAGGATCCCGAATTCCTCAAAAAATTCCTCAATGAGCAGGGCAAGATCCTTCCCCGCCGTATCACAGGTACTTCGCTGAAATTCCAGCGTCGTGTGGCTCAGGCAGTGAAGCGTGCCCGCCATCTGGCTCTTCTGCCTTACGTGACCGACTTGATGAAATAATATTTAAAGATTAGGAGACAACACAATATGAAACTTATTTTGATAGAAGATGTCCCCAATCTGGGATATAAGGACGATGTAATCGAGGTGAAGAGCGGATATGGCCGCAACTACCTTATCCCTCAGGGAAAGGCTGTTATCGCCACTCCTTCTGCTCTGAAGATATTGGCTGAGAACCAGCGTCAGCGCGCTCATAAGCTGGCTAAGATCAAGGCTGATGCCGAGGCCGTAGCTGCAACACTCGAAGGCGTAGCTCTTACTATAGGCGCGAAAACAAGCTCTACAGGCACAATCTTCGGCTCTGTAAATAACATACAGATTGCCGAGGCTCTTGAGAAGGCTGGCCACAACATTGATCGCAAGTTGATCTTTATTAAAGAGGCAGTGAAAGAGGTCGGCAACTATACAGCCACCGTACGTCTGCACAAAGAGGTAGCCGTTGAGATTCCTTTTGAGGTTGTTGCTGAATAAGCATCGGCATCTCGATAGAATCGACAAGATAAAGATGGAGGTTCGCATTTGCGGATCTCCATTTGTTATATAGAAAAAACAGTTTTATTTGTATGGTTAAACATATTGTTACTTTTAAACTCAAAGGGTCTGCCGACGAACGTCGGCATGTAGCTGAAGCGTTTCGTGATGCTCTGATGGATCTTCCGGAACAGATCGATGTATTGCGGTCGATGGAAGTCGGAATTAATGAGAATCCGGCTGAAGACTGGGATGTGGTTCTTACTGCTGTGGTTCCGACGATGTCGGATGTCGCCGTATATGCCGGACATCCGGCTCATATTGCTGCGGCAGCCATAATTTCGGCTCATAAAGAAGCGCGTGCATGTGTCGACTATGAGTTCTGACTCGGATCTGATCGATCTGCAGTCGCCTATGCCCGACAGGCTGAGATGTGTGATGAGTCTACGGGGCTGTGGTGACGGTCCTTATGGCGGGTTCAACGTGTGCCACTATGTCGGAGATCGACAGGAGCATGTCGCAGAATCGCGACGTGTGCTGTCTGAAGTGCTGGGGATCGGCTTAAACCGCATGGTCATTCCTCGTCTGACCCATTCGCTGAATGTGGCGGTAATAGATAATGACAGCGATCTACTTAGAGAGTATGACAATGTCGATGCACTGGTGACGAAACTAAGCAGGATCGCATTATGTATCAATACAGCGGATTGCGCACCCGTTATTTTGTCTGATACCGTGCATGGAGTTGTAGCGGTGGCGCACTCTGGATGGCGTGGAACCGTAGGGCGCATTGCTGCGCGGACTCTTAAAGCGATGGTATCACAAGGGGCGTCGGTAAGCGATATCGATGTAAGCATAGGTGCGTGTATATGCCCCGATTGTTTTGAGGTAGGAGAAGATGTTGCCTCGAAGTTCAGACAGGAATTCCCTGATGACGACGGCCGGATAGTGCGCAGTGGATATATTAAGCCGCATGTGGATATCGCTGCTGCGATACGCCGCACTTTGGTTGAAGCCGGTGTAAGGTCTGGGCGGATTGTTGATGCTTGTCTATGTAGTCGATGCGGGAGGTTACCCTTATTTTCGGCCCGCCGCGACGGTATAGAAAGCGGGCGTACACTTACAGCGGCTATGTTGCTGTAATCCGTCGGGATGATGCCGGAATCCGTGGCTTCCCGATTGCGATACATTAAACCCCATTTATATTTCCTTCATGAGGGAAATGTAAATGGGGTTTAATGT
>CAOKFI010000006.1 GCA_948467675.1 uncultured Porphyromonadaceae bacterium
CTCTCGACCCAATGATTAAGAGTCATTTGCTCTACCAACTGAGCTACGGAGTCAATGTCAAGCATTGCTTTTGCAAATGCGATGCAAAGGTAATTGTATTTTTTAGGTTTACAAACTTTTTGGGCTTTTTTTGTTCTGAAATGTGCATTTTCTCTTTGGTGCTGGTTCTGCGACAAGTGTAAAGCTATAGTAATAATGTGAAATTTGTATTTTTCAGACTTCGGATTTCTTTGTTTGGCGAAATTGAGCTATTTTTGTTAGAAATAAATTATAGTCTAACCCTATCGCATTGAAAAAACGCTTAATCGCTTATATCTGTTTCGTGTGTATGTCATTGTCGTGCCTGGTCTGTAAGGGTGTCGACTATGGTGTTGCTGTGACAGAGATGCCGCTGTTTGACCAGCTTCCGTCTCGTTCGGTCTTGTGTATATTTCAGGACTCGGACGGTGATATGTGGTTCGGCACTGAAGACGGTCTTTGCCGGGATAATGGATACAGTATAAGATCGTATAGGCCGTCGGCGTCTTATTCCGGAATCAATAATAATGTAACCGGGATAGTGCAGGCTTCTGATGGCATGGTGTGGTTCGGGACGTCGCGGGGTGTGTATCGTGTCGATAAGCGGACTCAGGAAGTTATACCGGTTATGGATGACCGTATAGATAATGTCGAGATCCGTAATATCTATGCTACGTCCGATGGGTCAGTATGGGTAGGTGTCGATGGCGCATTGTTGCGATTCTCGTCCGATGGGACGCGTATCAAGGATTACCAGATTCAATGGAACAATGCTCCGTCGTGTGTGCGCTCCATGTACGAGGACCGTAGCGGCAGGATATGGATTGCGGTATGGGACGGGGGCCTGTGCCGTTATGAGCCGTCGTCCGATTCATGGATATATTATCCGTGGCCATACAAAGAGGGGTGTGTCGGTCTGCTGCAGGACAGGAGTCATGATTTCTTCTACGTGAGTATATGGCTGAAAGGTATTGCGCGGTTCGATCCGGATGCCGGTTCGGTTGATGATATGTTCTCGCTGTCGCACTCGTGGTCTATGGCTGATGAGCGTGACAATGCATATCTGTGCATGGAGCAGGATGATGTCAAGGGTTATCTTTGGGCTGCGACAGTCAATGGCCTTCAGGTGTATGACAGTTCTGACCCGTTGGCGCTGAGGCCGATCGATCCGAAGACATTCGGGCTGAAAAGATATCAGATGCTTACCGATCTCTATAAGGACCGGGACGGGAATATATGGGTGGCCGGATTCAATGTGCCGAGTTTTGTGGTGTCGATCAGTACCGGGGCGGTGACGTATCCGCTGTCGGCGGTCCATTCGACGAGCGGACACACGGCTACGGTGTCGGGTATCTGTTACGATGATGAACCGGGCTTGTTCTGGATATTTCAGGAACGTCACAGACTGTATCTTTATGATATGTCGACAGACCGTATAGAGAGCGAGATTCCGAATCTGTTTTCAGATACTCATAATAATCTCGGTGCGATATATATGATGATCAAATCGCGCAGATACCGTGGGGTGTGGGCGGCAAGCACTATGCCTGCCGGAATATATCGGCTGAGTCAGGACGACCGCCGTATTATGGTGACTGACCGTATCCCTTTTTCGGGTATTGCCCCAAAGGCGATGTTCGAGGATATGTCGGGGCAGTTGTGGATAGGCTCGGAAGGCGGATTGTACATATATGTAATAGACAGTCGCGAGCTGATACCAGTCGACGATATCGGCTCGGTGGTGGATATCACGGCATCGCCTTCGGGAGATGTGGTCGTGGCTGCATATGATTCTTCCGGGCAGTCATATATATATACCTATCATGGCCGTAACCGGATATCTGGCCGCCGGTTTAATGGAGATTGTACGGCTGTTGCTGTTACTTCTGACAATTCTTTATGGATAGGAACCCGTCTTGGAGAGGTGTGGAGGCTTGCGAATCATGAAGATGCTGTCAGATTGTCGGAATGCAGTGATTTTACGTCTGCCGGTTATGTCCGTGGGCTTGTGACTGACAGTTGCGGACATCTGTGGATACAGACAGAGCAGCGCCTTACGGAATTGGAGCCGTCGTCATTGAGCATGCGCCATTATTATGTCAACGAGGGATATATCGGTCTGTTCAACTTTTTTCCGCGCACTTATGCCGTGCTTCCCTCCGGTGAGCTGATTTTCGGCGGTGCCGGTGGTTTCTGTCGTCTGGAGTCTACTCCGTCGCTGTCGGATCTTGAAGCCGATGCCGCTCCGGTGATCAATTATGTGAAAGTGGACGGCAGTAATGTGCCGTTGCCGGATTCCGGCGAAGCTCTTGAGCTGACGCCCGGCGATCATACGGTCGAGATTGAATTCGGTACCTCGGACCATTTGGGAGCCAAACGCAAGGTTTATGCCTATAGGATAGGCGATACGCCGTGCAGCTGGATTTCCATGGCTCCAGGACATAATGTCGTGCATTTGTCTAGGCTTGAAAAGGGGGCTCACCGGCTCGAATTGCGGAGCCTGGGTTCTGATCCGGCTGACAAGGCGTCGATAGCGTCATTGCTGATCAACAGACAGCCGGCATTTCATGAGACATGGTGGTTTCTGGGTGTGATATTATTGTTGTGCGGGTCGGCGGTCTGGACTATGGTATGGTTTTATAACCGGCATAAGACAAATGAGCGTAACCAGCGTATGGAGGCAGAGTTGGTGCAGCTTAAATTTAACTTCTTTACGAATATAACTCATGAGTTGCGAACACCTCTGTCGTTGATAATCACACCTCTCGATGCTCTGATCAGAAGATCGGACAATGCCGATACGCGCAAGCAGCTGATAAATATACGGCGTAATGCCGGCGAACTGCTTAAACTGATAAACCGCACTTTGAGTTTCAGACGTCTGGAGATGGGCGGAGAGCGATTGTCGGTCTTGCAAGGCGATCTGGCCGAATTTGTCGGTAATATAGTGGAGTCGTTCCGTCCTTTGGCCGAGGAGAAGCAGGTCGATCTCAGTCTTGAGTCGGATGGAGCCGGGTGCTGTGTCGGATTTGATGCCGAGAAATTCAGAATCATAATAAATAATCTACTGTCGAACGCATTTAAATTTACGGAGCCGGGCGATGCAGTAAAAACGAGTGTATGCCGCACGTCTGTCAGCGGCAGGGACTGGATTGTGATCCGGATTGCCGATACCGGATGCGGTATTCCGGAGCGTGATATACCTCATATAATGGATGTGTTCTATCAGTCGGCATCGGGCAGCGGTGTAGGCGATGGAAATGCCGGAAGCGGCATCGGGCTGTATGTGGTGAACGAATATGTGAAAATGCATGGCGGAAAAGTCGAGGTGCATAGCCGGCAGGGAGAGGGTACCGAGTTCGCGATATGGCTTCCTGTTTCAGACGCTGATGTGTCGGATTCGGCTGTGGCTTCTGAAAGTGACGAGTCTGCTTCTGTGGATGAGATACCGGAGGCAACCTCGCGTAAAACGGTTCTTCTGGTCGAAGACAATCAGGAATTCAGGGAGTTTATGCGCAACGAGCTGTCAGACCAATACGATGTAGTGGAGGCTTCTGACGGAATGGAAGGAGAAGATATGGCTCTGCAATTCCATCCCGATGTCATCATCAGCGATGTCATGATGCCTCGGCGCGATGGGTTCGAGCTGTGTCGGGCTATAAAGAATAATGTAGACACTTCGAGTATTCCGGTTATTCTTTTGTCGGCACGTATCGATCGCCCGTCGGAGATAAGAGGGTATGAGAGCCGGGCTGATGTATATCTTACCAAACCGTTCAATCTCGGCATATTGCTGAACCGTATCGAATATCTGATCGCACGGCAGTCGGAGTTGCGTCAGGAGTTCAAGGAAGTTCTGGAGACAGACCCGAAGAAGATTGCCATAAGTCCGCTCGATGAGGAGCTGCTGACGCGCATACTGGCGTGTGTGGAGAAGAATATGACAAATTCGAATTACGGTATAGCGGAGCTTAGCCGTGATGTAAATATGAGCCGTATGAATCTGTACCGGAAGTTGCAGGCGATAACCGGACAGACCCCTACGGATTTTGTTAAGACTGTGCGTCTGAAGAAGGCGGCTATCATGTTACGGGAACGCAAATGCTCGATAGTCGAAGTCGCCTATGCGGTCGGTTACAGCAGTCCGAGCTATTTTACCCGGTCGTTTAAGGGCGAGTTCGGTCTCACCCCCTCCCAGTATATAGAGCGTGCGCATCACAACGGTCCAAGCACTCCTCCGGATGCCTGAGTTCGGGATGTAACTACAAATGTATTAGTCGGATGAAACCAATATGCAAGTATGCCGCTGTATGATGCATGCGGTGCGATTTGTTTCAATAATACGCATTTGTTACAAAATTACAACCCAATGTTACGGGTGTGAAATGTTTTGATTTCCGGATTTTGTTTCTTTGTTGCGGAAAAATATCATAAAGCACATAAAGCAAATATTTAATTATGCGATTATCTAAACTGACCCTTTTGGCCATGGCTGTGCCGGCACTGCTCGGTGCGGCCATGAGTGGTTGTACCGACAAGAACGTAGCACCAGACATCGCTACTGTCGAAGCTAACTTCAAGGCAGTGCCGGATTCTACCCGTATAGCTGTATACTGGTATTGGTTAAATGACCACATTTCGCCCGAGGGCGTTGTGAAAGACCTTCAGTCCATGAAAGAGGCCGGCATCGGCCGTGCCTATATCGGCTTCCAGGGTATCGAGGATATTCCTTACGGCGACGTGCACCTGTTTACTGACGAATGGTGGCGCGCTGTCCATACCGCACTCAAGACTGCCGGTGATCTCGATATCGAGATCGGTATATTCAATTGTCCCGGATGGAGTCAGTCCGGAGGCCCGTGGGTCAAGCCCGAACAGGCTATGCGTTATCTTGCATCCAAGCAGGTTGAGGTAACCGGAGCCGGCGCTCAGACAATAGCGCTTCCGGAGATGGGCGAGGATGCTCAGGATGTATGCGTCATAGCATATCCGGCTCCTGCCGCCGATGGCTTCTCGCAGGAATGGACGTTTGAGAAGCAGGAGGGCAAGCCTCTTCAGGCGGTGATGCGTCTTCCGCAGCCTACGGTAGTGCGCAGCATGGCAGTCACTGTCAGCTCCCCCATCATGGCCGCTGCATCGGTAAAGGTCAAGGATGGTGACGAATGGAAACTTGTAAAGACATTTGAAATAGATCGATACAACCCTAATCTTCATGTGGGCTTTGACCCATATGCGCCCATTATTGTTTCGCTCCCGGAGAACAAGGTTGGAGAATGTATGTTAGAAGTAGGTAATGCAGGGAGCGGAACAATAAATGTGGTCGTCAACGAATACCCTATGGTCGAGCGTTATGCTGAGAAGTCTCTTGCCAAGATGTTCCAGCAGCCGCTGCCCATGTGGGATCAATATATGTGGGCTGCGCAGCCCGAAAGCACTTCGACGGATGGTATCGTGGATCCGGCGTCGGTAGTGGATCTGACCGCTTCGGTTCAGCCTGACGGGACTTTGCAGTGGAATGTTCCCGACGGCCGTTGGATCGTGTCACGTCTTGCCATGCGTCCGACCGGAGTGACAAACTCCCCCGCGGCTCCGGATGCTACCGGCTTCGAAGTAGACAAGATGAATAAGGATCACCTTGAGGCACACTTCGACGCATTTATCGGAGAGATCATGCGACGTGTGCCTGCCGAGGACCGCAAAACGTTCAAAATAATAGTAGAGGACAGCTATGAGACTGGAGGTCAGAACTGGACCGACGCTCTTGCCGCTGATTTCGAAGAGCGTTACGGATATTCGCCTGTCCCGTATCTGCCTGTGCTCCGTGGTATTGTGGTGGGCAGCGAGGATCAGTCCGACCGGTTCCTCTGGGATCTTCGCCGTCTGATTGCCGATAAAGTGGCATACGATTATGTGGGCGGTCTGCGTGAGATCTCAAACCGTAATGGTTTCACTACCTGGCTTGAAAATTACGGACACTGGGGTTTCCCGGCTGAGTTCCTGCAGTATGGAGGTCAGAGCGATGAAATAGGCGGTGAGTTCTGGAGCGAAGGCTCGCTGGGCGATATCGAGAACCGTGCGGCATCGTCATGCGGCCATATATATGGAAAGAATAAGATCTGGGCGGAGTCCTGCACAAGCGGCGGCCCTGTATTCACACGCTATCCCGCTATCATGAAGCAGCGTGTCGACCGCTTCTTTACGGAAGGCATCAATGCGACACTGCTCCATCTGTATACCCATCAGGATTCGTCGGCAGTGGAGCCCGGTATCGCGGCTTGGTTCGGCAACGAGTTCAACCGCAAGAATATATGGTTCTCGCAGATGCGCACGTTCACCGACTATCTGCGCCGTTGCAACTACATGCTTCAGCAGGGTCGTTATGTCGCTGATGTTGCATATTTTATCGGCGAGGATGCTCCTAAGATGACAGGCGTGTGTGATCCGGAATTGCCGGCCGGATATTCGTTCGATTATATAAACGGTGAGATTCTTGCCGGACATGCCAAGGTTAAAGACGGCCGCCTGTTGCTTGACAGCGGCATGGAATACCGTCTGCTCGTGCTGCCGCGTCAGGAGTCAATGCGGCCTGAACTTCTTGAGAAACTTAAAAGCCTGGTTGCCGACGGGCTGACCATACTCGGTCCGGCTCCTACATGCTCTCCCAGCCTCCAGAACTATCCTGAGGCCGACAACAAGGTCAAGGCGATTGCCGCCGAGATGTGGGGCGATGCCGCCGCTCCGATTGACAGTAAGGACTGCCGTGGACACAAGTTCGGAAAGGGCAGAGTATACTCCGGTTGTGACATAGTGTCGGTGCTCGGAGGAATTGGCGTCGGACCGGATCTGTCGGTTCCTGCCGGAGAGGAATACCCGCTGTTCATTCACCGGACCATGGCTGATGCCGAGATTTATTTCGTGGCCAACCCGTATGAAAAAGAACTTGCCATCAATCCGGCATTCCGTGTGGATGGTGTCATGTATCCGGAACTCTGGAATCCGGTCGACGGAAAAGTCCGTAATCTCCCTGAATTTAAAGTCGAGTCAGGAACCATCACGGTGCCGTTGCAGTTGCAGCCTCTCGAGAGTGTATTCGTCGTGTTCCGCAAGGGTGAATCGCCTGTTGCCGGAGGCGTCAATAATCCGGTAGCTTCAGCGACGATGGATCTGACAGCACCGTGGACAGTTACGTTTGATGCGTCACGCCGCGGTCCGAAAGATCCGGTGGTGATGGAATCGCTTGCCGACTGGACTACTTTTAACAATGACTCGATAAAATATTATTCCGGAAGTGCCGTTTATTCTACAACATTCGATCTCGAAGCCGTTCCCTCTGCGCCGACATATCTCGATCTCGGCAAGGTGATGGTAATGGCTCGCGTCAAAGTCAACGGACATGATGCCGGTGGAGTATGGACTGCTCCGTATAGAGTCGATGTGACACCGTATCTGCAGCAAGGTGAGAACACTGTCGAGGTAGAGGTGGTCAACAACTGGAAGAACCGTATGATCGGCGATGATGCATTGCCGGAGGATCAGCGACAGATCTGGACCAATGTATGGATCCATCATAAGGGTGATGAACTTCAGCCGTCAGGTCTGATGGGTCCGGTCAGGTTGCAGTCGTATGATTATCATGTAAAAAATTGAATACTAACCTTAAAGATCTGAAATGTCAAATATGAAAGTCACCACATTGTGGTGCTTGTGTGCTATATCGGCGATGTGCTGGGCTTCATGCTCCGGCACATCGGCTGCTGATAAAAAGTCGGATAGCGCCGACGGCCCGGAGATCTGTACCGAGGGAGAGATTGTGCTCGACAACGGACAGATATGTCTGAAGCAGGATCTTGGCCGCGGTGGTTCTATCTGCTATCTGTCGCGGTCGGGCGAGGATCGTAATATCGTCAATGTGTACGACGAGGGTCGTCTGATCCAGCAGTCCTATTATGCCGGCAAGACATTGAACCGCCAGTCGGAAGGTCAGTCCAAGGATTGGTCTCCGTGGGCGTGGAATCCTATCCAGGGTGGAAATTCAGCCGGCAAAGGGGCGCGTATTCTTCATGCTGAACGCACTGATACCTCACTGTATGTGAAATGTGTACCGATGCTATGGGATATGAACGACCATGAGGCGGAGGCAATCATGGAGCAGTGGACTACACTTGACGGCAATGTAGCATACGTGCGCAATAAGATCACATGCAACCGCACTGATTCGATCTATGGCGAGGGTATTGCCTGCTCGCAGGAGATACCGGCAGTATATCCGATCTCGAAACTGAAGAATCTGTATGCCTATACAGGCGAGAATCCGTTTACGGGAGCCGATCTGACATCTCACACCGTGGAGTGTCTTCAGGACGGCTTCTGGGGTCGTTATGACGGCAAGAGCAATCCCGTTCCTACCGAGAAGTGGATGGCCTTTGTCGATGACAGCAACTGGGGTCTTGCCGTATTCACTCCGACCGCAGAGACCTTCCTGGCAGGACGTTTCGGCGATACCGACGGAGAGGCCATGAGTTCCTCCACATCCTATATCGCGCCGCTCTGTACTACGGCGCTGAACAAGAACTCGGTAATGGAATATGACTATTATCTTATCGTGGATAACCTCGATTCCATCCGTTCCACTGTGTATGCGCTCAATTCAAAAATAAGCAAAGGGCTGTAAAATGATGAAGTCCATAAAGATATTGTCTGTCTGTCTGTCTGTAGCAGCGCTTGTGTGTTTCGCATCGTGCTCTGACGACAAGCAGGATGCACCCGAGCCGCTGCCGCCATACAAGCCGATTACGCCTACTCCTGATCCGGGCGGCAACGAAGACAACGGCGAGACCTTTACTTCGGGGATGGTCGATCTCGATAATGGTCAGATATGTATCAAGCAGGATCTTGACCGTGGCGGATCGATATGCTATCTGTCCCGTTCGGGCGAGGATCGCAGTGTGGTCAATATACATGACGAAGGCCGTCTGATCCAGCAGTCGTATTATGCAGGCAACAGCCTTAACCGCCAGTCGGAAGGCCAGTCGCCTAACTGGTCTCCATGGACCTGGAACCCGATACAGGGCGGCAACTATGCCGGTAAAAAGGCTCGGATAGTAGAATGTCTCCGCAAGGATAACACGCTGTATGTTAAATGTATTCCGATGCTCTGGGATATGAACAATCATGAGGCGGAAGCCGTCATGGAGCAGTGGACTACACTTGAGGGCAATGTGGCGCATGTGCGTTGCCGTCTGACCTGTCACCGTACCGACGAGATCTATGGCGAAGGCATAGCCCGCGACCAGGAGATCCCTGCCGTGTATCCGATTTCGGCTCTCACCACATTGTACGCCTATCTGGGGAATGCCCCGTTTACCAGCGGGACGCTTTCTACTCCTACCGTGGAGTGTCTTCAGGACGGATTCTGGGGCCGTTACGACGGTAAGAGCAATCCCATCCCTCAGGAAAAATGGATGGCGTTTGCCGATGCCAACCAGTGGGGCCTCGGCGTATACAGCCCCAAGGCAGAGCGCTTTCTCGCAGGCCGCTCCGGTTTTGTCGGCGGAGAAGCCATGGATGCCTCGACTGCCTATATAGCGCCTATATGTACGGCCGCATTGAAAAAGAATTCAGTCATGGAGTATGATTACTACCTGATCCTTGACAAAATATCGACTATGCGCAGTACCATATACGATATTCATCAGAAAGTAAACAGTAACAATCAATAATATTAAAAATTAAGTCCATCAATAGTCCATGAATAAAAGAAACAGATAACCTTTTACTTCGTCATTGCGATGTGCCAGGCACATTGGATGTACACAACAATCTAACCTATAATACCTAAGATCTATTAAAACGTGAACCGGTAAAAATATGAGTAAAAAATTATCAAAATTAAGGGTAGGTGCGGCATTGTTCCTGCTCTCTTTGATGGTCACACCGCAAGTCGGTAATGCAGCGGCCAATCCTGAGCCTCAGGGCACAGGGCAGACTGCTACTGCCACAATCAAGGGTACCGTTGTCGACAACGAAGGCGAACCCCTTATAGGCGTGACTGTCATGTCAAGTTCAAAAGTTGGCGTAGCCACCGATATCGATGGTAATTTCGCCCTCAACGTAAAGCTCCCGACCACACTTACAGTGTCGTACGTGGGCTTCAAACCACAGACTATCAAGGTAGACCGCCCGACCGACAATCTTAACATCGAGCTGGAGCTGAACTCCACATCGCTGGATGAGGTCGTTGTTGTCGGTTACGGTACACAGAAGAAGGAGACCCTTACGGGTTCTGTAGCTGCCATAACAGCCGAGACTATCCAGCAGACCGCCGCTGCCAACCTTACAACGGCACTGTCCGGACGTCTTCCGGGTCTTACCACTCTGCAGACCTCTGGTATGCCGGGTGCCGACGATGTGACCATGTATCTTCGTGGTGCCGCCACCACCAACGGTCAGTCGCCTCTGATCCTTATCGACGGTGTGCCCCGCGACGATATCTCGTCGATCGACCCCAATGAGGTGCAGTCGATATCTATCCTGAAGGATGCATCGGCGACTGCAGTGTTCGGTGTGCGTGGTGCCAACGGTGTGATCCTCGTGACCACCCGCCGCGGTGAAAGCGGCAAGGCCAACGTAAGCGTGTCGGCCAACTACAGTCTCCAGGCATTCATCTGCAAGCCGACACGTGTGCATTCGTGGGAGTTCGCCGAGATGCGTAACCAGGCGTTCCTGAATGACGGTGGCGATCCTGCCAATATGCCCTATACCGACTATATGATCGAGAAGTATCGCGACGGCTCTGATCCGGTATTCTATCCTGATCGTGACGTATATAACGAGTACTTCAAGAAATGGGCGCCCCAGACCCGCGTGAACGTCAATGTAAACGGCGGTAACGACAAGGTGAAATACTTCCTCAACGTAGGTTATATGGGACAGAGCGGTCAGCTCAAGAACGATGATACCAAAGCCCTCGGTTATGATCCGAGTTTCAAGAGCAACCGATTCAACTTCCGTTCTAACCTTGACTTCAATCTGTTCAAGAACCTGAAACTGTCGTTGAACGTGGCATCCTATCTTGGTAATGTCAACTCTCCGGCAGTTCCGGGCGGATATTATCCCGGTGGCGACACCCAGATGGTGACTCACAATATGACTATGGTCTGGAACACCGATCCCACCCAGCCTGGTCCTGTGACTGTGGCTGGTCTGACGGATCCGGACGGAAACCCCATCGAGCCGGGCTATGCCGTACAGCAGCAGGGCCTTTCCGGTGCCGGTTCTGTATATGGCGACCTTAACCGCCGCGGCTATAAGCATCAGACCTACATGACTCTGAACTCATCGTTTATACTCGACTGGGGTCTCGACTTCATCACCAAAGGTCTAAGCACCAAGTTGCAGATAGCATTCGACACCAAGGCTCACGGCACCCGCCAGGGCGAGCGCGAGTATGACGTATATGATGTGCAGGTGGCTCGTGAACCCGGACAGGAATGTTACTATACCGTCCGTACAGGCAACAAGAACGACGCTCTGTCGATGATCAAGTTCTACAATACCAACTATTATCTCAATGCCCAGTACTCGATCAACTACGAGCGTGACTTCGGTCCCCACCGTGTGACCGGTATGTTCCTGTTCCAGCGCGACAACTGGCAGAAATATGCAGCGGATCTTCCTTATAATATGATGGGTGTCGCCGGTCGTGCCACTTACGGTTTCGACGGACGTTACCTCGCTGAGGTCAACCTCGGTTATAACGGATCGGAGCAGTTCGCCAAAGGACACCGCTTCGGTTTCTTCCCCGCATTCTCTGTGGGCTGGATTGTGAGCAACGAGAATTTCCTCAAGGACAACCGCTTCCTCACCAAGCTGAAACTCCGTGCATCGTACGGTAAGGTAGGTAACGACAACCTCGGTTCCGCTCGCTTCCTCTATCTCGACGATATCCAGCTGACCGGTGGCAGCTCTACAGTCCACATGCCCTCTCTTGGCAACAACCAGTATATTCAGATCAAGAAGAAAGGCAACCCGAATATCGGCTGGGAAATCGCCTATAAGCAGAACTATGGTGTCGATTTCACAATCTTAGGCAATGACCTTTCGATAAGCCTTGACTATTTCCGCGAGAACCGCGACAACATCCTTATTTCGCGTCAGACAATTCCCGAACTCCAGGGTCTTCCTCTGAGCACTCTTCCCAAAGTGAACATGGGTAAGATCACCAACCAGGGTTTCGAGATCGACGCAAGCTACTATAAAGGCATCAGCAAGGATTTCTCTGTGACTGTTACCGGAAACTTCGGTTACAACCGCAACAAGATCAATTATATCGACGAGGTGTCTTATCCGACCGGCGATCAGCCCGACGGATCCAAGGGATACGCCTATCAGTATCGTCAGACCGGATTCTCTATCGGACAGTGCTGGGGATATGAGCGCGACTACTCCAATGGCAACGGCTTTATCAATACTCCCGAAGAACTTGCCTGGGCCAATGAGGCATATCAGATAGGCAAGGCCCGTATCGGTGACTTTAAGTACAAGGATGTCAATGGCGACGGCGTGATCTCCGAGAAGGATATGGTTCCGATGGGCTATGGCACAATACCCCGTATCACATACGGTTTCGGTGCCAACCTCCGCTACCGTCAGTTTGATTTCTCGTTCCAGTTCGCAGGCGTAGGACAGGTGTCAGGCACATATTCCGGCTATGGCACTACCGAGCACGGTCTCACCGGTTTCTACACCAAACAGCATCTCAACGCCTACACACCCGAGCGTTATGCCGCAGGCGAGAAGATCGAGTATCCCGCTCTCTCTTATTCAGTGACAGCGAGCCACACAGCCAACGATTACTTCATCATGGACCGTTCGTTCCTGCGTCTGAAGAATCTTGAGCTTGGCTACTCTCTGTCTCCCAAAGTGCTCCGCGCTATCCGCATACAGAAAGTCCGGGCATACCTTAGCGGTACCAACCTGCTTACTTTCAAGAAAATGAAAACCAACGTGATCGATCCCGAGCAGACTACATACAACCAGTATCCTGTGACCAAGATGTGGACTGTCGGTCTGAACGTGGTCTTCTAATAAAATATCACCCTATAATTTAAGACTAAAACACAATGAAATATAGTTCAATCTTTTTATCGGCTGCAGCAGGTCTGTTGTGCATGATGACAACCTCGTGCGCCGATGAGCTGGATATATCGCCCGACGGCTCTCTGACCATGGAGGACGTTATCTCCGATCCCGTGAAAGTGAGCGGTCTTCTGGGTTCGTGTTATAAATATATACCTCAGAAAGGATACTCATACGTAGACTGGGAAACCTTGCTCGTGGCTCTTACCGACGATGCCTACGCCTCGGCTGACGGTGTGGGCGGTACGCCTGTCAACATCATGTACGGCGGCCGTCACAGCACATCGTATCATCCGGTACGCGACAGCGGCGGCATGTCATCGATCGAGTCGTCTTTCAACGGTCTTCAGTGGACACGTTACTGGGGACAGGTGTTTATGTGCAACCAGTTCCTCGATATCATCGACAATGCAGCTGTGAATTCCGAAGAAGAGCGTGCCCGCTTCAAGGCTGAGGCCCGTCTGTTGCGTGCGTTTTTCTACTCGGAACTCGTACAGTACTTCGGCAAGCTGCCTATTCTGGACAAACTGACCTCTTTCGAGGATGATTTCTCCGGATATACCCGCCGTCCCGTAAAGGAAGTCGTTGATTTCATAATTGCAGATTGCGATTATGCCATCAATACTCCCGAACTGCCGTGGCGTATCACTACCGAGGCAGAGGCTATGCGTGTCACCAAGGCTCTGGCCTGGGCTATCAAATCCCGTATGAGCCTGTTTGCGGCATCGCCGCTTTTCTGCGAAGGCCAGAATTACTGGGAGTGGGCATATACTGTAAACAAAGATGCTGTCAAGGCTCTTGAGAGCAATGGCTACGGTCTGTTTAAGACCTGTACCGACCCGACTACTTTCGGTACCGGCAAAGGTGCCGCTTATCGCCAGATCACAGTAGCCAACCACAAGTATTCCGCTGCTCCTGACGACCGCGAGACTATCTGGCAGCATTCTTCAGGTGAGGCCAACCACTGGCAGTGGCATATCGGATATATCGGTAACGGTGAGGCCAATACCGCTTTCTGCGGTACTTGTCCGACCCAGGAACTGGTCGACGCCTATGATATGACCGATGGCACCCCGCTGCTCGATCTTACTAAGCCTTATCTGGATGAACAGCATCTGAATCCCAATTACACAGCGTCCGCACTCAAAGCAAACGGCGGCCTTTACGATCCTGCAAGGCCCTATGATAACCGTGACCCGCGTATGGATGCTATGGTTATGCACCACGGGACATCTTTCCGTTGGGATGGCAAGAATGTCAAGGTTGCCGCTCTGTCTGTCGACGGCGATCCGACCAAGGACGGCAAGCACTGCCCGACTCTCGACACTTCAAACCGTCAGAAGTCACGTACCGGCTATTATGCCTGCAAATTCCTCGCGCCCAATGTCGACGGTATGGTAAAGAACTTCTATTCCTATAATTATACCGGTTCTAACCCCGCCAAGACCAAATGGAAATTCTACCGTATGGCTGAGATATACCTCAATCTGGCGGAGGCTGCGTGCGAGGCCGGCCATCCTGTAGAAGCCGCCGAGGCTGCAAGCGAGACCCGCCGGCGTGTCGGAATGCCTGACTTTACTTCCGGAACACCGAATCTGAAATACCGTATCCGCAACGAACGCCGTGTGGAACTCGTGTGGGAGGAAAACCGCTATTTCGACCTGCGTCGTTGGCAGAATCCCGATGGCGATCTGAGAGAATGTCGCTATCTCACAGGTATGAGACCTATACGTTACTCCAATCCTACCCGTATTGAATACGTACGCTATCAGATCAACACCAATCCGCGCGGTGGTACTGCCAACCGTGATCTCCTGCTGCCGCTTAGCACCGCTGAGGCTTCGCGTATGGAAGCCGTGACAGGCGAAAGCTGGCAGAATCCCGGATGGTGATATTATGAGATTATAACATGAAAAGCCTTTAACAATGATTTTTATGAAAAAAGGAATCGCTATAATGGCAGTGTGTGCGGCTATGGGTCTATCATCGGCTCCGCTCCGCGCTCAGGATGCTGCCAACCCGATACAACTGAAGGGCATCGTCATCGACGAGACGGGAGCTCCTGCGGCAGGTGCCGTGATAAGGACTTCCAACTCAGGTAATGAGACGATTGCCGGCAACGACGGCGAGTACAACCTCACCGTCAACGATGGCAGCAAATACATAACAGTATATTATGTGGGTACCAATCCGCGTACTATGCTGGTCAGCGCCGCTGCCAAGGATCCGAATATAAGCCTCTACGAAGAACCAGGATCGCTCGACGAGGTGATCGACCTCGGCTACACTAAAGCTACGCGCCGTGAGCTTACCGGAGCGGTATCGGTAGTGACCGGTACCGAACTTGACAAATCGCCGGAGTCGAATCTCGGCAAGACTTTCGCAGGTCGTCTTGCAGGTCTTACCGTGATCGAGAACAACGGTGAGCCCGGACGCTCGGTGTCAAGCTCCACCACCAACGGTATGTCGCTTCTTGTCCGCGGTATCTCGACTATCAACGGCAACAAGCCGCTTATCGTGATCGACGGCCAGATAAGCCCCAATGTTGACTACACATACATCACCCCCGAGGAGATCGAGACTGTGACTGTGCTCAAGGATGCCGCAGCCACCGCCATTTACGGCATGCAGGGTGGCAACGGCGTGATCGTGATCACGACCAAGCGCGGTAAGATCGGCGCAAAGCAGTCGGTCAGCGTGTATGTCGACGAAGCTCTGCAGCAGGCCACTCATACTCCGCTGTTTGTAGGTGCAAGCGACTATGCCCGTATGCGTAACCAGGCAGGTTACAACGACGGCCTCGGTCTGTATTCCCAGTTCTCGAAAGAGGAGATCGAACGTTACGATGCCGGCAACGATCCCTATTTCCCGAGCAATGACTGGTATAACCGCTACATGAACAAGACTATCTGGATGACGCGTGCCGGCCTGAGTCTCAGCGGCGGCAATGACCGTCTGCAGTATTATGCCAATGTCAACTACATGCACGAGACCTCTCCGTTCAAGACCGATGTGGCTGACGACGCAAAATACAATCCTACTCCCAATGTCAACCGTTTCAACTTCCGCTCCAACATCGATGTGAAGATCACAAGCTATCTCAAGGCTCTGATGCGCATAAGCGGTACGATCAACAATACGAAGACTTCCGGTCACAGCAATTCGGATATATACAAGACTCTGTTCTATCTTCCGCCGACAATGTTCGGTCCCACGATTCCTGAGTTTGACGCCGAGGGCAATCCTATGAACGGAGCCGGTCAGATCGTGACTGTGGAAGGTGAAGAGGCTTCGCCTTACGGATATATCAACCGTACAGGTTACATCCACAACCTTTCTGCTGCCATCATGGCTCAGGGCGGTCTTGAACTCGATCTCGGCATGGTGACCAAAGGCCTTTCAGCAAAAGGTATCGTAGGCTATCAGACCACTTCCAACAACTTCACATCTACACGCCAGACATTCCAGCGCTGGGTGCGTACCAATGATCTGGACAAATTCGAGTTCACCCGTGTAGGTGAGAAGGACAACACTCCGCTGTCTTATACCAAGACACAGGAGATGTACTATAACCTGAATCTCTCCGGCTATATCAATTACATGCGTTCGTTCGGCGACCACTACGTAAACGCTATGGCCTACGTGTTCTATCAGAACCGCGAGGTGGAGGAAACCTCAGGCGCAGGCGTGCTCCCGTACAAGCGCGAGACACTCGGTGTTACCGCTACCTACGGTTTCCGTAACCGCTATTTCATCCGTGCCGAACTCGGCTATTCCGGATCGGAGCAGTTCCATCCCGATCACCGCTGGACAGCCACTCCGGCTGTGTCGGCAAGCTGGATCGCATCTGACGAAAGCTTCATGCAGCCTCTGAAACCGTGGCTCAACCTCGCTAAACTGCGTGCGTCGTATGGTATCACCGCCAACGATCAGCTCAGCGACGAGCGTGGCCTGTATATGGATAATGTAGACTATACCGGCAAGGAGTTCATGCGCGGCAACCCGCTGCTCGCTCCCGAGAAGTTCAAGAAACAGAACTACGGTATCGACCTCGGATTCTTCAATGGCAGCCTGAACCTGTCGTTCGACTGGTATCGCATAATGTGCGACAACATCCTTGTGTCAGGTGCCGGTCTGATTCCGTCGTACCAGGGTATCCCGACCGAATATTTCCCGATGGTCAATGAAGGCCGCATACACAATCAGGGTTATGAGATCAGCGCCTACTGGAACAAGAGCCTGAACCGCGACTGGTCGATATTCCTTGGCGGTTCGTTCAGCTACAACAAGAACAAGATCGACGACGTAAAGGAAGTAGCGCGTGACGGATATGCATATCCCTACGAGAACGCCGGTCAGAGCATCGGTCAGAAATGGGGCTATGTGATAGACTACTCCAACGGCAATGGATTCTTCAACTTTGAGGATGAGATTACCGGTAGCGGTATTACATATTCCGGCAAGGGTCTGGCCGCTCCCCGTGTTGGCGATTTCCGCTACAAGGATCTCAACAACGACGGTACTATCGATGAGAAGGATAAGGCTCCTATCGGCTACAGCAACTGTCCCCGCGGCTACTACAACTTCTCTGCCGGTTTCAACTGGAAAGGTCTTGAAGTAAGCCTGCTTTTCCAGGGCACTACCAAACGTTCGGTGGTTCTCAGCGGAATCGGTGCATACGAAGGACAGAAGCAGGGCGTGTTTAACGACATCCACATGAATGCCTGGACCGCCGAGCGCTTCAACAACGGCGAGCAGATCGACTATCCGGCTCTCTCTCTCGGTCAGTCGGCAAGCAACCAGCCCAACAGCTTCTTCATCATGGACGGTTCATACCTTCGCCTGAAGAATGCTGAGATAGCTTATACTCTTCCTGTAAATGTATCCCGTAAAATAATGGCTGAGAAAATCCGTTTTGCTCTTAGCGGACAGAACCTTTTCACCATTGACAATATGCGCTCCAAGCACATCGATCCGGAAATCGGCGATCTCTCTGCTTTCCAGACCTACCGTGTGATCAACTTAGGCGTAAGAGTTACATTCTAAAAACACTATGACCGAAATGAAAAAGACAATAAAAATATTCGCTGTCGGACTGCTGGTAGCCGGAGGATTCTCCTCTTGTGCCAATCTCGACATGGACGATGACGGACGTCTGACCATGGACGACATTTTCAGCCGTTACGACCGTACACAGCAATACCTTAACGGCATTCTCAACGATATGCCGAAGGTTACTCTCTCGTATGGTGCGACTTCGACACCGATGCTCGCCGGCTTTTCCGACGAGGCTCAGGATGCCAACGACGGACAGGGCAACCATGTCATGTCAAACTGGTATAACGGTGCCGGTTCGGCTGCCGACTATGCCTCTTTCCCGCTCACTGCGAAAACTATCAACTGCTGGGAACACTATTACGAGGCTATATACAAGGCCAATATGTTCCTGGAAAATATGTTGAATCCCAGCGACAAGACATTTCCGTTTGACGAGACGATGAAGACCGGCTGGATCGCTCAGGTGCGTGTAGCCCGCGCATATCAGTATCTGATGCTGGCAAAACGCTATGGCGGTGTGCCCATCGTCGATGGTCTGCGCGATGTGAACCATGATTACTCAGGCGACCGCCGTGCGTCGTTCGAGGAAGTAGCCGACTACATTATCAGCGAGTGCGATCTGGCTCTGAGCACTCCTGATGTCGAAGGCGGTTTCACCTGGATTACCACCAACAGCGTCAACCTGACCCGTTTTGTGGCATGGGCTATAAAGAGCCAGACCGCTCTTTATGCAGCGAGCCCTCTTTTCAACAACGGATCCAGCAAATACACATGGGCTGTAGCCGCCGATATCACAAAGCAGGCTCTTGACGAATGTCTGGCTCATGGCGCGCGTCTGTACGACAAGACTCCTGAAGCCAGCAGCGCTCTCAATGTCTATGACCAGTACTTCCTGACCAAGGCAGAGGCGACCCGCGGCAATGACCCCGAGACCATACTCCAGTCTACGACTCAGCTCAAGATCTGGCAGTACTGCGGTACTCCTATGAACGGCAAGATGAAAGAGGCCGGAGCGTGTCCCTCGCAGGAACTCGTCGACTGCTACGATATGAAAAATGGTCAGGAAGCTATCCTCGGTTATTCCGACGATCAGCATCTGCAGCCTATCATCAATCAGAGCTCCGGCTATGACGACAATGATCCGTACAAGAACCGCGATCCTCGCTTCGAGGCTTCGATCTACTACAACGGCTGCCAGCGCAACCTGAATTCTCCGTCGTCGATCCTTTATACCTACGAAGGCAGCAATTGCGCGTTGTCGACCAATGTGACCGATGTGCGCTTCACCCGTACCGGATACTACATGCGTAAGTTCAACAGCTATACTTCCGATGACTCCCATGCCGCCGACGGCTACATGCCGTTGTTCCGTCTGGCCGAGTTGTATCTGAACTTCGCCGAGGCTGCCTACCAGAGCTCGACCCCCGATACCAAGTTCGGAAACATGAGCGCCGTGGATGCTGTCAATGCTGTACGTGCCCGCGTAGGTATGGCCGGTTTCCCGACTGGAATGAATAAGAGCGATTTCGAGCGCCGTTACCGCAAGGAGCGTCGCGTTGAGCTCGCATTCGAGGATCACCGCTACTACGATGTACGCCGCTGGAAGATTCTGGAGCAGACCGACGGTTTCGTAACAGGCATGCAAGCCACCAAAAACAGCGATGGATCGTTCTCTTACAAGCGATTCAAACTTGCCGACCGTCGTTGCAACACACCTCGCTACTATTTCTATCCTATCGTTCAGGAGGAAGTATCGAAGATGCTCCAGCAGACCGGCGATAACTGGCAGAATCCAAATTGGTAATAAGGCTATTAACCTACACAGTGTAATTTAACATGAAAAAGAATATATATGCCATATTGTTGCTCGGGCTGGCTGTGACCGCCTGCAACGATGACTACACCGAATGGTATCAGGACGAGGTGCCGGAAGCTGAAGCAAACGCTCCGATGGAGAAACTTCAGAATGTGATGGTCGAACCGTTTGTATCGTCGGTGATAGTGAGCTGGGACAAACCGGCAAGCGAACAATATTATTATACATTGCTTTCGTGGACGGATGGTAACGGTGTCGTTCAGAACCGTAAGATAAGCAAGTATAGCGTAGATCCAGAGAACCCCAACCGAATCCGTTCGGTTGTGGGCGGATTTACCGATACCAACACTTATAACTTCACTCTGACCGCATGCAGCTATTCCGGTGTGCAGTCAGAGCCAGTTCCGGCATCGGCCGCTCCCCAGCCGAGCGATGCAGCCAAGGACTATGTACTTTCTACTGTGACTTTGACCAACGATGTCGAATCGGCTATCGTCAACTGGAAAAATGAGATCGGTGCTACGATCAATCTTGTCTTCACCTACGTTGACAAGTCAGGCAAGACACAGACTGCCACTTTTGACGCTTCTGTGCCTAAGACCGAGGTCATAAAGAACCTTCCGATCGAGAAGACTACAGTTATCACATGCAAGGCCGTGGATCCTGCACTGCAGATCGAGACCGAGCCCGTGACATTCGATGTAGATCCGCTGCTGACCGAGTGGGATATCTATAAGGAGGGTACTAATTATATCTGTACAACACTCTGGAGCAACCCCGGTCCTACAAACATGTGCGACATCGTATACAAGAATGATACAAAGAACGAGTTCACTGTGACCACTACCGGCGGTGACCCCTATTGCTGGTGGCAGAACACCACTCCTCTCGGCAACAAGTTCGTGATGCGATATAAGAGCAACAAGGGCTTTACGTTCCAGATATTCCTTTCGTTCCCGCCGGATGGCAACATCGCTCCGACAATTAAGCTGAACAAGACCTCTGAATGGGAAACTGTCGAGTGGGATCTTACCGGTAAGTTCGGCGAATGGCAGGGTGGTCTTATCTATCCGCGTTTCGACTGGGGCAGTGAGTCCGGTATCATTATCGAAGTACGTAACGCACATTTCGAATAAACGAAATATTCTATAAGAGAGCATATGAAAAAAGTAATTTTTGCAATGCTCCTTACATCAGCCTATGCGGTTTCTGCCCAGGAACTGTCCGACATCGGATCGGTCTCCATCGACGGGTATGTGGGAAACCGCATAGCTGATTGTATAAACACCCGTGTCAAAGGACAGGATGTGGAGCATCTTACAGAACCGTTTACCCATAAGAACGATACCGCCTCGTGGCAGACAGAGTTCTGGGGTAAATGGGTACAGGGCGCAATCGCCTCATATCGTTATAAACCGGATCCTCAGCTCTACAAGATGATAGAAGAGAGTGTGGATCGCATCATAGCCACACAGCAGCCCGACGGATACATAGGCAACTATGCGCCTGACGCGCATCTGCTGCAATGGGACGTATGGGGTCGTAAATATGTGGCTCTCGGCCTGATGGCATGGCACCGTCTGAGCGGCGATCAGAAAGCCCTCGATGCCACCCGCCGTCTGATCGATCATGTGATGACCGAGATCGGTCCGGAGCCGGGCAAGGCCGACATAGCCCGGGTGGGAAACTACCACGGCATGGCCGCCAGCTCTATTCTGGAACCGGTGGTGTATCTCTACAAGACCATCAACGATCCGAAATATCTCGGTTTTGCCAATTATATCGTCGGATCGTGGGAGACACCCGAAGGACCGCAGCTCATATCAAAGGCTCTGGAGGGCGTGGATGTGGCAGCCCGTTTCCCTCATCCCGATGAATGGTTCTCGCCGGAAAACGGACAGAAGGCATACGAAATGATGTCGTGTTATGTAGGTCTGCTCGAACTCTACAAGCTCACAGGCAATCCTGCATATCTTGATGTTGTGGAGAAGGCTGTCGGTAATATTATCGACAAGGAGATCAACATAGCGGGTTCGGGCAGCTCGTTCGAAAGCTGGTATCACGGCAAGGATTTCCAGACACGTCCGACATATCACACTATGGAGACGTGTGTGACTTTTACGTGGATGCAGTTGCTCGACAAGCTGCTGTCGCTTACCGACAAACCTTCCTACGCCGATCAGATAGAGCGTACGATGTACAATGCTCTTATGGCCTCGCTCAAGGACGATGCATCGCAGATTGCCAAATACAGTCCTATCGAAGGTCATCGTTTCGAAGGCGAGGAGCAGTGTGGCATGCACATCAACTGTTGCAACGCCAACGGTCCCCGTGGTTTTGCAATGATACCGGAATTCGCAGTGAAGCATAAAGGCGGTAATGTGTACCTCAACTACTATGGCGACATGACAGCCAGTGTGGATCTCGGTTCTAAGAAGTCGGTGACCATTACCGAAAAAGGAACATATCCCGTTGGAGACAAAGTGGAGATTTCAGTCGATCCGTCGAAAGCCGGAACCGCATTTACCCTGAATCTGCGCATACCGGTATGGAGCGTTGACACTAAAGTCTCGATCAACGGCGAGCCTGTGGCTGGAGTGTGTCCGGGTGCCTATCTTCCTATAGAACGCAAATGGCAGAAAGGCGACCGGGTGACTGTGGAGTTCGATATGCCGGTGCGCGTTGTCGAGCAGGATATGATGCAGGCTGTGACTCGCGGCCCCATCGTGTTTGCACGCGATAGCCGTTATGCCGACGGATTTGTTGACGAGACAGCTGTGATCGACGCCAATGCCGATGGCATTGTGGAAGGTGCTGAGCTTGTCGAAGGCCCCGGATTCGCATGGATGACACTGCAGGTCCCTGTTACGGTAGGCTCTAATCTCGAAGGAACCGATGCCGAACGTAAGGTAGGTTTCTGTGATTTCGCGTCATCGGGCAACTCGTGGGATCCGGCTGTACGGTACCGCGTGTGGATACCGCGGACATTCAACGTAAGACTCGAACGTCTGTATTGAAAATTCCGAACATGCAATGTTGAAAAAAATATTATCAGTAATTACTATGGTTTTGGGCTTACACCTTGCGGTGGGAGCCCAAAACTTTATGAAGATCACATCCTACAATATATGGGATGGTTTCGACAATAAGCCTGAACGCCGCCAGGCATTTGTCGACTGGGTACGAGCCGACAGCTCCGATATCGTAATGACAATGGAACTTGTCGGGTTCAAGGCGGCTGATCTGGAGAAACTTGGGGCTGACTGCGGATATCCTTATACCGCGATCTTGAAAGAGGAGTGGTATCCTGTCGGTGTCATGTCGAAAACTCCGATCGAGGTAGTCAGCAGGTTTGTGACTCCTACCGAGGAATTCATGGTTACGAAACGCGGTATGTGGCATGGACTGCTGCACGCCCGAACCGGAGGGCTTGATCTGCTGATCACGCATCTTAGTCCGTTTGACTATGAATTCCGTCAGCGGGAGGCCGACTTTATAATCAGTTATGCCGACAGCCTGGGTCTGAAAGACTATCTTGTGGCAGGAGATCTGAACTCGATCTCACCTTACGACGCGGACTATACTGCCGCCAAAGGCTATCTGAAACGATTGAAGGCCGGTGACAAGAAGCGCATACAGCAGGGTTGGCGCAATGTAACCGATGCCGGAACATTCGACACTTCGGTGATCGCACGCTTCCTCGGCTCTGGTTTGAGCGATCCTGTATGGGCTTATGAGAAAGATCCGAAGAAACGTATGTCGTTCCCTTCGGCATATTGTCGCGGCAAGACTCCCGACGATCCCGCGATGGAGGATCAGCGGGTGCGTATAGACTATGTCCTGCTGTCGCCGTCGCTTATGAAGCGGTGCGTGTCGGCGCAGATCACACCTGTCGAAGGTGTCTCCGACCATTATCCCGTGCAGTTGCTTCTGACACGGAATGATTACCGGAATCCGGCTCTTCCTGCCGAAGTGCGTGCCGCCGATCTGCTGTCGCGCATGACACTCGATGAGAAGATAGCCCAGATCCGTCATATACACCACTCCAACATCTATGACGGACAGCAGCTGAACTATGGCAATATGCACGGATTTCTCGGCGATGTGGCGTGGGGATTCGTCGAAGGGTTTCCGCTTACGGCGGAAAATTTCCGTACCGGTATGCGTCAGGTGCAGAAGTATATGGTCGACAGCACACGTCTGGGCATACCGGCGTTTATTGTGGCCGAATCGCTCCACGGATCGGTACATGAGGGCACGGCTATCTTTCCTCAGAACATAGCTCTGGCTTCTACGTTCGATCCGGCGTTGGCCTACGCGCGCGCTCAGGGAGCGTCGGCCGATCTCCATTATCAGGGTGTCAACCAGATTCTCGCTCCGTGTATCGACGTGGTGCGTGACATGCGCTGGGGGCGGGTAGAGGAGACATACGGCGAGGATCCATGGCTCAATGCAATATTTGCCTGTGCCGAGGCAAAGGGTTATCTCGACAGTGGAATATCCCCCATGCTAAAACATTTCGGCGCTCATGGCAATCCTACCGGTGGGCTTAACCTGGCTTCGGTACACTGTGGCCTCGGCGAACTTCATGATGTGTATCTTTATCCGTTCAAACGTGTTTTGACCACATTGCCTGTCGAGGCAGTGATGTCGAGCTATAACTCATGGAACCGCGAACCGAACTCATCGTCGCGCTATCTGCTCACGGATGTGCTTCGTGGTCAATGGGGATTCAAAGGCTATGTGTACTCCGACTGGGGAGCTATCGAGATGCTCAATACATTCCATCACAGCGCGCCGTCGATGGCTGCTGCCGGAGTCGATGCGCTGAAAGCCGGTCTCGATGTCGAGGCCTCGAGCGAATGCTATCCGCATCTTGCGCGTCTGATCCGTTCGGGACGTATCGATGAAGCGGCAGTCGACACGGCTGTAATGCGTGTGCTGGAGGCCAAATTCCGCCTCGGGCTGTTTGAGGATCCTTACGGAGACCGTTATCGTAAAGCAGCGGCGTTACGATCGCCTGAAAGTGTCGCGCTGTCGCGCGCGATAGCTGACGAGGCCACCGTATTGCTTAAAAATGAAGACAATCTGCTTCCGCTCGATTCCGCAGGACTGAAGTCGATAGCGGTGATCGGACCTAATGCCGATCAGGTTCAGTTCGGCGACTATTCATGGAGCCGCAACAATGCCGACGGAGTGACTCCGTTGGCTGGTATACGCAGTATACTCGCAGGAACCGGAACTGATGTGAGGTATGCACGCGGGTGCAATCTGATGAGTATGGACACTACAGGCATAGCCGAAGCCGTGGAAGCTGCCCGCCGCAGCGATGTGGCTGTTATATTCTGCGGCAGTGCCAGCGCCGCACTTGCACGTGACTATTCTGGCTCGAACTGCGGCGAAGGGTTCGACCTGACCGATCTGAACCTGACAGGCGCACAGCCGGAACTTATAAAGGCCGTTCATGCCACCGGTACTCCTGTCATTCTCGTGCTTGTGACAGGCAAACCGTTTACCATAGCCTGGGAGAAGGAGAATATCCCCGCTATACTCGTGCAGTGGTATTCGGGAGAGAAGGAGGGCGATGCCATTGCCGACATATTGTTCGGGCGCGTCAATCCTTCCGGACATCTGCCGGTGTCGTTTCCGCAGAGTGTGGGCCATCAGCCGGCTCATTACAACCATCTCCCTACCGATCACGGATATTACCGCGCTCCCGGCACATACGAACGTCCGGGTCGTGACTATGTTTTCTCGAATCCGGATCCGCTCTGGGCGTTCGGCCATGGTATGAGCTATACTTCGTTCGGCTATTCCGGACTCGTTGTCGAGCAGACACCCGATTCCGTACATGTGACTGTAACCGTGACCAATACCGGCTCTCGTGCCGGCAAGGCTGTGCCACAGCTCTATGTCCGGGACAAAGTGAGTACGGTTGTGACTCCGGTACAGCAGTTGCGTGCGTTCAGCAAAGTGTCGCTCCAGCCGGGAGAGTCCCGAAACGTATATCTCGGTTTTGCTGTCGATGATCTCGCTGTTACCGACAACCGCGGGCATCGTGTCGTGGAACCCGGAGAATTCGAGATTCGGGTAGGAGAGGCGTCAGACCGGATACTGCTTACCGAAACCATTGCGGTAGGCGATGCCGATCCGATACTCGATACCGATCCGGCCAAGGAAGTCAAGGACGAATACAAGGGTACCGGTCGCAAGATCAGTGTCAGTGGCATAGTCCGAGACGTCCAGGCTACACCTCTTGCCGGAGTGGAGATACGGTCTGAGAAGCAACGCAAGGTCGTGGGGCGCAGTGCCGCCGATGGATCCTATAAGGTGAAAGTGGCCGATAACGACCGTCTGATATTCCGTCTTGATGGATATAAAGAGTTGTCCGAACCAGTGCGCGGGCGTACCGGTATCGGTGTCAGGATAGCGAAATGACATAAAAAAGACAAGGCCGGATTCAAAATCCGGCCTTGTCTTTTTTATGTCATTTTTATATTATGCGTTTTCTGCCGGCGGGTTCTCGACAGTCGAGTTGCGGATCACCATCTTTGCATTTAGTATTATCGTCTGCTCCGGAGCTGAGAAATCATTGATCTTGTCGAGCAGAAGCGATGTGGCTACTTCGCCCATCTCTTCCACCTGCTGTTCCACAGCCGTTATCTGCGGGTATACGAGTGTCGACAATATTGTGCCCGACATGCAGCAAATCGCGACATCGGCAGGGATTGCAAACCCGTGTTCCTGGAGGCATCGTTTGGCGCCGAATGCCTGAGTCTCGGTAAAGCAGAACACTGCGTCGAAGTCGAGTCCTTTCTGAAATGCCTGTTCTATGGCTGCGCTGCCGTCCTCCACACCGACACCGCATTGCACTACGAGTTCCGGATTGAACGGAATCCTGAATTTTGCCAATGCGTCGCGGTAGCCTCGTGTACGTTCTATAGTATTCTGTATATGGTTGGGCCCGGCTATGTGAAGGATCTTGCGTTTGCCCGACATGATCAGGTGTTCGACCATAAAAAAGGACTTTATATAGTCGTTGCTGCGAACCGATGATACCGGCAGTTCGGCAATCGTACGGTCGAAGAACACCAGCGGAATCTTACGTTGCAGTATATCTTCGTAGGTCGACAGGTTCGCGGTGTTGTGGCATGTACTTATAAGTATGCCGTCGACACGTGAGTTGATGAACATCTCGAGATTCATACGCTCTGTTTCCGGACTTTCGTTTGAGAACGCTATGCTTACTCTGTATCCTTTGGCCGAGACGATCTTCTGTACGGAGGCTATGAAGCTCATTGCGAATGGCGTGGTGATCTCCGGAACCAGAATTCCGATTACGTGGTTGCTTTTGGCACGCAGATTCACTGCCAGTTCATTGCGCCGGTAGCCCATGCTGGCGGCTGTGTCGACAATTTTTTGCAAGGTCTCCTTGCTGACGTTTTTTACGTCGCCGTTCAAAGCTCTCGATACTGTCGATTTCGATATTCCGAGAGCTGCCGCTATATCTTTTATGGTCACATATTTCATATTAGACCCACGCATTTTTTAATGATTACTGACAAAATAACAAAAAAAACTTTAAACTGACAAAGGATTTCTATTGTATAATCGACATTGAATAAGCCTTCTGAATCGAGATTTTTTAACGAGTGCAATAATCGGGAACGGTTGCGCGAAATGGGAACGATTGCGGGAACGGTTGCGAAAAAATAAATAGTTAAATGCTTTTTCGGTCAAATTATGATTATTTAAATTTGTTATGTGATATGATCCTGAAAGGACAATCTTATCTAACCTGAAAACAGTGTAAGTATGAATGATACAATGAAAACAGCCGTGATGCTTGGCATCGGCAAGATGGGCTTCGAAGAACGCCCGGTTCCAACTCCGAAAGATAACGAAGTTTTGGTTAAACTCGAATACGTAGGCATCTGCGGATCCGACATTCATTATTATGAGACCGGTGCTATCGGCCCGTATGTAGTTGAACCTCCTTTTGTTCTTGGCCATGAGGCCGGAGGCACTGTAGTCGGTGTAGGTAAAGATGTGAAGCATCTGAAAGTCGGCGACCGTGTGGCTCTTGAGCCTGGCAAGACTTGCGGACATTGCGAGTTCTGCCGCGAGGGTAAATATAATCTTTGCCCGGATGTGGAATTCTTCGCTACTCCTCCTTATGATGGTGTGTTCTGCGAATATGTGGCTCACGAGGCTGATCTTTGCTTCAAGTTGCCCGAAAACGTAAGTACTCTCGAGGGTGCGCTGATCGAACCGCTCGCTATCGGTTTTCATGCTGCCAATCTCGGCGGAGCGCATATCGGACAGACTGCTGTTGTATTCGGTTCGGGCTGTATAGGTCTTGTCTGCATGATGGCTTTGAAAGCCGAAGGTGTCAGCCGCATCATTGTTGTAGATATAATGGACAAGCGTCTCGCCAAGGCCAAGGAGCTCGGTGCCGATATAGTTATCAATTCGTCGAAGGAAGATCTGAAAGCCCGCATTGCCGAGATAACAGAAGGCAAAGGAGTGGATCTTGTGATCGAGACTGCTGGTACTGAGATCACGACCCGTCAGTCGATAGAGATAGCCAAAAAAGGTTCAACTATAGTACTCGTAGGCTACAGTAAGACCGGAGAGCTCACTCTTCCGATCAGTCTGTTTATAGATAAGGAACTTACGTTCAAGTCTATCTTCCGTTATCGTCATATCTATCCGATGGCTATCGAGGCTGTCGCTACTGGACGTGTCAACCTTAAAGATATCGCTACCGATTTCTTTGATCTCGACGATATTCAGGAGGCAATGGACAAGAGTGTTAGCGATAAGATGAACATTGTTAAATCAGTCGTTAAAATATCTTGATCCGTGGCACGTAAATTAGTGGTCGGTCTCGGCGAAGCGCTGTGGGATATGCTGCCTGACGGAAAGCAGGTGGGCGGAGCTCCGGCCAATTTTGCCTATCATGCCTCCCAGTTCGGCTGTGACGGTGTGGCTGTCAGCGCTCTTGGCAATGATTCTCTGGGCGACGAGATAGTGGAATATTTTGACAGCAGAGGCTTGCGCTATCTGCTTCAGCGTACGGCTTTCCCCACAGGAACCGTACAGGTTACTCTCGATGCCGCAGGCATTCCGCAGTATGAGATCTGTGAGAACGTGGCCTGGGATAATATCGAGTATACCGATGAACTCGACGAACTGGCATCCAAGGCCGATTGTGTTTGCTTTGGCTCGCTTGCTCAGCGCGGGGCTGTGTCGTATGGCACTATCACCCGTTTTCTCGACCGTATGCCGGCCGATTCACTGAAAGTGTTCGATATCAATCTGCGTCAGCACTTCTATACCTCAGAGGTGCTCGACGCTTCGATGAATCGTTGCAATATCCTGAAAATAAACGATGAGGAACTGGAGGTTATCACTCCTATGTTCGGATTGTCGGGCAGTGTCGAGCACAGATGCCGTGCGCTGATGGAGAAATACGGACTCCGGTGTCTGATTCTGACATGCGGAACCGACGGAAGCTATGTGTTTACTGCCGATGAGGTTTCATTCCTCGAAACGCCGCGGGTCAAAGTCGCTGATACTGTAGGTGCTGGCGATTCATTTACCGGCGCATTTTGCGGATCGCTCCTTGCGGGCGCCTCTGTCCGTGATGCCCATCGCAGGGCGGTCGATGTGGCTGCGTTTGTGTGCTCTCAGTCAGGTGCGATGCCTCGGATACCGGACGGTCTAAGACTTTAATCGACACAGGATAAATACCTTACATGAAACAATCATGAAAATATTGAATCATATTTCTTTAAAACTTCTCTCCCTGATCCTGCCGCTTGGATTTACTGTCGATGCGCAGGAGGCCAAATACGTATTCTATTTCATAGGCGACGGTATGGGCACCAATCAGGTTGAGATGACAGAGCTGTATCGCGGCGAGCTCGAAGGCAATATCGAGGCAAAGCGCTTGCTTTTCACTCAATTCCCGGTGGCTACGGTGGCTACTACCTACTCAAGGACAAATGGTGTTACCGACTCTGCTGCCTCCGGTACAGCGTTGGCTACCGGAACCAAGACTTATAACCAGGCTGTAGGCGTCGAACTCGACTCGGTCACTCCGATAAAGAGTATCGCCGTCCGCGCCAAGGAGGCCGGCCGTCGTGTAGGCGTATCGTCGAGTGTCGGCATCAACCATGCCACTCCTGCATCGTTCTATGGACATGCTGCATCCCGCAAGGAGTATAACAAGATCGGCCGTCAGCTTCCTGAAAGCGGTTTCGATTTTTTCGGCGGTGCTGATTTCTGGTGCGGATCTCCTGCCGATACTGTAGGCCTCTATACTTTGGCGGAGGATGCCGGCTATACCATAGCCCGCGGTTATAAGGATTATCAGAAGAAATCCAAGAAAGCCGACAAGATGATCCTGTTCCAGACCACCGAGGCTTCGAAGATCGACAACCGTACCGTAGCTTATGCGATCGACCGTACCAAGAAGGATATGACTCTGTCGGAGATCGTGCGCGCCGGTATCAACTTCCTGTCGAAAGATGCGCCCGAAGGCTTCTTCTTTATGGTTGAAGGCGGCAATATAGACTGGGAATGCCATAGCAACGACGCAGCGGCTATCGTGCGTGAGGTAGAGGATTTCGACAACGCCATCGGTGTTGCGTATGAGTTCTACCAGCAGCATCCCGACGAGACTCTGATCGTGGTTACCGCCGATCATGAGACTGGTGGCCTCGCACTGGGCACAGGTCCTTATAAACTGAATCTTAAGGCGCTGAAAAATCAGAAAGTGAGCGAATTGCAGTTCAGCCGCATGCTCAATGCCGCGCGCATCAAGAACAAAGGAACTCTGTCATGGACTCAGGCTCAGGCCATGCTGAAAGAGAACTTCGGCTATGGTGCCGCCATAGAGCTGAATCCCAAGCAGGAGAAGCGTCTTCATGCCGCTTACGACAAATCGTTTGGCTCGAATGTGAAACTTGAGGAGAGCGAATATCAGAAGGTGCTTCCTTTGGCTACTGAAGCTATGAAGATCATCAATGAGATAGCTCTCGTGAGCTGGGCGAGCGGCGGTCATTCTGCTGCGTTTGTTCCGGTCTACGCCATCGGCGTGGGTGCCGAAAAGTTCCAGCGCCGTACCGACAATGCTGAAATACCGCGTACTATTGCTGAGATCGGAGGATATCCGGTCACAGATTAAGTGAATGCATATACCTGAAAACGAAGATTAATGTTTTAGAGTTAGAGTAAGATAAGTAGTAAAGGGGACCGTGAGGTTCGATTTCTAAGGTAAATTGATTGTATTTTTTGAGAGTGTAAACCAACCTTGTTATATTTTTTAATCAAAAAGAGTAGATTATGCATGAAAAATTAACCCATCCCGGACGGAGCTTTATTAAGGCGGCGCGAGTGGCGTTCATGCTTGTGTGCCTATGTTTTATGGGCATAGGCGCATCGGCAGCTCCGGCAGTCATGAAAAGCATCTCCGGTACAATTATCGACGTTGAAGGAGAACCAGTGATCGGTGCTACGGTATCGGTAAAAGGAACTTCGACAGCGTGTTCTTCTAATGTCGACGGTCATTATACCCTCAAGGCTGCAGAAGGGCAGACAATCGTGGTCTCATTTATTGGCTGCCATCCCGAGGAAGCCGTTGTGGGAGCGTCCAACGAATTGAATTTTGTTCTCCGTACCAATGTAGAGGCTCTTGACGAAGTCGTAGTGGTCGGTTACGGTACTGTCAAGAAAAAAGACCTTACAGGAGCCGTAGGTGCGGTCAACGGTGACAAGATGATCGAACGTCACACCACAAACCTCTCTACCGCTCTTCAGGGTGCCATGTCTGGCGTGCAGGTGCTCCGTTCAGGCGGTGGTCCGAACGCCGAGGCAAGCTCTATTCGTGTGCGTGGTGTTACGACCATGGGTACTTCTGATCCTTTGGTGCTTGTCGACGGTGTGCCAGAAAGCAATATCAACAATATCAACGCCAATGACGTGGAGAGCATCTCTGTACTCAAGGACGCTGCTTCTGCATCCATCTACGGTTCGCGCGCAGCCGCAGGTGTGATCCTCGTGACCACAAAGCGAGCCAATGATAAAGACGTCAAGGTAAGCTACAACTTCGAGTACAGTCTCGAGATGCCGTCCGCTCAGCCAAAGAATATGGGGTTGCGTCGCTGGATGGAGACAGCCAACGAACTTCATTACAATGATAACCCCGCAGGTGGCTGGCATCAGATATATTCTCAGGATGAGATAGACAACTGGATGACTTATAACCAGACTGATCCGGATAATTATCCATATACAGACTGGTTTGACTACATGGTAAAGGGTTCAGCTCCACGTCAGTCTCATGTAGTAAGCCTCACAGGTGGCTCGAAACACGTTAAATCGCGCGCTACATTCTCGTATGACCGCGCAGGCTCTCTTCTTAAGGATGTGGAGCACAATAGCTCCCGCTATCTGCTTCGTGTCAACAATGACTTTGAGTTCAATAAATATCTTGCTGCAAAACTTGACTTCAGTGCTAAATATACTGAAAATGCAACTCCTACATTCTCTTCTGTATGGAGTGGTATCTATAATGCAGCTCCTGTCTTTACACCATATTGGAGCAATGGATCCACTTCTGATGTTAAGGACGGTACAAACACTGTTGCTCGTCTGCGTGACGGCGGTACAACACGAGGATCTGCACTTCGTGCCCGTGCCAAGGCTAGCATTATCATCACTCCGTTCAAAGGATTGAAAATTGAGGCCAATGCTTCGCCGAACCTGTCTTTCTCCAAGACCAAAGCGATGACGATTCAGGTTCCCTTCTATCGTCAGGATGATCCAAATACTATTGCTGGCTATATGAAGGATCATGAGAGCAATGATCTCTCAGAATCACGTTCTGATTCAAAAGAACTTACAGCACAGATATTTGGTAACTATAACAATTCGTTCGGCAAACATGATATTAATGCCATGGTAGGTTATGAGACTTACTATTATAAGAACGAAAGCATGAGTGCCGACACTAAGAACATGGTACTTGATCGCTATCCTTATCTCAGTGCAGCCAACAAGGAGTTCCTTTCTGTTGCCGGTACGGCATATGAGCTTGCCTATCGTTCTATTTTTGGCCGACTGATGTATAACTATGACGACCGTTATCTGGTACAGGTTAACTTCCGCCGTGATGGTTCGAGCCGCTTCGACAAGGAATATCGTTGGGGTAATTTCCCATCGGTGTCTGTAGGTTGGGTCCCGAGCCAGGAGAAGTTCTTCCAGAACAATGTCAACACCCGCACATTCTCGTTTTTGAAACTACGCGGATCGTGGGGTAACCTTGGTAATGAACGTATCGGCGATAACTATTATCCCTATATCTCGTTGATCAATACTGCAAATTCGCTCTATTATCCGTCATATATGGCTCCTACTGCCGAATATGCTACTGGTGCAGCTCAGGTGCAGTATGCTATCCGTAATATAACCTGGGAAACAACTGAATCGTTCGACTTTGGTATCGATGCCCGTTTCTTCGACAACCGTCTGTCGTTTACCGGCGATATCTACCGCAAGAACACCAAGGATATGCTCCTTAGTCTCGATATTCCCAAATTCGTAGGATACACCAATCCCAAACAGAATGCAGGTACCATGCATACTACCGGTTGGGATATAGAACTTGGTTGGAACGACCGTATAGGAGAGGTTTCCTATAGCGTGACATTCAACATGTCCGACTACCGTTCTAAGATGGGCGACCTCAAGGGTACAATGGTTGACGGTACTCAGGTTAAGATGGAAGGCAGCTACTATAATGAATGGTACGGTTATATTTCCGATGGTCTGTTCCAGACTGAGGAAGAACTCGCCAATGCTCCGGTGCTCAACGCCGCCACTCAGGTCGGTGACGTTAAGTTCCGCGATATTTCCGGTCCCGACGGTGTCCCCGATGGCAAGATTTCGCCTGAATATGACCGCGTACTCCTCGGCAACTCGCTCCCCGAACTCATGTATGGTGGTACTGCTTCTGTGCAGTGGCGTGGATTTGACTTCAGCCTGGCATTCCAAGGTGTAGGTCACCAGCGTGTACGTTTCACCGAGGCCATGATTCAGCCTTATCACGGCAAGTGGGGTTCTACTTCGGAGATTCTCGACGGCCACTATTGGAGCTCGCTCAACACTCCCGAACAGAATGCCGCCGCTACATTCCCTCGTCTAACTACTACCAATAAGGACAGCAACAACGAGATGTCTACTTTCTGGATGTTCAACGGCCGCTATTTCCGTATGAAGAACATGACTCTCGGCTACACAATTCCGCAGAGGATCACACGCAAGTTCTTCGTAGACCGTCTGCGTCTGTATGTCAGTGGCAACGACCTCTTCTGTTTCAATAGTTATCCGCGCGGCTTTGATCCAGAACGTACCCAGGCACAGTATCCTATCACCAAGTCTGTGATCTTCGGTGTGAATGTCAACTTCTAATCTGTACCAACAAATGAAAATCAAACATATATTACCAATACTTACGCTGGCTGCAGCCACCGTGTCATGTACCGATCTCCAGCGTTTCCCTCTTGATCAGGGTTCAAGTGAGACATGGTACTCTACTGAGACTGAGTTTGAAATGGCAGTCGCCGATATGTACCGCCCTGTTTGGTGGAATCTCGGCCAGGAAGCCTGGAACGATGACTATTTCTACCGTAAGATTGCAGGTCAGCCTATAATCGACGGTCAGTTGAACTCTAAGACTGACATCAAAGGCTATCTCAAACTATCGGAACGTTATACATATTTTTATCGCGCTATCGTACGTGCCAACTGTATAATCAACGGTTATGAGCGCGGTCTTGAGAACGGGATCCAGAAATCCAAGCTCGATACATGGGTTGCGCAGGCTCGTTTCTGTCGTGCATGCCACTACGGTATGCTGGTGTTCCACTGGGGCGATGTAGTTTATGTCAACAATATGACTACTATCGAAGACTCATATACTATGGGACGTACTCCCAAGGCTGAGGTGATACAGCATATCTATGATGATTTTGATGCCGCTATCGCTGATCTGCCTGAAATGTACACTGGCCTCCAGCAGGCAACCAAGGGTGCTGCTCTTGCAATGAAGGCGCGTTTTGCCCTATGGTTCGGTGACTATGCTATAGCTGCCGAAGCGGCTAAACAGTGTATCGCTCTTGCCGACAAAGGTGTTTACGCTCTGCACGAAGACTTCGGGCAACTGTTCCACGAACGCAATCATAAAGAATTCGTGTTCATCATTCCGCAGTCTTCTGGTCTGAACATTCATGGTGAGAGCGCTCCGTTCTCGTCTGTAGGTTCATACACCACCCGTCTGGCCGGCGGTTCTGCTTCCAAAGGTCCGTCTTGGTCGCTTCTCGCGGCTTTTGAGTGTGTTGATGGCCAGCGTATTGATCAGTCTCCGCTCTTTGACTCGCACAATCCCTTCAAGAATCGCGATCCGCGTTGTGCCGAGACCCTTGTGGAATTTGATACTGAGTTCTTAGGTCATATATTCACATCACATCCGTCAAAGACTACTGTCAAAGTCCCGGGAACCAATAAGACCGAGAAAAACATTGATATGTATCCTATCGGCAACAAAAATGCGTCTTACAACGGTATTGTTTGGAGAAAGCGTGTTGAACCCGAATGGGGCGTATCCCTTAACTATGTTGATCAGCCTATTATAATCTTGCGTCTTGCTGATGTATATCTGATTTATGCAGAAGCCATGATTGAGCAGAATAAGATCGACGACAGTGTCCTTGAGGCAATCAACAAGATTCGTGCTCGTGCTTACAAGTGTAGCGAGTCTGCAGGTGTGCCTATCGGTACTGCGGCCGTTGTCGGACAGTCTTATCCACAGGTTACCACAACCAACCAGGCTGAGCTCCGTCGCATTCTTCGTCGCGAACGTCACGTTGAGTTCGCATTCGAGCAACTCCGCTATTACGATTGCATCCGTTGGCGTATAGCTAAGGAGGCATTCAATATGCCTAACTGTGGTCTCCATGCGACCTCGGCTAAAGCTAAGGAAATGGGTACCAAAGGTATTTGGTTCTGGGGCGAGGCTCCTACATTCTCTGAAAATGAGGTTCCAAACTTCCAGGGTTTGATCGACAAAGGTTGGTGTGAGGTTCACTCTAAGGGTGCGTTCTCCGATCGTATGTATCTCTGGCCTATTCCTGCTGAAGAAATTCTGATCAACTCGAACATGACTCAGAACCCCGGATATTGATCGGTATGATATAAAGAATTAATGTAGTGTAACGGATGCGGCGCCTTGAGTCAGCGTCGGCTGTCAAAGCCGGAGGCGCCGCATCCTTTTTATAATCCCGAACCTGACCGGATTAAAATTCTATATGAGCCATGATGCGCTTTAGTGCTGTGATTTTAGCTTTCGTGTGTTTTTCATCGGTTGTATGCGGTGAAAAATTGTCGTCTGATTCAGTTTCGTCCCCGGGGCGTATGTTTATCGCACACCGAGGTGTCAATCTGCGCTCTACAATAGCCGGAGAAAACTCGCTCGAGGCTATAGGCATGTCTACCCGAGGCGGTTTCGGCGCCATAGAGACTGATGTGCGCCTCAGTGCCGACGATTCGCTGGTGGTGATGCACGATGTCACACTCAACCGTACATGCCTCAATGCCGACGGATCTCCGATAACGGTGGAGACTCCCGTCGCCTCGAAAACCTGGAAGGAACTGCGCGAGAACTATGTGCTCAAGGCTGACGATCCTTCTATGCGAAGCCGCATTCCCTCGCTCCGCGAATATCTGCAGGAGTGCAAACGGCAGGGAATATACACATTTATCGAACCTAAACTAAAAGATAACACCGGTCGGTTCTACCGCCGGATAATCGACCTGGCTGAGGAGATACTCGGACACGGAAACTATGTGGTCACATCCAACAATCGTGCTAATGTGATCATACGCGATACCCTCGGTGTGGCCGATGTGCGGCTTATGGGTATCCTCTATCAGACTACATTCGACCGTATAAACCGGCTCGGAAACTGCATAATGGCGATCAGCGCCACCCGTATCGACGAACCCGAATATTCCGGGCAGGTGGCTCTTGCCAAGTCGGTCGGACTTGCCACGGAATCGCATGCTGACAAGTTCGTCCATTTCAACCGTATAAACAGCAACCCGATCGACTTCGTGTCGACCGACTTCCTTGCCGCCGATCTCGGCGACTGCGGCGAGATGGTGGCCGAACTCGGATCTCTGTCCGACTTCGCTTCCGCTAAAGTGAGCCACGGCGCCATCGTCCTACCCGAAGGCAAAACCATAGCGCCTAAGCGCAAACTGCCTGAGGTGCGATACGGCGGCGCATATCTCGGCATGGACTTCGACGGAACTGTCGAGATCACTCTGGGCAACCAGACATTTACAGCCACAGGGGCTGACAACCTGCGGCATCAGGTGATTCTATACAATCAGACACCTGAGTTTAAAGTCAAGGCATTGTCGCCGGATGTCAGAATCCGGCGCATAACGCTTAAGATAATGGAATACTAAAACATCGAAATATATTATTATTATTATTATGGCTAGTAATAAGACATATACAGAAAAAGAACGCACGATCGATGTCATTGCCGATGTCGATGTGCTTGTGGTCGGAGGCGGTCCCGCCGGTATCGGTGCCGCTGTAGGAGCGGCAAAGACCGGTGCCTCGGTGATGATCGTGGAAAACATGGGTTCCTTCGGTGGAATGTGGACCAACGGTATGGTTATAACTCTCGGAGGCTTCAACTGCTGGTTGAAACCGTATCGCCGGTGCGTGGCCGGTGTCATGGGCGAATGGATAGCTATGGCTGCCAAGCGAGGCGGTGCCGAGGACAACCGCTCGTGGGTGTTGAGTTCAGACCCCGAGATAATGAAACTTACCGCTGATGAGATACTTACTAAGTACGGTGTGAAATGCCTGCTCCATACATGGGTGGCCGATGCGATAGTCGAGGACAATGCAGTGCGCGGTGTGATCGTCGAGAATGTCGACGGCCGTAGCGCCATTATGGCTAAGAATGTCGTTGACTGTACCGGCAACGGCGATGTGATGGCGCGTGCCGGTGCCGAATTCAATATCGCCGAAGAGCTGCAGCCGATGACTCTGCCTTTCTTTTTCGCCGAAGTCGAGCCTCAGGGCAAGATCCCGATGGAAGACGAACTCATCATCCCGAAAGGACCCGAACCCGGCTATCTCGGCGATGTCGGTCTCAGCTATTCAAGCCGTCGTCGCGATGTCGGGGTCGATGTCAATGATCCGGCGCTTGCCGAGGCATATCGCGAGGGGAAACTGCCGTTCTTCGGCGGTCCATGGTTCGGCGGTCTCCGCCGCAACTTCCCGTGGGTCAATACCACACGTGTGTACGGATCGGCAATCAATGCCCGTGAGCTTACCGACTGTGAGATAGAGGCACGACGCGATGCCCATGCGATAGCCGATCACTACCGTGCCAACTGCAAGGGCTTCGAGCGCAGCTGGATCATGAACACTGCGCCTACCATGGGTGTGCGTGAGACCCGCCGCCTTGTAGGGGAGTACACAATGACACGTGCCGACCTTGTCGAGAACACCACCAAGGCCGATTCCATAGCCATGGGTGTATGGCCTATAGATATCCATCCCCCGAAAGGGCAGAACGGTGCCCACGACATGTATGTGCCGGTGCCTTACCAGATCTCGTACAAGGCTCTTGTACCAGTGAAGATCGATAATCTATTGGTGGCCGGACGTTGTGCCTCGACCGACCGCGAGGCTATGGGCTCTATGCGCCTTGGAGCCACTTGCGGCGCAATGGGACAGGCCGCCGGTGTGGCCGCCGCGCTTGGCGCGCAGACAGGATGCACGCCGCGCAATCTGGATTACAAGACTATACAGAGCGAGCTCCTGCATCAGGGCGCGATAATCGAATAAATTCTCTGATCATGAACAAGCCTGTCTGCATATCGTTGCTGATCGCTGTGTTTGCCGCTTTTGCCGCAGATGCAAGAATCTCGTTGCCGGCGGTCATTTCCGACAACATGGTGCTTCAGCAGCAGACTGATGTCCGTCTGTGGGGCGAGGCTGCACCCGGCGAGAATGTCAGGATCATGGCATCCTGGGCCGATGCTCCGGTGGCCGTCAAGGCCGGTGCCGACGGTCACTGGGAGTGTACGGTATCCACTCCTGAGGCATCGTTCGACAGGCATCGGATCGTGTTCAAGGGTAAAAACACAGTCACTGTAGACAATGTGCTGATAGGGGAGGTCTGGATGTGTACCGGACAGAGCAATATGGCGTTTCCTGTAGGCCCGCACCCCGAGCGGAGCAAATGGCAGACAGGAATGATCGATATGGAAGCCCAGCTCAAGGATGCGGACTATCCTGGCATACGCTTCTTTAAGGTGGAGTATTGCGAGTCGCCGGGAGAGCCGAAGGATGATTGCGGCGGCAGTTGGATCGAATGCTCTCCGGAATCAGCGTTCGACTTTTCGGCTGTGGGATTCGTGTTCGGACGCCGTCTGTTCAATGAGCTTGATGTGCCTGTGGGACTGATATCCGCCTCACGTGGCGATACCCATGCCGAATCCTGGATCAAGGAAGACGTGATGAAAGACAATCCGTTCTATGACGACGTATACGCCGAATTCGGAATCGACAAGGTGGAGCAATCGCGAAAACCGTATAAAGTGCCGGCAACACTGTGGAACGGTATGATCAACCCGGTGCTGCGGTATCGTGTACGCGGCAATATCTGGTATCAGGGAGAGGCAAACGATATGCGTGCCGACCGTTACCAGCAGGTGTTCACCGATCTTATCGACAGCTGGCGTGAGGAACTGCGCAACCCCGACATGCCGTTTTATTTCGTGCAGATAGCACCCTATTACAAGCAGTCGCCTGCCATCCGCGAGGCTCAGTTCGATACCTGGCAGAGCGGTATCCGCAATATCGGCATGGCAGTGATAACCGATGGCGGTGACTCGCTCGACATACATCCGCGCGACAAGGCGCTCCCCGGTGAGCGTCTGGCACGATGGGCGCTGGCCAGGGACTATGGAAAAGACGTGGCGTATTCCGGCCCGCTTTACAGATCCATGAAGCCTGTGGGATCAGCGGTGGAACTTTCGTTCGACTATGCCGGATCCGGACTTGCCGTTCAGGGTGGTGGCGAGCTCGTCGGATTTATGGTGGCCGGTCCCGACCGCCGCTTCGTACGCGCCGATGCCCGGATCGAGGGCGATAAGGTTGTGGTGTCGTCGCCGGAAGTGAGACATCCTGTAGCCGTGCGCTATGGGTTCGATTGTTTCTTCCGCGCCAATTTGTGCAATAATGACGGGCTGCCGGCATCTCCGTTCAGGACAGATCGCTGGCCTGTTAAGAAACAATAAGAATTTATAACATTGTATGCTTGAATAATTGCATTAACTTGCAGTACTTAACCTAAAAAGAAACACAGTCGATATGAAAATTCATAAATCGTTATGTCACTTGGCGTTGGCTGCTCCTATGGCGCTTGCCGCGCAATCGGGTGACACCACTAAGCCGAATATCATTTTTTTTCTTGTCGATGACTACGGATGGAGCGAGACTTCTTTGCCTTTCGGTGATAAAGTGTATCCGCAGAACCTGCGGTTCCGCACTCCAAATATGGAGCGCATGGCCAAAAAAGGAGTCATGCTCACCAACGCATACGCCTGTCCGGTGTCTACTCCGACCCGTACCTGCCTGATGACAGGCATGAATCCGGCCCACATGGGCATAACCTCGTTCATATCCCTTTACAAGGATATCCAGCCTGATGCCATCGGCGGCCATCCGGGAGCCACGAACCCGAATGAATCGGATATATTCGCACACCCCGAGTGGAACTACAATGCCCTGTGTCCCGCACATCTCGAAGGAGAGAAAGATCTCTACGGTCTCAACCACACCCTCTATGCCACACCAATGCCACAACTGCTGCGCGATGCCGGCTACCATACCATCCATGTGGGAAAGGCGCACTGGGGCCCTGCCGGAACTCCAGGCTCAAACCCATACAACATGGGCTTCGTGGTTAATATAGCAGGTGCGTCAAACGGGCACCCCAAGAGCTATCAGCCCGAGGATAATTTCGGCAACATCCCAGGCAAGGGCGACTACGGTTCGGTCATGAACATGTCGCAGTATTACGGATCAAACGTGCATCTGACCGAGGCCGTTACCCGCGAAGCGCTGCGTACGCTCGACAATCCGATACGTCAGCATCAGCCGTTCTTCCTGTATCTGTCGCATTACTCCAACCATACCCCCATACAGCGCGACAACCGTTTCGTACAGAAATATCTCGATATGGGCTACGACGAAGGACAGGCCCGCTACGCATCTATGGTGGAGGGTATGGACAAGAGTCTCGGCGATGTGCTCGACTTCCTCGATGAGCGCGGTATTGCCGACAATACCATACTGATATTTTATTCCGACAACGGCGGTCATAGCGTAGGTGGCGAGAAAGGTGGCGAACTGCACACCCAGAACCTGCCGCTCCGCGAGGGCAAAGGATCCTGCTACGAAGGTGGCATACGTGTGCCTATGATCGTGTGCTGGCCGGGTCATGTGGCTCCCGATACGCGCATCAACACTCCGGTAAGCACCGAGGACTTCTTCCCCACATTCATGGAACTCGCAGGTGTGGAGAATCCGCAGACTGTCCAGACCCGCGACGGCGAGTCGATGGTCCGCCTCTTTACCGATGGATCGGAGTTCGTAGCCGAAGCCCGGAAGGCCGGCAAGATCGGCAGCCAGGCCGAGGCAAACGCATTTGAGGTACCCGCTTCAGTGTCGGGTCTCGATCCGCAGCGCGGTCTGGTGTTCCACTTCCCCCACCAGCTCAGGTTCGAGGATCAGGACGATATCGACTTCATGAGCTCGCTCCGTAAGGGCGACTACAAGCTCGTGTACCGCATGCATACCGGAGAACTCGAACTGTACAATCTGCGCGATGATCTCGGCGAACGCAACAACATAGCCGCTAAAAACAAAAAACTCGTCAAATCCATGGCCGCCGAGCTCGGCTCGAAACTGCGCGGATGGAATGCTCCTATGCCTACAGTGCGCGCCACCGGAAAGAAAGTGGCTCTCCCCGACGAGATATAAGATCGTTCCATAGAATTTCTAAACCAGTCAAAATTGCATAGATCATGAAAATACGAATTCTTACATTTGCTGTCCTTGCCGCTCTGTCGGTGTCTCTGACAGGTTGTGGCGATGACAAGGCGGATGAGCCGGCGCCCAATCCGAATCCAAATCCCGGAACAGAAGTTCCCACTCCCGGAGAGCCGGGAAATACAGTCGATTTCAATGTTCCTGACCAGGCCGGTGCAAGCATCAAAGGTGTGGTATATTGCGGCGACAAGGCTCTTTCGGGAGTTGTGGTCAGCGATGGCGTGGAAGTTGTGACTACCGACGAAAATGGCCGTTACTATATAAACAGTGCCAAAAAGAACGGCAATGTGTTCGTCTCCATACCGTCAGGTTATTTCGTCAAGACCGACGGCGTGTGGCCTAAGTTCTACGGAACCCTGACCAAGGACGCCTCGACTGTGGAGCAGGTCAACTTCGAGCTCGTCGAGAACGACAAGACCGACTATGTTGTGATCGGCCTTGCCGATATCCACATATCCGGCTACCATAACAACAATGAGAAGTATGATGCTTCGGTGCTGCCCGACATACAGGCCACCGTCAATGAATACAAGGCTGCCGGAAAGGATGTGTATTGCATAACCCTCGGCGATGAGAGCCACGACCTCTATTGGTATGACTATAAGCTGGCTATCGCCGATACCAAGCCGTATTTCGAACGCACGGGCGTGACCGCCATGTTCCATTCCATGGGCAACCACGACAACGATCCATATGTCGGCAATGACTTCGGTGCTGAAAACCAGTTCCGTGCCACTTACGGGCCGACATACTATTCGTTCAACATCGCCGGTGCCCACTATGTGGTGCTTGACAATATCGTATACAAGAACGCTGGAGCCAGCCAGGGTAGCATGGCCAACAGAGACTATGACAACTGCGTAACGGAAGAACAGCTCGCATGGCTGCGCAACGACCTTGCACATGTGCCCAAGAGCGCTCCGGTTACTGTCTGCATGCATGCTCCGTTCTTCAAGCGTGCTCTGCTTTCAGGCAACGCGCAGGTGCCGACCGTGGCCTATCACGGCAGTTTCCAGAATCCCACAGCACTCGAATCATGTCTGAGCGGATATCATGTGACGATGCTCACCGGACATGCCCATGTCAACTCAAGCTCGCGCAAAGGCTATATCACTGAATACAACATCGGCTCCGGTGCCGGATGCCTCTGGACCTCCGACTATCTGGCCTCGAACCATATTGGACGCGATGGTTCTGTAGGTGGTTACTTCGTAATGGAGCGTTCTGGTTCTGCCTACAAGGCTTATTATAAGAGCGTAGGTTTCGACCGTAGTTACCAGATGCGTACATACGACCTGAACCGTTGCCATATTACTGCAGCCAAATATTGTCCTGCTTCTAACGATATGCTGATCCAGTCCACCATCGGATCGCCTTATCTTGATGGATACGATTCGGAACGTAACGACAACAAGGTTCAGATTAACGTGTTCGGTTTCAATGACCGTTGGTCGATCAAAGTTACCGAAAACGGCAAGACTTTGGCCGTGAAACGTATCAATGGCTACGATCCCCTGTGGACCATCTCAACGGCATGTAAGATGTTGCAGAATCGTTCCACTCCCGGCTCGAGCCATGTGCCTGTATCGTCATCGCACTTCTTCGAATGCCAGGCTTCATCGGCATCATCGACTCTCCGCATAGAGGTGAAAGACGAATTTGGGCAAACATACGTCGAGGAGATGCAGCGACCAAAGGATCTTGCCGTAGATATGAGATAAAATGTCGTGTCACTGTGTCTGCCGCATACATATATCAGCGGCAGACACCGCGACGCGGTTCTGATACTGAACCATCCAACATATTGTTATATTAATTTTTAAATCTTTACAAATGAAATTCAAATCTTTACTCCTTGCGGTTTCGGCATGTGCCATTGCACATGGTGCGACTGCGCAGTCGCACCATGGTTTCTACTGGAAAGTCGAGTCATTCGACCTCGATCCGTATGTTACTAACAACAGCAATGCTGATAAATCGTTGACATGTTGGTTTACTCCGGAAGTGGTAATGCCTATGGTTAAGAATGACGCGACTCTTGAGGAGAGTACTGTCTATGGCAATAATTCATCTACCATGCTGGTACGTCTTTCGACTATCAACGGAACCAAGAATAATTACTTCACAAAAGTGACTGGTACCGCTTTAAATACGAATGAAGACTACTATAAATTCGATGATGACGGCATGCTTGTGTGCACCATGCCTGATAAGATGGACTATCCACGTACCGATGCTGAGACTCCAAACTGGACGGCCGCTCCCGCTACTGGATGCATGCTTTTCCATTTGACCTTAGGCGGAGCTCCTACACGTATCAATGACGCTGGAAATGAACTCAGTGCTACATCGGAAGAAGCTTATCTTAGCGACTGTACTGGTATGTATGTAGGTATCAAGGCTCCTGCCGGATGTACTATCAAGTCATTCCTCTCCACCTCGAGCATATCCAAGGCCAACATGCAGGCTGACTTGAGTCTCAACAGCGGTACTGTCTACAATGCCAATCTTGAGGGCAAAGTGCATACAGCTGCATTCGACTATGATGCTGTATGCGATGGCGAGTATCACGAGTTCACATCAGGTGCTGCCTACAACGCGCTCACCGGTCTGACTTATGTCAGCACCAAGTGGCCCAATGGGTATTGCGTGAAATATGTCGATGTAGTCGTTTATGGCGTTAAACCTGGCGACGTTGTTGGTTTCGCTGGCGTGCAGACCCTACATTCGGGATGGACAGGTCAGGAATTCATTGAAGGCGGCAGTGCTGGTGTCGATGCTGTAGGCGTGGACAATGCCGACGCTCCTGTGGAATATTTCAATCTCCAGGGTATGAGCGTCAACGCCGATAACCTGACTCCCGGTATTTATATTAAACGTAAAGGTACCGAGACCTCCAAGATTGTAATTAAATAACTATATTTGCAGTCGGAATAAAATTCCTGTCATCCGTTCCGGATGGTGCGGATGACGGGAATAATATATAACCTTAATTATTAATTTTTTAAAATTTTTTAAAATGAACATAAAATCATTAATCATTTCTCGTTCTGCAAGTGCTATTGCACTTGGTGCGACGCCGCAGCCCCACCACGGTTTTTACTGGCAGCCGTCAATGCAGGACTTCAATGACTTTATGAATCCTCCGGCAACCGCTAATGAAATAAATGCGCTCAATTTCTGCATGAACTCGTGGTTCACCCCCGAACTTACAATGCCGATTGTAAAGGCTGACGGCACATTGGAGGAAAGCAATATCTATGCTGACAATAAGACCGACCTGATGCCGCGTTTCCCCAAAGTGGAGGACAATGCATCAAGCCTGACCGGTGTTATCGTGACACCTGCTATGGAAAACGGATACATGACAGTCACCATACCCGATGAACTTGAGTATCCTTATTTTGACTCCTACACTGAAAAGGGTGTAATGTTCTTCCACTGCGTGCTTGGCAGCAAGAGCGAGAAACTTCGCATCAACGATGCCAAAAATACCTTGAGTGCTACTGGCGAGCGTGCTTATCTGAAAGACTGCACAGGCGTGTATGCCGGTATTCAGGCTCCTGCCGGTGCTACAGTCAAGGTATTCTTGTCGACCCCCAATATCTCTGAGGAGAACCTCGGCGGTTACGGCACAAACCCCAACCTGTATGACAAGATGCAGACAATCGTGTTTGATTTCGATGTCGAATTCGACGGCACTTATAAGGAATTCACTTCCGGCAAACCTTACAATGCACTGGCCGGTATCGAACTGAACGCTACCAACAACGCAAAATGGCCCGACGGATACTGCGTTAAGTTTATCGACGTAGCTGTATATGGCGTTAAGGCCGGCGATAAGGTAGGCTTCGGCGGTGTGCAGTCGCTCCACGAAGGCTGGACTCCCAAAACATTCGTAGAGGGCTGGTCCGGTGTCGATGCCATCGGCGTAGACAATGCCGACGCTCCTGTAGAATACTTCAACATCCAGGGTGTGCGCGTAAGCGCCGACAACCTGACCCCCGGTCTCTACATCAAGCGTCAGGGCACCGAGGCTACCAAGGTTCTCGTTAAGTAATCCCCCTGCGATATAGTTAAACTGACTGCCGGGCGAGAGATGGATGTCTCTCGTCCGGCTTTTTTGTCTTATTCCGCCCGGGATGGCTGTTGTCCCGCCGAAATTGAAACGGATTGTACATATTCTGCTACAAATGTAGCAATCAATGTTACATACGAGATATTGCGGGATTGAAATATTTCTCTATCTTTGCACCTATCAGAATTATCGGAAACAATAACTGCACTGAAGATTAGCACTGATTGCTGACCCTAACCGGCAAACACCAATCTTTACCACATTAACCTAAAATATGTCAGCTAAACATTTTATCGCATTTGACCTGGGCGCAACCAGCGGCCGTACCATTCTTGGCACGCTCGAAAAGGACGGTGTGCTCACGACCAAGGAAATCACCCGTTTCCCGAATGGGATGATGGAGATCAACGGGCATCTCTACTGGAATATCTATTCGCTCTACGAGCATATCCGCGAAGGGCTCCTTCAGGTTGCCAAAACCGGTGTCACACCGACCTCGATCGGTATCGATACATGGGGCGTAGACTTTGCCTGCATAGCTTCCGACGGATCTATAATCGGACTGCCTCACGCTTACCGCGATCCGCAGTACACGGATTCGCGTGCGCGTTTCTTTAATAATGTGATGCCGGCTTCGGAACTGTACCGTCGCACCGGCATACAGCACCTGGATTTCAACACGGTGTTCCAGTTCAATGAATGGCGTGGATCGTTCGCTATGGATAACGCCGCCAAGATCGTGTTCCTTCCAGACGTGCTGTCATATCTTCTTACCGGAAATATCGTGACCGAATACACAATAGCATCGACCGGTGAGATTCTCGACGCTGGAAAGCGTACTTTCGACGAGGAAATATTGGAGAAGGTGGGTCTCGATACCACCAAATTCGGCCCGATTGTGATGCCCGGTACTGAAATCGGCACACTTTCCGCCGACCTGGCCGAATGGGCTGGACTGCCCCGTATACCGGTTGTGGCCGTAGGCGGCCACGACACGGCCTCGGCTGTGGCCGGTGTTCCTGCCCAGGACCGCAACTTCGCATATCTCAGCTCAGGCACATGGTCTCTGATGGGAATCGAAACCGACGAACCGAAGATCAACGCTCTTACCGAGGAGTACAATATCACCAACGAGGGCGGTGTGGAAGGCACTATCCGTCTGCTCAAGAATATAACCGGCATGTGGATCGTAGAACAGTGCCTGCAGCGCTGGAAGAAAGACGACATCGTATACACCTATCCGCAGATGGTGGAACTGGCCGAAGCGGCCGACGAGTTCGTATGCTTCATCGATCCCGACGATCCGATGTTCGTACACCCTGCCGATATGCCTCAGGCCATAGTGGAATACTGCCGCCTGACAGGACAGCAGGCTCCTAAGACCCACGGCGAATTCATCCGCAGCATCTTCGAGAGCCTCGCGTTGAAGTACCGCATGATTCTCGACGTGTTCCGCTCGCTGGCTGAAAATCCGGTCGACAAACTGCATGTGATCGGCGGCGGCTCGCGCAACAAGCTGCTCAACCGCTTTACCGCCAACGCTATCGGTGTGCCGGTCGTTGCCGGCCCGGCCGAGGCTTCATCGCTCGGCAATATCATGATGCAGGCCAAGGCTTGCGGCGCGGTTTCATCTCTTGCCGAAATGCGCCAGATCATAGCAGGAAATACCGACCTCGAATACTTCGCCCAGGCTGATTCCGGCAAGTGGGAGGAGGCTTACAAACGTTATCTAACCCTTATAAAAAAATAAAACCACAATGAACACAGAATCAATCAAGAAAGCATACGATATTGCCAAAGAGCGTTATGCTGCCGTTGGTGTCGATACCGACAAAGTACTGGACCTGATGCAGGATTTCCACCTGAGCATGCACTGCTGGCAGGCCGACGACGTGGCCGGCTTCGAGAACCAGGGCGGCTCGCTTACCGGCGGTATCCAGGTTAACGGCAACTACCCCGGCAAAGCACGCAACATCGACGAGCTCCGTGCCGATATACTTTATGCCATGACCCTTATCCCCGGCAAGCATCGTCTGAATCTCCATGAGATATACGGCGACTTCGGCGGCAAGGTAGTGGATCGCGACGAGTGCTCTGTAGAGCATTTCCAGAGCTGGATCGACTGGGGTAAAGCCAACGACATAAAACTCGACTTCAACTCTACCTCTTTCTCTCATCCCAAGAGCGGCGACCTCAGCCTTTCAAACCCCGACAAGGGTATCCGTGATTTCTGGATCGAGCACTCGAAGCGTTGCCGTGCGATCTCGCAGGCTATAGGCGAAGCTCAGCAGGATCCCTGTATCATGAACACCTGGGTACACGACGGCTCTAAGGACATCACTGTCAACCGCTACCTCTACCGCGAGCTCCTGAAGGATTCTCTCGATCAGATCTTCGAGCAGAAATACGACTGGATGAAGGACTGCGTGGAATCAAAGGTGTTCGGTATCGGCCTTGAAAGCTACACCGTAGGCTCCAACGACTTCTACACATCTTACGCTGCCAAGAACAACATGATGATAACTCTCGACACCGGCCACTTCCATCCGACCGAGAGCGTGGCCGACAAGGTTTCGGCGATGTTGCTCTTCGTGCCCGAGCTGATGCTCCACGTAAGCCGCCCCATCCGCTGGGACTCTGACCACGTTACCATCATGGACGATCCCACTATGGATCTTTTCAGCGAAATCGTACGTGCCGGCGCTCTCAACCGCGTTCACTACGGCCTCGACTACTTCGACGGCACTCTCAACCGTATCGGTGCTTACGTGATCGGTAGCCGCGCTGCCCAGAAATGTATGCTCCGCGCTCTTCTCGAGCCCATCGCAAAACTGCGTGACTATGAGTTGACCGACCGCAAGTTCCAGCGCCTCGCCCTCCTCGAGGAGTGCAAGCAGCTCCCCTGGAATGCCGTTTACGATATGTTCTGCCTCAAGAACAACGTACCTGTAGGCGAAAGCTACATTGCCGAAGTTGAAAAATACGAACGCGACGTCACCTCTAAACGGTAATGGAACTTATCATAGGACTTCTGATCATAGCCGTCGGCGCATTCTGTCAGTCGAGCTGCTACGTACCCATCAACAAGATAAAAGACTGGAGCTGGGAATCGTACTGGATCGTACAGGGTGTGTTCGCCTGGCTGCTCTTACCGCTTCTCGGCGCACTGCTTGCAGTGCCCGAGGGGCATTGTCTGTGTGAACTGTTTTCCGCCGGCGACTCCTTCAATATCTGGATGACCATACTGTTCGGTGTGCTCTGGGGAGTAGGCGGACTCACATTCGGTCTGTCCATGCGCTACCTCGGAGTGGCTCTCGGCCAGTCCATAGCTCTCGGCACATGTGCCGGCCTGGGTACCATCATGGGTCCGGTGCTGCTCAATATTTTCTTCCCGGATATGGATGCGCTGTCGGCTCTTACCTTCTCGGTGATCCTCGGAGTGGTGGTGACGCTGATCGGTATCGCCATCATAGGCGTGGCCGGTTCCATGAAGTCGGCCTCCCTGTCGGAAGAAGAGAAGAAAGCGGCAGTCAAGGACTTCAACTTCCCCAAAGGTCTGGTTATCGCATTGCTCGCAGGCTTCATGAGCGGATGCTTCAATGTCGGTCTGGCATTCGGCGAGGGTATCAACTTCGGCGCCGAGACTCCCGATATGTTCAAGACCCTGCCGGCAACTTTCCTCGTTACTCTCGGTGGTTTTGTGACCAACGCCGTATATTGCTTCTACCAGAACAGCAAGAACGGTACCTGGAGCGACTACAGGAACGGCAGAGTGTGGCTGAACAATGTGGTGTTCTGTGCTCTGGCCGGCGCGCTCTGGTACAGCCAGTTCTTCGGACTCAGCCTCGGCAAGGGCTTCCTCACCGAATCGCCCACTCTCATGACGCTTTCGTTCTGTATACTTATGGCGCTCAATGTGGTGTTCTCCAATGTGTGGGGTATCATTCTCAAGGAGTGGAAAGGCTGTTCGTCCAAAACTATTGCCGTGCTCGTTGTCGGCATATTGGTTCTGATCGTGTCCTGCTTCCTGCCGCAATTGGTCTAAAAGTATTCTACCAATCATATCTAACTAATTAAAACTGAAACTATGTCGATTCTCGATAATCGCCCCGCTCTGGCTAAACAGGTCAATGATGTGGCCGAAGTCGCAGGCTATCTCTGGCAGAAGGGATGGGCTGAACGCAACGGCGGCAACATTACTGTAAATGTGACTGACTGTGTCGATGACGCCATGCGCGCCCTCCCGGCCATCACAGAGCCTATTGCCATTGGCGTGACTCTCCCTCATCTGAAAGGATGCTGGTTCTATTGCAAAGGTACTAACCGCCGTATGCGCGATCTCGCACGCTGGCCGATGCAGAACGGATCCATAATCCGTATCACCGACGACTGCGCCCACTATGAGATCGTGGCCGACGAACCCGTTATGCCGACCTCCGAGCTGCCGTCTCACCTGAGTGTACACAACTACCTTATCGCCAAGGGATCGCCCTATAAGGCATCGGTACACACACATCCGATCGAACTTGTGGCCATGAGCCATAATCCCGAATTCCTGAAGAAGGATGTGCTTACCAATCTGCTCTGGAGCATGATCCCCGAGACCAAGGCGTTCTGTCCGCGCGGACTCGGTATCGTGCCCTATATGCTCCCCTCGTCGGTGGAACTTGCCGATGCCACTATCAAGGCTATCGACGACGACTACGACGTGGTGATGTGGGAGAAACATGGTGTATTCTCCGTAGGCCCCGACGTGCTCGAGGCTTTCGACATGATCGACGTGCTCACCAAGAGCGCCATCATATATCAGGACGCCAAGTCGATGGGCTTTACTCCCGACGGTATGAGCGCGGCTCAGATGAAAGAGATCTCTGATGTTTTCCATCTCCCTAAATAATAGTGATCATACCATTTGCTAAGTGAAAAAGATTGTAAGCGGATCCGTCCTGGTGGCGGATCCGTTTTTTTGTTATACTGCCGTTGGTGTATTTGTCTGCATTTTTGGAGTAATTTGCATGTTTGCGTGGGATTTGCTATTTTAGCCGCCCGATTGTTAATTAACTACCGTTACAACCAAAATAATAATTTGTCATGGCAAAAGTCATCATAATAGGAGCCGGAGGTGTAGGCACTGTCGTAGCATATAAGTGCGCACAGAACCCTCAGGTATTCAGTGAAATAATACTTGCATCGCGTACTCAGTCGAAGTGCGACGCCGTGGTTGCGTCCATAAAGGCTAAATATCCGCAGGCTCCGGCTATGTCGACTGACCGTGTCGATGCTGACTCGGTTGAGCAGCTGGTCGAGCTGTTGAACCGCCACAAGCCCGAACTGGTGATCAATGTCGCTCTGCCTTATCAGGATCTTACGATCATGGAGGCGTGTCTGCAGTGTGGCGTCAACTACCTCGATACCGCCAATTACGAGCCCAAGGACGAGGCTCATTTCGAATACAGCTGGCAGTGGGCATACCGCGAGCGGTTCGAGAAAGCCGGTCTGACGGCCATACTCGGATGCGGATTCGACCCCGGAGTATCGGGCGTGTTTACCGCCTATGCCGCCAAGCATTGGTTCTCCGAAATGGAATATCTCGACATTGTAGACTGCAACGCCGGCGACCATGGCAAGGCTTTCGCCACCAACTTCAATCCCGAGATCAACATACGCGAGATCACGCAGAACGGCCGTTATTATCAGGATGGCAAATGGGTCACCACCGGTCCGCTCGAGATACACGCACCGCTCACATATCCGCGTATCGGCGCACGCGACTCTTATCTGCTTTATCACGAAGAGCTCGAATCGCTTGTACAGAATTTCCCCACCATCAAGCGTGCACGCTTCTGGATGACATTCGGTCAGGAGTATCTGACACATTTGCGTGTGATCCAGAATATCGGTATGGCCCGTATCGACGAAGTGGACTACAACGGCACCAAAATCGTTCCGCTGCAGTTCCTGAAAGCGGTGCTGCCTAACCCGCAGGATCTCGGCGAAAACTATCACGGCGAGACTTCGATAGGATGCCGCATATCCGGTCTCGGCAAAGACGGCAAACCGGTTAAATATTATATCTTCAACAACTGCAGCCACGAGGCCGCTTATCGAGAGACCGGCATGCAGGCCGTGAGCTATACCACAGGCGTGCCCGCCATGATCGGAGCCATGATGTTCCTTACAGGGAAATGGCGCAAGCCTGGTGTGCACAATGTCGAGGAGTTCGATCCCGATCCGTTCATGGAACAGCTTCCCCTGCAGGGGCTGCCGTGGGAAGAAGTGGTCGGCGGTGATCTCGAAGTCGATGCCATAGGCTGATAATACTGGAACATTTGTTGCGCTCCCCCTTTGAAATACAGGAGGAGCGCAACAAAATTTTGCTTTAGCGGTTATATCTATAACGAGGGATTATATAACCGCGATAAAGCGCCTCGCTTTATATTTTTCACGTCAACGATTATGCAACTGAAACTCGCCCTTTCGATAGCCCTGATGGGAGCTGCGCTGGCAGCTACAGCACAGGAGCCGGTGCCGTCCGGACCCGTGTCGCTCGACTCATGCCGGTCTATGGCTTTGTTAAACAACAAGCAGATGCGCATGCAGGCCGAACGTGTGAAAGCAGCCGGATACCAGAAAAAGGAAGCGTTTGCCGCTTATCTGCCCGGTATCGATTTTGCCGGAGGCTATATGTACAATCAGAAAGAGTTGTCGATATTCGATAAGGATCAGTATCTGCCGACAATGAATTTCGATCTGGCCACACAGAGCTATAAGCCGAATCTTGTGACCAATCCGATGACAGGCGAGCCGATACGTACTCCTGACGGACAGTATGTCCCGTCGACTGTAGCCCTTATACCCAAGGAAGCGATGACCTACGATATCCACAACGTCTTTTTCGGCGCCATTACGCTTACGCAGCCTGTGTATATGGGCGGCAAGATAGTGGCTATGAACAAGATCGCCGGATTTGCCGAGGAACTGGCACGCTCGATGCACGACAATCAGGCCGAGAACGTGATCTACGCCGTTGACGGTGCATACTGGCAGGTCGTTTCACTCAAGGCGAAGCAGCAACTTGCTGTCAGCTATCTTGCTCTGCTCGATTCCCTGCAGCGCAATGTGCAGGCTATGGTTCGTGAAGGTGTAGCCACCCGCAGCGATCTTCTGAGCGTGGATGTGAAAGTAAATCAGGCTCAGATCGACCTGACAAAGGTAGACAACGGTCTGGTGTTGTCGCGCATGGCGCTTGCACAGGTGTGCGGTCTCCCCGTCAACACAATGATGACTCTTGCCGATGAGGACAGTGAAGGTATAGGTCCGCAGGCTCCGATCGCTTCCCGCTATGATATGGAGGAGGTATATGCCCGCCGTCCCGATCTGCACGCTCTGGAACTCGGTGTCAGGATCAAGGAGCAGCAATCGAAAGTCGCCTTGTCGGGAATGCTTCCCAACGTGGCTCTTATAGGAAGCTATTCGTTTTCGAACCCGAATATGTTCAATGGATTCAAGAAACGTTTCGACGGCGCATTCTCCGTTGGTGCGATGGTGACGGTTCCGTTGTGGCATTGGGGCGGAAATTATAATAAATACCGTGCAGCTAAAGCCGAGTCCAATGTCATGAAGCTGCAGCTCGACGATGCCAAAGAAATGGTCGATCTGCAGGTGAGTCAGGCGGCATTCAAGGCACAGGAAGCTGTAAAGACATATCAGATGACTGTTGTCAATCTGTCAAAGGCCGATGAGAACCTGCGTACTGCCCAGATCGGATTTAAGGAAGGAGTCCTGACCGCAGACAATGTAATGGAGGCTCAGACAGCATGGCTCAAGGCGCAGAGCGAGAAAATCGACGCTGAGATCGATGTACACCTGTGTGAGGTATATCTGTCGAAAGTACTCGGTACGCTGAGTTTCGTTTCAGGACAATAATATAGAGTGCACGCATCATAATATAAAAAATCAGAAAGTCATATATAAGTCATGGCAGATCAAGATACCAAAATCGTTAGAGAGAGAGATGATGAAAAACGCGAGAGCCGTACCCTGCTGACAGCATTGGGTGTGGTTGTTGCAGTAGTGGCTGTACTTGCCATAGTCGGATTCCTGTTTCTGACTCCTCCGCCGGAGATCATCGAAGGACAGGCCGAGGCGAATTCCGTGCGTATATCCGGAAAATTGCCCGGACGCGTGCTGGAGTTTTATGTCAGTGAAGGCGACAATGTGCATGCAGGCGATACACTGGTGCATATCCATTCGTCGTTGGCAGAGGCAAAGATGATGCAGGCCGAGGCTATGCAGACAGCGGCATCGGCTACAGACCGCAAGGTGGATGCCGGTACACGTTCGCAGATCAAACAGGGTGCGTATGACTTGTGGCAGCAGGCCATCGCCGCAAAGACTATAACAAAGAAGACTTACGACCGCATGCAGGCATTGTTTGCCGAAGGGGTGATCGCAGAGCAGAAACGCGATGAGGCCGAGGCTGCATATCAGGCTGCCGAGGCTGCTGAAAGAGCTGCGAAAAGTCAATATGAACTCGCCGTGGCAGGAGCACAGCGCGAAGACAAGGAGGCCGCACAGGCAATGGTGAATGTCGCTAAGGGCGGCGTTGCCGAGGTCGAGGCTCTGCTCGAGGATCAGTATCTGATAGCTCCGTGCGACGGACAGATCGATGTCATATATCCCCAGGTGGGTGAACTTGTCGCCCTTGGCGCTCCGATCATGAATCTGCTGAAGATAGACGACAAGTGGGTCACATTCAATGTGCGCGAGGAATTGCTCAACGATCTGCCCATGGGCAAGGAGATAGAGATCATGATACCGGCTCTGGGCGAACGTACAGCCAAGGCTAAGGTATATTATGTGCGCGACATGGGATCCTATGCCGTATGGCGTGCTACTAAATCGACCGGCGAATGGGACAGCCGCACATTTCAGATCAAGGCCCGTCCAGTCGACTCTATTCCTGAGCTCCGCCCCGGCATGAGTGTCATATACCGTCAGCATCACGAATGATCTGTCAATAAATCAGTAAAGCGATAGTTTCGATGAAGCGTACTGCAGGACTCCGGACCACGATACTCCGCTCGTTGCATCAGCTGGTAAGCCGCAAGATATATATTGCGGCCATGATCGGTGTGCCGGTATTTTGTGTGATCTTCTTTCTGAGCCTGCTGGGACCCGGATTGCCTCTGAAAGTTCCCACTGCTATTGTCGACCTCGACAACAGCCAGATGTCGCGGCAGGTGATACGGTCGCTCAATGCTATGGAACTTGTCGATATAAGTGACAGATGCGACAGCTATGTCGAGGCTCTGGACAAGGTGAAGAACGGGTCGGTATTCGGGTTCTTCGTGATTCCTACCGATTTTCAGCAGAAGGCACTCGGCAATGATACACCGACCATCGATTATTATACCAACCTGACATATTTTGTGCCGGGAACTCTGGCATACAAAGGATTTAAAACAGTGGCGGTATCCACTTCCGGATCCATAGTCAAGACGACTCTGGTAAGTGCCGGAGTGGGCGACCGTATGGCAGGAACGATGTTGCAGCCCATGGTATTCCAGGAACACCCGATGGGAAATCCGTGGCTCAATTACTCGATATATCTTACGAACTCGTTCGTGCCCGGAGTTATAGCCCTGATGGTAATGCTTGTGACCGTATTCTCCATCTGCGACGAGATCAAGCGCGGCACATCTGTCGGATGGCTGAGCGATGCCGGAGGTTCGATCGTGACTGCTGTGGCCGGTAAGCTGTTGCCGCAGACTGTCATATTCTCTCTTGTCGGCATTATGTGCCAGTCGCTGATATTCGGGTGGTCGCACTTCCCTCTCAACGGCAATCCATGGCACATGGTGTTCGCAATGATCCTTATGGTTATAGCATGTCAGTCATTCGCTCTGATTATTGTAGGAGCATTGCCTAATCTGAGGCTGGCTCTGAGTATAGCGTCGCTGATAGGCATCCTCTCATTCTCTGTCACTGGGTTTTCATTCCCGGTTCAGAGCATGTATGGAAGTATCGGCATCTTCTCCTACCTCATACCGTTGCGCTACTATTTTCTGATTTATGTGGATCAGGCGTTGAACGGAATCCCGCTGTATTTCTCGAGATGGTACTATATTGCACTTCTCGTATTTCCGTTTGTTGCGTTGCTGCTGCTCGGCAACCTGAAGAAACATTGTCTGCGACCCGTATATGTGCCTTAATGCGATGAATCCGATGACTGATATCAAGAACTGGTTCCGTTCGCTGCTGCTTGTGTGGCGCCGTGAATTCAAACTCGTATTCTCCGATCCGGGTGTGCTTCTGTTCTTTTTTGCGCTTCCCACGCTGTATCCGGTCGTATATACGCTTATCTATAATCCTGAGATAGTGCGTGAGATCCCGGTGGCGGTTGTCGACAACTGCCGTACTGGCGAAAGCCGGAAGTTGGCGCGCATGATCGATGCTGCGGAGTCGATGCATGTCATAGGATATGCAACGGATCTTCAGGAAGCCCGCAGGTGGATGAACAGTCATGACTGTTTCGCCATAATAGAGATCCCTCATGACTATTCCAAGCGCATAGGCAGGGGAGAGCAGGCTGTTGTGCCGTTCTATGCCGAAATGAGCCTGCTGTTGCGTTATAGAGCCATGCTGGCATCATTGACGGATATATCACTGACAAATGGTGCCGATATCCGCGCAACGACATTGGCTGCTGCCGGGTTGTCGGGCAGCGGAGAGTCAGCGTCTCCAGTCAATACCGAGGCTCATTTTCTTGGGGATCCAGATCAGGGATTCGCATCGTTTGTGATCCCCGGTATAATAGTCCTGATATTGCAGCAGAGCCTTGTTCTCGGAGTGACTATGCTCGGTGGCGGGGCGGTAGAACGCCGCAGACGTAATGGCGGCATCGATCCGTTGCAGATCCAGGCTCCGGCTTCGGCTACCTGTATCGGAAAGGCATTGTGTTATCTTGTACTGTATCTGCCTCTCACTATCTACATACTGCATTATGTGCCGGAGATGTTCCTGCTGCCCCACAATGGCAGTCTTGTCGACGCCATGGTGTTTATCATGCCTATGCTCATCGCTTCGATTTTTATGGGTATGGTTCTGCAGATATTCGTCACCGAGCGCGAATCCTCGCTGCTTGTCATCGTGTTTACATCTGTTGTTTTCCTGTTCCTGAGCGGACTGACATGGCCTCGCTACGCTATGAACTGGTTCTGGACGCTGATGGGTGACTGTGTGCCCGCTACATGGGGTGTGGAAGGATTCATTCGTATCAATTCCAACGGTGGCACACTGGAACAGAACGCACATCCGTACATTATGCTGTGGATTCTGTCAGGAGTGTATTTCATAGGAGCATATTGCTACTGGCGGTGGTGCGCCGGACGCAGATCTCGTATCACGGTGTGACTTCTGCGCGCAGGGAGTAGCCATTGCGTAGAGCCTCGAAACTGTCAGGATTCGCTTTGAGCCGTATCGTGTCGTCCATGGGACGGTATGAGGCTTTGACCGCCTCTATGGTGATTTCCGTAGCAGGAGTGACCGCGCATGCGGCTCCTTCGGCAGCAGGCAGCCCAAGAACAGAGGCTACCGCTCTGACAGCCGCCTGGGTGGCACGCATTTTTCCTTCTCTGGAGTATCCCGCTATATGAGGTGTCGCAATGTCTGCCATAGCCAGCAGCCTGGTATCTATATTGGGCTCTCTTTCCCAGCAGTCTATGGCTGTGCGGCTCACTTTACCGCCGGATATGGCTTCGATCAGCGCTTCGGTATCCGTCACAGGTCCGCGTGCGGCATTGATAAATACCGGTTGCTTTCTCAATGAATTGAAAAATGTTCTGTCGGCAAGATGCCATGTAGGATACGCACCATTCCGCTCGAGCGGTGTGTGCAGTGTTATGATGTCTGATTCCTCGGCTATAATGCTCAACGGCAAGAATTCCTCTGCGTTTTCGCGCTCAGCCCGCGGAGGATCGCACCGCAGCACTCTCATGCCGAGAGCTTCGCCCCATGCGGCTACAATGCTGCCTACATGGCCTACTCCGACAATACCGATGGTATGTCCGGCGATATCGCCGTTGAGCAGACTGGCGGCACTGGCGTACACGTATTGCGCCACTGCAGGCGCGTTGCATCCAGGCGCGTTGGCTACCGCGATGCCGTTGGCCGTGCACCATGTCATGTCGATATGGTCGGTTCCGATTGTCGCAGTGGCTACGATGCGGCACGCTGATCCTGAAAGTAACGATTCATCGCATCGTGTGCGTGTGCGTACTATGAGGGCATCGGCATCTCTGACACTGTCGGGGGTAATATCGTCAGGTGACAGATATGCAACCTCGGCATACGGTTCGAAGATTCCGGCGATGAAAGGGATTTTGTTTTCGATAACTATTTTCATAACAGTATGCTCCAGGTGTAAAGTCCGGCATAGACCGCCAGTACGGTTAGAATTCCGATATAGCTCAGTCTGCGGGCATGGATGGCGAAAAAGTGGCTTGTATGATATGCCGTACAGCAGTTTAGCAGCGGCATGTAGGTTGCCACATTGGTGTAGTCGACGAATATCAGTATTATTGTGGCGATCGATACCACGTATATGAATCCGTTGAACGACCGGCCGTTGGAGTTGTAGTTGTATGTGCGTAGCATGCATCCGGCTCCTGTCATGACACACAGCAGAAGAGTGACGCCGGTGGTGACGGACATCTGGAGTATTTCGCGGTCGCGTACGGCTGTGAATATGTCGGTGAATTCCGGAACAGAGATGTCGGAAAACTGTATAAGACCGAAGCCCGCAAGTATCCATACCGGTGTGATTATGCCGAGTATGGCAGCTGTGACAGAACGTCCGTTCAATATCCGCATCTGGGCGCATCCGATAAAGAATACCGGTATGAACATCACGTAGGCATATTGCGTGAACGCGCATAGCGACAACAGAAAGAATATCAGGAATACCGGTTTTGTAGCTTCCGGATTGTGGAATGTCGTAAACAGAATGCCGGCACCAGTCATGACTATGACGCACAGCAAAGTGCCTCCGTAGAATTGGCCTGCGACCGACGGCAATGCGGCCTGCATGATCAGAAACAGACCGGATATAAGTACCGATGTGCTGTGTGTCAGGTTGAACCGTTTGTTCAGTATGATCATGAGCAGGGCTATTCCTGTACACAGGATCAGGTTCAGTACGAGCGAGGCCACGCATGGAGGCAGCCAGCTGTTGGCCGACGGGAATCCGAGACCTTTGCTGCCTGTTATGGGAATTACGTCGCCGGCGGCGTATGACACGCATGTGCATGCAATCGCAGCCATACCAATGAGTACGGCTGCGAATCTGCTGTGCAGAAACCTGACAATGTTTTCTGCGCTCATATCTTTGGATCGATCAGACTTTCCAGTCCATTACATCGCGGCCTATGTCGCGGCGGAAATATTTGCCTTCGAAGTCTAAGGTCTGTACGGCTGCGAAACTGCGCTGAAGCGCTTCCTCTATGTCGTTGCCACGGGAGCTGGCGGCTATGACGCGACCCCCTGAAGTGACGAGTTGTCCCTCGGCATTGCGTGTCGTCCCGGCATGGAACAGGATAGATCCGGTAATCTGCTCCGTGCCGGTTATCACTTTCCCTTTGGGATACGATCCTGGATAACCTCCCGATACAGCCATTACCGTCACTGCCGCTTCCGGGCTTATGAGCAGTTCCAGAGATCCGAGGTTGCCGTCGGCAGCCGCTTTCATCAGGGGTACGAGATCGCTGTCTATGCGGAGCATCACGGCCTCGGTCTCAGGGTCGCCCATACGTACGTTGTATTCGATCACCATAGGTTCGCCTGCCACATTGATGAGGCCGAGGAATATGAAGCCGCGGTATGTGATATTTTCTGAAATGAGCCCGTCGATTGTCGGTTTGATAATGCGTTCACGCACTTTGGTCATGAATACATCGTCGGCAAACGGAACCGGGCTTACGGCTCCCATTCCACCTGTATTCGGGCCTGTATCGCCTTCGCCTATACGTTTGTAGTCCTTGGCCACCGGGAGTATTCTGTAGCCGCCGTTTCCATCGGAAAGCACGAATACCGAACATTCGATACCACTCAGGAATTCCTCGATAACGACTGTAGCCGATGAGCTGCCGAACATGCCGCCGAGCATCTCCTTGAGCGAGTCCTTGGCCTCCTTTATGTCAGGAAGAATGAGCACGCCCTTGCCTGCTGCCAGACCGTCGGCCTTTAATACATAGGGGGGCTTCAGCTCCTCGAGAAAGCGGTAGCCATCCTCGATGGTCTCAGCCGTAAAACTGCGGTAGCGCGCTGTAGGTATACCATGGCGAACCATGAATTGTTTGGCGAAGTCCTTGCTGCCTTCGAGAGCAGCTCCGGCTTTTGAAGGGCCGACTACGCTTACTTCCGGCATTTTCTCGTTGAAATAGTCCCAGATACCGGCTACCAACGGATCCTCGTTGCCGACCACGACCATGCCTATTCCGTGATCACGGACGAACTTTTCTACAGCAGGAAAGTCGAGTGGCGAGAGGGCTATGTTTTCGCCCCATTGCGGAGTGCCGCCATTGCCTGGTGCGATATACAGTTTTCCGGTTGCCGGGCTTTGTGATATTTTCCAGGCCAGAGCCGATTCGCGGCCGCCTGATCCGAGTAGCAGTATGTCTGTCTTGTTCATGATTCTGTGTTTGTGAGATGGAGTGGTTGTTTATTTGTTTTCGCCCTGTGAGCTTTCGTCGGAATTGGGACGTTTCCAGCCTCGGCGGCTGCGCATCACGACTCCTGATGCGGCGGGGAGTGTCGGTTTACGGTTTATGATCGATTTCAACGCGTCCACATTGCGGCGTGCAGCCAAAGGGTTCTCGCTTTGTGGTTTTGTCTCCTCTGATGCCTTTGTGTTGGATGAGAATCTGCGGTTCTTGGGCTTGTACCGGTCGAAGCCTTTCTCCCCCTTGTTGCGTGATCCGCCTGCCGAAGGGCGGTCTTTCACAACATGGCTGCGTATCGATCCGCCTTCGCGTTTGAAGTCTTTCATTTGCCCGTCGAATATGATGTATTCGCGGAGTTCGCATTCCAGAGCTCCGTTATACAGAGGCAACTTTATCGATGGCGCGAGTCCTATCTTTGCGAAGTATTCATCACGGTAGCCTATGATCCAGGCATGGTATCCGGTGAATATGTGTTTGAGCTTTTCTCCTATCAGGGCATACAGGCCGTCCATATCCTCTACGCTGATGCGTTCGCCGTAGGGCGGGTTCGTGATCAGCACACCCTGAGCCGGAGCCTCGGTCCATTGCGACAGCGGTTTTATTTCAAGTTTAATATATTTGGCCACACCGGCACTCTTGATGTTGCGTTCGGCAATCGAAACTGCTTTTAGTGAAATGTCGGCGCCTACGATAGGGACGTTCACACTGCGCTCGTGGCTGTCGTCGTTGTACAGACGATCGAACATTTCGGCGTCGAAATCTTTCCAGTGTTCGAATGCGAAACCCTTGCGGTATATGCCAGGATTTATGTTGGCGGCGATCATTGCCGCCTCGATCAGGAACGTGCCGGATCCGCACATGGGGTCTACTAACGGGCTGTCGCCGCGCCAGCCGCTTTTCAGAATGATACCGGCTGCAAGCACTTCATTGATCGGTGCTTCTGTCTGTGCCACGCGGTATCCGCGTTTGTGCAGCGACTCGCCGCTGGAATCGAGCGAGAGTGTCACATGGTGTCCTGATATATGTATGTTGATCATTACATCGGCGTCCTGAAGGCGTACACCCGGACGCTTGCCGGTAGCCGAACGATCTTTGAACCAGTCCACGATCGCATCTTTTACGCGGTATGTGACGAAGCGGGAGTGGGTGAACTCATCGCTGTTGACCGTAGTGTCGAGCGAAAACGTATTGTCGGCGGTGAGCAGTGACGACCAGTCGTAGTCTTTGGTGCGCTCATACAGCTCGTCGGCGTTCGATGCATTGAATTCTATGAAGGGCTTGAGTATGCGCAACGCAGTGCGGCAGCATAGGTTGGCTTTATAGAGAATCTCCAGATCGCCTTCGAACGATACCATACGCCGGCCGGGCTCTACATTGAGGGCACCTATACTGCGCAGCTCTTCGGCCAATACATCCTCCAGCCCCTGGAATGTCTTGGCTACCATGGCAAATCGCTCTCTGTTTATAGGCCGTTGCGTATCGGCATTGTTTTGTTCGCTTCGTTTCATTGTTGTTTGAGTCGTAATATGTTGTTGGCTTTCGCCTGAATCAGTTTCTCGCCCGGAGCCACATTCTCCGTAACCCAGATATTGCCGCCTATGACAGCGCCGTCGCCTATCGAGATACGGCCGAGTATAGAGGCATTGGAATAGATGATCACATCGTTGCCGATGATCGGATGCCGCGGAATCCCTTTTACCGGATTGCCTTCGGAGTCCGTGTCGAAACTCTTTGCGCCGAGTGTTACACCCTGATACAACTTTACATTGCGTCCAAGGATTGCAGTCGCTCCTATCACAACGCCTGTACCGTGGTCTATGGTGAACGATTCGCCTATTGTCGCTGCGGGATGGATGTCAATGCCGGTCTCGCGGTGAGCCTGTTCTGAGATCATGCGTGGTATCACGGGGACGTTCATGCACGCCAGTTCATGGGCTACACGGTAGTTGACAATGGCGCGTATCGCCGGATAGCAGTATATGACCTCTTCCTGTGACATGGCGGCCGGATCTCCTTTGTATGTGGCGAGGACATCCGTGCCGAGTATACGTCGCAGCTCCGGCAGACGCGATATGAACTCCGCGGCTATCTGTTCGGCTTCTGCATCGATCCTCGGCATGTCGAGCATCTTGCTTTTTTCCTGCACGAAACACAACCCGGCGGCCACTTGTTCCGTCAGTTGCTGATAGAGTCGCTCTACAAGGACTCCTGTGCGGTACGATACATTATAGCGGTTGACGCCGCTTTCTCCGAAAAAACCGGGGAATATAAGTGCGCGGCATGTGTTGATTATTTCGGCTACGGCCTCCTGTGAGGGTAACGGCTCGCCGCGCCACCGCAGGTGGCACATACCTTGCAAATTGTCCTTGAGCGAGAGCGCTGCGGCGGTCTCGCTCAGAATCTGCTCGTGTCGGTAGGTCGTTCCCATCGAATAATCCAATATTTACTGCAAAGGTAATGAAAATCTTTTACCTGATCATCTACAATTCGAGATCATGCCGGATGTTATGGTGACGTCGGGCTTTGGATCTGCCTATATGCGGGCGCAGCGGTTTAGCAGATAAGCGTCGAGTATGACCATGGCGGTCATTGCCTCGACTATGGGCACGGCGCGCGGAACCACGCACGGATCGTGCCGGCCGCGTGCTTTCAATATGGTTGCTTGTCCGCGGTCGTCGACAGTAGGCACCTCGCGGAGCAATGTGGCAACAGGTTTGAAGGCGACACGGAAACAGATGTCGGCTCCGTTGCTTATGCCGCCCTGTATGCCTCCTGAATGGTTGCTCGCGGTGCGGATGTTGCCGTCTGGGTCAGTCTTGAACGGGTCTATGGTCTGGCTTCCGCGCAGTTCGCATCCGGCGAAGCCCATGCCGTATTCGAATCCTTTGGCGGCGTTTATGCTCATCATGGCGTCGGCTAAGCGGGCGTGGAGCTTTCCGAAAGCCGGATCTCCCAAGCCGGCCGGACATCCGCGTACCACTCCGGTTACGGTGCCGCCTATGGTATCGCCTTCCGATTTTACCTGAAGTATGAGTTTGCGCATCTGTTCCGCTATAGCGGCATCAGGGCATCGCACCGGATTGGTGTCGATCAGTGCCGGAGAATACACTTCATGAGTTTCCGTCACACGGATCGGACCGACTTGCGAGGTATAGGCATAGACCTCGATGCCTATGTGTTCCAAAGTCTGTCGTGCGAACGCTCCTCCTACTACGCGCGATATGGTCTCACGCGCTGACGAGCGCCCGCCTCCACGATGGTCGCGCAGTCCGTATTTGGTTGTGTATGTGTAGTCGGCATGCGAGGGCCGGAACGTGTGGCGCATCTCCTCGTAGTCCGACGAATGCTGGTCTGCATTCTCGACTATGAATCCTATGGGGGTACCCGTTGTCACACCGTCAAGCATTCCGGAGAGTATCCTTACCCGGTCTTTTTCGTTGCGTTGAGTCACGATTTCGCTTTGTCCGGGACGGCGGCGGTCGAGTTCATGCTGTACTCTGCCGGTGTCGATCGGTACACCTGCGGGCATACCGTCGATGATGCCGCCTATGGCGGCGCCGTGCGATTCGCCGAAGGTCGTGAGTCTGAATATGGTTCCGAAGCTGTTCATTCGTGTGGCTGTTTTATGGTTAGGTCGGCTACGGTCGCTCTGACATAATCTATCAGATCGCGTGGCGATATGCAGAGCTGCAGTCCGCGCACACCTGCGCTGACGTATATTTTGTCGAAGTCCAGAGCCGAGGTGTGGAAAAATGTGGGAAATGCCTTCTTCATGCCTATCGGGGAGCATCCGCCGCGTATGTAGCCGGTAAGCGGCAACAGTTCTTTCATCGGTATCATTTCAGCTTTTTTGGCTCCGGCGGCTTTTGCTGCCGCCTTGAGGTCTACTTCCGTATCTCCCGGAACCACACACACGAAATATCCGCTCTTGTCGCCATGAAGCACGAGCGTTTTGAATACCTGACGGATATCTTCGCCTAACTCTTCCGCTACGTGATCGGCAGCGAGATTGTCCGGATCTACGGTATAAGGCACGAGGCGATATGCGATCTTGGCCTTGTCGAGAAGACGGGCGGCATTGGTTTTCTGTATACCTGACATGGGGAAAGGTTGTTTCTGTGCAAATTTAGGCATAATTTGCCATAAAGATACTACCTTATGGAGTGTATTATTGTGGAACATAACCGGATTACGGGCGAAATTCATTATTTTTGTAGCGAAGTTATGTGAATTGTAAAAAAGATGCAGAACCAGCAGTATGAGATAAAGCCCGATGTCCTGAATTGCGACGACATAATAGGGATGGTGCCTAAGTTGCAAGGGCATGAGAAATTGGTAAACCGCCTGCTTCGGTGGTTCAATATTGATAAAGTCAATAAATTGCATCGTGACAATTGTGCCACTCCGGGAGTTCCGTTCGTTGAAGGGCTGTTGCGCGATCTGGATATAAAACTGCGCATCGATGGTCTTGAGGTGCTCGAGAATCTTCCTGAAGGAGCGTTCGTCACAGTGAGCAACCACCCGTTCGGAGCGCTTGACGGGATCTGTCTGATCGATATCGTCGGACAGCGTCGCCCCGGATTCAAGGTGATGGTCAATATGGTGCTCAACCATATATCGGCCATGCGTCCCAATTTCATTGCGGTCGATGCCTATGCGAGCGAGGATCCTAAGAAAAAGGCGGTATCCATGCTTGGTATCAAGGCTGCGATCAAGCAGGTCCGCGCCGGAGAGCCGATAGGATTCTTCCCTGCTGGCGCCGTGACGAAGATCAACAAAAACCTGCGTCTTGAAGACCGTGAGTGGCAGCCTAATATCATCCGTCTTATCGAACAGCTCGGCGTACCTGTCGTCCCCATTTTTTTCCATGGCCGGAACAGTGCCATGTCCCACATCCTCGGGCTTATCGACTGGCGTCTGCGCACACTGCGTCTGCCTACGGAGGTATTCCGCAAGCGCGGTTCCGTGATTCATGTGTCGGTAGGCGATCCGATATCGCCGGAGGAACAGAAACAGCACCAGGGTTCTGTCGAGGAGTTCGGCAAATTCCTTCGTGAAAAGACTTATTCGTTAAAACGGCTGAAATGAGCAATGTCCCGGTAGAAATGTCGGCCGAACTGCAGGCTGTGAAAAATCGGCTTGGTCTTGTAGGCAACGCTCCGGCGCTGATGGAGGCTGTGTCACGCGCCATGCGCGTGGCTCCGATCGATCTGTCGGTGCTGGTGATCGGTGAGAGCGGTACTGGCAAGGAGTTTTTCCCTAAGATCATACACATGGGAAGTGCTCGCAAACACAATAAGCTGATAGCGGTGAATTGTGGCGCCATACCCCAGGGAACGATCGACAGCGAGTTGTTCGGACACGAGAAAGGCGCGTTTACCGATGCGATTTCGTCGCGCAAAGGCTATTTCGAGGAAGCCGACGGCGGTACCATATTTCTTGATGAGGTCGCTGAATTGCCACTTACAACCCAGGCGCGTCTTCTGCGGGTGCTGGAGAGTGGCGAGTTTCTTAAAGTAGGATCTTCTGTTGTTCAGAAGACGAATATACGTATCGTTGCAGCCACCAATGTCGATCTGTCGAAAGCGGTCGAGGAAGGACGGTTTCGCGAGGATCTGTACTACCGTCTGTCGACTGTGCTGATCAACGTTCCTCCATTGCGCGACCGTGGTGGCGATATCATGTTGCTTGCACGTAAGTTCGCTTCCGATTTTGCCGAGCGCTATCGTATGCCGGCCATCGCTTTCTCCGATTCGGCAGCGAGTGCTCTTGTGTCATACCGATGGCCTGGCAATGTTCGTCAGTTGAAAAATGTAGTCGAGCAGGTAGCTCTGTTCGAAGCCGGCACGGAAGTGGGGCGTGATGAGCTGGCACGATATATCCCTCAGGGATTCGGTATATCGACTCCGGCATTGTCATCGGAAGGGTTGCACTCTTACGCGCAGGAGCGCGAAGTGCTGTTCAATATGATATTCCGACTGCAGCGTGAACTTGATGCTGTACGTGCAGAGATAGCCGAGCGCACAGACCATTCCGCCACACAGGTGGTCGATCTTCCGCATGCGCCGTCCATAGAAGCGGCCATGCCGCGGTCTATCGTAAAATATACCGCTCCGAAACAGTTTGTGGTGCCTGCCGAAGCCCGTCCTGCGACAGTGGATGTTTCTGCTATGTCGGGCATGACACTCGAGGACACTGAGCGTGAGACCATCCGGCAGAGTCTTGACCGTAACGGCGGGCGGCGTAAGGCTACCGCAAAAGAACTTAATATATCCGAACGCACGTTGTATCGCAAAATAAAGGAGTATGGCTTGGAATAGAATTGGCCGTAATATTCTGCGGATTATGCTGCCGGTGCTCATGCTGGTACCGGTGCACGGATGCCGTATAAGTTATAAACTTAACGGTGCCGCACTGGACTATAACGTATACAAGACGATTCATGTATCGGAGTTTCCGATCCGTGCTGCACTGGTTTATCCGCCATTGCAGCAGACTTTTGAAAATGAACTTCTTGATTATATAACGCGAAATACGCGTTTGCGTACTGTCGACGGAGCTTCCGACCTTCAGCTCGAAGGAGAGATTACCGGTTATAATCTTACTCCGCAGGCCGTGACTGAGGATGCATATGCCTCCCAGACACGTCTGACCATAACTGTGAGGGTGAAATATACCGACAACAAGCAGGAGGGTAAGGATGTGGATCAGACATTTTCGGCATATCGTGATTTCAGCAGTTCGGAAATGCTGACCGACGTACAGGACGAACTGTGTTCCCAGATCTCCAAGGAACTGGTCGATCTGATATTTAATGCAACCCTCGGCGACTGGTAAACGGCATGACTATCGAGGAAGAAATACAGTACTGGATTGATAACCCGGACATTGTGCCGGCACTTGAACGTGTCGACGAGCTGGGGGAGATATATCCTGCATTTATATTGCCTGCTCGATTGCTGCTTGAGCGTGCGGGTCATACAGTCGACGACGAGACACGCCGCAGGCTTCTTGTCAGGGTGGCTCTGAACTCATCGGATCAGGAGTCATTGCGTGATATCTTGGATCCTATGGCTGCCGGTTTCGACGATTTTTATCCGCAGGAAAAGCCTGCGGCGCCTGTTGGGACGGAGGCTACGATCGATAAATTTATCGATACCTACGGAACTCCTGATCCCAGGGAGGAGGAGATACTCACTCGTCTTATATTCAATCCTACACCTGATTATGCACAGCTCCTTGCCCGGGAGGAGGAGGCGAGTCTTCCTTCGGGAGACGATGCTCCCGAAGGAAGCCAGGACAGTCTGATCAACGATTTTATCCTGAAAAGCCGTGCTCGTCAAGGGCATTTCCCTGCATCTGATACGGATGATCAGCCGGTTAAGCCACAACCGCTGTCGCCGGTATCAGATCCGGAATCGTCCGATGATTCTTTATTGAGCGAAAGTCTTGCAAAAGTTTATATCCGTCAGCGCCGATATGCCAAAGCATACGAAATAATAGAGGGGCTAAGTTTGAATTTTCCGGAAAAAAGTATTTACTTTGCAGACCAATTGCGTTTCTTGCAGAAACTTATGCTCGTAGAGAAACTTAAAGCGCAATCGAACAGATAATAATCAATTATTAATCATACATAATCACAACGGATATGTACCCACTCGTAATAGTACTTACTGTCATTGCCGCCGTGTTGCTCATTGGCGTAGTGCTGATCCAGAAGTCCAAAGGCGGCGGTCTGTCGTCTGCTTTTGCCGGCTCTAACCAGATCATGGGCGTACGCCGCACGAACGATGTGATCGAGAAAGCCACTTGGTTCCTTGCCGCATTTATCGGCCTGCTCTCTATCGTCAGCGTATTTGTAGCCCCGACCATCACTACCGGCGCATCGCGTGTAGCTCCTGTAGCTCCTGCTGCGACTGCCCCCGTCGATTACAACACACCGGCGACTCCGGCCGCTGATGCTGTTCCTGCTGTTGTGGAAGTTCCCGCAGCCGATGAGGCCGCAGCCGAGTAATCCATACAAGAACACATTGTCCGAATGGCACCGTATCGATATTGATACGGTGCCATTCGTGTTATATGGAGACTGGAAAGGGGGCTTTGACAGAGTACCTGAAAAACGACAGATGGCACCTGACTCGATCGAGTCAGGTGCCATCTGTCAGTATTTATATGTATTGTTATGCGTCCTCCTCAATAGAGAATTCGTCGTCAAGAGTGTCGAGTTCGTCGTCTATGTCGTCCGTATCCGTATCTGGAGTCTCGCTGGCCTTGGTGTCCTTGCGGTTCTTGAACTTAGGTTTTTTTGCACTCGGCTTGGCTCCTCCGTTTTTAAGGGCATCCATGATCTTTGCTTCCAGTTCATCCATCAGTTCGGGATTGTCGTTCAGCACCTGTTTGGCTGCGTCGCGGCCTTGAGCCAGTTTGCTGCCGTCGTAGCTGAACCAGCTGCCGCTCTTGTTGATTATGCCGAGATCCACGCCCTGATCGAGTATTTCGCCCGATTTGGATATGCCTTCGCCAAACATGATGTCGAATGTGGCGCGTTTGAACGGGGGAGCGACCTTGTTTTTTACGACCTTGACGTATGTGGTACGCCCGATAGGATCATCGTTTTTGTCTTTTATGGCGGATCCCGGACGAATATCGATGCGGACCGACGAGTAGAACTTCAGCGCATTGCCGCCGGTTGTGGTTTCCTGCGGGCCGAATGACATGCCGCCGATTTTGGCGCGTAGCTGGTTGATGAAGATACATGTGGTCTTGGTGCGTGATATCGCGCCGGTGAGTTTGCGCAGAGCCTGTGACATGAGTCGCGCCTGCAGGCCGACGTTCTTTTCTCCCATATCGCCGTCGATCTCGCTTTTGGGTGTCAGGGCCGCTACCGAGTCGATGACCAGTATGTCTATTGCCGACGAGCGGATCAGTTTTTCGGCGATCTCAAGTGCCTGCTCTCCGTCGTCGGGCTGGGAAAAGAACAGGTTGTCGACGTCGACACCGAGTTTCTCTGCATAGAAACGGTCAAACGCATGTTCGGCATCTATGATGGCTGCTATGCCTCCCGCTTTCTGAGCCTCGGCTATGGCATGGATGGCGAGAGTCGTCTTACCCGACGATTCCGGGCCGAATATCTCTATGACACGTCCGCGTGGGAAGCCGCCTACGCCGAGGGCATAGTTCAGTCCGATCGATCCGGTGGGTATCACCTCCACATCCTCGATTTTGTCATCGCCGAGTTTCATGATGGCGCCGCGGCCGTAGTCTTTCTCTATCTGACCAAGGGCCTGTTTTAAAGCCGCAAGTTTTCCCTCTTTGGTGTCGGGAATGACTATCTTGCTGGACTTTTTCTTATCGTTCTTTTCCATTAGATATTATTGTATTTCTGATTTATGTAGCAAATATACGGGATGAGTTGGGCGATAATATGGCGCTGTAATGTTAAATATTGTGTCGCGCCTGCGCTGCTCACCGTTTCGTAAAGGTACATAATAATCCGATAGCATGCAAATATCAGTGTCGTATCAGGTGCACAGACCATACGGTTTTGGAACTTGCGAAATCTTTTTCAAAAAGATTGCTATGCAGTGAACTTTCCAGACCGGGCTGCGTTTATTAGATACATAGCAAAATTACTTTTTCCATTGAAAGAAATGTGATAATGATTGGTTTATTATTTAACGTGGCGCTACTGTGAGAGTAGCGCCACGTCAATTTTTATATATTATATATCTTTCAATGAGGCCGGTAGGTTGGCTCAGGCGTTGTAGGCGGCGAGCGATTCCTGTAGACTCGTTATTATCATGGCCCGCAGTTCGGGCGGCTCGATCACTGTGATCCTGGGTCCGTACGACAGCAGTTCCTGTACGAAATCGGGTGTGAGTTGCAGTTTGTATGAGAATATCGAATATGAGTCGTGGATGATTTCGTCCTGAGAGTGGTGCAGCGGCAGAGCGCGCAGATATTTGGCTTGTCGCGGATCGGTGCGTATGCTCACGCGTTTTGCCTCGCTGCGGTCCACGATTATGCCGAAACTGTCGCGGAAGTAGTTTTCGATATCGAAATCGTCGGGTATGACAAATGTATCCGGCAACACCACAGCCTCGCGTATACGGTCGAGGGCATAGGTCTTGACGGTGTTTTCCTTGACATTGCGGCCTATCACATACCATCGCTGGCGGAATATCTTCAGGAAATACGGTTCGAGCAGAATGCCTGGGGTGGCGTTGATTCGCGAGAACGGCTGGTATGTGAAGCGTATGGGATGAGCTTCTTTTACGGCATCGATGATCACGCTGAGATATTCGCGTGCCGAAGGTACGTCTTCAAGGAATATACGGTCCGAAACTTCGCGTGATCCGCTGAGCACACTGCTCATGGCGGCGGAGTTGAGCAGCCAGTTGGTCACACTCTCGTTATGCATGTTTCCGTCGTCGATATAGTATTCGAATGTCGACGGATTGCACTCTATGTTTATCTTGAACAGCTCTTCGATGGCTGTCCGGTAATTGTAGAATGTGCGCCTCGGAAGCGGGTCGCCGTTGGAGAATGGCGAGCGTTTCCATCGTTCGTTGAGTTCCTCGCGGGTTATCGAACCATAGCGCTTTATTGTGTCTATGAGCCAGATATAGCGGCTGAACAGATCTTTTGACATGATTGGCGGTTTTTTTGAGGTTTCAGGAGCCGGTTGTATTCTGTGGGCGGGAGTTGTGTGGATGTTTGTCTGCCGACAGAAGCCGCAGGCCGATTACCGTGATGGCGGCATTGATTATGAGAAGCTCGAAGCTGGTTTTGTATCCGGACAGATGATCGAGAGTATACTGGATGATCCATGACAGGACCGGGGAAAGCACACATACTGCCGGAACCCAGCGGTCATGAACCGGCTTTTGCCAGAACATACCGTATACGAACAGTCCGAGTATCGGACCGTAGGTATAGGCTGCTACGGTATAGACTGCGCTTATGGCGTCTTGCTCTATGAAGTAGTAGAAACCGATTATGATCAGTCCCATTATCACCGACATTCCGACATGAACCGATTTGCGTACGCCGGTGAGCTTCCGGTCATCGTATCGGTTCTGGCCGTCGAGCACATCGACTGTGAATGACGTGGTGAGAGACGTTAGTGCCGAACCGGCTGCCGAGTATGCCGCTGCTATGAGTCCGATCACAAACAGTATGCCTACCGCCGCCGGCATGGATTCATGCCATGCCACAATTCCGAATATCTCGTCGGTCTTGGCCGGAATCGCTATGCCTTTGTGATCCATGAATATGACCAGAAGTGTTCCGAGAAGCAAAAAAAGGGCTATGACGAAAAACTGCATGATGCCGCTCACTATCATGTTTTTCTGAGACTGGCGGTGGTCGCGGCATGCGAGGTTGCGCTGCATCATGTCCTGATCGAGTCCGTTGGTGGCTATGGCCATGAATACGCCGGCGAGAAACTGCTTCCAGAAGTAGCTGCCCGATTTCGGATCGTCGAAAAAGAATATCCTCGATGACTCATGATCACTGATAGCTCCTGCCATTTCGGGAAGTGTGAACCCGAGATTCTGCGCCACGAAGTAGATGCACAGTATCACCGACATGATCAGACAGAAACTTTTCAGGGTATCGGTCCATATAAGTGTCTTGACGCCGCCCTGCACGGTATAGAGCCATATCAGGGCTATGGTGATGATGACGTTGAATACGAACGGGATGTGAAGCGGTTCGCACACGAGCGCCTGCAGGACTATGCACACTACGAGGAACCGTACCGATGCCCCGAGCATTTTCGATATGAAAAAGAACCATGCTCCGGTGCGGTAAGTACTTTGGCCGAACCGTTCGCCGAGATATCCGTAGATCGACACCAGATTGCGGCGATAGAACAGCGGTACGAGCACGAACGCGATCACGAAATATCCGACGATGAAACCGAGCACCATCTGCAGGTATGAGTATCCGCTGCCTACCACCATGCCTGGTACCGATATGAATGTGACGCCCGATATCATGGCGCCGATCATGGCAAACGATACGATTGCCCATGGGGCGCGTCGGTTACCGGTGAAGAATGTTGCGTTGTCGCTGCCGCGCGACGCAATCCACGATACTCCGAGCAACAGTCCGAAATAGGCGGCTATCGAGATTATGATAATAAGAGGTGTGGACATGGATTGTGACTGTATTAGTTTTCAGGATAGAGGAGATACGGTTTGCGCTGGGTCTTGAAACGGGCCACATCGTCGACCCATGTCTGTTTGATCTCCACGGCGCTTTTGCCCTCCTCGATCATCTTGCGTATATCGCCGTTGCCGATGAGCAGTTCGAAGAATGAACGGAAAAAGGCATCGCCCATGCCGAGATTGCGGTAAGCGTCGATCAGATACTCGAGGTTTATGCCTTGTGCTATGGCTTCCTCGTCGGAGATCGGGCGCAGATCGCGGCCGTAGCACTTACGGTCAAGTTGCGGCGGATTCTTGGCTCCGGGCACGCTGCGCGGGATAAATGAGAATTCGTAGCCTTTCATGTCGGGGTGGCCGTATACCTCAAACGGGAAGTCGGTACCGCGGCCGAGGCTTACCGGAGTAGCCTCGAAATAGCATGTGGACGGATAGAGATATATGGCGTGCATGTTGCGCAGATTGGGCGATGGCGCTATGGGTAGCCTGTAGCGTGTGGCGTGGGTGTATCCGCCGCACCGTATCACCGTCAGGGGAACTTTCTGCCCGTTCCTGAGCCAGCCCTCGCCATTGGCCATAGTGGCCAGTTCGCCGAGGGTCATGCCGTGAACCACCGGTATGGGGAGGCGTCCTACGCCCGACTGGTATTTCATGTCGAGGACAGGGCCGTCGACGGTCATGCCGTTGGGGTTGGGACGGTCAAGCACAACGACGCTCTTGCCATGTTCGATGGCGGAGTTCACCAGGTCAATCATCGAGCAGTAGTATGTGTAGTAACGCAGCCCTACATCCTGAATGTCGACCACGATCACATCGAGGTTGTCCATTACCGACTTGGCCGGGCCGCGGCGTTTGCCGTCGTAGAGTGAGGCTATGGGTATGCCGGTTACGGGATCGACCGAGCTGCCCACGTGTTCTCCGGCATCGGCCGTGCCCCGGAATCCGTGTTCGGGCGAGAAGATTGCGGTGACGTTTATTCCGTTGTCGATAAGCAGATCGAGCGTGTGCTTGTCGCCGACCATGCCGGTGTGGTTGGAAAACAAGGCGACTTTCTTGCCCTTCAGTAGCGGAATATAGCTGTCGGTAAATTCTGCCCCGACCCGTACGCCTGTCGATGCATAGGCAGGCAGGAGGGACAACGACAGAAGCAACGCTATTATGGCGTGATTGATTTTCATTGACTGTGCGTAAGAATTTATGGCGTAAAGATACCATAAAACCAGGCACAATGTTTTTAAAAAGTGTTGCTAATGCTTAACAAAAGATATTGTCGTGCTCCGCTCGGGTGTCGGAGGCAATCGTTTTGGGGTGGGTATCGCAGCGCATCTCCGACGCGCTGGTGTTTGAGGGCGTTGTCTCTGCCCCATGCATGGCTGCATGGGGTTCCGCAACCTTCGGGTCTCCGACCCGAGGCTACGCGGGGTCAGTTGGCGGGGGTGACGGCGGTGATGACGTTGCGGTAGGCGCCGCGCCAGGGTAGTGTGCCGAAGTAGCGGGAGTAGGTGATGGTTACGGGGATGCCTGCAAGCTGTGCCTTCTGAAGACGGTCGGCTATAGCCGGATCAGCTATGGAGAAGTCGGTGCGGGTATACGGGTGGATGGTGTCGGCGAGAGCCCGGGTGGTAGCTACGCTGCATTCGTAGGTTTTGAACAAAATGCCGCGGCGCTCGACGTTGTAGATGGTTCCGGTAGTCTTGATATCGGTGGCGTAGGGGCTGATATAGCGGAAGTAGAATGCTGTGCCGAGTGCTACGAGCAGGAGAAGGCTGAACCAGATCAGAAACCTGCGCAGCCGATGCCGTGGCCTGGGTTCCGGTTCCTGTGGCTGTGGGGCGGGCTGGGGCGTTGGTTCGGCTGTGCCGACGGTTTCGGTTGTTTCGGATTCGGGTTCGTCGTCGGTGAAGAAGTCGGGGTGCTGGTCGAGTTTCATTGCATTCGGGGGTTATGGCGCTTGTCGAGCGCTATTGCTATAAATGTGTATAGTCCCAGCAGTATCATCAGAATGGTCTGTGTGCCGAGTACTACATTGGCAAACGCCAAGGCGTCGGTTCTGTTCATTATACCGTAGACATCGGTAATGGCGATCATCACGGCCCACTGCCATGGTCCGATGCCACCGTTGGCCGGAACCCCCATGGCGAGGCTGCCGAATATGAATGTGACGAATACTGCGAGTATGCCGTGAGCGGCGACATAATCGCCGGTCTCGCGGAATGAGTAGAATGCAAGCCACATTTCTACGAAATAGCTGCCCCAGATGAGTACAGTGAACAGCAACCAGATGCCTTTACGCGGCATTTTCATGATGCCGGCGAATCCTTCCCACAGTCCGAGATATAGGTTGCGCAGCCGCTGTACGAGCGGTGTGTGGCGGCGGAAGTGCAGAAAGCATACCAGTCCGGCTACAAGAAGCAGGCCGATGATCCAGAGCCACGGCGATGAGATCAATGCCTGGATCCGGTCGTAGATCTCGATTTCGATCATGTATGTGACTATGGCGTCGCGCGCCAGCAGAAATACGGCTACTGTCATCAGGAATACAGTGACGGTGTCGGCGAGGCGGTCAGCTACCATCGAGCCGAAGACTTCGGCAAAGGAGGCTTGCTGCCGCTGGGCTATGTAGCCGGTGCGCCATACTTCGCCGAGTCGCGGAAACACCAGATTGACGGCGTAGGTGCCGAAGATGCTGCATATCATGGTGTGGAGTGGCGGATCAATGCCCAGAGCCCGGAGTTGCATCCGCCACCTTACGGCGCGGAATATCTGGGCGAATATGCTTAGGGCGAGAGAAGCTCCGATCCACCAGAAGTCGCACTGTCCCATTTTGTCCCACATCTGGCGGAAATCGACACCAGTAAACAATAAGTAACATAATCCCACCGATATGATCAGTGGGATTATGTACCTGAATATTGTGCGCCAGGGGCGGGCTTTGGCAGTCTGCGTCATCTGCTGATGAGTTGTTGCGGGGATTTGTCAGATGTCCTGACGTATGGCAACGATCTGTAGATCATTGGCCCGGATGAAGTCGACTATGGCACTGCGCACCGGAGAGTCTGTGACATCGGCCTCGACTCTCTGAAGAGCGTTGAACACTGATGTGCCGCACTGGTAGATATGGCGGTAGCATTTGGCTATATCGTCGATCTGCTCTTCGGTGAATCCGTGTTTGCGCATGACCCATGCGTTGATGCCGTAGTAGCTGGCCGGATTGTGGGCTATGATGACATATGGCGGAACGTTGCTGCCTATGCGGCATCCGCCTTTGATCAGAACCCACTGGGCTACTTTGCATCCTTCGTGCAGCATAGCGCCTGAGGATAATATGGAGCATTCGCCGACTTCGGTATCGCCTGCGAGTGTCGCGCCGTTGCCGATCACACACTTGCTTTTGATCACGCTGTCGTGGCCGATGTGAGAATCGGCCATTATGAAGTTGCCGTCGCCGATCTCGGTACCTCCGGTGGAGTATATGCCGCGGTTTATGATCACATGCTCGCGGATTACGTTGTCATCGCCGATAATACATGCCGTAGGCTCTCCTTTCCATCGGAAATCCTGCGGGTCTGCGCCGACGATGGCGCCCTGATATACTTTGTTGTTCTTACCCATGCGGGTACCGTTCATGATACTTGCGTAGGGCATTATAACGGAACCGTCGCCTATCTCGACGTTGGCATCGATATAGGCAAAAGGATAGATCTTGACGTCGTTGCCGAGTTTGGCCGACGGATCGACATGAGCTAATGGACTGATCATGGCTTCGTTTAGTTAAGGGTGGTTAACTTCGGGTTTGTATCAGCGGCCTCCTCCGAGGGACTGGTATAGATTTATAACAGCCTGCGATTTGGCGAGTTCGCAGTTGATCTTCGAAATCTGCGCGCCGAGCAGTCCTTGCTGCGCGGTGAGGACTTCGAGATATGTTGCCGTTCCCAAAGTTAGCAATTCCTGGGTATATTCCACCGACTTTTCAAGATTTTCCACCTGACTGGCCAGTAAAATGTTCTTTTCGTCGTTTTTCTGGAACACAGTCATGGCGTAGCTGACTTCGGCGCTTGCATTCATCAGAGCGTATTCGAAGTTGTTCATAGCCTGCTGCTGCTGTGCTTTTGACGCTTCGAGGCGGGCGATGTTGGCGCCACGTGAGAATAGCGGAGCGGTGAGTGACCCTGCCAGCTGGATGAACCAGTCGCCGGGATTCTTGACAAATGATCCGAGCAGGTTGGTGAATCCGCCGTTGGCCGAAATGGTCAGGCCGGGATAGAATGCCGCACGGGCCTGGTTGGTCACGTAGTAGGCGTTGGCCACTGATTTTTCGGCAGCACGGATATCCGGGCGGGCAGCCAGCTCACGCATGGGCACTCCTTCGCGGATGATTGCCGGAGCAGTCAGCCGGGCCGACGATGGGATATTCCATGTCTGGGGCATTACGTTCATGAGCAGCGACATCGAGTTGTTGGCGCTTACGAGCGATGACTCGAGGTCGGTGATAGATGCGAGGATACTGTAGTATTGCGCGGTGCTCTGTACTACAGCAGCTTCGTTGACCTGTCCGGCGAGTTTCAGATCTTTCATAGTCTGGACGCTGCGCTCCCATAATACGGCTGTCTGACGGCTGACTTCAAGCTGGCTCTCGATAGCGGCTATGGAGTAGTAGCAGTTGGCCACACCGGCTATTATCTGGGACCGTACGGCCTGTTCGTAGGCCTGCATCTGTTCGTATGAAGCCTTTGCCGCGCGGTTGTTGTTGAGCAGTTTCCCGAAAATATCTATTTCCCAGCTCACGGCGGCAGGAATCTGATATGTCCAGTTGATGGTGCTGCCGGCATAGGATGCGCCGGCGCCGTTAGGAGTCAGAGCTACCGAAGGAAGATAGCTCAGTCTGGCGCCCTTGAGCTGAGCGTGGGCAATGTCTACGTTCAGTTTGGCGTTGTTGAGATTCGTGTTGTTGTCGAGAGCCTGGGTTATCAGGTCGGCAAGCAATGGATCGGTGAAGAGTTCCTGCCAGCTGAGGTTGCCGAAAGTGGCGGAATCGACGGGTGCTTCAGTGGCTTCGACGTATTCCTGCGCGAGGGCATTGTCCTTCGGCATCTCGAATTTATTGTAGATGTGGCAGGCACTCACAGGGAGGAGTGCCAGTGCCACAAATGCTGTCTTGGTGATATTGCCTAATGTCATTATGATATTGTCTTAGACGTAATGAAATTTTTTAACGTGAGTATTGTTCGATTTCGGCTTCAATGCCTGCATTGTCGGTATCTTTCCATTTGAGCGGCGAGAATTTCTCCTGGATGATCTGGAATGCCACGAACAGGGCAGGTACGATCAGAACCTGGAGAATCATGCCTATGAGCATGCCGCCGATCGATCCGGTGCCGAGCGCGCGGTTGCCGTTGGCGCCTACGCCATGGGCGAACATCATCGGCAGCAGACCGATAATGAGTGCGAGCGATGTCATGAGGATCGGTCGCAGACGTGCGGTCGCACCCTGGATGGCTGCGTTGACGATAGACATGCCTGTGCGGCGGCGTTCGAGAGCGAACTCGACGATAAGGATGGCGTTCTTGGCCAACAGACCGATAAGCATAATGAGTGCGATCTGGAGATACACATTGTTGGATATGCCTTCGATGCCGGCGAAGATGAACGCTCCCATAAGGCCGAAGGGTATTGAGAGGATCACAGCCCAGGGTATTATGTAGCTTTCGTACTGTGCCGACAGCAGCAGGTAGACGAACAGCAGACAGAGTCCGAATATGATCGCGGTAGCGTTGCTCGAAGTGCTGGCTTCCTCACGTGTCATACCGGAGTATTCGTAACCATAACCGGCCGGGAGTGCAGTGGCTGCCACGCGTGCCACTGCCTCAAGGCAGTCGCCTGAGGTATATCCGGGTGCCGGCTGTCCGGTAACGGATATCGATGCGAACATGTTGAATCGGTTGAGCAGGTCGGGGCCGTAGACTTTGGTCAGGGTCACGAAGTTGTCGAGCGAGGCCATTTCGGCTCCGTTGCGGATCTTGATCGACGAAAGGGTCTCGGGCGAAACTCTCGATTCAGGCGAGGCCTGCATCATGACACGGTATATTTTGCCGAAACGGTTGAAGTTCGACACATACATACCGCCATAATATCCCTGCAGTGTGCTCAGAATGGTCTGCGGGCTGATACCGGCCTGTTTTGCTTTGGCGGCATCGATATCGATCATATACTGCGGGAAGGTGGGGTTGAAGGTAGAGTATGCCATCTGTATCTCAGGCTGTGCCATCAGTTGCTGAAGGAAGTTGGTCACGATGGCGTAGAAACTTTCGATAGAGCCGCCGGTCTTGTCCTGCATCTTGAGGTCGAAACCGTTGGTGAGCGAGTAGCCTGTGATCATAGGAGGTGCGAATGCCACGATACGTCCGTCTTTGATAACGGAAGTGCGGGCGTAGATCTGGGCGAGTATGTCGTCGCTGCTTTGGCCGTCGCCACGTTCAGACCAGTCGTTGAGCTTGATGATGAACGTACCGTAGGTGTTGCCTTGTCCGGCGAGGAATGAATAACCCATGATCTTCTGGGTATATTTGACGCCGGGTATGCTCATTATGATCTTGTCCATTTCGTCCATTATGGCATCGGTACGTTCCTGCGATGTGGCAGGGGGCATGTCGAGCATGGCGAACAATGTGCCTGTATCCTCGTTAGGCACGAGAGTCGAAGGCGTTATGGACATGAGCCATACTAGCAGAGCCACCGATGCGGCCACGATGCCGAACGATGTTATCTTGTGGCGGATGAACAGGGCTGCAAGTTTGTTGTAGAACCGGAGCATACGGTCGAAACCGTTGTTGAATCCTTTTTTGAAACGGTCGCTGAATATGCCCATTATGGTCACTATGGCGCATACCGATGCCACTGCGAGTTTCCAGATCACTTCGAGCTGGTACCAACCGAGTACCATGAAAGTGATGGTGGCGGCAAGGAAGAGGAACGTGATAACCGGATGAAGGTTGAGTTTCCATGCAGAGGCATAGCGTTTCTTCATGGTGCTGGCGGCTTCCTTGTAGGCTGTGCCCATGCGTTCTTTGAGCGATGCGTCGCTGTCGTGAGCCTTCAGGAACACGGCGCAGAGAGCAGGCGATAGTGTGAGTGCGTTGAGCGCCGACAGGCCGATGGCTATGGCCATGGTCAGACCGAACTGCTGGTAGAACACACCCGATGTGCCAGGCATGAACGATACCGGAATAAACACGAGCATCATGACCAGTGTGATGGATATGATGGCGCCGCCTATTTCCGACATGGCGTCGATAGAGGCTTTGCGTGCGCTTTTGTATCCGACGTCGAGTTTGGCATGAACCGCCTCGACCACCACGATGGCGTCGTCGACCACGATGGCGATTGCAAGCACAAGAGCCGAGAGTGTGATGAGGTTTATCGAGAATCCGATTATGTTCATGAAGAAGAATGTGCCGACGAGTGCCACAGGGATTGCGATGGCGGGGATGATTGTCGACCGTATATCCTGAAGGAATACGTATGTCACGAAGAACACGAGGATGAATGCCTCGATAAGGGTCTTGATAACCTCGTGGATAGAGGCTTCGAGGAAGTCGTTGTTGTTCATCGGGATTGCGAAGTGAAGACCCGCAGGCAGGTCTTTGGAGAGCAATTCAACCTCTTTTTCGCAGTCTTTGATGATCTGGGTCGCATTTGATCCGGCCGTCTGGAATATCATGGCCGATGTGGCCGGATACTGGTTAAGTGCATTGTGGAAACCGTAGGTCACTTTGCCGAGCTCGATTTCGGCCACGTCCTTGAGGTAGAGGACCCGTCCGTTGGGATCGGCGCTGATCACTATATTGCCGAATTCTTCTGGAGATGACAGACGTCCACGGTATTTAATGGTATACTGGAACGACTGGTCGCCTTGTTCGCCGAATGCGCCGGGAGCAGCTTCGACGTTCTGTTCCTTGAGGGCTGCCGCTACGTCGGAAGGCATCAGCTTGTACTGTGCCATGACATCCGGTTTGAGCCATACGCGCATCGAATAGTCGGCGCCGAACGACATCACGTCGCCGACACCGTTGACACGCTGAAGCTGAGGGATGACATTGATCTTCATGTAGTTGTCGATGAAGGTCTCGTCGTATTCTCCATTGTCGCAGTATAGAGCCACGCCCATCAACATGGAGGTCTGGCGTTTCTGGGTGAGCACACCCACCTGTGTTACCTCGGCGGGGAGGAGGTTGGCGGCCTTGGCCACGCGGTTCTGTACGTCGACGGCGGCCATGTCAGGATTGAAGCCCTGTTTGAAGTACACGGAAATGTCGGCAGAACCGGTGTTGGTCGCTGTCGATTCCATGTAGGTCATGCCTTCGGCACCGTTGATCGACTCCTCGAGAGGGGCGATTACGGAGTTGAGCACCGCCTGGGCATTGGCGCCGGTATAGGTGGTGGATACGCGGATGGTAGGCGGTGCGAGGTCAGGGTACTGGGTGATTGGCAGCGAGGTCAATCCTATGATACCTAACAGTACGATAAAGATCGATATGACCGTTGACAGCACCGGCCTGTTTATAAATGTATCTAATTTCATGTCTGTGTTATAAAGTGATGGCTGTGAAAGTAATGGGAGATCGGATCTTTTCGCCAGCGTTTACTGCTGTGGAGCAGTCTGCTGTTGCTGGGCAGCAGCGTCGACCGGCTGAATGGTAATGCCGTCACGTACTTTGGTGCCGATGCCCTCGATGGCGATCTTCTGTCCGGCAGTAAGACCGGATGTCACTACGAAGTTCTTGCCGTCGTTGAGGTTTGAAACCTGGATAGGTGTGGCGACGATTACGTTGCTGTCGTTGACAACGTAAGCGAAACGTATGTTCTGGAGTTCGTTGGTAGCTTTTTGCGGAATCTGTATCACGTCGGAAAATGTGGTGGGCATGAGTACCTGTCCGGTAGAACCGCTGCGGAGCATACCGTTGGGATTCTTGAACAGGGCACGTACGGTAGCGGCACCTGTGTTGTTGTCGATGACTCCTGACACTGTGGCTACTTTGCCTTTCTCGGGATAGATCTCTCCGGTGGCAAGGCGCAGTGTCACTTCCGGCATGTCGCTGATCGATGCGTCGAGAGATTTGGTGCCGTTTTCGGTGAGATTGAGCAAGTCTTTTTCGTTGAGCGAGAAGTATGCGTATACTTCGGAGTTGTCGCTCACAGTGGTGAGAGGCTGGGCTGACGACGGGGATGCGAGCGAACCTTCACGGTTGGGTATCGACCCGACTACTCCGTCAGATGGCGAAGTCACTACCGTATATGCCAGATTCTTTTTGGCGTTGACCAGTCCGGCCTGTGCCTGTGCGAGTTGAGCCTTGGCCTGTGCGAGCTGGTTGTCAGACACCTGACGGGCATAGTCGCTGATGATATTCTTTGCTGCGAGGGCGCGGTTGTTGTCGGCTGTTATCTGGGCGGTCTCAACTGCGGTCTTGGCTACATTGACAGCTGCCTGTGCCTGATCCACTGCGGCCTGGAACTGAACCTGGTCGAGTGTGAAAAGGGTCTGTCCCTTACGTACGCGTTCGCCTTCGTCGACATGTACTTTTGTGATGAAACCTGTTACCTGCGGACGGATGTCGATATCGGTTTTGCCCTTGATGGTGGCTGGATAGGCGCTTTCGAGATCAGCTGTGCCCGGAGTTACGGTCATAGTGGCGATGGCAGGCGCACTCTGCTGCATCATCTGCTGCTGGTTGGAGCCACAAGAGGTCAATACTGCCGGTAAGCTGCTTGCGATTACTGCGGCGATTAAAAAGGAGGTGTTCTTGAACATATCTTTTTCCCTTAAAAAATATTTTTCATTAGAAATTAACGTGCAAATTTAGATAGTTTTTATCATGGGCTGAAACATTTTAGATGAACATTGGATATTTAGGACAATTTTGATGGAAATTTGGCTATGTACGATGCCTAAATGCCCAACAATAAGTCTTGTAAATAGCGCAGGAGCTATCTCACGATGGCTCCTGCACAGTAAACCTTAAAAATCTAATCCTATGAAAAAACTGATTCAAAATTAATATTAGCTCAGTAGCCCTACAAGTCGTTAACATAAAATTACCGTAAATTAACCTTTTGCAATCTAAATGGTTGAATGCTCCGGTTGTGTACTGCTGCAAAGCAAACCACCCGGCAGCCGAAAGTGGCGGTCGGGTGGAAGTTGCTATAGTCGGTGCTTTTATGCTCCGGCTTTTATGCTCTTGCGGGCGTCGGCCACGCGGTAAACGGCATATATGGCTATGAGGAGCGCTATAATGATGCAGGTGTTGGTCATAATGTTGCGTACTCCCTGGTCGTAGGTTTCGGTCAGGAGCAGATATGCCAGCAGAACTCCGATGGCACCCAACGTGATGAGGAAGCAGTTGATGGCCAAGAACGAATATGATTTAACAGCCCGGCGTGTCGAGTCGTCGGGGGCCTCATCGGCCTGTGGGTCGGTCATCGCTTCTATTTTTTCATATCCGGGGCATACGTAGCCTTTCACATATCCGCGTATCTGTAGTATTGTCATGGCGATAACCGGGATCAATAGTCCTATCGTGGATTCGAGCACCTGGTTGTTGACATGGCCTGAGAGTGTGGACTTCATTATAATGCCGATTATGTATGTGGCTACCATAGCCCAGATCACCTGACGGCCTGTAATGCGCTTTGACAGCAGACCCCATACCGAGGGGATGAACAGCGGGGCTATGACCATAGTGAGGATGGTGACCACCACTCTCTCTGCACCGCCCATAAAAGGTATCAGCAATGCGATGGTGATAATGACCGCTCCGAACGCAAGTGTGAACAGACGTCCTGCCCGTATGAGTGTCCGGTCTTTCGCTCCGGGGTGGGAGGCTCCGTAGATCTGATAGGTGAACACGTTGGCATAGACATTGAGTGTGCCCGATACGCAACTTAACGTGGCTGATATCATGGCGGCGAGCATCACTCCGAGCATACCTTTCATAAGCACTGTCTGGCTCATCAGTATATATGCCTGCTCGGGATTGGCATCGGGATCTATGGTGCGGTATATCATTGCCGGGAGATACCACAACAGTGGTGTCAGAAGGTACAATATGCCTACGAGATAGTTGCTCCAGCGTGCGTCGCGTGCGGTTGGCACGCTGATATAGCGTTGCACGAACGGCCAGTCGCCTCCCATCTGGAATGTGTTGAGTGCCGTCCACATAAGGAGCCATATCCACGGATATTCGCCCGATGCGAGATCGAAATAAGTCGAAGGTAGTACCGGTGAGTCGATGAAACTGTCGATGCCTCCTATGGCATGGAACGAGAGCGGTATCATGAACAGAACCACGGTGATCAGTACTCCGAACTGTATGACGTCGGTCATAAGTACGGCAAGAAATCCGCCAGCGATGGTGTAGGCGAGTGTGATGACTCCGAGGATCACTACTGCCCATGATATTGACAGATGGCCTGACGCATCGGCGAGGAAATGGCCTTCAGGGAGAGCCATGAGTGTGGACATTACTACGGCTATTGCATATAGAGCCACGCCGGTATGCACGCCGCGGCCTATGATTCCGGCTATAGTATAGAAGTCGACGGTGGTCTTGCCGAAGCGTACGGCTATGAAGTCGCCGGGAGAGTTGATCTTGATCTGCCGCCATTTGCCTGCAAGCCAACGTCCGGTGATGAGGCAGGATATGCCTACGAGGTTGCCGATTATTACGGCGACAATGCCTGAACGGTAGGCTACGCCTCCCCATACCACGAATGTGCTCGCTGAGAATAGGGTCATATAGGTGGACATGCCCGACAGCCACCACGACGAACTGCGTCCGGCTATGAACATGTCTTCTGAACTTTTGATGCGTCGCGACATGAGCCAGCTTACAGCGATAAGTCCTAAGAAATAGATCAGAAGTACTATGTAATTGAGTGAGTCCATCGGCTTGACAGTTTTATTTAAGGTTAGTGCTTTGTTAATAAGAAAATTGGCCGTCATGGAATACCCCGGGGCGCATACATGGATAGTGGAGCAGTCCGCGAATTTTAGTTAAAAGTAATAATGATGTGTTGTTCGGGAACTGTCGTTTAACACTGTTTAACCATGGGGTATCTCCGCAATCGTTCCCGGACTACACAACCGTTCCCGATGTACTTTCCCGGCATGTTGTTGTATGGGGGGCTGATCCGGCAGTATTGCGGGCAGCGCTATATGGAGTCTGAGTTGGTTAAATTACTTAAATACTTCTGTCCGAATCATTGAGGAATGTTATCTTTGTGATACAACACATAGCGGAATGGCGAAATTTGAAGTTAATATACTCGGTTGCGGATCGGCAACGCCTACGCTCCGGCACCAGCCTACATCGCAGGTCATCGATCACCGCGACCGGCTTTTTATGGTCGATTGCGGAGAGGGTGCGCAGTTGCAGATGCGGCGTCAGCGGCTGAAGTTCTCGCGGCTGAACCATATATTCATCAGTCATCTGCATGGCGATCACTGTCTGGGACTGACTGGGTTGCTTTCGACTCTGGCATTGCATGAAAAAGGGAGCGCTGTGACTCTGCACATGTTTCCGGAGGGTGCAGACTATTTCAAACGGGCGCTCGGTTTTTTTTGCGGAGACACCCCCTATAAGATACATTTCAATGTGATACCCCACGGATACACTGGGATTGTATATGAAGATGATTCACTGTCGGTGGAAGCCTTTCCGCTGTATCATCGCATAGCCTGCAGCGGGTATATATTCCGGGAGAAACCGAAAGCACGTCATATACGGCCTGATATGGTTGACTTCTATAAGGTGCCGGTGCGCGAGATGGGGCGGATACGGGCCGGTGCCGATTTCGTAGCTCCTGACGGTACGGTTGTGGACAATGTGCGTCTTACATCTCCGGCTGAACCGGCATTGAGCTATGCTTTCTGTTCGGACACTATGTTCGATGAGCGTGTTGCCAAGGCTGTAGAAGGGGTGGATCTGCTGTATCATGAAGCCACTTACGATGATTCGTGTGCGCATAATGCCCGGAAGCGAGGCCACTCTACGGCTCGTGAAGCCGGTCGGATAGCGCGTATGGCCGGTGTCGGACGATTGGTTCTGGGGCATTTTTCCAAACGCTATCTGACAGAGGAGTCTCTGTTGCGCGAAGCTATGGAGGAATTTCCCGATGTGATTGTGGCCAATGAAGGAATGAAAATAAAATTACTATGACAGACGAAAGACAGCATCGTCAGGATATGCGCATGATGATGGTTGCGCTCAATGAAGCGCGGCAGGCGTTCGAGGCCGATGAGGTGCCGGTCGGTGCCGTAGTGGTGGCGCCTGACGGCCGTATCGTGGGACGGGGACATAATCTCACGGAGACATTGTGCGATGTTACCGCGCATGCGGAAATGCAGGCGATTACAGCGGCCGCCAACACGCTTGGTGGAAAATATCTGCCTGAATGCACGCTGTATGTTACGGTGGAACCGTGTCTTATGTGTGCCGGAGCTATCGGCTGGAGTCAGATCCGCCGTATAGTCTATGGTGCCGGAGATGAAAAGAGAGGATATCGGATTCAGACATCGCGCTCTCCGTTTCATCCGAAAGCGGAAGTGGTGAGCGGTGTGCTCGCCGACGAGGCATCGGCTCTGATGCGCGATTTCTTCGCCTCCAAAAGAAAGTATAATCCTGCTTATTTGTAGATTAGAGCTGTGGCCTGGGCTGCTATGCCCTCGGCTCGGCCTGTGAATCCGAGATGCTCGGTTGTAGTGGCCTTGACCGACACGCGGTCTTCGGCAATTCCGAGATCCGATGCCACATTGGTTATCATCTGCGGAATGTGCGGAAGCATTTTCGGCGCCTGCGCTATGATTGTCACGTCGACATTTCCCACTTTATACCCGCGTCCGGCTATTATCGCTACCACGCGGCGCAGCAGAACCCGGGAATCTGCGCCTTTGTAGGCAGGATCGGTATCCGGGAAATGGTAGCCGATGTCGCGCATGGCGGCGGCCCCGAGTATGGCGTCGCAAAGGGCGTGTAGGGCTACGTCGGCATCGCTGTGGCCGAGCAGTCCGAGATTGTGAGGTATCTTTACTCCGCAGATCCAAAGGTCGCGGCTGTCGACGAGGCGGTGCACGTCGTATCCGTTGCCTATGCGTATGTCGTTCATATCGGTTGTAGTGGTTTTAGCGGCGTTTTCCGAGGAGATCGCGAAGTCCGTCCATGTCGAATGACAGAGTGAAACGCAGTGTCTGGTCGAGCGGCGAGGTCTGTGCTGTAGCGAGCATATATGAAGCGTCGAGGCGCAGCACGTTGAGTGAGAAGCCGGCACCGAATCCGAAATACTGGCGGTTGCCTTTGTTGGCGTTCTCATAATAGTAGCCTGCACGTACGAAGAACTGCTGGTTGTAGCTGTATTCGGCGCCGAGCGACCAGGTGATTTCCTGAAGTTCTTCCTTGAATCCGCCTGGCGCATCGGAAAACGATTTGAATATGCCGGTGATGGACGACATGTTTTCCCAGTTCTCCACGGCATCGAGATATTCGCGTTCTTGCTCTATGCGTATGCTGTTGTCTGTTTCTGAGTAATCCACATAGTCGGATTCGCGCGGACGTGCCGGAACGAGCAGCTTGTTGAGGTCGAGCGACAGCGTCAGGTTGTTGTAGTCGGCGAGTGGAAATGTGAATGCTGTGCCGAGACGCAGATTGGTTGGCAGAAATGCCGGGTCATTGCCGTTGTTGTAGCTTACTTTAGATCCTATGTTGGATATATTCCATCCCCATGACCACTGGCATTCGTTGCGGCCTATGATCGGATAGGTGGTGTAGTAGCCTGCTATATCGGCGGAAAATGCCGATGCCCCGCTTGTCTGATCGCCTGCGTCGTATGTCGAGAATCCGAGATCGGAATAGATATAGCGGAATACTACGCCCATGGAGAATTTTTCGGACAGTTTGCGTGAATAGCCTATGTCGAACGAAAGCTCGTAAGGATTCAGGCTCTGGAGGGGATTGCCCATAGGGTCGGTGGTGTTGACTTCGCCGAGCGAGAAATAGCGCAGCGATGCCGACAGAGCCTGGTTGTCGTCACTGCCAAGTTTCCAGTAGCCGGCCAGATTGGCCAGGAATATGTCGTTGACGAGTTTGCGCAACCATGGTGTGTAGCTGAGCGATACGCCGGCACTGCTGTAGGCGAATGCGTATTTCGACGGGTTCCAGAACTGTGAGTTGACATCTGGATCGGTGGCTGCGCCGAGGTCGCCCATCGAGGCTCCGCGGGCGTCGGGGGCTATGCTCAGTGAGTTCACGCCTGTCTGTATCGGGTTGAAGTTGTTGTTTTTGTATTCGCTGTCGCTGGCATGGGCGGCGATGCTTCCCGCTGCTATGGCTGCGGCTATTGCAAGTGCTTTCAGTATCTTGGTCATTTGTCGTGCTGATGTAATGCTACCTTATATATAACTGAAAACTCCGCAGTTTATTGCTACTGCGGAGTTTTAATCGTTGACAAAGCGACTTGATTATTTTATGCGCCAGGTTATTACGCCTGTCTGCGATGCCGGAGCTGATGCGTTGGCCGAGAATTTGAGTCGGAGAGAGGCTTGTTCGCAGCTTTTGCGTACTCCTGCATGGCTCGAAGCCGGCGGGGTGCCCCCTGATGCGTGAGCGGAGGTGACACGTCCTTCGCGGTTGACCGATACGGTCACTTCGACTGTGCCTACTGCGGTTCGGTTGTTGGGTACTTCGTAGTGTTCGAGTGTGCGTCCGTGCAGGTTGTGGCCGGGCTGGCCGGACAGGGCACCTCGGTCGGAGTTGCCGTTGGGTGAGCCTTGTGTACCTGTCGCCGACGATCCTGATTTGCCGAACTGAACCCGGTTGCCTATCCGTTTCTGTGTCTCCTGCCTGGCAAGCTCTTCTGCCGACGGACCCTGCTTCTCAGGAGCTTCTGGCTGTTGAGGCACTTCCATGGCCGACGGTTGTTCGGAGGTGATCAGCGGAGCGCTTTCTCCGGTTTCGCCTTCATTTGTCAGGTCGATGCCGTCGGGAGCGGTCTCCGTGGCTTTCGATCCCTGGTCGGATGGGTTGGGTATGTCGCCGAGCATCACGTATTCGCCGCCGAACAGCAGTTCAGACTCTTCCTCCGGAGGATGTTTCTCTTCCCAGTCGCGTGGCGGAAACCGCAGCGATACCATCAGTAGCACCACGATGGTGAGTGCCAGCAGTATCGCCGTGATGACGGCGGCTGTTATCTTTTCGTTGCGAGTGCTGTCCATCCGTCTCTATCGGTCGGTTTTAGGTCGCGATGCGGGAGTTGTGGCCAATACCATTTTAAGGCTGTTGGCCGCTCCCATGTCAAGGAGTTCCACTATTTTGCCGTAAGGCACTTCCTTGTCGGCATATAGTGCTATGTAGCTTTCAGGTGCCTGTTCGTGGGCGAGTCTCAGGAATGCCGGAAGGGCGTCGGCCGATACCGGTGCCGGAGATTCCTCGCCGAACGAAGCATAGAGGTTCAGATCGCTGTCTATGTAGACGCGTGTGCCTGGTTTGATGGCTGTCTGCTGCGAGCTTTGAGGGAGATTGACTTCCAGGGCGTTGGGGAATACGAACGTGGAGGTCACCATAAAGAATATGAGCAGCAGGAATATGACATCGGTCATCGACGCCATTGAGAATGCGGCCATCATGTCGTGTTGTCTTTTCAGTGCCATCTGTCGGTAGCTTGATGTCGGTTATAGTCCTGATTTATTTCGCCGGTTCGTTGAGCAGATCCATGAATTCCATGGTCTTGCCTTCGAGCAGGGTCATCACGTTGTTGACACGGGCTACGAGATAATTATAGGCGAACAGGGCTATGATGCCTACCACGAGACCGGCCACTGTGGTCACGAGTGCGGTATAGATGCCGTCGGCGAAATCGCCGATGGTGGCTGTGGTTCCGGCTGCCGCCATGCTGTAGAATGCTTCGACCATGCCTATCACGGTTCCGAGAAATCCGAGCATCGGAGCTCCTGAAGCGGTGGTGGCGAGCCAGGGAAGTCCGCGGCCGAGTTGTGCTATCTCGAGGTTGCCCATGTTCTCTATGGCAACGAGTACATCGTTCATCGGGCGTCCTATGCGGCTTATGCCTTTGCTTATCAGGCGTGCGTAAGGCGATCCGTTGTTGCGGCACAGGTTCTGGGCGCTCTCTATTTCGCCTTCATGTATGTAATCTTTGATCCGGCTCATGAATGAGGAGTCCTGACGGCTGGCTTTGTACAGTACTATGGCGCGTTCAATAAATATATATATACATACTATCGACAGCAGAGCCAGCGGGATCATGATGAATCCTCCTGACATGCATAGATCCCAGAGTGATAATTCTTTTACGGTTTCGGCTGCTGCGGCTTCCATGCCGGTGGTGGCCGGCGAGGCTATTGTGTCGGCGAAATCGCTGCCGAACTGCTGCTGTATGAATGTGGTTAGCATATTGATGAGTGGTTGATCGATTGTTTTTAAGTTATGCAAGACATGCTTTGTAGCGGCGTATCGTCTCCTCAAGGCCGAGATACAGTGCGTCGCAGATCAGGGCGTGACCTATGGATACTTCATTGAGAAACGGTACCTGCTCGTGGAAGAACCTCAGGTTGTCGAGGCTGAGATCGTGGCCTGCGTTGACTCCGAGTCCTGCTTTGTGTGCTGTTATGCTGGCCTCGACAAACGGGGCTACTGCCTCATGCGGGCGGGTAGGATAGAGGTCGGCATACGGTTTGGTGAACAGTTCCACGCGATCAGCCCCGGCCTTGGCTGCCATGAGGATGCTCTCGCTGTCGGTGCCTGTGAATATCGATGACCGTATGCCGGCTTCGCGGAGTGAATCGACGATAGCCGTAAGCTGTTCGAGATGTGCGCCTACCTTCCAGCCGGCGCTGGAGGTGAGTGCGTCGGGGGCGTCGGGTACCAATGTCACCTGAGTCGGTTTGACTTTCAGTACCAGATCCATGAATTCCGGCGACGGATAGCCTTCGATATTGAATTCGGTGCGCAGCAGTGGTTTCAGCGACAATACGTCGCTGCGGCGTATATGGCGCTCGTCAGGACGGGGATGTACGGTTATGCCGTCGGCGCCGAAACGCTCGCAGTCAAGAGCGGTCTTTACTACATCGGGGAGGTTCTCTCCGCGCGCATTGCGCAGCGTGGCCACTTTGTTTATGTTTACACTTAGGTTTGTCATTGGCTGATGATACCTCGAAAAAAAGTCTTGTTTTCTTAAACGAAAAAAATCTTTTTACAATGCTTAACTGTTGAATAATTAAGCCGGTCGGATAATTATTGCTATATTTGTAACTTGATTTCGCCGGCTATCGCATGCCGGTTTATTGAGTACAAAAGTAGCAGGAATAATTAAGATAAGGAAAAGTTTGAGGGCAAAAGATGACATATTAACGCAATTTCAGGATTCGGCGGCATCGCTGAAACTTCCTGACGGAATACGCCCGTTGAGGCTTTTTCCGCCTCAGGATGAGGAGTGTAGTCTTACTCTGTGGTGCATGCCTGCGCAGTTCAGCGCTTCGTCGATAGCCCGAGCTGTGGAGGATTGCGATGCTCATCTTATCAATCTCAATGTGACATCTGACCGTACCGACGGAGGAGAACTTGTGGTCGATCTGCGCATCAACCACCGTCACGGAGAGGCTGTGGCCCGTTCGTTGGAACGCTACGGCTATACCGTGGCGTCGATAGGCGGTGATGCATTTGACGCTCCGGGGGTATCAGTTGCCCGCGAGCGGATAGGGGAGTTGCTTCATTATCTCGATATATGAATTCGTGCAACAGTATATAATCAATATATGAGGATAGCTATATACGGCAATACTCATCAGGCGGATCACCTTGACGAATTGACTCGGTTTTTCGCATCATTGGCTGCCCATAATGTGTGGATCGCTATGGATGCCAGATTCTACCGTTATCTGAAAGAGGTGCTTCCGGCTGTACCGGCGATAAACGAAGTTGTGGATCCTGACGATGACTTTTCGGCGGCTTTGGCTATCAGTATAGGCGGCGACGGCACCTTCCTGCGTACGGCGCGTTGGGTCGCAGACCGTGAGATCCCTATTGTCGGTATCAATACGGGTCATCTGGGCTATCTGGCCGATGTGCATATCTCCGAAGCCGAGCATTTGCTCGATGATCTGCATGGCGGAAGATTCAAGACCGAGTCTCGGTCGCTGATACAGGTTGAGCTTCCTGCAGGGGCTCCTGACTGTTGGCCGTATGCTCTTAACGAGGTGGCGTTTCTAAAAAAGGATACGGCCTCGATGCTGTCGGCTCATGCTTCGATCAATGGAGAAGGGCTTACTTCCTATATAGGCGATGGTCTGATCGTGGCGACTCCGACCGGGAGTACCGGTTATAATCTGTCGGTGGGAGGGCCGATAATAGAACCTACATCGGAGAGTTGGGTGCTTTCGCCGATAGCTCCGCATTCACTCACCATGCGTCCTCTTGTGGTCACGGACCGTAGCCTGGTCGACGTCACTACCGACTCGCGTGCGGCTTCTTCGTATCTGTTGAGCCTCGATGGACGTTCGATATCGTTGCCTGTCGGATCTACCGTTAAGTTGCGCCGTGCGCCGTTCGTCACAAGGGTTGTGCAGCGTGTCGGTCATCATTTCGCATGCGCTTTGCGTCAGAAATTGCTGTGGGGCATGGATCAGCGATGAGCTTTTATTATGACGGACAACGTATAGAGGCCGACGGACTGGTCATTCTGATCCGCCGGCAGTCGTATATGCCTGGACGTATAGTGGCGCAGCCGCGTTTGCCTGAATCTCCTGTCGAGGTAGGCGTAGATATCGATATTGATTCACCGGATACCCAGTATGCGATCGCAGGGATAGTGTCGAATATCGCGCGCTCTGTAGCTCCGGCTATATTGTTGCCGCGTGCGCGTGAACTGGCATCGCAGCTTGGGCTTCATGTATCGGAATGGCGTATTTCCAACGGGCGGCGGATTCTGGGACGTTGTACGTCGCGCGGAGTGATTTCGCTTTCATGTCTTATCGTTTTTATGCCGCAGGAACTGAGAGATTATATAATATGGCATGAACTCGCTCATCTGACCGAAATGAATCACGGCCCGCGGTTTCATGCCTTGTGCAATGCTTATTGCGGTGGTCGTGAGGCTGATATGATAGCCTCTTTGCGCAATGTGAGATGGCCGTTACCGCCACGGAGACGATGAAAATCCCAAAAAAATGATATTGTTGGCCATTTTTTTGGCAGAATATTTGCATGGATAAAAAAATGATTATATCTTTGCACTCGCAAATCGGCAATAAGCCGACACGCCTCAAGAGTCTGGTGTGGTAGTTCAGCTGGTTAGAATACCTGCCT
>CAOKFI010000007.1 GCA_948467675.1 uncultured Porphyromonadaceae bacterium
AGCCGCGGGTCGGGGACCCGCAAGATGTGAAACCCCATGCAGCCATGCATGGGGTAGAATCAACACCCTCATCTCCAAGCGCGTCGGAGACCGCAAGAAAAAGCCCGCACCGCGGCAGCCGCGGGTCGGGGACCCGCAAGATGTGAAACCCCATGCAGCCATGCATGGGGTAGAATCAACACCCTCATCCCCAAGCGCGTCGGAGACGCGCAGGAAAAAAACCGCGCCCAATACCCGCTCGCCCCATCTGACTCGCCCTATCTGGCCCATTACCACTCACAAAAAACAAAAAAACACACCTCACATCATTTATAAATCTTATCTTTGCCTGATATGACAGACTCGATCTAAGCAATGCCCAGAATAAACGTTCAAGATACTGATATCACAATACTATCCATCAGTGACCATGATTTCATATCACTGACTGATATGGCGTCTGCCAAAGGTGGCGACAGTCAAGCTGCAGATATAATAAAGAACTGGATTCGAAACCGGTATACCATAGAATTTCTTGGCACATGGGAGATAATCCATAATCCGAATTTTAAAGTGGTCGAATTCGACCACTTTAAAATGACAGCAAAAGAATGGCGCGACACTCATCCTGAACTCATTGGCAATATGCTTATGTCAATGAACTGATATGCCTGTCTAACATGGAAAATCTTAATGCTGTATTCATACAACAAGGCATATCACAGCGCGACCGCCTCAAAACACTCAATCAGATAGCTATCGATCAGATGAAAATTCTGGGTAACAATGATATAGACCGTAAATTACTGATATGACAGACTCAATACGTACGCTCATCATAGGCGCAGGCGGATTCATAGGCGGATTCATAGCCTCGCGCGCACTATCGCTCGGCCACGAAACATGGGTGGCCGTACGCCAGTCAACATCGCGGCGCTACCTCACCGACCCGCGGCTGCACTTCGTGGTGCTCGACTACGATGACACGACACAGATGGCCGAGGCTCTCACCACAGCCCTTCCCGAGGGAGAACGCTGGGACTATATGATCTACAACCTGGGCGCCACCAAATGCGCCAACTTCGCCGATTTCAACCGGATCAACTTCGGCTATCTGCGCACATTTACCGACATCATCGTCAGCGCCGGACTCACACCGCGGCGCTTCCTGTACATGAGCAGCCTCAGCGCACTCGGCCCCGCCGCCGAAGACGGCAGCTACTCCCCGCTCAACGCCCGCACCATACCGCAGCCCAACACCCGCTACGGCCTGTCGAAGATGAAAGCCGAAACACTGCTCCGCACTCTGCCCGACTTCCCCTGGATCATATTCCGCCCCACAGGAGTGTACGGCCCCCACGAAAAGGACTATCTGATGATGATACAGAGCATCGACAGCCATTTCGACTTCGGTGTAGGCTACCGCCGGCAGATGCTGACATTCATCTATGTCGAGGATCTCGTCGACGCCATGTTCGATGCCCTCGAATCGCCATCGACACTCCACGGCACCTACATCATATCCGAAGACCGCGCCTACTCCCAGGCCGAATTCCGCCGGATAGTAGCCGAAGAACTCGGCGGCCGGTTCGTGATACCCGTCAAGCTGCCGCTATGGGCCGTATATGCAGCATCCGCCGTAGCCGAAAAGTGGGGACTCATCCAGTGCAAGCCATCCACTCTCAACCGCGACAAATTCAAGATCATGCGCCAGCGCAACTGGAACTGCGACATATCCGATGCACAGCGCGATTTCGGATTCACTCCGCGCTTTGACCTGCGCCGCGGACTCCAGGCCACCATAGCCCAGTATCTCGCCGACAAAAAATCCCGGAAATGAACACGAATGCAAACCGCCGCGCACCGGCATGGTTCACCGCCGTCTGCATAGCAGCCGCGCTCCCCGTACTCGCCTTCCCCACACTGCTCGGCATGGCTTCCGGCGAGCACTCCCTCATCATCAAGCTATGGCCGGTCTACGCCATAGCCTCCTCATGGCTGGCCTGGGCAAGCTATCCCCAGCGCCCCGCTCTGAGCTGGATCCTCATCATCCTTACCCTGCTGAGCCACGCGTCGGTCACGATCCTCGCCCGCTGATATCGCGTGCAGTGATACGCTCGAGGTAGCGGTCCCATCCGGCTATGACCTCGCCGGCAGAATATTTGTCGGTAGAAGCCATCATTGCCGGACGCAGCGCGGCAATCCGCTCCGGAGCGGACATCAGTGCCCTTAGAACCCTGGCATATTTCTTTTCCGAATACGGACTCACAAGCGTACCGCGGGTGCCGTCAGTGCCTACCAGTTCACGCACACCGGCGCACATGTCGAACGAAACCGGCCATACACCGGCTCTCTGTCCCTCGGCGAGCACCATGCCCCACCCTTCGAACTCCGATGTCAGACACAGTATCGAAGCCTCGGCGTAGTAAGGCGAAGGATCGGCTGCATATCCGCAGAACTCCACGCTTCCGGCAATGCCGAGATCATGTACCATCCGCTCCATTTCTTCGCGGTAGGGACCGTCGCCGACTATCTTCAGACACCAGTCGGGAAATTCCGGCACCACTCCGGCCCATATACGCAACAGACGGTCGGGACGCTTGTCGACATAGCTAAGACGACCCACGTACAGCACTGTTTTTCCATGCTCGGCGCGACTGCCGCAGTCCGCTCCGGTCACCGGCAACGGATTATACATGGCCATCACACGGCTGTCGGCTGATCTCAGACCCAGTATCTTCTCGATATCGCGGCGATAGCTTTCACACAATACCACGTATCCGTCGACAGCATCATATACCCTTTTGTATTCATAGCCCAGATGGCGACGGTACACATGCGTGATCCGCTCCCTGAGGCGCCGCAGCCGATCCATGGGCCATGGATGCCGGCCGCACCGTTCGTCGACTATGCGTCCATATTCGAACAGCGGTTTACCATGAAGATGAAAGAGCAGTCTGCAATCCGGCGCTTCTTTTCTTATGATCTCCGGCTTGTCGGGCATTGCTACTGTTACGACAGCCACATCCGCTTCCATCTCACGGAGCCTGCGTCCGATAACCGACGACATTCCTGCCCGGAAATAATCCAGATCATCAGGGAGCAACTCGATTTTCAGGCCTCTGCTGCGCGCCAGATCCATAAACAGCGGATCGGTCTTCTGTACCAGAATGGTTACATCGTACTGTCCGGTGGCCTGCAGCCCGAGAGCAAGTGTATCCGACACCACTTCGGCACCGCCTCCCCGATAGACAGGAATCACAAATACCAGTTTCTTCATATCATGAATCACTTGTCAGACTCGATTTCCTCAAACAGATCTTTCCATTTTCCGGCTATCACTTCCGGAGCATAACGGTGTGTCGACTCGATCATTGCCGGCCGCAGCGCGGCAATCCGCTCCGGATCGGACATCAGCCCCGAAAGCGTTGCGGCATACTCGTTTTCACTATATGGTGTCACCACAGAACCGCGTGTACCGCCGTCGCCTATCAGCTCGCGTATTCCGGCAGAACATCCGAACGCCACAGGCCATACTCCTGCAGCCTGAGCCTCAACGAGCACGAGCGGCCAGCCTTCGAACTCCGACGTCAGACACAGTATCGATGCCTCGGCATAGTAGGGCGAGGGATCGGCGGTATATCCGCAGAATTTTACGGTATCGGTAATACCGAGTCTGACCGCCATATCTTCCAATGAAGCCCGTTCAGGACCGTCGCCGACGATCTTCAGCGTCCAGTCGGGATGCTCCACAGATACCATGGCCCAGATCCTCAGCAAGCGGTCTACCCTCTTGTCGTTATAGCTAAGCCGCCCCACATACAGCACGGTTTTTCCGTGACTGCCCATGCAGTCACCATTTCCGGCAGCAGAAGGCAACGGGTTGTACATGGCCACCACACGGCTGTCGGCAGCCCCGGCTCCGACTATCCGCTCCACTTCGCGCCGGTATCCCTCGCACAGCACCACAAACCTGTCGACACCGGCATACATCTGCCTGTAGTGCCGCCTATAGCGGTGCGTGTACAATCCCAGGAGTTTCTCCTTGGCATATTTTGTAAGATACCATTCGGCAAGTTTCGCCCTGGATCCGCTCTTTTCGACATCACGGCGCGATCCTACGAGCTTTGCCGACACTTCCCACAGCGGACGTCCGTGCAGATGATATATCAGGCTTATTCCCGGTATGGCTTTTCTGATACGACCCACGTCTTTGAGCATATCGACAGTCATGACCAGCATCGTTACGTCATGGCGCCGGAGTATGTCTATCACCTCGTCGGTAGTGGCATCGCTGTAATAGTGTCCGTCAGGTTTGTCCAGCGTCTCTACAGTATATCCCGCTTCAACAGCAGCAGCCATAGATTCTGGAGTGAAACTTGCCGAGATAAGCAGTGCGTCCAGATCATACTCGGCTTTAAGCTCCGACACGATACGGTCTGTGACCTTTTCGGCACCGCCTCCTACATACGATGGCAACAAAAAAGCTATCTTATTATTTTTCATAGACTTGATGTCATATATATTGTCAATGTCCGGCAACGGATCAGATACCGTTTTGCCTGATAGAGGTATACTTTCTGAGAGAGCCACCGGATTGTACATTACCCTGATTTTGGATTCGTCGCCGACGATCCGTGCCAGCGGCAGCCGGTATCCGTCGCAGAGCACGCAAAAGCGGTAGACCTGCGCGTATATCTCACGGTACCGGCGGGTATATCGGCGGGTATAGGCTTTGAACAGACGCTCCCGCATGGCCTTTACAGGCGACAGGGCTGTCTTGCCGCGCACCTGCCACATGGGCTCGCTATGTAGTATGAATACCGTTTTCCATCCCGGGAGCTGCGAACGTACCGATTCAAGCAGTCCGCGTGGAGGATCCACCGGTACTATAAGCACTCCCTCGGGGCCTATGCCGCCGAGCCGTGCGACGATGCTGTCGGCTGTGAGCGGAGCCTGCATGTGTGTCACGCCCGCGGTATCGGCCGCCTGCTTCCGGTCGAGATGTGCTGCTATTACTGTCACATGCACATCAGAGTCGGCATCGGTCAGCCCTTTGGCCAATAATGCCGTCACCGTCTCTCCGCCGCCAAACGGATACCTCTCATGCACAAACACCACCTCAGTCATAGCCAGGATTCATGTCTATGGATTAGGTTTACTCTTTGATGCCGTAGGCGAGGTCGCCGGCGTCGCCGAGGCCGGGGACTATGTAGGAGTGTGTGTTGATCTCCGGATCTATGGCGCCGACCCACAGGGTGGTCTTGTCGGCGGGGAATGTGGAACGTATGTAGTCGACGGCAGTCTGCGATGCGATGACCGATGCCACGTGGATCCTTTCAGGGGTGCCTTTGGTAAGCAGAGCGCGGTAGCTAAGCTCCATCGATGCTCCGGTGGCAAGCATCGGGTCGGCTATGATCAGGGTCTTGCCGTCGAGACGCGGCGATGCGATGTATTCGATAAATACGTCGAAGTTTTCCTTTTCCTTGTATTTGCGGTAGGCCGACACGAAAGCATTTTCGGCATGGTCGAAATACTGCAGAAATCCGTAATGGAACGGCACTCCGGCACGGAATATGGTTCCGAGCACTACCTGCTCGTCGAGTACCTGGCACTGGGCCTGCGCCAGTGGTGTCTGGCGCTGTTCGGTGCGGTAGCGCATTGTGCGCGATATCTCATAGGCCATGATCTCGCCTATGCGTTCGAGATTACGGCGGAAACGGAGCATGTCGCCTTGAATGTCGACGTCGCGCAGTTCGGTCATATACTGATTGATGAGCGACGGATGCTCTGCGAAGTTTATTACCTCCATAGTCTATACTTGTGATTTTTCGGTTATCGGATTTTGTAGGCTACTCCTATCAGGCCTGCCACACCCTGTGCGGGAAGTCCAGGCATGATGTACTGGCGATGGTTGAGTATGTTCTCGCCGCGGGCAAATACACTCAGTGCGTCGGTTATACGGTAGGCCGCTCCGAGACGCAGACTGCTGACATTGCCGATTCCTATTGATTCGTAGACGTCATACATGACGCAGCGGCGTCCCGTACGCCAGCTGTGGCCGAGCGTTATGGTCAGCGGTTCTATAGGATGGACGTCGACGGAAGCATCGATCACCCATCGCGCGCGGTCACGCCACATGTAGTAGCCTTTGTATGGATCTGACCGGTCGTTCGGAGCCCCGTCGATCGATCCGCGCAGTTCGAACAGAGACCGGTATTTATAGCTTACAGTGGCTCCATAATACAGACCCTCCATCGACATATTGCTGAAACGGCCGGTCCACACGCCTCCGGCATTTGCATAGACAATCGGCATAAGCCAGTTGGATGTGGAGGCATATCCTCCGCGCAGCTCAAGCGAGGCACCGCGCCACGGGCCGATGGTCATGCCCAGCTGCGTGTCGATATCGACGTGTGAGTATCCCAGCGTGAATGTCGGCATCGAATAGCATGACCAGTCGTATATCTCGCCATAGGGATTGGTTGTGGAAAAGCCTGTCATCCTGCCCCAGAGGGTGAATGATCCTGACGGCATCCATGCGATATCGATCTGCGGCGTGATATGGCATGAGGTACTTCCGTTGTAGTCCTTGGTACCGCCGTTGAACAGGATGTCGACCTTCGGTCCTGCCGAGACCGACAGGTGCTCCGAGCGCCAGCATATCTTCACACCCAATCCGGCTATCCCTTTTACCAGATCCTGCCGGGGATAATTATAGTCGTATACATCGCCGCCGAGATCAAACTTCAGTGACAACTTATCGGTAAACGCCGCATCTCCTCTGAAATCCAGCCGAAACGCATTTTCCACAGGGTCGGCGCCTTGTATGCGGTCTATGCCATAAGCCATCAGGCCATATCCTATCCCTACCGAGTATCCGAACCGGTCCGTAGGGCGGCTCCGCCAGCCGAGATCTATATCCAGGCGGTTCAACGAGTTGTTGTCCTTGACATTATCCATGCCGGGAGATACGGGCACGGGCATGTTCCAGTTGCCGTAGGTATATGCCAGCGATGCATCTAACGCTGACGATTTTCCGACGCGGTGTGTCGCGCTGGCTCCTATAGTCGCTGTATGGCGGTGCAGCCCTATACGGGTTTCACCGTCGGAAGCCGTACCTGTGAGCGGCGTGTTGCCGTGCCATGAGGCTCCGTCGTACTGCAACCAGGCGTCGACGGTGGTTTTCTCGAGGTCGACAATGCGGTATCCCGCCGAGGCTCCGAGGTTGAATGCCGGAAAGTATCCTATCGAGGCATATCCACGCCAGGGATATTTTTCGGCGGAGGTGCCGTAGGCCGCAGGATCGAGAGTGTTCACATAGGCCGGGACAGCCACGGCCGTTGCCCGGTCGGTGGATTTGAGACGCACCTGTGTCACAGCAGGCAGTTCAAGCCGGGGCAAAAGATTCAGGCGATTGGCAGTACGGTGTTCAGGCACCACCTGGCGCTCTATGGATATCTCGGTATCGAGTTCCTCGGCTACCGCGCACGGCATAGCGGCAATGGCTGCCGCCAGTATTACAGAGGTTCGGATTATCATATACAAATTATAAAACGGTCTATTTTATTTCTTCAAACGCTGGTCTATCATCTCGAATATGTCAGCTTCCGATCCCGGATAGTTAGATCGCAGATTGCGCAGATATTCGTCGGCTTCGAAAGTGTTTCCTTCCGCGCGGAGTATGTCGCTCAGCAGTATGAATCCGCGTGCGAGCCAGTAGGCGTGCGGCGGATCAGCATCAATAAAATCATTGACAACCTGCTTGGCCTTGTCGGTCTGGCCGGCATTGAAATAGCTGTCGGCAAGAGCCACAGCGCTTCTCGCACCGTACATGTCGGCCGGAGCAGACGCGAGCGCGGCCCATTCAGTTCTGGCATCGGCGGTGCGTCCTGTGGCATTGTAGGCGGCAGCGCGGGCGTATCTCACCTCCGGCGCATAGCTGTTTCCGGCAGTCGACGATGCCATAAGCCGGTCGGCGGCGGATATTACGGCCTCGTTGTCGCCGAGATCGCGGCCTGTGCGTACGATACCGAGCAAAGCGGCTGTAAGGGTCATGGGGCCCGATGCACGCTGTTCGAGCTGGCTGTAGCTGCGTGCCGCCAGTTCGGTACGTCCGGTGGAATATTCTATATCGGCCTTCATGGCGAGGGCGTCCTCGGCCTCGGCTGCATGCGGATAACCTGAGGTCAGCTCGTCAAGCAGTTTCAGCGCCTTTTCCTGATCTTTAGCGGCCACGGCCTGTTTCCAGAGCGACTGGGCGGCAAGAGCCGACCGCTCCGATTCGGCAATCTGCGGGGCGGAAGGAACCGAACGCAGGAACCTGTCGAGTTCGTCGATGCGTCCCTGTTCGGCATACAGCGCTTTCAGGTCGTCGACAGCAATCGCGGCTTCGTCGGATGTGGGATAGTCGGTTATTATGGTGCGGTAAGTCTCGACAGCGCGTGTGGCATCGGAACTGTTGCGGTATGTACCGGCAAGCTGGAGCATGGCGTTGCGGCCCTGTGATGTCGACGGATACAGCTCTATGACGTCGCGGTAGGCATCGATGGCCTGCTGTGTATCGTGCAGCGCCACGTATGTCTGGGCTTTTTCAAGCAGAGCTTCTGCTGCCAGGCTCGATTTAGGGAAACGCGCCACCATATCGTTAAGTCCGGACAGTTTTCCACGGTAGTCGCGTGTGTGTCCGAGCATCATTGCTTTCTGGAACAGCGCATAGTCGCCTGTCGAGGGCGAAGCCTCGTAGGCGCGGTTATAGAATATTCCGGCATCGCCGAACCGGCTTTCGTAATAATACGTGTCGGCTATACGGTTGTAGGCGTCGGCACGGAGCGGCTCATCGTCGCCTGCGGCAGAGGCTACAACGGTGAATCTGTCGCGGGCTGTATCGTATTTCTTGAGTGCGAGCAGCGAGTAGGCTTCGCCGTAGAGACCGAGAGTGCGGTTCACATCATTGCGCGGAGCCTTGTCGAGATACGATCGGTAAGCCTTCGATGCCGCCGCATAGTCGCCGAGACGGTACAGGCAGTCGGCACGCCACAGGCGTGTCTGCAACGCGATCTCCGGCGAACAGGACGCGAGTTTCAGCGAGGCATCGAACCGGTCGAGGGCTTTGCGGTATTGGCCGGTGGCGAAATCGTGTGTGCCGAGCATGAAAAGCACTCTCTGCTTTGCTGCGAATATGCGGGCCGAGGGGTTCTTGACGCGCTCTATGTTTTCGAGAGCCGCGGTATAGTTGTTGTCGGTCATATATCCGTCGACTATATACTGTCGCACCTCGTCGGCATAGCGGCTCGACGGGTATCTCCTCAGGAAATCCTCGAAGATCCGCACCGATGATCCGAACGGTACGCGTCCGCCGGCAGAACGTGCCACCGCATAGTTGTAGAACGCAGTCTCCGACACCTGCGGATCGCAGTCCATGCGTGTCGCCTTGTCGAGGCTCATTATGGCAGCGTCGTAGTTACCCTGCTTCAGATAGGCCTGTCCTACGATCAGACTGGCGCTCTGTCCCAGGGCTCCGTCTTCGCCAGTGACGTGGCCGAGACGCTGTATGGCGGCATTGTAGTCGCCGTTGCGGTAGTCGGCCAGGCCGAGCAGGTAGAGGGCGGATGGCAGCGGGCTGTCGGTTTCGGACAGATATCGGCGCAGATAAGCGAGCGCGGAATCCTCGTCGCCGAGATTCCAGAGCGATTCGCCGGCAATGCGCGCGGCCTCGGCGCGGTACTGGAGATCGACGTCGGCATCGACGATCGGCCGGGCTTCGGAGAGCGCCTTGTTCCAGTCGCCTTTCACGTAATAGATCTGTGCCAGATAATAACCTGCCATATTGCCCGGAGCGGTATTGCGGTCTACATTCTGCAACAGTTCGAGAGCACGGGTATAGTCACGGTCGGTATATGCTATGTAGCCCTGATAGAAACGGGCGGCGTTTCCGTAGCGTCCGGTGGAGGCCAGACGGTCGAATCCAGGGAGTGCCTTGTCGGCGTCGCCCATCATCATGAGACAGTATGACCGGCGGTAGGTGAGATCCTCGGCGGCATCGAGGTCGAGGGCATCGGCATCGACGGTGTCGAATATACGCAGCGCCTCGTCGATATGTCCCTGATGGAAAGCGACGGTGCCGAGCCCAAGCGTGGCCAGCGAACGCCGCGGAGACTGGGGATAGGCATTCAGAAACGCTTCAAGCAGAGCCGAAGCATCGGGATCGCCGGCTTTCATGGCAGCATCGGCCCGCAGCCACGCCGCATATTCGGCTTCAGCAGGTGTAGGATTCAGGCGCATGGCCTGTTCCGCCTGGTCGATGCAGCCGCGGTAGTTTCCATCGGCAGACATCGCACCGGCACGTGTCAGATAGCCAGCGGCACCGGCGGAGTTGATCTGTGCCGCAGCGGGAACGGAAGCAGCGGCGATGGCGATTATAATCGGATAGATTTTCATATTTTATTCATGTCGTTACCAATCTACAAAGGTAATGAAAAAACGTACATATCCGTCGCCGATTCCGATTATACTCCGCCATACGCGCCTGTTGATGTTCCAATACTGTTAAAAATAGCTAACCGGAATACACGCATTACATTCTATTTGTAATTTTACAGCTGCAAAGCTGCAGCGCCGCATTCACGGTGGCAGCTGGGGAAGTTACATTATCTTGGCAATACGTCCGATAGAGACGACCGGTCTTTAACGGAGGTAAATAATGGGACGGCTCTCTTCCCCTTGAGAAACCAATTACATATCATCTGCGTCCCGTCTTGCAGAATCTAAATGCCATGCAGTCATTCGGTGATTGCATGCCGATTTTGATTCTATGCAAGGAGTACAATCGTATAAATCCGTTTTCTTCCTATTGTCCTGTTTCCGGAACCGGAGACCGGTTCTATCTGTGTCTGTCCGTGCCGGATATAATCTGCTCATAAACTAAAAAACATAAATACATAATGAATCCATTATCACTCAATCATCCGACAGACTGCCAGCAGAAAGCATTCTCAGCCCTGCGTGCCACCATACTTATTCTGTGTGCCTGCACAGCGTTTGCAGTCTCGGCCAAGGAGTTTTACGAAGGCAATCTCAAGTTCAGGACGTCAGGACGCAATGCCATCGTGATCGGATACACTTACGCCAAAAGCATCACAATTCCCGCAACAGTAGACAAAGATTATTATACCGTCACCGGGATAGCCCCGGAAGCGTTCAAAAACTGCACGGCGGGAACAATAACCATTCCCTACACAATAAGGAGCATAGGCAACAATGCTTTCGAAGGATGCAGCAATCTTAAAACCATCACCATACCGGCATCAGTGGAATCGCTGGGGACAGAACGTTTGTTTTATGGATGCAACGCTCTTGAAAATGTCGTTTTCAGGTGTAATGTGCCGGAGATCGGCGAATACATGTTTGGACGTTGCTATTCAATGAAATCGATATCGATATCGCCACGCACCACAAGTATCGGCCACAGGGCATTCTACGAATGTACTGCCCTGGAGGAAATCGACATCCCCGATGGCGTGTTGTCCATAGACACGGAAGCATTCTCTTATTGTTCGGCTCTGACCAAGGCCTCTATTAGCCAGTCCGTCAAAACAATAGGTTCTTACATATTCTCACAGACGCCCCTTAAAGAGCTGTATTACGACGCAGCCGACTGCAACGTGCCCACTGACAATATTCCTTTACCCGCAACTCTGGAGAGCGTTACCATAGGCGAGAACGTCAATACCATACCAGAGCAGATGTTTTATCGCTGCAACGTGACAAACATCCTAATACCCGACAACGTCAAAAAGATCGGCAAAAAGGCATTTTCTGAGTGCCGGGCTCTCCGTGAATTGACCATCGGCCGTGGCGTGGAGGAAGTCGGTGTCAATGCCTTCTACTATTGTGACGCCTTGACGAATGTATATTTCAATGCAGAAAACTGCACTGTCTTCGGTGACAATAACACGTCTTACATAGGCGATGCAGTCTTTTCCACTGCCGAAAATGTGACTTTCGGCGAAGGAGTCAGAACCATCCCCCCAAAATGCTTTATTGGGTGCATGAATCTCAAATCCGTGCGGATGTCCAATTCGGTAACAGAAATCGGAGAACAGGCATTTTATGATTGCCCGGATCTTGCCGAGTTGAACCTAAGCTCTTCGCTGAAGACGATAGGGTATAGTGCCTTTCAACGAAACTACGCATTGACCTCGGTGACGATCCCCGAAAGTGTCGAGAAAATCGACTCTGAAGCTTTCAGCGAATGCACATCACTGAATGATGTCTGCTTTAACGCAATAAATTGTACGGATTGCGGCAGCAGTTATAATCCGACATTCGGATCTGCTATTAAAACCCTGACAATCGGGCCAAAGGTCAAAACTCTGGATTTCTATGCGTTTCATTGCAACAAGATCGACGAACTCCGTTACAATGCGGAGCATCTCAAAACGAATAATTTAACACTATTAGGCAAAGATATCTACATAAAGACGATAGACCGTGTAATAATCGGAGAGAATGTCCGCTATCTTCCGAAGGATTTCCTATGGGGTTGCCAAACTGTCAACGAGCTGCACTACAACGCCACAGACTGCACCATGGCTGATTATTCATCAGACAGCAGGTGCGCCTCATTCGGTAAATACCCCAAGACATTGGTTCACGCCTTTATCGGCGACAATGTGACCTCGATACCCGATTATATGTTTGTCGAATCGAAAGGTCTTCGGGCGGTCACGATCGGGGCTTCCGTCGAGAATGTGGGGGATATGGCTTTCGCCGGATGTACCAATCTCCAGGAGATTGGTTTCAAAGGTAGTCCTACCCAATTCGGAATCTATGTATTCAACTGTAAATCCATCACTACGGTCAACATACCCAATGCCAATGACTGGGCTGTGGCTCCCATAGGTACAAGCCCATTCATCCATAATTACGCCTCTCTTTTGGTTTCAGGGGTAAAAATCAACAATCTGGAGATATATCACCCCGGCAAAACGATCAATACTTTTTACAATGGAGTCGATGTAGAGAATCTGCGTGTTACGGCCAGAGAACTGCCGGCATACGCATTCGACAAGAGCCGTATCAAAGCATTGTGTCTTGATATCGAAAACATCGGCGCTTGGGCGTTCAACGAGTGCACCAATCTTTCCGAGGTATATTCGATGACACCGGAACCGCCCTCGGCAACACACACTCCTGAGTATGTATTCCACTCAAAATGCTACGAAGAAGGCACTTTGTACGTACCTTACGGCTGTACCTCCAAGTACAGGAATGCACAATGCTGGAATATGTTCAAAAATATCGTAGAAACAGATTTCGCCGGCATAGACGACAAGTTCAAAGGCGACAACTCCTCCGACTTTGCCGGTGTTGAGTCTGTAACAACCGATACCGATGACTCCGGCTCTGAAGTGCGCGTCTACAATCTACGAGGCATGATGGTAGGAAATTCGATTGAAGGGCTCGTTCCGGGCATATACATTGTCAGGAAAGGTCATAAAGTATCCAAACTGTGGGTAAAATAAGCAACCCGGTATCTTTTACCCAGTATTCCAGAGGCATGGATGCGGGCGCAGCAGCGGGGTGACATCGGCATCGGAACGCCGCGGCATGTAAGATATCACGCACAGAGCTATGGCGCGGGTCATCAGCACATCGTCGTGGTGTCCCGGAGCAGCCTCGAAACCACCTGATCGCGTATGGCGGTAGGTGATCATCTCGTTGCATGCGGTATGGGATCTCTCCACATAGGCGCTGTCGCGCACAGCGGCTATGAGTTCATTGACAGCCATTGTCTTTGTGGCGCGGTTGGTATGGAATCCGATACGCGATTCCGTCTGACCTGCCGCCGAGTCCGGAACTGTGCGCAGGTACATGTTGGGATAGTGTGAGTTCAGCTGGCCGAGTATGTAGGTGCCATGCACACCGTAGGCGTCGGATGTCTCAAGAGTGTTGCTCTCCACCACGAGCAGGGCGCCGCAATACCATTGCGCTATCGTAGCACTTTTCCATGCCAGCAGATCATGGTCGATATGGCCGCGCCATTGCGCCACGACTTCGGGAACCGGCGCAAGCGTATCGATCACGGCTATCACCGACCAGTCGGACGATGCCGACCGCCCTCCGACATCGACCGTCACCACATAACGATCGGCCACACAGCCATCGGTCTGTGGCGGCGACCATACCTGCAGGTCTCCTGACGTATCGTGGCGGAACTCGATATCGCGCAGAGCGCCGGGGCCACGCTGCGCGGCAGCCTTCAGCTCGCCGGTCATGGCAGGAGGGCGGCATCCGGCTCGAAGATGCTCGACACGCGATGCCTCGAACACGCTGCTGCCGGTATTGGCGAAGGCCTCTACGTCGGTCGACGGATATTCGGCCATCATAGTGGCATGCGAAGGGTATTCGCGGCGTTTGTTGTGGTACCAGCATATCTGTTCGAGAGTGAGCCCCTGCTCCCACAGGGCATGCTCGTAGCCGTCCATGCTCTCCCACAAGGCCGCAGGATCGCTTACCTGCTCGGAATATATCTCGATCTCATGCCATGGGACAAACACCGGAGTCTTGTCGGAACCATCGCCGGATGACGCGCGCAACCACTCTGTATGGAAAAAGTTGCCGACACCGTTGGCTGTCGACTCCATGACTATGAGCGAACAGGGTATGCGCATTACCGATCCGCAGATGGCGCGGATGAAACCCTCGGGGGAACGTGTGGCGGTATCGCTCCAGAAAGCCACTTCTGAAAGGTGTGCCATGGAGTAGTCGGCACCGCGCACCGCCTCCTGGTTCTCGGACGATCCCACCGTCACACGGCAGTCGCGTCCCGCTATCAGACGCGTGTTGACCGAACGCTCGAAGGCACCGAACTTAGGAGGCTCCTCCCCTTCCCACAGCGCATCGGGATACGAAGCGAGCATGCGTGTGTACATGCCGCGTATGTTGGCCGCAGTGTCCTTGACATGGGCGCATATCAGCGAATGCCATCCGCGCCGGTGCACACTCTGTATCCAGGCCATATACATCTGAACGAGCGTAGATCCGCCCCACTGACGCGCTTTCAGCATGATCAGCCTCAACGGCTGGCCGGCAATGCGCTGGCTCTCGAGCACGGCCGCCACTCTCCGCTGCGGACGGTTCAGCCGGAAAGGGATCTCGCACCCCGACACTTTGTCCTTGATCCGTACGCATGTCACCGCCCAGTATTCGAAATCGTGCCGGCACCGCAGCCTCTGCCACGAGACGAGATCGGTAGCCACGGCATATTGCGGATCGTCGAGCATTTCAGCGGGAAGATATGCCTGTGGAATATCGCCGTGTGGCGGAGTGAAGATGCGCGTACCTATGCAGCCCAGGCCTGTGACAGGATCGTATGACGTAGCCAGAAGCGCATTCCGGCGTATGTTTTCACTTATGATTTCTTTCATGATCAGGTCTGTTACGTATATCCATAAGGTATATGGCCCAGCGCGATATCGATGTGCCCGGACCGGCAAGACCTCTGACGGCAAGTTTCAGCCAACGGCGCTCGGGAGCCGCGAGACGCACATGCAGAGGAGCGTTGACCGAACCATTGAGACGCAGGCTGGTCACAGGCAGCGACGAAGATGCTCCCGGGCCGTTGTCGGCACGGAGCGACAGCTCGATGTCTACATCGGCGCCCTGCATATCGACCGACAGTCTGCGTGCCATGGTCCTGTATGGCGCCGGCATACGCACCGACCATGCTACCGGTATGCTCCATGACTCTTTTTCGCGGCCTAAGTCGTAGAGGCCGGCAGGTGCGGCAGCATACGGCACTCCGCCGGGATCATGGAAAGAGAGCACAGGACCGAATGTGCGCGTATAGGAAGTGCCTGCGGCAGGATCCATAATCCGCACCGACCCATCGGAAAGTGCGAGCCAAAGCTCGTCACGGACAGCACACCACACAGCGGCCAAAGCGCCGGCCTGCGGATCCAACGAGTATATACGGCTGCCGCTTACACGCACGAGGGCTCCGGACGAGAGCACGGCATAGACAGCATCGGGGGCGGCCGTAACGGCATCGGGCCGAGACACTCCTACAGGATACAGCCTGTTGACTGCGGCACTGCTCCGCCTGGAGTCGACCGACATAGTGCAGATACCGTCGGCGGCGAACACCAGGAGATGCTGACGTCCGAAATCCCACGATGACGAACTGCGCACGGCAGGAACCACACGATGCACCTCGGCCGACGAGGCCGTGACGGCAAAAAGCAGATCGAGCGGATCGGAACCGTATGCCACGGCCACCGTACCCGGACGGGAGCGCGGCCGGCGACGGTCGGCAGGCAGTGTAAACGGAGTTCCGTCAGACAACAACGGCACAGGTTTAAGCTGCGGATCTATATAGAAGGCAAAACGTCCTGAGTACGACCGTTGCAGAGGGACCCTTACACGCGAGGCCACTCCGTTGACACCGCGCACAGCCACGGTCATGAAGGAAGCCTCGGGGTCGGGATACACTATGACAGGCCCTACCGACAAAGGGAGGGCGGCCGCCGACAGATCGGCTGTTACAGCAGTATCGCCGGAACCGTCGGAAAATTCGACAGCCGTATAACGGGCGGCGGCATCGGCGGCTGTCACAGCCACGGTATCTCCGGAAGCAAGCACCAGCGCGTCGGGCGGGGATCCACGCAGCACGGAGAGTCCGGAATACACGTTCATGTCGGCAGCCTGCAATACGGAGGCTGCCGTAAAGGAGTGTGGAGCCGCAGCTGCATCGACAAAGGCGATGCCGGAACCGGGGGCAACCGCCGCAACCGGCACAGCGAGCACCTGTGCGAGCCGTTCAGCTTCTCCGGCGGCAGTAAGCCTCGGTTGCTGACGCATCACATAGCGGGAACCGCTGTCAGATCCAAATCCTCCGCAGAAGGGGCGCGACACGGTATCGACAACCTCGGCCGACTGCCAGAAACGTTCGAGCAGCTCTCCGACCATCTGTGCCCTGAGTCCGGACAGGGGCATCATGCCGTTGGATGTGCCCGGCACATAGGCCTCAAGCCGTCCGGTGTTCTGGTCGACAGCACGCAACCGGCATCCGGCCCGGGCCCGTGGACGGTAAGGGGTGAGCGGAGGCGAAGCCAGGATCTCGAGCACAGCCGCATACTGCGCGATATCGCCGGGGAGCTGTCGGGGAATATCTACCGCGATCTTATAGGCCGGCGCGCTTACCGAGAACGAATCTACGGAGCATATTCCGCCGGACTGCCTCGTCAGATCCGCACCAATCATCGAACAGAGTCCGAATCCGCCGCCTTCGGGTCCGACCCATACCGGAACGGACCTGTAGACACAACGCCCTCCGCTGTCCAGGATCCGGTAGGCCATCAGCCGCGGATGAATATAACGTCCGGCCATACCGGCTGCCTCGGTGATTTTCTCCACAGCCGCCGACAGCCGCGCGGTGACGAGAGCCGTGTCGGCTGCCGACACCGGTTCGGAACAGTGCGGGTAGGTTCCGGTAAACGCAAACGGCTCGACAACAGCCGACAGTTCGGCATGGTCATCGGCGCGTATCACCACAGGCGGCCAGGCCGAACGCATGCCGAGACAGTTCCAATTGCCGGAAGCCATATCATAACGCAGACTGAAAGGGCCTTTTTCAGTGAGCAGTGTAAGATCGCCGCCGGCATCAGTTATCGCGGCCGAGGGCACCGACTCCAGCTCTGCTATCGGACGGCAGCTGTCGGGAATGTCGGGATCGGCGTCGTATACCGAAAGGCCGTCGGCCATTATCAGCCGGCGCGTGCCGTCGGCAAGATGCGCCATGGTCAGAGGCACCATGTCCTTGCCGGCAATACGCACAGGCATGCCTACCGTCTCGAGGCCGCCATCAGGCCGAGGCCGGAGATTACTACATTCGGTCACGCCCTCCGACACTTTGTGTATAGGCATGGCCGAGGCCATGTTTTCCAAGTGTTTTTTCATAGATCCCAGTCTTTGTGTGTCTTTCTGCCGGCAAAGATACTATGCAAAAACAGGCGTGAACTGCGATTTTAACGAAACAGGTTACAGCAATGACCGCGTTTGCAACAAATATGAAAATAAATGCAACGTTTGGCGCTTCCGCAAACCATATTTTATGCTGACATTTGCATACTGACTAACTAATACGATAAGACTTCAATAATTCCCCATGTAGAAGGGACGCGACCGTGAGGCCACGCCCCTTCAATTTTTTTTCATATCATGATCTATGGCAATAGAGTTACGATTTTTCGCATTTGTAACTCACAAACTGAAAAGTTTGACTATCTTTGCGGATATGGTACCGCCGCCTCAGCGGCAGGTATGCTGCGCGCCGGTGCCGACGATAAAACTAACATGAAACATGATGGAGAGTCTGCGCCGCTGATGGCACGGACTCTTTTTTTATTGATGAAATATAGTACCCTGACCATATTTCTCCGTATGAATTATAAACATCGTAATCATATCACAGTGCCATGAAAAGATTTGCCATATTTATTGCCGCAGGCATCCTGTCAGTATCAACGGTATGCGGCGAGACTCGGGTGGAACGCATACGCCGTACAATCCTTAATCCGGATACCGCCACTGTAATCGTCACCTCCCACCGTGCCGACTGGCGCAACTTCCCGGAGAATTCGATCGAGGGTATCGAAAGCGCCATAGCCATGGATGCCGACATAGTGGAACTCGATGTAAAGCCTGTGGCCGATGGCACTCTCATAATAATGCACGACCACACGCTCGACCGCACCACAACCGGAACCGGCAAGGTAGCGGATGCCACAATGATCCAGACCGACCGTCCCGCCCTGCTTATAGAATGGCTCCGCAGCCGGAACCTCCACGAATAACCCACATCATCCTGCGCATCTCCGACGCGCATATTTACCACGGTCATACGCGCGCACCCCACGCCTTGCGTGGGGCTCTGCATCCTGCGCATCTCCGATGCGACATGCCCGCACAAGATGGACGCATCGGAGATGCGCAGGACACCCGACCGCCCAACAACGCATCGGAGATGCGCAAGATGGGAAACCTCACGTGCATGCACGTGGGGTATGCGAAGACACCCTCCCACCTCCTGCGCATCTCCGACGCGCATATTTACCACGGTCATACGCGCGCACCCCACGCCCTGCGTGGGGCTTTGCATCCTAAGCATCTCCGACGCGACAAACACGCCGACGCGTCGGAGATGCGCAAGACACCCGACCGCCAAACAACGCATCGGAGATGCGTAAGATGGGAAACCCCACGTGCATGCACGTGGGGCATGCGAAGACACCCTTCCCCCTCTTGCGCGTCGGAGATGCGCAGGAGTATTTGATTCAAAAAAAATCGGCTTTGCCAGCGCGAACCGGCCTTTGGTCGACATCCGCTATTTTTTTCATCGAATATTCTCTATATATTTGCGGTAGTGAATTATCGATAATACCATAAGATTATGGAAAAGTACTACTATCTGGATTCGGCCAACAACCAATGCGGGCCGGTAGAAGCCTCACAGCTCGGGCAGTGCGGCGTCACTTCACAGACATTCGTATGGCGCGAGGGTATGGCAGACTGGAAACGCGCGGGCGAACTGCCCGAGCTGTCCGCCTACGTAGGCGGATCACCTGCGACTCCCGGCGCACAATACGCCCCCGGATCGGCACCGATGGCTGTCGTAAACCAGCCGTCGAGCAATCTCGTATGGGCCATACTCACCACTGTGCTCTGCTGTATGCCTACAGGAATCTATGCCATAATATGCGCCGCCAAAGTGGACACGCTCTGGTATGCCGGACGCTATGAGGAAGCCCGCCGCATGAGCCGCAAGGCCGGACAGTGGTCTGTGATAAGCGCAATAGTGGCGATAGTCGTATGGATACTCTATGTGATGTGGTGGAGTGTACTGATACTTCCCATGATGAGAAACCTTCAGGGAGTCTATTGACATCCTGATGACACAAAAACGACGAGCCGCAACTGTGGCCATAGCATCCGTGATTCTGGCAGCTATGGCTGTGGCCGCATATACGATAGACCCTGCCGGTTGCCGGTGGGCGCCGAAATGCGCGTTTCACGCGCTCACAGGCTGGCAGTGTCCCGGATGCGGCATATCGCGTGCGGCTCATGCCGCGCTCCATGGTCGATGGGCGGAGGCTTTGAGCTACAACTGGTTCTTTCTCATCTCTATACCCTACGCTATGGCAGTCGCTGTGGTCACGGCGTGGCCACGGCTGTCTGTGCGCCGATATGTCACCCACCGCTATGTGGCCTACACCTACGTAGTGCTGTTCATGGCTTGGTGGGTGGTGCGCAACATCGCAGGATGGTAATATCGTGAACTTTTACAACCTATGCGTAAGATTGACCCTCAGACCGTACAAAGGATTCTGGACACTGCCGACATCGTGGAGGTGGTGAGCGACTTCGTGAGCCTGAAACGGCGTGGAGCCAACTACGTGGGTCTCTGTCCGTTTCATTCCGACAGATCGCCATCGTTCTATGTGTCGAAATCGAAAGGGATATGCAAATGCTTCAGTTGCGGCAAAGGCGGCAGCGCCGTAGGCTTCATCATGGAGCACGAACAGCTGAGCTATGGCGAGGCTCTGCGCTGGCTTGCCGGAAAATACGGCATAGAGATAAAAGAACGCGAACTTAGCGCCGAGGAGGAGCAGGCCCAGACGGAACGTGAGAGCATGCTCGCAGTCAATGACTTCGCCCTCAATCATTTCGAACACAACATACACTCCACAGCCGACGGCCGCGACATAGGTCTGGCCTATTTCCGCGAGCGCGGCATATCGGACAGATCGATCGAACGCTTCCATCTCGGCTACGCCCTTGAGGAGCGCGACGCCCTCTACAACGCGGCTACGGCCAAAGGATACAGCGAGAAATACCTTGTAGAGACAGGGCTGTGTACCCGCTCGGAACGCGGCGGCATCTACGACCGTTTCCGCGGCCGTGTGATATTCCCGATATTCGGCCTGTCAGGCAAAGTGCTGGCATTCGGAGGCCGTACACTGCGCAAGACCAAGGAGATAGCCAAATATGTAAATTCCCCGGAATCGGTCATATACCACAAAAGCGACGTACTCTACGGATTGTACCAGGCCAAGAAAGCCATAGTCGATCACGACCGATGTCTGCTCGTCGAAGGCTACATGGACGTGATATCGATGCACCAGGCTGGAATTGAATATGTGGTGGCATCGTCGGGAACCGCGCTTACTGACGGACAGATAAGGCTCATAAGACGGTTCACCCAAAACGTGACAGTGATATACGACTCCGACGCCGCCGGCATCAAGGCATCGCTGCGGGGTATCGACATGCTGCTGGCCGAGGGACTCAACATCAAGGTGCTGCAGCTTCCCGAAGGTGAGGATCCCGACTCATTCTCGCAAAGCCACAGCGCCACAGAGGTCGAACGGTATATAAAGGATCACCAGACCGACTTCATACGCTTCAAGATCTCGATACTGCTGCCCGATACCGAAGGAGATCCCGTAGGACGCTCCAAGGTCATCACCGACATCGTGAGATCAATATCGGTGATACCCGACAGCATAACACGCAATGTATACATACGCGAATGTTCGCGGTTGCTCGACGTCGACGAGAAAGTGCTCGCCCTGCAGGTCGAACGCTACTACAAGGAGAATCTTGTAAAAGGCACAGCATCACAGAGCAGGCAGGATGACCGGCAGCAACAGCCGGAGCTCGAGAAAGAGACACCGCCGACACCGCCTAACGAGGAGAAGACAGCTTCCGCCAACAGTGTGGCCTCGTTCATGCGCCCGTATGAGAAACGCGTGCTGCGCTACGTGCTGAAATACGGCATGGCGCATCTGTGCGATCTGTGCGACGAAGAAGGCAACACTTCGCCGGTCAACGTCATAGACTATATCACTGAAGAACTCGCTGCGGACGACATGACATTTTCCAACTCCGACTACGCATCGGTATTCGGCGCCGCCCGCGCTCTGGCCGACACCACATGGGAGGGCGACAGAGCCGCACACGAAAGTCAGGCACGCGCCGCCTGCACGGCGGCACTGGCCGCAGCGGACGACGAGATACGCCGCAACGCCGATTCGACAGCAGCCATAACGGCGATGTCGGAAGCGGCAAGGACGCGCATCAACGCCGAATATGAGACTTCGGTATCGAACTTCGCCATGCTGTACATAGAGCGGCGCCTCGGATCGTCGGCCGACGATACAGTGCGGCGTCTGACAGCCGATCTCGTAAGCGAGCGCCATCAACTGAGCAAGATACACACCAAATACTCCACCATAGAGACCGAGGAAGACCGGCTGGCGGAACTTGTGCCGCGCGCCATCTACGAATGGAAAGACGCCATCCTGGCATGGCGACAGCGCACTATCCTGGCCGAGATACGCCGGTCAGGGAGCATGGATCCCGAAGGTCTGCGGGCTCTGATGACCCGCAGTCTGGAACTGCAGCGGCTACGCGCCGAGCTGGCGCGCTACCTCGGCGAACGGACCATATCGCCACGAAAATAAAACTTTATGCGGATGTTCAGATTATTCGCTACCTTTGCATATTAATTTGTATGCTTACAAATATCTGTACAGCAGATTATACAATACTTATAACCATTATATTATGAACTCAACAAAAATCATGCTCGCTCTTGCAGCCACCCTTATGGCCACACCGGCGGTAAAGGCGGAGAAAGAGCATCTGAAGAGCATCAACCCAGCGTATATCGACAACTCGATATCGCCCAAAAACGACTTCTACCATCACGTTGCAAAAGGATGGCAGGACGCACATCCCCTGACGGAGGAATATGCCCGCTACGGTCAGTTCAACATACTCAACGACTCCTCCGAGAACCGTGTCAAAGAGATCGTGCTCAACCTTGGAGCCACCAATCCCGAACCCGGGACTGTGGCATTCAAAGTAGCTACGATCTACAACCAGGCCATGGACTCGGCGCGACGCAATGCCGAAGGTGCCAAGCCGATACTCGCCGATCTGAAGAAAATCGAGACAACACCCCACGAGGGGATGGAGGATCTGTTCCTGTGGATGCACGGCAACTACTCAAGCCCGTTTTTCGGCGCAGGCCCCATGGAGGATCTCGCCAACTCAAAAGTGTATGCCATGTACATCTCCGGCGGCGGCATGGGACTCGGCGACCGCGACTACTATCTGAAGAACGACAAGCGTAACAAAGAAGTGCGCGAAGCCTACAAAAAGCTGATAGTGACCCAGATGCGCAATGCAGGATACTCCAAAAAAGACGCCTCGCGCATCATGAACAACGTGATGAAGATCGAGACCGCCATAGCCGACTCGGCCTGGACCCGCGAAGAGAGCCGCAACATTCCGGCCATGTACAATCCGTTCACACTCGCCCAGCTCAAGGAGACATATCCCAATATCAACTGGCAGCGGTTCTTCCCCGAAACAATGATGGGCATCGAAGCTCCCGAGACCGTCATCGTGATGCAGCCCAATTCAGTGATGCAGGCCAACAACCTCATAGGATCACTCACTGACCGCGAGATCAAAGACTACTATCTGTGGAAATACGTGGCACAGGCCGCAGGCGCTCTCAGCGACGATTTCGCCAACGCCTCGTTTGAATTCAACAAAGTGATGAGCGGCGTGCAGCAGATGCGTCCCCGCTGGAAACGTGCTCTCGGAGCTACAGAGGGCTCGATGGGCGAAGCCATAGGACAGCTCTACGTTGAGAAATATTTCCCCGAATCATCGAAACAGTATATGCTCGGTCTCGTAGAGAACCTGCGCACTGCTCTGGGCAAGCACATCATCAACCTGAAATGGATGAGCGACGACACCAAGCTCAACGCCATAAAGAAACTCAACGCCTTCACTGTGAAGATCGGCTACCCCGACAAGTGGAAAGACTACTCCTCGATGGAAATCGATCCGAAACTCTCCTACTACGAAAACATGCACAACGTTGGCATGTGGCACCAGAAAGAGGAGTACTCCAAGTGGGGCAAACCTGTCGACAAGAGCGAATGGGGCATGACTCCTCAGACCATCAACGCCTACTATAACCCTCTGGCCAACGAGATAGTATTCCCCGCCGGCATCCTGCAGGCTCCGTTCTTCGATCCCGAGGCATCCGACGCTGAAAACTACGGCGGCATAGGCGTGGTGATCGGCCACGAGATGACCCACGGATTCGACGACCAGGGACGCAACTTCGACGCCGAAGGCAACATGGTCAACTGGTGGACACCCGAAGACGCAACAGCTTTCGAAGCTCTGACCAAGGGACTCGTAGACCAGTTCGACGCCGTAGAAGTGCTGCCCGGACTCAACGCCAACGGCACATACACCCTCGGCGAGAACATAGCCGACCAGGGCGGTCTGCGCGTGGCTATGACCGCATTCCTCGACTCACAGAAGAAAAAAGGTGTGGATATCAGTTCCGAAGACGCCCTCATCGACGGTTTCACTCCGCTGCAGGTATTCTACATGAACTACGCCAACCTCTGGGCAAACAACATACGTCCGGAGGAGATGCGCTCGCTGACAACCGGCGACGTACATTCGCTCGGCGAGCACCGCGTTAACGTGACACTGCGCAACATCGAGCCTTTCTTCCGCGCATTCTCCATAACCGACGGCGACAAGATGTTCCGTCCGGAGCAGGAGCGTGTGATAATCTGGTAAGACAGACCATCCATAAAAAGATACATCAAAAGCGTGTCGTACCGGTTCAGGTACGACACGCTTTTCATTTATATATGTCATGCCCTCAGAATGTAACCTGAAGCATGGTCTGGATCCGGTTATCGTGACATGAGCGCCCGTCCATATCGACACGGCGCCCGTATATGTATTCTATCCCGGTCGATATACGTGAGGTGATATTCCACATTATATTGGCGAGCGCGTACTGCGCATACCGGTACTGGCCGCTCCAGGGTGTGGAGCCGCCGGCATAGCGGCCGGCATAATTGCGCAGATGGCTGTATGTCGTCGTAGCATAGACTGCGGGCGATATATTGTACTGCAATCCCAGATATCCGCCCCATGCTCCGACCGGTTTCAGACGTCCGGCGCCATCAGGCACCATATCGAGACCCCCCTGATACAGATCCTGGAAATAACTCGTTATGCCCTGGCCGTAAGCCGCCTGGTAATATGCCGTGACAAATCCCGACAGCGATGCGCTGCCGCTCATCTTGACACCCCACCCCACCTGGTCGCGGTTACGGTCAGCCACCTCATCGCGATAAATCATATTGCGCACTATTCCTGACAGGCGGATCCAGCTTTTGCCCCCGCCCCATGAATACTGTATATATGCCGGTATGTCCGGAACCCGCTGCTTGACGACATACGAATTCTGTCCGGTCGTGGCCGACACCATAGGCAGCTCGGCGCCTGCCCCTATGCTCCAGTGGGAGTCGAAGGAATGGCGGTAGTCGATCACTGTGTTTGGAATAGCCGTGAATCCGCACGGGCCTTCGTTGTCGATACTCGGAGGTGCCGCGGCCATATCGGAAAACAGGCTGAAATCATAACCGGCCGTGAAGCCACGGTATTTTATATAGGCATAATACAGATTGAAACCATATCCGTTGCCATTGCCCGTAAGATTGAAATTGAAGTACAGACCTATGCGGTTCTTGCTTCCGGGCATAGCCACGAAATTGAAATACAGACCGCTCGTGGCGGCCGAGGCCTGTATCAGCCCGCCGTCGCCATCGCGCCGCCCCATCGGAATGGCCGATGTGGTGAAATCATAGGCATTGTCTATTGGATTTCCCCAGTCATAGGACAGTGTGACCTTTCCGGTTCCTCCGATACCCAGATAGAACTTACGGTCTTTACCCTCTATGGCGAAACGTGGCGCACCAGGCACCCTGAACGATTTCGGGGCATTCTCGAGAAATATATTGTAGACGTTGACAATCGTCGTATCGCCGCTACCACGGTCATGAGGATTGATGACCGTAACCTCCTGATAGTCCGGAGTGTTAGGATGGGACTGTCCGTACAGACACGGCATGACACCGAACGCCGGGAGCAGCAGGATGAAACGTGAAAGTGTATTATTCATTGGAAAACAGATGATATTTTTTATTACGTCAATAATATGACCGGTCGATACGGAACACAAACGATCTGCGGAAGATCACCACGATTACGGCAAACACCGCGAGCAACACGGCATTAAGCTCGAACGGAAAGGCATTGTCGTGACGGCCGGGATCGAATACGTCCTGAAAGAAACCGACAATAAAAGGAGTGGCGCTTATCGATATATAGTTGGCTGCCAGAACAAACGAGAGCGCAAGAGTGCATTTTCCGGGAACCGTGACCACCTGCGTGGCCTTGTCGTAGATAAGCGGCTGGAACACACCGTAGCCGAAACCTACCATTACGGCGGCCACACACATGATCCCGAAACCGCTCGATACCGCCATGAGTATTATTCCGCCCGCCATTACCAGCGAACACACTATGAAAGTGGTCTGCCTCAATATCTTTACGATATACGGGAGAACAAGTCCCGGCAGGAATACCGCAAGAAAGAATATGGCCGTGACAGTGCCGGTATCGGAATCGCTCATCCTATCGGCATCCATCAGAAACGGAGTGTAGTAACTCACGATCACCGTCGAATAGCATACAAAGAAATATACAGCTATCAGCGACCACACTCTCGGGAGTATGAACCCGCTTTTCACGCGGCCCGATACGGCGGCCGCCTCCGGCACAGTCCCGGCGGTCACTCCCGTGCCGGGTGTGGCCGGATCGAGATCCGTTTTCGGAATCTCACGCAGAAAAACAGACAATACAAGCGGCACTGCCGGTATCAGATACACCAGAAACGGCATACGCCAGTTGCCGTGGCTAAGCCATCCGACCGCGTATGTGGCTACGACCAGAGCTATATTGGATATGCCTGACTTGATGCCGAGCTGCCTCATACGGTATCGGCCCGCGAATGTGTCAGCCAGCAGACCTGCCGCAAGAGGAATGAGCAGACCGCATCCCACACCAAGCAGACAGCTTATAACGATCAGATCCGACATGCTGCCGGCGAAGAAATACAGAATACCGCTCGCAAGATAGATGACAAGCGCTATGACGACTATGCGTATCTTGCTTTTATACAGCGACAGGCGCCCCGAAAGCAGCACAAACGGGATGATGAAAAGATTTGGCAGCACGGTGAGGAGCTGTATCTCCAGCTCGGATGTGCGCGGAAATATACTGTCCAGATTGCCGAGCATAGGAGTTATGGCAAGTCCCGGAAGATTCACCGTCAGCGATATCGACCATATCGCAATCAGCGCCATAATGGAGATAGTCCCCTTTCCTGTATTGATTCTCATCGTTTCGCCATTTGTGGAAATAATCTATCAGTAACGGACAGTGCAGCAGGCTGTGCTGCACTGTCCGTTACGGTACGGCCGCCGTAATCCCTACTCGCCTCTGCCAGAGTCCATGCTCTTGTTGAACACATCATATGCAGTGGCCTGGGGAGTACCCGTACCGTCGTAAGCCTTGACAGCCTCCGCGGCGAGTCTCTCGGCATCAGCGGCAGAAGCGCCGTTTTCTTCGGCCAGTATGCGTGCGTCGGTACCGGCGATCTCGGCCGACGACGGTGTGTAGCCTGCACTCCATGACGATACCTGCGACGGTCTGCGGTTCTCTATCTGCCAGTCGAATGGATAGAAATCGGCCTGAGGATTGCGCCACGACGGCTTACGCATGGCAAACACAACCAGAGGCACACAGAAGAACAGCAACGCACCGCAGAAGATGATAAGGACATAGACCAGCGGACTGCCTGTATCGATCTGCGACGGAGGAAAGAAACTCAGTATCATCGCGGCCAGCGCACCGAGTATGCCGATACCTCCTATGGTGAACTCGCCGAACTTCCCGCCAGGTATACGGAACCCGCGGCGCTTCTGAGGCTGCGTATGGCGAAGACGCAGGAATGAGAAATAGATCATAAGCACCAGTATCAGATAGATCACAGTAGCCATCTGCGACATCACCTGATAGGCCGATTCCACCGAAGGAAGAACCACGAGCACAAGCGCAAGCAGACTCACGAAGACTGCCTGTACATAGAGTATCGGCTTGTTCACACCGCGGCTGTTGGTCTTCTGGAAACTGCGGGGCAGATAACCGCTCTCGCCTACTGCAACAAGACCTGTCGACGGGCCGGCGATGATCACGCTCACCTGACCTATCACACCGAAAGTGATCAGAAGTGCCATGACATTGCCGAGCCAAGGCACCCCGATCGATGCCCACAGATCGTCATAGGCCACAAGAAGAGAGGCCAGAAGATTGATATCCTTGGCCGGAACCACGAAACCGATGGCCAGTGTGGCGAACACGAATATGAGCACTATGACCGCAACCGCCAAAAAGATCGCACGCGGAAACTGGCGAGCCGGATTCTTCATATTCTGCACATGCACGGCATTCATCTCCATACCACCGTAGAAAAGGAAGATAGAAGCCGCCAGAACGATAGTCCCTATCTTGGTGAAATCAGGGAAAAACGATTCATGAGCCAGCATCACCGGCTTGCCCATGCACAGATAAGCCACACCCAGCACTATCAGCACCGCCCCGGGAACAATTGTACCGAACATTCCGCCGAGAGTGCTCAGTACCTTCGACGACTTCATGCCCCGGAAAGCTATGAAATTGGTAGTCCAGTAGACCGCGAGCACGACTATCAGCGTGTAGATTTTGTTCGACGACAGACGCGCGTCGAAAGATTCAGGCCAGAATATATAGGCGAGCGACACGGCAGCGAACATAAGGACTGCCGGAAACCATATCACAAGAGTCTGCCATTCAAGATACATCGCCGACCATCCCCAACGGGGACCGAAAGCCTCCGAAACCCAGCGGTAAAGACCGCCGGAATGGGTATAGGTCGATGCAAGCTCGGCGCACACCAGAGAGAACGGTATGAGAAAAAAGAGTGCGGCAAACAGATAGTAGAATATCGACTGGATGCCGAACTCGGCCTGAGAAGGAAGTCCGCGGAGACTGACCACAGTAGTGATGATCATGACTGTCATCGCCCCAGTTGAGATCAGAGCCTTCGAAGTATTGCTCCCATTAGGCCTGTCGGAAGTATTCGGAGAATTTTTAGTAGACATAAGCCTGAGTATTGTGTTGAAACATAAAACATATCAATAGAAAAAAGGAGCAGGCGGTAGCTGCCTGCCCCCGTTATGGTGTTGATGGCTGTACGGAAACACAGTCATGTCCATACAGCAGAATCATCAGAGTTCCACCACAGGATATACCTCGCCGATCTTGGTTCCGACTTTATAGTGGGTACCCTTGTGGGCCGACATCGATACATTCATGTTGGCAGAGAAAAGATATACTATATCGGATCCGCCGAACTGGAAATAAGAGATCTCGTCGCCCTTCTTCAGAGCCACACCCTCCTCGGCGGTCACTACTACCGACGAAACCTGAGGCATGGCTATAGGAAGTATGGCAACATAGCCGTATTTGGTCTCAAGCACGATCAGACCGCGGGTCTGCATGAACTCGTATCCAGCCTCGTCGGGAGCAGTCGCACGCCAGGCCTCCACCTGATTAGTGGCAGGATCGACCTTGTCGGGCACAGCCACAAGATCGACATAACATGCGCCCTGGATCACACGGGCCTCACGTACTATACCCGACAGAGGTGCATGCTGGCGGTGATAGTCGGTCCAGCTCAGGAACGAGTGGCACCACATGCCCCCCTTGAACTTATCCTTGTACGGGCTACCCTCCAGAAGCTCGTATATGCTCCAGTCAAGACCCTTGATCCGCACATGTGTGTCAGGGCGTATCTCCCACTGGCCGCCGAAGCAGGCATCGGCAGGATGCACTATGATCCTGTCGTCGTCGATAGCGGCTATAGGACGGTAGCCCGGCTTCACATGGCGGGCAAACATCTGGTTGAAGGTCTTCCACCCTCCGCGCGGCTCAAGATACTCGTCCATATTGTAGACAGCGCAGTCATAGAACGATTTCACACTGTCGTCAGTGATAGACTCCGGACTGTCGAGCCAGTTGCCTATACCGTAGCAGTAGTCTACCATCCATTTCGACAGTGGCGACAATTCCGGCTGACGGTCAGATGGCCGGCACGGTGTCTGGAGCGACTTCACAGGTTCCTGATCCAGAAGGAAGAACGAACGGAACAGATGCTGGTAAACGTGTGTGCCCTCCTGGTTCTCGGAAGGTACCCAGTGCATATAGGCCTCGAGATAATCGAGATAACCGTCGATAGTGGTGATATCCGATAGACCCGGTATCTTGTACGACACAACCTTGGATATAGCCTGATTGAACTTGTCTTCCCAGTTGTTTTCCTTGATAAGATCCGCGAGTTCCTGTACCTGAGGAGAATACTTCTTGTCTGCCATAATAAATGTTTTTTAGTTAAATGATTAATGTTATACACCGGACACCATGGCTTTGAAGAAATGAAATCCCCATCTGCCGCAGCAGCCGCCGGAACCGGAACTGATGGAAACTGTAAGTCTTGGACGCACCCGTACTCAGTATCTGATTCTATTCTACAACAACGACAGCGTCCCGAAAGTCCCCGCAATTAATCTTTTATAGCAGTATTTAATTCAATCCGTTAATATTTAACACCGATAGCATCTTAAATCCGGCCGAATATGCGTGAATTAGACCATTGTTCACTATCTTTGCACGGAATTATGTCCGAATCACTTTGAGAGCAGCTCTCGTCTACATATTCACAGCTTTGGTCACAGTGGCCGCCAGCAGTCAGGCGGTAAGTTCCGACACACCGGAAACACTGGCCGACTCTATCCGTACGGTTGCCGGAAGGACAACCGCCGATACCGTTGTTCCCGCTATAACCGCCGACACAATGCCGGCAATTCCGGAGCCGCCAGAAAAGCAGAGCCGGATCCGGCGCGAGAAAGTAGATCTCGACAATCCAGTGCAGGCACAGGCATCGGACTCCATGGTCATGATAGGACAGAACATGGTATATATGTACGGTTCTGCATCGGTCAACTACGGAGAGATTAAACTCGACGCAGCCCAGATAGAGATGGACCTCAACACGAGCACAGTATATGCCGTAGGCAAAGTCGACTCGGTAGGCGATCTCGAAGAAACCCCCGTGTTCCAGAATGGAGGCGACACTTACGAGAGCGAGACCATGCGCTACAACTTCAAGACTGAAAAAGGTTTCATCACAAACGTCATAACACAACAGGGAGAAGGATATCTTACCGGCGGTCAGACCAAAAAGATGGACAACGACGAATACTACATCCAGAACGGCCGGTACACCACATGCGACGATCACGAGTGTCCGCACTTCTACATGCAGCTCACAAAAGCCAAAGTAAAGCCCCGCAAGAACATAGTCACAGGACCCGCCTATATGGTGCTCGCCGGACTCCCTCTGCCGCTGGCGGTACCTTTCGGATACTTCCCCTTTTCGGAAAAATATTCTTCAGGCGTGATTTTCCCTTCGTTCGGCGACGACTATAACCGGGGATTCTACCTGCGCGACGGCGGATACTACTTCGCCATAAACGACAACATAGACCTCAGGCTCACTGGCGAGATATACACCAAAGGATCATGGGGACTCACCGCAAGTTCTGCATACGTCAAGCGCTACAAATATTCAGGTTCGTTCAACCTCTCCTATCTCAAGAGCATATACGGCGAGAAAGGAAGCCCCGACTACTCCACTTCAACAAACTTCCAGATACTCTGGAACCATACGCAGGACTCAAAAGCAAATCCTAACATGAGTCTGAGCGCTTCGGTCAACTTCACCACCTCCGGATATACGCGAAACGACCTCAACAGCTATTATTCATCGGCTTTTACCGAAAATACGAAAAGCTCAACGATCAACATGACATACCGTTTTCCCGGAACAAAATGGTCGCTGTCAACAACCGCCAACGTATCCCAGCGTACACAGGACTCCACACTGACCGTATCGTTCCCGAACATAACGGTGACAATGAGCCAGGTAGCACCATTCAAGCGCAAGAGGGCAGTAGGCGACGAAAAATGGTATGAGAAAATTAAACTGTCGTACTCAGGCCAGTTCCAGAACTCCCTCACATCGAAACAGAACATGTTTTTCAAAAAGAGTCTTATCAAAGACTGGCGCAACGGCATGCGGCACTCCATACCCGTATCGGCCACATTCAACATTCTGAAATACATCAACCTGACACCCAACATATCTCTGACCGACAGGATGTATACATCCAAAGTCAGACGCCAGTGGGATCCGGCCGCCTCAGCCGAAGTATGCGACACCACCTATTCGCTCTACAACGTATGGGATTTCTCGGCAGGCGTAAGCCTCGATACTAAAGTATACGGATTCTTCCAGCCGCTGCCATTTCTCGGCGACAAGGTGAAAATGATACGCCACGTACTCACACCATCGGTATCGTTCAACGCATCGCCCGACTTCTCCTCGCCATTCTTCGGATATTACGGCGAATACCAGTACATGGACAACCAGGGCAACCCGCAGACAAAGAAATACTCCATGTTCCCCAACAGTCTGTATGGTGTGCCGGGACAGGGCAAGACAGGTGCGGTGTCCTTATCGCTCGCCAACAATCTCGAAATGAAAGTGCGCGACGACAACGACTCCATAGGCGAGAAAAAAATATCGCTGATAGAGAACTTCACAATCAGCCAGAGCTACAACTTCGCCGCCGACTCACTGCGGTGGAGCAACATCAACACATCCATAATGGTGCGACTCGTAAGGAACTTCAACCTGAACCTTAGCGCCACTTGGGATCCGTATACATACAAGCTGAACGCCAGCGGAAATCCATACCGATGCAACACCACACGACTCCAGGCAGGCAAAGGATGGGCAAGACTGTCGAGCACAGGCACATCGTTCAGCTACACATTCAACAACTCCACGTTCAAGAAAAAAGACAAGAAAAAAGACGATACATCATCATCCGACAGCAACAGCACCGATACCGACAGCGACACGGAAACACCGGCAGCCCCTTCCGGACCGAAACGGGCCAACCGCAAGAAAGACGACACGGAGATGACCGACGAAGGATACATGAAATGGGAATGTCCGTGGAGTCTGACCATGAACTATTCCGTATCGTACTCATACGGTGCCTTCAACAAACAGAAGATGGAATACGACGGAAAGATAACCCAGAACCTCAGCTTCTCAGGCAACATCCGCCCCACGAAGAACTGGAACTTCGGATTCTCCGCCAGCTACAACTTCGACACCGGTCGTCTGGCATACATGAACTGCAACATATCGCGCGACCTGCACTGCTTCACCATGACAGCGAGCTTCGTACCTGTGGGACCGTATAAAAGCTACAGCTTCCACATCGCGGTAAAATCATCGCTGCTCTCCGACCTGAAATACGACAAGCGCTCATCGTCGTCAAACGGCGTGCGCTGGTACTGACAGTAATGACAACAATCAAAAATTATCATACAATGACCGATCTAAGATCCATCGTTACAGCAGTTGCATCCATGGCTGTCATACCGGCCATGGCATGCACGAGTCTCATAGCCGCGCCTGGAGCCACGGCCGACGGCTCAGTGATGATTACATACGCCGCCGACAGCCATACACTGTACGGCGAACTGTATTCACAGCCGGCAGCCGACCATGCCGAAGGTGAAATGCGCAAAGTCGTGGAGTGGGATACCGGAAAGACTCTCGGAGCTATTCCCGAAGTAAGACACACATACGCCACGATAGGAAATATGAACGAACACGGCCTCGCAATAGCCGAAAGCACTTGGGGCGGTCGTGAGGAACTCGTCGACACAAACGGCATAGTCGACTACGGATCGCTTATATACATAGCACTGCAGCGTGCACGCAACGCCCGCGAAGCCATCGACGTGATGACATCGCTCGTACGCGACCACGGATATGCATCCTCAGGTGAATCATTCTCCATAGCCGATCCAAAAGAAGTATGGATCATGGAAATGATCGGAAAAGGACCCCAGGAAAAAGGTGCCGTATGGGTGGCTCGGCGCATACCCGACGACTGCATATCGGGACATGCCAACCACTCGCGCATACATCAGTTTCCGCTCGACGAACCCGCCACCACGATCTATTCCCCCGACGTGATCGACTTCGCACGGACCAGAGGATATTACACCGGACCCGACTCGCTTTTCAGCTTCTCGGCGGCATACGCGCCTGCCGACATGGGCGCGCTGCGCGGATGCGACGGACGGGTGTGGAGCTACTACAACCGCTTCGCCACAGCCAAGACCGAAAATTATCTGCCGTGGGTATTGCGCGGAGAAGGCAATCCCCTGCCTCTGTGGGTAAAACCATCGGTGAAAGTAGGCGTACGCGACATGCAGAACATGATGCGCGACCACTTCGAAGGAACACCGATGGACATGACCAAAGACATAGGATCCGGTCCGTGGGATGTACCCTACCGCTGGCGGCCGCTCACATACGAAGTCGATTCCGTGGAATACACCCATGAACGCGCCATAGCCACACAACAGACCGGATTCTCATTCGTGGCACAGCTACGCAACGATGTACCGGACGCAATGAAAGGAATTCTGTGGTTCGGTGTCGACGATGCCAACACATGCTCGTACGTTCCGGTATACTGCTGCGTCACAAAAGCGCCCCACTGCTTCGCCCCGGGCAACGGCGACCTGCTCACACTGTCATGGGACGCTGCTTTCTGGGTACACAACTACATGGCCAACCAGGTATACAACAGGTATTCGGTGATGATACCAGACGTAAGGCGTGTACAGAAAGAAGTCGAGGACAACATGGCCGCCGAAGCCGCTGCCACCGAAAAACGCGTAGCATCCATGCCCGACGCACAGCAGCGCCAGGAACTTTCAGCACTCACCGAACGCCTCGCGCAACAGTCGACCGCTCGGTTCAAGCAGCTCGGCGACTATCTGCTCGTGAAATACATGGATGGAAATGTCAAACGCGAAGACGCACCTGGAAAATTCAGCCGCACACCCGAAGGCATGCCTGTATCGCCGGAATGGCCAGGATACGACGACCAGTATTACCGTTCGATCGTAAACGACACAAACGGACGACTGCGCGTGATCATTCCCGAATGCAGCAAATAAAACCAAAATAAAAAAGAAAAGCCATGTCTATAACCCCAACAGACAAACTCAGAAGTCTGGGTGCAGGACATACGGAATATCCTGTGGACTATGATCCCGCCCTGCTCGAGACATTCGACAACGCACATCCCGGACGAGAATATCTCGTGACTCTCGACTGTCCGGAATTCACATCGCTGTGTCCTAAGACCGGCCAGCCCGACTTCGGACATATCATCATCAGCTACATCCCGCGGCAGCGCATGGTAGAGAGCAAGAGCCTCAAACTATACCTGTTCAGTTTCCGCAACCACGGAGACTTCCATGAAGACTGCGTCAACATAATCATGAACGACCTGATCCGGCTCATGGATCCGCTTTACATAGAAGTCACCGGACGGTTCCGACCCCGAGGAGGCATATCCATCATACCGTTCGCCAACCACTACGCCGACGAACGCCACCGCCCCCTCGCCGAATCGCGTATGGCTGCCGTAATGGCTGCCGTGTCATCGCCACAACTATAAACCAATCCCATAAAAAAATGCCCGCTAAAGACGCTCTGATAGTACTCTCCGGAGGCATGGACTCCGTGACACTTCTGCACGACTGTGCCCAAAGCATAGCCCTGGCAGTGAACTTCATTTACGGATCGAACCACAACTTGCGTGAACTCGAGTGTGCCAGACTGCATTGCCGTCAGCTCGGCATAGAACTGATCGAAATGAACCTCGGATTCATCGGCGACAATTTCCACTCTTCACTCCTCGACGGAGCCGATGCTATACCCGAAGGAGATTACCGCGACGAAACCATGCGGTCCACAGTAGTACCCTTCCGCAACGGCATAATGCTCGCCGCCGCCGCAGGACTTGCCGAAAGCCGTGGACTCAAAGCTGTGATGCTCGCCAACCACGCCGGCGACCACGCCATCTACCCCGACTGCCGGCCGGAATTCGTAGCAGCCATGGGACGCGCCATAACAGAAGGCACATACGCACGCATCGAACTGCGAACACCCTACACACATCTCAACAAAACCATGATAGCCATGCGCGGCAAAACCCTCGGCATAGACTATTCCACCACCTACTCATGCTACCGCGGCGGAGAACACCAGTGCGGACGCTGCGGCACATGCCGCGAACGCATAGCAGCCCTCGCGGCAGCCGGCATCAGCGACACCACAGTATACGAGGACTGATCCATAAAATATCCCAGGAAAGAGACGGACGGAGGGTACCTCACGGTATCCTCCGTCCTTGGAATTGGGAAAATTAGTATATTGATTATGCTGTTTTAAGCAGACAGTACACTCCTTCTCATTTGCTGTTGATATAGGAACGGAACGCATCCATATCGTCGAGATAATCTTGCATGTCCTGTTCGTGGTCAGCTTCCTCCGCCAGAATACGTTTGGCTATATCACAGGTTATAATATCCTTTCCGTCGGTCATATCCACTATCTCCGCATAGCGCGTCATAGCGCATTCCTCGGCGGAACGTATCGCCTTGAGAAAATATTCAGCATCGAACGACGACGGCTGGTCATAAACGCACCGCCCTATCTGATACCACTGCTGAGGCACCATCACAGGCACGCCGCCGAGCTCGATGATACGGTCTGTCACCATCGAGGCATGGCGCAGCTCATCCTCCGCATGCTCCATAAATTCCTTCTGCAGCTCGACACGCTGCATCCCGCACACCATCTTCGAAGCTGTCCAGTACTGATAGTATGCCATCCACTCCTCGGCCAACGCGGCATTGAGCACGTCGAGCACACGCGCCACATCAACCTTGCCCTTCAACAGAGCTATGCTCTCTTTTGCCATGATAACGTTATATTGTTTTTACCCGTACAAACAAAAAACTACACCCGGTGGTTTACGCAAAAACATAAAAATCCTCCACATTCATTACTGTAGATAACGTGTGTAAAAACGTAGATAACTTTGGAAGCAACTTTCAGTAACTTTATTTGCATTTTAACATTTGACGCATTATACAGACAAGACGTTTCCGATTGCAAATAAGCTGACAAAAACTTTTACAGCCGTTATCTACTGCAAAAAGCACATATATCTACACCTCATAACGCAGGAATTTATTAACTTTGCACGTTATCATCATGATGTTGATAACTGTGCCAAATACCTGATATGTAGATGATACAGATGTTCACAACATGTACAATACATGTTTTTACGGTTCAATAACATCAAAATGCAAGCTTTTCACTGCAAAGTTATCACCGCTATCAACATCGTTTATTCTTCTTATAGAATTAGATTTTAAAATAAATAATATACAATAATAAGAAAATGACTGTCGATAATAACGCTTCCCTGAAAGAGGAGATACTCCGGTTGAAAAAAGAGAAGCATGCCGTGATCATGGCGCATTACTATGTGCCGGCCGAAGTCCAGGAGGTGGCCGACCATATAGGCGACTCGCTCGCCCTGGCTCAGATCGCACAGAAAGTGGAGGAGCCCGTGATCGTGTTGTGCGGCGTCGGGTTCATGGGCGAGACGGCCAAGATACTCTGCCCTGACAAGACAGTGCTCATACCCGATCCTCAGGCCGGATGTTCGCTCGCCGACAGTTGTCCTGCCGGCGAGTTCCGGAAATTCGTCGAAGAGCATCCCGGACACACAGTGGTGAGCTACGTCAACACATCGGCCGAAGTAAAGGCGCTCAGCGATGTCCTGGTCACTTCGTCCAACGCTCTGAAGATTGTCGACAGCTTTCCGGCCGATGAAAAGATAATATTCGGACCCGACCGTAATCTCGGATCATACATAGCGGCGGAGACAGGTCGGGATCTGCTCGTGTGGGACGGAGCATGCCATGTCCACGAACGATTCTCGCTCGAAGGTATACTGAACCTGAAAAAGGAGCACCCTCAGGCGAAGCTGCTGGTGCATCCCGAGTGTCCGAGACCCGTGGTGCTTGTAGCCGACAGCGTAGGATCCACAGCCGCACTGCTCGAATTCGCCGTAAAATCCGATGCCTCCGAATTCATCGTGGCCACAGAACCGGGAATACTTTACGAAATGCGTCGCCGGGCTCCCGACAAGACTTTCATACCGGCGCCTCCGGAAACCTCCGAAGGCAATGTCGGATGCTCCTGCAACGACTGCTCGTTCATGAAACTCAACACACTGCGAAAACTGCGCGATTGCCTGGCAGCAGGAGCTCCCGAAGTGACTGTCGACCCCGATACGGCTGCTGCGGCTATACGACCCATACAGCGCATGCTCGACCTCTCGAAATAAACAAGTATAAACAATCAATATAATATATAAATGGAATACAATCACCGCGACATAGAGAACCGCTGGCAGCAGTGGTGGAAGGACAACGGCACATACACTGTCAGGGAAGACGCATCGCGTCCGAAATATTATGTGCTCGACATGTTTCCCTACCCCTCCGGCGCCGGACTCCATGTAGGGCATCCGTTAGGCTACATAGCATCCGACATATATGCCCGGTACAAACGTCTGTGCGGATTCAATGTACTGCACCCGATGGGCTACGACGCCTATGGACTCCCTGCCGAACAGTATGCCATCCAGACAGGCCAGCATCCCGAGACTACCACCTCACAGAATATATCCCGCTACCGCCAGCAGCTCGACCGCATAGGTTTCTGCTACGACTGGAACCGCGAGATACGCACATGCGATCCGGAATATTACCGCTGGACACAGTGGGCATTCATACGCATGTTCGGCAGCTGGTATGACACCGAGGCCTGCAAAGCCCGTCCTGTCGACGAACTTTGCAAGCATCTCGACGACAATGGCACCGAAGGACTCCACGCGGCAGGAACCAAAGAACTCTGCTTAACTGCCGACCAGTGGAAAGCGATGGACGAGAAACAGAAGTCCGACACCCTTATGAACTGGCGTCTGGCATATCTCGGAAATACGATGGTAAACTGGTGTCCGCAGCTCGGAACAGTACTGGCCAACGATGAGGTTTCTGAAGGTCTGTCGGTACGCGGAGGTTATCCTGTGGAACAGAAAGTCATGTACCAGTGGTGTCTGCGAGTGTCGGCCTACGCGCAGCGTCTGCTCGACGGTCTGGATACACTCGACTGGACCGACTCGCTCAAAGAGACACAGCGCAACTGGATCGGACGTTCGGAAGGTGCCGAGATGCGCTTCCCTATCGACGGTAGCGATGTGGAGCTGGAGATATTCACAACACGTGCCGACACCATATTCGGTGTCACTTTCATGGTGCTCGCGCCTGAAAGCGCATACGTCGATATGGTGACCACACCCGCACAGCGTGAGGCCGTCGACCAATATCTTGCTGCTGTAAAACACAAGACCGAGCGGGAGCGTATGATCGAAAAGAAAGTGACTGGTGTCTTTACAGGATCATATGCCGTGAATCCGCTTACCGGTAAAAAAATTCCGGTATGGGTGAGCGACTACGTACTCGCCGGCTACGGAACAGGCGCCATCATGGCTGTGCCGGCTCACGATAGCCGAGACTACGCTTTTGCTCGACATTTCGATCTGCCGGTAATACCTCTTATCGAGGGTGCCGACGTATCGGAGTCCAGCTTCGATGCCAAGGAAGGACGCATGATCAATTCCTGCGGTCCCGGTCTCGATCTCAACGGCATGGAAGTGAAAGATGCGATAGCCGCCACAAAACGCTATATCCGCGAGTCGGGAATAGGACGCGTAAAAGTCAACTACCGTCTGCGCGATGCAATATTCAGCCGCCAGCGCTACTGGGGCGAACCGTTCCCCGTATACTACAAGGACGGTATTCCATGCGTGATGGATGAGAGCGCACTGCCGCTGCTGCTGCCAGAAATAGACGAATACCGACCCACCGACAGCGGCGAGCCTCCGTTGGGTCGTGCCAAAGCATGGCACACTCCCGAAGGATATCCTTTGGAACTCTGCACAATGCCCGGTTTTGCCGGATCGAGCGCATACTATCTGCGATATATGGATCCCCACAATCCGGAAGCCCTCGTAAGCCACGAGGCAAACGCCTACTGGCGATCGGTCGATCTGTATGTAGGAGGTACCGAGCATGCTACCGGACATCTTATATATTCACGGTTCTGGAACAAATTCCTGTTCGACATCGGAGCCGTCGTGGAGCAGGAACCGTTCCGCAAGCTCATCAACCAGGGCATGATCCAGGGACGCACGAGCTTCGTGTACCGTATAAAGGACACCAATACTTTCGTCAGCTACGGACTCAAGGACCAATACGACGTCACCCCCATACGTGTCGACGTGAATATAGTATCCAACGATATTCTCGATACCGAGGCATTCCGCAAATGGCGTCCCGACTATGCGACAGCCGAATTCATTCTTGAAGACGGAAAATATGTGTGCGGATGGGCCGTCGAGAAGATGTCGAAATCGATGTTCAACGTCGTGAATCCCGACATGATAGTGGAGCGGTACGGTGCCGACACACTCCGTCTCTATGAAATGTTCCTCGGACCTGTGGAGCAGTCCAAACCGTGGGACACCAACGGCATCGACGGTGTGAACCGGTTCCTCCGAAAACTGTGGAATCTTTTCTACAAAGGCGGTGAATTCCTCGTCGACGGCTCCGAGCCTTCGGCCGAAGCTCTGAAAGCACTACACACTCTAATCAAGAAAGTCACCGGCGACATCGAACAGTTCTCCTACAATACTTCGGTAGCCGCATTCATGATATGCGTCAACGAGCTCACACGTCTGAAATGCCGAAGCCGAAAAGTGCTCGAACCGCTCGTGGTGCTGCTGGCGCCTTTCGCACCCCACATGGCCGAAGAGCTATGGCACGCACTCGGACACGATACCACGGTATGCGATGCCCTATGGCCGGTGTGGGATGAGGCATGTCTCGTCGAGAGCACTGTACAGATGGCTGTCTCTTTCAATGGTAAAGCCCGCTATAACATAACCCTTCCGGCCGACGCCACCAAAGAGCAGGCACAGGAAACCGCACTCGCTCACGAGCAGGCGGCACGATGGATCGACGGCAAGACCATACGCAAAGTCATCGTGGTTCCCGGCAAGATCGTCAACATAGTGGTAGGCTGAATCTGTTGATACCGTTACGGTAAAAAAAAATGTATGTGCACCCTATTGTCAAACAGGGTGCACATACATATATTACCCCTATCTGTTATAATATCGGAGGGTATTGACCGTTATTTAGTTATGTTACACGAGATAGTATTCGCAACCAACAACCGGCATAAACTTGAAGAACTTCGCCGCATTATCGGCGACAGACTTGCCATACGGTCGCTCGCCGAGATAGGCTGTCACGACGACATACCTGAGACCGCCGATACCCTCGAAGGAAACGCGGCCATAAAAGCCGAATGGGTCCGGAAACGATACGGATACGACTGTTTTGCCGACGACACAGGCCTCGAAGTAGACGCGCTCGCAGGTGAGCCGGGTGTGCTGTCGGCGCGCTATGCCGGTCCCGCCCACGACTCGGCGGCCAACATGGCCCTCCTCATGAAACGCATGCAAGGTGTAGCCGACCGCAGAGCACGCTTCCGCACGGTCATTGCACTCGCCATAGAAGACCGTGACATAGAGCTTATGGACGGTACGGTCTATGGACATATAGCCGACACCCCTGCCGGCACAGCCGGATTCGGATACGATCCTGTGTTCGTGCCCGACGGATGCGGTGGCCTTACTTTCGCTCAGATGGATGCCGATGCGAAAAATGCCGTCAGCCACCGTGGACGGGCCACAGCCAAACTCGTCAGAAGACTATCGGAAATATACGGACAGCAATCTATATGATAAGGATACTGTACATAATCATACTGGCATTTGTTGCCGCAATCACCGCACAGGCACAGACTGCCGTCGGAACATGGGAACAGATACCCGTGTTCGGAGGCACACCGCAGAAACTGGTGGCCACACCCGACAGATTGTATTTCGTGTCTGCCGGACATCTGGGATCCGTCGATACCGATGGCGGGGACATCCGATCATACTCCACATCCGATCTTCTTAGCGACAGCAAAGTTACCGACATATACTATAACTACGACCGGCGGTTTCTGGCCATAGTCTACGAAGGTGGAAACATAGACCTGCTCCACGACGACGACCGCTGTTTCAACATGTCCGATATACGCGACGCACAGCTCACAGTCGAGAAAAAAGTCAACGACATCGCCTTTCACGGCGACCGCATGTACGTGTCGACAAATTTCGGTATGGTGGAGTTCGACACCGAACGGCACTCTACCGTATGCTCCATGATTCTCGATAAAAACGTCGAGGCGATGGCAGTGCTGGGCGACCGCCTGGTCATGGTCTACGACGGCGGACTGTGGGTAAGCCCCCTGTCGGAGCGTCACAACACGCTCGCGCGGTTCACAAGGATCGGCGCATACGATGTCCGGAGTATAGTACCCGTATCCGATACCGGCGCCATCTGTCTCGAAGCTAACACATACGGCTCGTATCAGCTGTGCCGCCTGCAGTTCGGTCCTGACTACTCGTCCTGTACCGTAGAAAAGCTCGGACCATCTGTCGTGTTGTCGCTGGCTGAGGGTAAATCCGGAAAAGCAGTAGCTATCGAGAGAAACAGTATAAACTATGTCGACCCCGACGGTAGCTATTCGCATGTCATGCTCTCGGCGGAAATGGACGGATGCGCCACCGGAAGAATGGTCGACGGACTGGTAGCCTCCTATGCAGGCCCCGCCGATATCTGGACCGCCACATCGTCAGGAATATCCCGTTACTCTCTCGGAGCCGACGGCACATCCGAACCGACTCTGCTCACAGGACCGGCACGGCCCGACGGCACATCATCGGCTGCCATTGGATATATATGCAAAGGACCTGCTTCCGGCAACATATACCTGGGAAGCATGGGACCTTCGAGCACCTACGGTTTCTACGAAACCCAGATGTCGCATATCGACATGAGAAATGATTTCGGATCGTATTCGGAAATCACGCCGCATCTCGATTCATGGGTGGCATATTACCCCTACAAAGACGGAAACTGCTACGGCAACTTCTGTATGGTCGAGAATCCTGCTTCGCCGTCGATGCTCTTCATAGGCAACTTCTGGGAGGGAATATACAGGCTCGATCTCTCCGGAAAACTCCCCCTTGTGTCATTCAACTGGACCAACAGCCCCATGACCCATGTCCTCGACTGGTCATGTATGATACCGGCCATGGCATTCGACCCCGACGGAAATCTGTGGGCCGTACAGTCTGTCGAAAACTCGGGAGGAAAACCGCTGTTAATGCTGCCCGCGGCAAAGACTGCGGCTCCGGCGGTATCAGAATCTGACTGGATTGCTGCCGACGTGCCGGTATATACCGGCGACAAGGACGCACGCATACTCGTATCGCGCAAAAGCAAGACCGTATTTCTCACATCTATGCTTGCCGATCAGGTGGTAGCCATCGACACACGCGGCACATGGGGCGATCTCTCCGACGACATACGCACCGTGCGCACCACAGTTACCGACCAGGACGGGCTGCAGTTCGTGCCATCATTTCCCAGAGCTATTGCCGAAGACCGCAACGGGCGCGTATGGGTAGGTCACAATACCGGTATCTACGAGATATCGGACCCTTCCGGATATCACGACGCCGACTTCAGGGTGACACGTCTGAAAGTGCCGCGAAACGACGGCACAAACAACGCCGACTATCTCCTCAACGGACAGTGTGTCACATCGATCGCAGTCGATGCCTCCAACCGTAAATGGATCGGAACCGATGTATCGGGTTTGTATCTGGTATCGGCCGACGGATCATCCGTCATCGAACACTTTACAGCCGAAAACTCGCCGCTCCCTTCAAATTGCGTGTATTCGCTGTATTGCGACGACGAGTCTAACCGTGTATATATAGGCACATCCGTAGGACTCATGATATACAGTTCCGACAGCTCCCCCGCCGCGCCCGACTATTCCGACGTGTATGCATATCCAAATCCCGTACGGCCCGATTATACCGGATGGATAACCGTTACAGGACTTATGGACAACTCGCTCGTCAAGATAGCCGACGCAGCCGGACATGTGTTCTTCAGCGGCAGATCCAACGGCGGCATGATCACATGGGACGGATGCGACCCCTCCGGACAGCGTGTGCGCACCGGCGTATACTACGTGTTCGCCTCCGAAGCGCCCGGTGGAGGCGGTTCCGGCGCTGTCACCAAGATTCTTGTGGTAAATTGATGTTATTAGGTTTATAAAAAAATTCGGATTTCTGATGGATCAGGACTTTAAATACAGTAATGAGGAAGACCGCAGCTACGGGTTGGCCGGAATGGCGGTAAGCGTAGTGGTGTGGGATTCTGAACGGCTCTTCAACGCAGTCGATATCGACGCCGCGGCAGGCGAGGCAATGGAGATGACTCAGGAATTTTATTTTTCCGGAAATCCAGGACTGTCGGCCAAAGCTGCATGGGAATCCATGGTGGAGCATTTCCAGCTCTCCACAGCCATGATGGTATCCAACGTCATGTGCCGTCTGTATGTCCACCGAAACACACAGATCGATGCCGGACTCCGTAGACGCATGCTCGACTTTGCGGTAGAGGAAGGAAAGGAATCATGCTCCCTCGACGACGACGAGACACTGCGGCTGTTCGACAAATGCTATACCTATTGCCACCGGGTGTTCAACCATCCGGGTGTGCAGCAGGTCGTGCGCGACTTCGCCGGAACACTGAGAGCCCGCCGCCGACTCACTCGCGCCGAAGTGGCCGAGGAGCTGCGCGCCCTCTCGCGCATGTAGTCCGATCGATCAGAATATAGTGTACGAGAATCGCACGCTGACCATTGGATACACCTTCAGGCTGTTGGCTATATCCACATAGTCGCCGATCTTGCCGCGTATGTTGACAAGATCCTTGCCCATGTTCACTCCGTCGTGCGTTATTATCTCAGGACTCCCTCCCCACATCATGATACCGCAGTCCACATCGAATTTGAAACGGCTGTCGCAGCCGCATATGGGTGTGGTATAGCCCAGACCCACATACGGACGGAAAGCGTTCACAAAAGCGTTGGCCTTCACCATACCGTCTGTATCAGGCTTCATCATATAGGGACGGCCGTCCTTGAAATCGCCTATGTGTATGCCCATGCGCCCCTGACCTTCCAGCTGGGCTCGTATGTCCTCCACTAAAAACGGATCCAGATAGTAGTCCTGATATATCGGAGTCTCGTAGAAATCCGTTTCCATGAAATAATCGTAGAAATTGTTGTAGATATTGACCGCGAGAAGCGAAGGCATCTCCTCTATTGTATTGCGGGCGGTAGCTATTTTACGGCTGCCCCAGTAGAATCCAGCAGTCACACGCCAGCCTTTGCCCTTGAAAGGGTATACATCCACCAGAAATTTGAAATTGCATATATGCGGCTTACCGTCTATGGCCACATTGTCGTCAACATCTATACCCGACAGCCTTTTCATATAGTTCTGTAGATTGCTGAAATTGTTTGTGTTCACACCGCCGTTGTCCGTATAGCTCTCCAGACCGAAATTCATGGGCACTGTAAACTCAGGCATATAGTCCACACCTGCGCGCAGACGCACGTAACCTGTCACGTGTGTCGACAGATCGATACCCAGTCCGCCGGTACCTAACGACACACCGGCACCAAGATCCCTGAATATGCCTGTATTGGACGATATGCCGGAAAAGCGTCCTGTATTCTCTGACGATATGCAGTGAAGCGACAACATGACCGTTGCCAGCAGAAGATATATGCGTTTCATAACGGATAATGATTTGTTTAATCTATTTTAAGTAAAAATTCAGGGTGTGATACCATAGTAATGATGCTTACCCTCATGATGATATGGAATGCAAAGATTGTAAAAAAAAGATGATATTTGAAAGTATTATAATAAATAAAGCATACCATATATTTTTTTAATAAAAAAGTATTACATTTGCAGGATATTTTGTCACATGCCTTTGATTGGGGATGGTTGTAAAGGAACTTAATTAACTAATTATATATAAATAGTAACGCGATTTAAAGGATGAAAAAGAAACTTATCAGCGGGTTGCTTTTGGCTGCTGTATGCGGCGCAGGAGCGATTTCAATGACATCGTGTAAAGATACAGAAGACGATCTTTACACCGAATTGTCGGGAAACCAGGCTGCCTTAGGTGCAACTTTGGCTCAGCTTCAGACATTGCTGTCGCAGTGTAAGACCGATTGCGCGGCAAAAATCAGCGAGTTGGAACAGAAACTCGCACAGAAGTATGACAAAGATGAAGTGGACCAGCTTCTGTCTCTTTATGTAAAGAAACAAGATATTGCAGAGGTTGAGCGTGTTATCAACTTGCTTAAGGCTGCCGGCATAGACCAGATGACTGTAGCTGAACTGAAAAACCTCGTAACTCTTGGTAAAATAGATACCGACGAAATCAACCAGTTTGCTGTAAACATTGTCAAACTTAATGATCTCGTCGACGAAATCGCTGCTGGAAATATAGATCTTACAGCTCTTAACGAGGCCGTCTTTGGCAATTCCCAGAAGGGTATAATCGGTCTGACCGAATACTTTACTTTGGAAGACGGTACAAAGATCTCGGTTGAAGACTTCCAGACTGCAGTGAGCAACGGTGTATGGATGAACACATACAAGACTGCGATCGAGGAGATGTACAACTCTTTGAAGAAAGGCGATGACGGACATATCGATACCGACGCTCTCGACGCGCTTGTGAAATACTACAGCCAGTTCGACGAGTTCAACGCCATGTACAACACACTCTTCCCCGGTGTTACAGTCGACGGCAATGGCAACCTCGTGCTCCCCGAAGGTCTCGAAGAGTGGTGGGACTACGCAGAAGTAATCAATGCCATAATCGAAAACCAGAAAGCCATCGAGGCTCTCAAGGCAAATATAAACGACCTGTTCAAGCGTTTCGATGACCTCGTGACAGGACTCGTGCTCCAGGCTACCGACAACCCCGTGTTCGGCGGTTTCAACACTCCCTTCGGTTTCAACTCGATGGTGCTTATGACCTACTACGGCAAAGCAAGCTCCGATGTGAACTTCCCGTTGGAAGACAGCGAGGACGCAGGTCTCAAAGGCAACGTATGGGGTGCGCTCAACGTAGCAGGACAGAATTTCGGCGGTACACTCTACAATGAGGACCTCGGTAGACTTTACTTTACTGTAAACCCTGTAGGTGCTAATGTAAACGCCGACGGTTTCCGCATCGAAAACAGCAAGGAAGTTGCTGCTCCCGTAAAACTCGAGGTTATACCCAGCGACGCTGAGCTCCGCTTCGGTTTCGGACGTTCAGTGACAAACGGTTTCTATGAGACCTCTGTAAAACTCGACGCTACTCCTGCCGACGCAGAGAGCAAGCTCGACCAGATCAAGATACACATCGAGCCGGGACTCGTCGACGCTCTTAAGAATGTGGTCAAGAACCACACCATGACTGACGTGACATCGCTTGCTCGCGCGGTATACAGCAACATGAAAGACGTTTGCACCGCAAATGCGCTCCGCTACGACTGGACCTCGACTACAGGCGGATACGACGAAAATGGAAACGCTCTCGAGGCAACCACTGTCAACAACAGCGTTCTCTCTCAGTACGGAATGGCTGTCACTGCATTCAAACCGCTGTCGTTCACTACCCTCCGTGGTACCTCGATCGACTATGAGCTTCCCATATTCGGCGATATCCAGATCGATAAGAGCCTCGTTGATCTCGACATCGACTGGACCGACATAGAGAAAGTAAACCTTCAGATCGAACTTGACCTCGGCGAGATCAAATTCGATAAGGTTGGCGATACCTATGTAACAGTAAAGGTTCCCAAGAAATTCGATATCGACGGTAATGATATGACCGGAACCCTGCCTGAAAATTGGGAGGAAAATCCCGACTATTACGATGAGATCACTGTTAATATCAAGGATCAGATGAATGAGGTTATTGACAAACTTCAGGCAAATGTCGATCTGTGGATCAAAGGCAACGGCACCGAGACAGACCCCGGTCTTGACAAGAAGATCAAGGACGCTATCGACAAAGCCGTTTACGAGGCATTCAACAAACCCGGCGGCATGATCGACAAGATCAACAGCCAGGTAAACGATATGATCGGTTCTATCCAGAACAAGCTCGACAATCTCGTTGACCAGATCAACGGCGACAAATACCTCGGCCGTCTCAACAAATTGATAGGCAAGTACAACTCGCTCGCCGAGAAGATCAACCTCCGTCTCAAGAACCCCAACCAGTATCTCCAGGTTGCCATGCTCTTCGAGAACAACGGCGGCGGCATCAGCATACTCAGCAACTCCGCAAACAACTACTCCAAGTTCAAATACAACGGTGGCGAAGGCGTAAGCCTCTGGGCTACTACCTACAACTTCGAGACTCTTTGCCCCGTTTACAAGAAATATGTGGCTGTGACAAAAGTTCTCGTCGACGGTCAGGAAGACAATACACTCCTCGCTGCTGCAAATAGCGGTAAGTTCATGAACGAGATACTCGATGGATACACCAAGGAAGTAGTGCTCGCTACTAAAGATGTTGTGACTGCTGGCCACACATACGCTTTCGAGATCACATACCGTGCTCTTGACTACCAGGGTCACACATCTACATGCCGCTACTACATGGTAGTTGATGCCAAATAATTAAAAGCTTTCTTATATTAAAGCATAATAAGATGAAAATCAATAGAATATTTCTATCAGCCTCAATAGCCTTGGCCGGTCTTTGCGCTTCAGCGCAGACCGCCGGCGGGGAGGTGGTTGAATATACCTTCCAGCCCCATTGGTACGTCCAGGGACAGGTTGGCCTCCAGGAAACTTTGGGCGAGGCTTCGTTCGGTCGTCTGGCTTCTTTCAATGCGCAGGTAGCCGGCGGATACAACTTCTCCCCGGTGTTCGGAGCGCGTCTTGCTCTGAACGGATGGACAAGCAAAGCAGGTATGCAGGTCTACGAACAGAAGTACAAATGGAAATGGTCTTATCTTTCACCCACTGTCGACCTCACTGTTGACCTCGTGAACCTTCTCGGCGGATACAACCCCGAACGTTGGGTGACTGGCGGTGTGTTTGCCGGTGTAGGTGCAAACATCGCCTGGAACAACGGTAATGGTGACCTTTCCAACTTCAATCTGGACATGAACCACGCAAACGGCGTAAACGCATATCTGAAAAATCTCGTTTATGCCGACATGCCCGCCGGAAACCGCCCGAATCCTCTCCGTAACATCTGGGACGGAACCAAGGCGCGTTTCGTTGGTCAGTTCGGTGTGTTTGCCGATTTCAAGGTGGCTAAACGCGTGAAAATCGGTATAGAACTCCAGGCAAACGTACTCCCCGACGGATACAACTCAAAGAAAGCCGGCAACGCCGACTGGTATTTCAACGGTTACGTAGGTGTGAAATACACCTTCGGAAGCGGTTACAAGAAAGAGGCACGCAAGCTCGTGGATCAGAACTCCTCTGTAACTGACGTTGTGGAACGCATTGTGGAAGTGCCCGTTGAGAAAATTGTTGTCAAGGAAGTGATCAAGGAAGTTCCCGCTCCGCTTACCCGCAACGTATTCTTCAAGATCTCGAAGACTGTCATCACAAAGGATCAGATGTACAATGTTGCCGAAATCGCATCATACCTCAAGGCTAATCCCGATGCTAAAGTTACCGTGACCGGTTATGCCGACAAAGGTACCGGTAGCATGAGCCTGAACCTCCGTCTCGCAAAAGAGCGTGCTCAGGCTGTTGTAGAGGCTCTCACAGGTAAATTCGGTATCGACTCATCGCGCATCATATCCAAGAGCATGGGCGAGATCGAGGATCAGCCCTACGGCGAACCCGAACTCAACCGCGTATCTATCTGCGTGGCAGAGTAAGACCTCTATTCATATCTATTATATGGAAATCGTCCGGCTCCATCGGAGTCGGACGGTTTTTGTTTTCACATAATATGGTATCATCACTTTAACATTTTGATACACATACTTTTTACCCCGTTCGGCATTGACTATTCACGGATAATATGTAATTTTGCCCCGTTTTTAAAACGGTAACTGATCATGCGTTTACATTTCAGCCTCGATACATTCAGATACGCACTCTGCGCATCGCTCATCGCTTTCGCTTCATCTGACATTTCGGCCAAGCTCACCGACGACGGATACTACCGTGTCCAGAATGCCAGGAGCAACCGATATATATACGTTCTCGACGACAAAGGTGAACTCAACTTCCAGGCTACTACAGCCGATCTCGGGGCAATAGAACTCTGGCTGGGACAGGAAAAGACAATATCCGATCCGGCTACAGTCATATATATGACCGACCTCGACGGAAAAAAACGCGACTACGACTTCCTGACACAGGGCACAGGCGTAATGGCCATGATCGACCACGCAGTGAGCGTGCAGCTCGTCCCGGGCACCACCGACAGATACCGTATATTCGGACGGCATAGCGGCAGCGTCCGCTATATCGGCGACGGCACCGAAGGCCCCGGAGAAAAAGGTCGTGTAGGTTCAACGCAGCCGGCCAGCAGCGAATGGGTCAAATGGTACATACACCCCGTTACTGATGACGACAGCAGCTGCTTCGGACTGACTCCTGATATAGAAGCCGGCGGAAGCTACTACACATCATTCTACGCATCGTTCCCCTTTTCTACAGCATCCGGAGGCATGACAGTATACTATGTCAGCAAAATCGACGGAGACATAGCCGTAGTAAAAGAAATCGACGGTACTGTGGCAGGTGCGACCCCCGTCATCGTAAAAACATCGTCCGCACTCCCTGCGCAGAATAAACTGAACCTTGGCGGAAACGCATCGCCCGTCGCCGGAAATCAGCTGAAAGGCGTATATTTCAAGAACGAATCTCTGTCACACACCAATCTGACTCCCTATGACAGACAGACCATGCGTCTGTTCGGTCTCACATCGGACGGCAAGCCCGGATTTATCACATCGGATGAATCGTATCTTCCGCGCAACAAAGCATATCTTCAGGTACCGGCCGGTACTCCCGCCCAACTACGTATCATGACCGAAGATGAATACGTGGCATCCGTCGGCTGCATCGACAATGACGACAACCGTGTGCGTATGCGCACCGAAGGGCTGACACTACATATCGACGGCCTCGCAGGCAATACAGCCGTCGAAGTCTGCAACATCACCGGACAGCGCATCTACACAGGCTCTGACAACCGGATAACCCTCCCCGCGCCAGGCATCTACATCGCACGCATCGGCAGCCGTGCCTACAAATTCATCGCACGCTGACAGAATTCCTCCGACAAATCTTATTTGCATATTTTAACATTCACGTTTCGTTAAAATCGCAGTCCGACACCTTTTTCACATCTTAACTTTGCATCGGATCCCGACCGGAACGCATACGTCATCAGCCACACCGGAAAATGACGTCGGTATCTGGGAGGTAAAAGCTCGACCTGGGCAAACGGGAGCGGTACCGCCCGTAAGCCGGAATGGTTGTAACCTCCCCCTGAAGGAAGCGATACGGACATTATGACCGGCATGCACTGCTGGCGTATGAACAGATTCCGGACTGGATCTACAAGGCAGATCCGCTAACGGCGGTCTTCATGTCTGCGGCAGCCGGATGCTGCAACGCATGGACAGAGGCCTCGGCCGCCGGAAGGATCCGCATTCAAAACGCAATGCTTGCCGATATTCTGAAATGCTTGTATGCTGAGTGTGTTAGAGTGGTTGATACAGGTACAAAAAAAAATTGATTGTCATCGCGACAATCAATCTCTCTTAACCTTAAATCTAATACCATGAAAAACACGATGCAAATATAGGCACTTTTATGTTTTTAAACATAATTATTGGTAATAAAAATTCATCCTTTTAATATTTTTTAATAATTATGCAACATGGATGTAAACACCATTGTTGCACTATATGGCTGATATATCGGTTGTTGTGAAAATATTGACTGATATCTCAGCAGGATAGGGCAGGAGAGCATACTACAGACTGATAATCTCCGAAAGATTCATTATCTTTGTAATCTATACTCCTATACACCTGCAATGGAAAACTATATAGTATCGGCGCGGAAGTATCGACCCTCCACATTTGCTACTGTGGTAGGGCAGAAAGCTCTTACGGCTACACTCAAGCGCTCTATATCAGCCGATAAGCTCGCCCATGCTTATCTGTTCAGCGGTTCGCGGGGAGTCGGTAAGACTTCTTGCGCACGTATATTTGCAAAGACAATAAACTGCGAGCATCCGGGAGCCGACGGTGAGGCATGCAATGAATGCGACTCTTGCCGGGCTTTCAACGAAGGCACATCGCTCAACATAATAGAACTTGACGCCGCATCAAACAATAGTGTCGACGACATCCGGGCTCTCACCGACCAGGTTCAGGTACGTCCTGCATCCGGAAAATACCGCGTGTTTATAGTCGACGAGGTACACATGCTGTCAAACGCCGCATTCAACGCTTTTCTCAAAACACTCGAGGAACCCCCATCCTATGTGGTATTCATACTGGCCACTACCGAAAAACAGAAAGTAATACCTACCATACTCTCCCGATGCCAGATCTATGACTTCAACCGGATAACCATAGCCGACATGGTGGAGCATCTGGCATCAATAGCAGCTGCCGAAGGAATGACAGCCGAACCGGCGGCTCTCAACATAATAGCACGGAAAGCCGACGGTGCCATGCGCGACGCGCTGTCGATATTTGATCAGGTGGCCGCATCCTCACAGGGAAACATCACATATACAGCCGCTGTCGAGAATCTCAACGTGCTCGACATCGACTGGTACAGCAGGCTCACCGACGCATTTCTCGCAGGTGATGTCACACTCTCTCTGCTCACATATCAGGAAATACGCCGGCGCGGATTCGACGCCCTCTTTTTTATAACAGGACTCGGAGGCTATTTCCGCGACCTGATGATGGCTCACGACCCGCGCACAGCGGAGCTTCTGGAAGCTGCCGCAGAGCAGATCGACATCATGGTAAAGCAATCGGCCGCATGCAAGCCCCAATGGATATACAGAGCCATGGATCTCTGCAACCGCGCCGAACTCGACTACAGATCAGTGGCCGACAAGCAGTTTCTGGTAGAACTGACGCTGATAAAACTGTGTCAGCTATGCCAAGCGGACAGCCCCTCCCACAGCGATAGCGGCAACGGAGAGGGGCAGTTACACAAAATAACACCTGCCGCTCACGATCCGGCTCCGGCCTACGGTAACGCACCCGAACCATCGGCCGCACCCGCACCGCAGCCGTCTGCGCCCGCGCAGAACTCTCCGAGGTCATATACTGCGCAGCAGCCATCAGGCGCGCCCGCGCAGCAGCCACAGAAACGCCGTGTAGCCTCAGGCCTCGGACCACGGGTATCGATCAACCATGCCGCCGCTGCGTCCACGGATACAGACAGCGCCGCTGCATCATCAGCCACCGCCGCGCCATCGGCCGCACAGCGTACCACACCCTACACCGCAGCATCGCTCGACGCCGCATGGGAGACATACATCGCACGCCATCAGGAAGCCAAGCTGCTCATACACACCATGCGGAACTGCCGGCCGGCTGCCACTCAGCAGCCCCACAGATATCTGGTCACAGTCGAGAGCCAGCCTCAGCTCGAGACCCTGCATGGCGCCATGTACGACATACTCCAGGCCATACACTCACAGCTGGCCAACGACCTGATAACCATCGATCTCGACATTAACCAGGGTGAAGGATCACCACAGACATGGAGCGAACGGGAGGTATATGCCCGGATGCTCGAGGAACGTCCTGCCATGCGACGTCTCGCCCAGACACTGCGTCTGACACTCGACTGACCCATGTTTTTTTGTGACGTTGGGCGTTTTTCACTAATTTTGCGACAATAACAAGCCAAAACCATACAGGATTATGGATCTTTTCGACAGAATAAACGCCGACATAAAGGCGGCAATGCTCGCCCGCGACAAAGTGCGCCTCGAAGCGCTGCGCGGCATCAAAAAAGAATTTCTTGAAGCCAAGACCGCGAAAGGTGCCGACGGCACCCTGACCGACGAGGCCGCAACACGGGTGCTCGTCAAAATGGCAAAACAGCGCCGCGAAAGCGCCGCAATATACACAGAGCAGTCACGTCCCGAACTCGCCGAAGCCGAACTCGCCGAAGCCGCAGTGATCGAGGAATACCTCCCCAGGCAGCTCACCGACGAGGAGCTTACAGCCGAACTCCGCAAGATCATAGCCGAAGTAGGCGCCACTTCAGCCAAAGAAATGGGACGCGTCATGGGTGTTGCCTCAAAGGCTCTTGCCGGACGCGCCGACGGACGCGCCATCAGCGCCAAAGTCAAGGAACTATTGTCGTAAACAAACTTACACACATATATTCTCAATGCTTACCTTACAGCAAATCAAGGAAGATCCCCAGCTCGTCATAGAGCGCCTGGCCGTCAAAGGATTTGACGGAAAAGAAGCCATAGCTTCAGTGCTCGCCGCCGATGAGCGCCGCCGCGCCCTTCAGCTCAACAACGACAATCTCGCAGCTCAGCTCAAACAGCTCGCAGCATCGATAGGCGCCCTCATGAAGCAGGGCGAGAAAGACAAAGCCGAAGAAGCGAAAGCATCCGTAGCCGCCCTCAAGGAGCAGCAGAAAGCCGTGGCCGACGAACTCGCCGCCACCGAGGCAGCCATACGCGAGACTCTCCTTAGTGTGCCAAACGTTCCGTGTGCGGCTGTCCCCGCAGGCAAGTCGGCTGCCGACAACGTGGTCGAGAAGACCGGAGGACAGATGCCGGAGCTGTCGGACGACGCTTTGCCTCACTGGGATCTCGCCAGAAAATACAATCTTATCGACTTCGACCTCGGTGTGAAGATCACAGGTGCGGGATTTCCCGTATATGTCGGAAAGGGTGCACGCCTGCAGCGGGCTCTCATACAGTTCTTCCTCGATCAGGCCACAGCTGCCGGATATACCGAGATTCAGCCGCCATACGTGGTCAACGAGGCTTCGGGCTACGGAACAGGACAGCTCCCCGACAAAGAAGGGCAGATGTACCACTGCACAGCCGACAATCTCTATCTCATACCCACGGCAGAGGTGCCGGTAACAAATCTCTACCGCGACGTGATCATACCGGCCGACCGTCTGCCGATCAAGAATACCGCCTATTCCGCATGTTTCCGCCGCGAAGCAGGCAGCTACGGCAAGGATGTGCGCGGTCTCAACCGTCTGCACCAGTTCGACAAAGTGGAGATTGTCCGCATAGAGCGTCCCGAAGACTCCTACGCCGCTCTTGAGGAGATGAAGGATCACGTGCAGTCACTGCTCGACAAACTCGGCCTCCCATGGCATATACTCCGTCTGTGTGGCGGAGACATGAGCTTCACATCCGCCATAACTTTCGACTTCGAGGTATGGTCGGCCGCACAGAAACGCTGGCTTGAAGTATCGTCGGTATCCAACTTCGAGACATATCAGGCCAACCGTCTGCACTGCCGCTACCGTGGCGACGACAAGAAGATACGCCTGTGCCACACGCTCAACGGCTCCGCCCTGGCTCTGCCACGCATCGTGGCCGCTCTGCTCGAGAACAACCAGACACCCGATGGCATCGTAGTGCCAGAATGTCTGCGCCCCTACACCGGCTTCGCAATCATCGACTGACAGACATAGTACAGATTTATACCTATCGGTAGGGATATATGTATAGGTGACGGCCATGCATGTATCCCTATCATTTTAATAGTTATGAAACGGATAGCCTTTATCATAGTATTGATGCTTGCAGTGCTCTCTGCCGGTGCGGTAGATACACTCAGCTTCGACGTCATGGCCCGCAAGAAGGATGGCTCGCAGTCGCGCGAGACACTCTATGTCGTAGGCAACAGTGCGCTCATGATCCCGACCATGGGCATAATCAAGGACTTCGCCCACACATACCGGATTGATATGGGTGGCGGCATATATGTGGTGGTCATGGAGGAGCATAAGCATCCGCACGTGGACATGCTCGATATCCTCGGGCGGTCGGATATCAATGACCATGAGATGTTTATGTTTAAAGGCAATACAGTGGTGTATATTCTTGGCTCAGGTCAGGGACAACTCACACTGACGGTGGTTCCCGAACATACAGACGGTTTCCGCTCGATGATTAGCGGATGGAAGAACTACGGTTGCGACGGTTGCGAGACTGCTCCTGAGCCGATAGCATCAGCTTGTGACACCGGTGTTATTGCCGACGCATTCAGAAATACCGATGGTCGGCCGAAATCAGAACCGAAGCCCGCCGTTGCCACGCCTTTCGAGCTCGACATAGGCGCTATGCCTACACTCCGCTTCGGCCGCTATCCGCTGTCGGCTACCGCCTCTGATGTTGTCGGCAAGCTGGCCGGAGAAGGTCTCAGCCCCCGCATCGGAAAAAATAAGTCATATACGGATCCGGAAATAGTACTCCAGTTCAACCAGCCGGGATGCCGTGTGGCAAATCCTGAGCGGGAATTCTGGATGTCGCCGCGATCCGTGACCATACCGGGATACGACGGCGGCAATCCACTGCAATGTTACGTGTACATAGCGGAAAATGAACAGCCGTCGCGGGTTTACAATGGATTTTGCATAACTTTCGGCTTTGACTTCGGCAGCGCGTATTTCGATGATCCCAAACAGGAAAAAGCATTCAGAAACACACAGAAAAAGCGTGCCGAGCACCTGTTTGCATTCATCGCCGACACTCTCCGCAGCAAAGGTGTGCCGCTCGAAGGAAACAAAAAGAAACAGAAGTGCGACGGCTACATACTCGACATAGAGCAGTATGCCAACCGATACGGTGTGAGCCTGCGTATCCGCCGCTATGGCGACTGGCCTATACCGGAGTCGATATGGCACCTCAAGTAAAAAAAAGTTGCGGCAAAAATTGCGGATAACAAAAAAACTGCATATCTTTGCCGCACAAATGGGGTATTAGCTCATCTGGCTAGAGCGCGACACTGGCAGTGTCGAGGTGAGCGGTTCGAGTCCGCTATACTCCACCAATCTGGCGAATCGGAAAGCAATTCCGGTTCGCTTTTGTTTTGTATTTATAAATCAGTATATTTGCGGTCGATGAAACAGCTATCAAAAACAAGTATTTTCGTAAAGAACTGGACAATACAAAGAGACTGATCTATCGATGATAGGGTTGCAGATGCGGGATAAAATTCGTATCTTTGCGCCGATTTATGCGCGAGTGCGGGCGTAAGCCTCCGTGCATGAGTGAATTAACCATATTTATTAACCATTTATTTCCCAAACTGATCAACATGACTGATCAAACAAACAACACTCCTCTGGCCGATTTCGACTGGGACGCATACGAAAACGGCGTTGCCGCAGGCGAAAAATCGCGTGAGGAACTGACCAAAACCTACGACGAATCCCTCGGAACCGTCAAGGACAAAGAAGTGATCGAAGGTACCATCATCGCCCTCAACAAGCGTGAGGCTGTGGTCAACATCGGTTACAAGAGCGACGGTATCATCCCTATGAGCGAGTTCCGCTACAATCCCGACATCAAGATCGGCGATACCGTTGAGGTCTTCATCGAAAACCAGGAAGACAAGAAGGGTCAGCTTATTCTCTCCCACCGCAAGGCTCGTGCATCCCGCTCTTGGGAACGCATCAACCAGGCGCTCGAAAACGACGAAATCATCAAGGGCTACATCAAGTGCCGTACCAAAGGCGGCATGATCGTCGATGTGTTCGGCATCGAGGCATTCCTCCCCGGCTCGCAGATCGACGTGAAGCCCATCCGCGACTACGATATCTTCGTTGGCAAGACCATGGAGTTCAAGGTCGTTAAGATCAACCAGGAGTACCGCAACGTTGTGGTAAGCCACAAGGCTCTCATCGAGGCCGAGCTCGAGCAGCAGAAGCGCGAGATCATCGCCAAGCTCGAGAAGGGTCAGGTGCTCGAAGGTACCGTCAAGAACATCACTACCTACGGTGTATTCATCGACCTGGGTGGCGTAGACGGTCTGATCCATATCACCGACCTCTCCTGGGGCCGCGTGAACCATCCCGAAGAAGTTGTCAGCCTCGACCAGAAGCTCAATGTCTGCATTCTCGACTTCGACGACGAGAAGAAGCGCATAGCTCTCGGTCTGAAGCAGCTCCTTCCCCATCCCTGGGACGCTCTCGATCCCAACCTCAAGCCCGGCGACAAAGTCAAGGGCCGCGTAGTGGTTATGGCCGACTACGGTGCGTTCGTAGAGATCGCCCCGGGTGTAGAAGGTCTGATCCACGTGAGCGAGATGTCCTGGAGCCAGCACCTGCGTTCAGCTCAGGACTTCATGAAGGTAGGCGACGAGATCGAAGCTATGATCCTGACACTCGACCGCGAGGACCGCAAGATGAGCCTCGGTATCAAGCAGCTTAAAAAAGATCCCTGGCAGGATATCGAAGAGCGCTATCCGATCGGCAGCCGCCACACCGCCAAGGTACGCAACTTCACCAACTTCGGTGTATTCGTTGAGATCGAGGAGGGCGTAGACGGTCTGATCCACATCTCCGACCTGTCTTGGACCAAGAAGATCAAGCACCCGAGCGAATTTACCCAGATCGGTGCCGACATCGACGTTCAGGTGCTCGAGATCGACAAGGACAACCGTCGTCTCAGCCTCGGCCACAAGCAGCTTGAGGAGAATCCCTGGGATGTATTCGAGACCGTATTCACTCTCGGCAGCGTACACGAAGGCACTATCATCGAGATGCTCGACAAGGGTGCAGTCGTAGCGCTTCCCTATGGTGTTGAAGGTTTCGCTACTCCGAAACACCTCGTTAAGGAAGACGGCTCGCAGGCCAAGGTTGACGAAAAACTCAACTTCAAGGTTATCGAGTTCAACAAGGACAGCAAGCGCATCATCCTCAGCCACAGCCGCATATTCGAAGACGAAGCCAAGGCTGAGAAGGCCGAGCAGCGCAAGGCCAAGCGTCAGAGCCGCCGCGAGGACGCTCCCGCAGTAGCAGCTCCCGCTATCGAGAAAACCACTCTGGGCGATCTTCAGGAGCTTGCAGCTCTCAAAGAGAAGCTCTCGGGCAAGTAAGCCGCAGAGTCAATCCATAACTATACAGCCGCATCCCGGAAAGGGATGTGGCTGTTGTTATTTAGAGGTATGAGCCGGCATGCTGCGCATCTCCGACGCGCCTGGGGGGGAGGGTGTCTTTGCATGCCCCACGTGCACGCACGTGGGGTTTCACATGTTACGCATCTCCGATGCGTTGCGGGGCGGTCGGGGTGTCCTGCGCATCTCCGACGCGCCTGGTTGAGAGGGGATCTTCGCATGCTCCACGTGCACGCACGTGGGGTTTCGCATGTTACGCATCTCCGATGCGTTGCCGGGTGGTAGGGTTTCACATGTTACGCATCTCCGATGCGTTTCCGATGCGTGGCGGGTCGGAGACCCGCGGGATGTGAAGCCCCATGCAGTCATGCATGGGGTTGGTCAATGCGTTAATGGAACAGGCGCGTCGGAGATGCGCAGGAATATGTGACCGGTATGGGGGTGGCGCTACAGGGCGGCGAGGTAGAGCTGGGCTTCGGGGCCGAGGCTGAAGATAAGGTCGAGGATGCTCATGCCGCTGAGAAAGCCGAGGTCGGCCTGTCGTACCTGCCAGTAGGGGGGTGCGGTGATGCTGTCGGTTTCGGCTGCTGCGGGTGCGATTGTGCCGCTTTCCGGGATCCGGTCGCTGTATATGGGGGCGGGGATTCCGAGCTGGCGGCATATTTCGGCCTCTATGGCCGCGTCGAGATCCATCAGCGATAAGTTGCATTCCCGGGCTGAGAAACTGCGCCAGATCGCGTTAAAACCGTCGGAAATGAATTCGTAGAACGGGGTTCGTCCGTAGGCCGAGGCCACTGCTGTTCGGTGTACTTCCCACCACCGTCCGTGGAGGCTCACCTGTATGTCGGCCCACCGTGTGCCGTGGTGGCGTTCGGGCTTGGCCACGGGTACTGTGAGCTGAAGCGGGCCGCGGGTGTCGGCTATGATGCAGCGGTGAGGGTGTTTGAAGCGTTTGTCGTATTGCCGCGAGGTGTCCACTACGGTACGGGCGTGGCGCATCATGAGCGCGTAGCGTCCTATGCCGCCGCAATAGGCCGGCGGCAATACGAGTGTGGCTGGCGATACTTCCGGACGGGATGTCATGTGGATCCTGATGAGACCTGGATTACTGCTTGTCGGGATTGGCTTTGCGGAATATGCGGTTCCAGCGTATGCCGCCGTCGAACAGACCGCGGTCTTTGTCGAACGATACGAGCACCATCATCGGCTTGCCCACGATATGGTCTTCGGGCACGAGTCCCCAGAAGCGTGAGTCGAGCGAGTTGTGACGGTTGTCGCCCATCATGAAGTAGTAGTCCATCTTGAACGTGTATTTACCGGCGGGTGTGCCGTCGATATATACGTGTCCGTCGGAGCGGAGTTCGGCGTCGTTGTGTTCGTAGTTGCGTATCGCGCGTCCGTAGAGTGCCCATGTGCTGTCGTTTAGTTCTACGGTTTCGCCTTTGGCCGGTATGTGCACAGGTCCGTAGTCGTCGAGTGTCCATCCGGCCGCTGCCGAGCGGTCGAAGGGATACAGTTCGGGATTCGGCTGCATTTCGGCCCGTTCCACGAATGTGACGTTAGGCATCTGCTGCAGGCGGCTCACCATGTCGGGTGTGAGAGGGGCGTAGAGTATGGATGGATCGGATGCCACTGCGGCTCTGTCGTCGGCCGCTACTCCGAGGTCGTCCCAGAATGCGTCGTGCTGTGCTGATGTCATGCTGCGCCATCCGTCGACCTGGAAAAAGTGGAAGAACTGGGCTTCTTTCGGCATGGGCTGTTTCTCTCCGTCGATGTATATCTCGCCGGAACGTATCTCGAAGTTGTCGCCGGGAAGGGCGACGGCACGTTTCACGTAGTTTTCGCGGCGGTCTACGGGACGGTATATTATGTCGCCGTATACTTCAGGATGCCGCTCCATGTATTCGCGTCCGAGTCCGCGTTCGGCAAGCCGGTGCAGCAGTGTGTAGTAGTCGGGGTTCTGCATGCGCAGAGCCACAGTGTCGCCGGCAGGGAAGTTGAACACGACTATGTCGCCGCGTTCTACCGATCCGAGTCCTTTGAGCCTGTGGTATCGCCACTGCGGCCACTCGAGATAGCTCCTGGTGTTGATCACGGGCAGAGTGTTCTGTACCAGCGGGAAGTGCACGGGTGTTGTCGGTACCCTCGGTCCGTATGCCATCTTGTTGACCCACAGATAGTCGCCTGTGAGCAGAGTCTTTTCGAGAGATGACGAGGGTATCTGGTAGTTCTGTCCGATGAATGTGAATACGAAATATACGAGAACGAGGGCGTAGACTATTGCGTCGACCCAGCTCATGACACCTCTTACCATGGGGTTCGAGCTTTTCTTCCACCACGAGAATGGTATGTATCCTGTGAGATATATGTCGATCAGCAGCAGCAGCCACAATGCTACCCACCAGTTTCCGAGCCAGGCCACCCATGTCAGGAATATGGCGGCTACCAGGCCGAACCGTATCCACCGAGTGGGTTTTACGGCGCGTAGGCGGCTCATTATGTCGTCTTTTGAAAAGAGAGCGGGCTTTTCTGTCTGTTCCTTGGATGTATTGTTCATTTTGAGGATGTTGTGTCGGTGATTGAAAGCAGATGCGTCGGCAGTATGGAGTGGAGCATGTCGTCGATGGCGAACAGACCGCGACGTCCGCGTATCCATTCGGCGGCCATTACCGCACCGAGAGCGAATCCGTCTCGGCTTGCGGCGCTGTGTTCGAGGGTTATGGTGTCGACCGGCGAATCCCAGCTGACGGTATGTATGCCCGGCACTTCGGCGCGGCGTATGTGGTCTATGCGCATGGTTGCGCTGCCGTCGGCGGGGTCTTCGGCCCAACCGTCGATTCGCGGGCATGCTCCGGCGAGTTCTTCGGCCAGTGTTATGGCTGTACCGCTCGGATGGTCGAGTTTATGCGTGTGGTGTACCTCGGTCATGTGCGGGGTGTATTGCGCGAATGGTTCCATGAGTGCGGCCGCGTAGCGGTTTATCAGTCGGAACAGAGCCACACCGAGGCTGTAGTTTGAGCTCCACATGAGTGCAGTGCCTGCCGCTTCTGCGGTTTTGCCCACAGCACTTACTGCTTCAGTCCATCCGGTTGTGCCGCTTATTACGGGCACGCCTTCGCTGACGGCGGCCCGGCACAGAGCCTCGGCTGTTGCCGGAGTGGTGAATTCTATGGCTGCGTCGGCCGATCTGAAAGCCTCTCCGGCTATGTCGGAGGCGTTTTCGGCATCGACTACCGCTACTATCTCGTGTCCGCGGCTACGGGCTATGCGCTCAACGGCGTGTCCCATCTTTCCGTAACCTATTATGGCTATTTTCATTACGTGTTCGGTTGAGTGATACAATCGCAAAATTACTCATTTTATTTGTAATTATTTGTAAATTCGCGTCCATGAAGCATCTTACCATAGGATTCGACGCAAAACGCGCAGTCCAGAATCTCACGGGTATCGGCAACTATTCGCGTCTGGTGCTCGATGTGCTGACGTCGCGCTGTCCGGATAACCGCTATCTGCTTTTCGCTCCCCATGCTGTGCGGAATCCCCGTCTGGATCCGTTGCTGGAGCGCCGTGGTGTGGAAGTGCGCACTCCCGATACCTCGTTCGGACGCATGGCCACCCATCTGTGGCGCACCCGCGGCCTTACCGGGCAGCTCCGGCGCTCCGGTATAGATCTGTATCACGGTCTCAGCAATGAGCTGCCTGCGGGCATAGGTCGCAGCGGCATACCGTCGGTGGTCACGATCCATGATCTGATATTCCGCCGTGTTCCGGAGTCGTATCATGCCGCCGACCGCCGTATATGCGACTGGAAGTTCCGCCGCGCAGCCGAAGCCGCTACCCGTATCATAGCCATCAGCCGGCGCACTGCAGCCGATATCGAGGAGCTTTACGGTATAGATCCGTCCAAGATCGATATTGTTTATCAGGGGTGCGCGCCTGCGTTCCACAAGTCAGTCGGCAAGTCCGACATAGACCGTGTGAGGGCGGCATACGGGTTGCCTGAGCGTTATATAGCGGCTGTAGGTACGGTGGAGATGCGCAAGAACCAGCAGCTTGCGGTGCGTGCGCTCGAGCGTCTGCCAAAATCAGTGAAGCTCGTTATCGTGGGGCGCCGTTCGGGCTATGCTTCCGAACTCGACCGCGTTATAGCGTCGTCCGGTGCCGGCGACAGGGTGATTTTCCTCACAGGCGTTGATTTCGCTGATCTGCCGGCGCTGTATGCCGGTGCCGCCGTGGCTTCCTATACATCGCGCTACGAGGGATTCGGGATTCCGGTGATCGAGGCTATCGCATCGGGAACTCCGGTCATAGCCGCTACCGGATCCTGTCTTGAGGAGGCCGGCGGCCCTGGTGCGGTTTATGTGGATCCCGACGATCCCGCCGCCTACGCCGAAGCAGCTATGCGCATCATGGATGACTGCGCGTTGCGTGACCGCATGGTCGCAGAGGGCAGGGAGCATATACGGGCATTCAGTGCCGATAATTTCGCCGAGGGACTTGTGTCGTCCTATGCCAGAACTCTCGGTATAACCTTTTGAATCTTATGGACAAGAAAACGATCTGGGATCTGAACCGCGATGCTGTGGCCGATTATCGAGCCAAAGAGAAACTACCTATAGCAGTGGTGCTCGACAATATCCGGTCGCTCAACAATATAGGCTCTATATTCCGAACATCTGACGCTTTTATGGTGGAGCGCATAGCTCTGTGCGGCATCACCGCTACACCTCCGAGCGCCGAGATCCACAAGACGGCACTCGGAGCCGAGGATTCGGTGGACTGGCGATACTATGCCGATACGCTCGACGCGCTGAGCGCTTTACGCGCCGACGGCTATACGATATGTGTGCTCGAGCAGGTCAAGGGTAGTGTGGATCTGCGCGAGTTCTGTCCCGAGCCGGGCAAAAAGTATGCCATCGTAGCCGGACACGAGGTCGAGGGTGTGTCGCAGCCGGTTGTGGACAATGCCGATATATGTATAGAGATACCGCAGTACGGAACCAAGCACTCTCTTAATGTCTCGGTAAGCACCGGCCTTGCCATCTGGCATTTTTTCGCCGCCATGATATAGTCCAGGCATGTCCGGGCGCTGACTGGCGGATCAGATGCCGAGGGCGCAGACGGCGTCGGCGCGCAGCTGGGCCGCGAGTGCGTCGACGGATCCGAACCTCCGCTCGTCGCGGAGCCGCCGCAGCATGTCGAGATGCAGTGTGTGTCCGTAGAGGTCGCCGCTGTAGCCTATGAGGTGTGCTTCGATGCTTACGGGAGCGCCTGCTATGTCGACTGTGGGGCGGTGTCCGATATTCACTATTGTCCGGTAAGTGTGTCCGTCGACTTCCGTATCGGCCGCATAGACTCCGTTGGCCGGAAGAAGTTCCTGCCGGCTGAGCAGATTGGCTGTGGGAAATCCGATGGTGCGTCCGAGCTGTCGTCCGCCGACTACTTCTCCGCTGACGGTATAGGGTCGTCCGAGCCTTATGGCCGCATCGTCTACATTTCCTGCGGCTATGTCTGTGCGAATCACCGATGAGCTGCACGGGGCGCCTTCTCCGCGGTATTCCTCAGCAAAGAGCACTTCCACTGCGGCTTCGGCACCTGCCTGCCGGTATTCTTCGGGTGTAGTCAGCCGGTCTGATCCGATGTGGTTGTTGAAGCCCATGAGCAGGGCGTCGACACTATAAGTGTCGTGCAGCATGGCCATGAATCCGGCGGCTGTGAGACCGCGTATGGCGGCGAAATCAAGAGCTGTAGCTTCGGCGGCTCCGGCTTCGCGAAGCATGGCGCAGCGTTCTTCGGCCGAAGACAGCATGGGCGGGCATTTCTGCGGGGCAATGACGGCCATCGGATGTGCGGTGAATGTGAACGCGACCGGTTCGAGCCCGCGCAGCCGGGCCTGCTGTCTGAGTTCGGATATTAGACTCCGGTGTCCGCGGTGCACGCCGTCAAACATGCCTACGGCAGCCATTTTCCGGCTTTCAGCCGGAGCGACAGGTGTCATCAGTAGACTAATGTGCCTATGTTTTCGCCACGCAGCACCTTGGCCAGATTGCCGGGAGTGTCCATGTCGAATACAATTATCGGCAGTTTGTTTTCCTGGCATAGCGCCGTGGCTGTGAGATCCATGATGCGGAGTCCGCGGTTGTATACTTCGTCGTAAGTGATCTGGTCGAATTTGGTAGCATCCGGGTCTTTTTCGGGATCGGCGGTGTATATTCCGTCTACGCGAGTTCCTTTGAGCATAACGTCGGCACCGACTTCGACTCCGCGCAGAGCGGCACCTGTATCGGTTGTGAAGAACGGGCAACCGGTGCCTCCGCTGAGTATGGCCACTTCTCCGCGGTCCATAGCTTCGATGGCACGGCGGTTTGAGTACTGTTCACCTATAGGGAACATTCCAATGGCAGTGAGCACGCGTGCCGGCTGGCCAATGGCTTCGAGAGCCGAACTGAGTGCGAGCGAGTTGATCACTGTAGCGAGCATTCCCATCTGGTCGCCTTTTACGCGGTCGAAACCTTGTGATGCGCCTTTCAGGCCTCTGAATATGTTGCCTCCACCGATTACGATGGCTACCTGTATGCCTGATTCGACAGCGTCGCGTATCTGCTCTGCATATGCTGTAAGGCGGTTTGTATCTATGCCGTGACCTTGACCGGCTGCGAGCGATTCACCGCTGAGTTTCAATAATATGCGTCCGAATTTACGTTCCATATCGATTGTCTTTTTATTTTCTGTTGATAGATCTTATTGGCCGAACTGTCTGTGCAGTTCTTCGAATCGGCCAGCTGAGTCACCTCCCCATTTCGCCATCGAAGCGCGTACGCGGTCGAGCGTTTTACGCTCCATAGATCCGCTTTTCGACCAGAATTTGTCGGCGTAGCATACGAGTTTCTCCAGCAATGTCCGCGGACAATAGTCGCGTACCGGTATCGGGAGGCCTGAGGCTTCCACATCCCCGGCAGTAAGTCCGGCTCCGGTGTGCCGTTCGGCTACTGAGGCTATCTCCTCGGGTATTCCTTCGGCTCTCAGGATTGCAGCTCCGGCTACTCCGTGTGCCAGATAGGGTTCTGATCCGTGGCAGTGTATTCCCGGCGCGTCGGTACGGCATATCCCGATGTCGTGGAGCATTGCCGCGGCCATGACTGTGGCTTCGTCGAGTGGCAGATGTCTGTTTCTGACTATGGCGAGAGCCTCGCCGGCTACTGATTCGGCGTGGCGCATGTATATGTCGCGCGCGGGATCTCCTGCGGGATAATATTTGTCTATGACTGCCTGGTAGTCAATCATGTGCCGTGCTTACAGAACTGTGTTCCAGCCGTGTGTGTCGGGGAGGTCTCCGAGCTGTATTCCCCGCAGAGTGTCGTAGAGTCTTGTGGTGATCGGGCCCGGCTGTCCGTCGGGAGCTATCACGTACTGGCGTCCGGTGTCGAGGTCGTCGATACGGGCTATCGGCGATGCTACTGCGGCTGTGCCGCATGCGGCAGCTTCGTCGATAGAGTCGAGTTCCTCGATGGGTATGTGGCGCGCTTCGACTTCTATTCCGAGATCGCGTGCTATCTGCTGTAGGCTCATGTTGGTTATCGAGGGGAGTATCGATTCCGATGCGGGGGTAATGTACTTTCCTTCCTTGATGGCGAAGAAGTTGGCCGGTCCGCATTCGTCGAGATATTTTTTCTCTTTCGGGTCGAGATACAGCACGGCGGAGTATCCGAGCGAGTGTGCGCGGTCTCCGGCGTCGAGCGAGGCGGCGTAGTTTCCACCGACTTTCCATCGTCCTGTTCCTTTAGGAGCGACGCGGTCGAATTCGCGCATGATACAAATATTTGTCGGGCGGAACCCTTCCTTGAAGTATGGTCCTACGGGGCTAACCATGATCATGAACATGTATTCGTCGGCCGGTTTTACGCCTATACGCGCCGACATTCCGATCTCGAGAGGACGTATGTAGAGCGATGCGCCGCTACCGTAGGGTGGCACGAATCGTTCGTTGAGTTTTACCACCCGGATCACCATTTCGCGGAAGAGGTCTTCAGGTATCGGTTCCATCATGATGCCTTTTGCCGATTCGCGTATGCGTTTTGCGTTTTCTTCCAGTCGGAATATGCGTATTTTGCCGTCTTTTCCGCGAAATGCTTTCAGTCCTTCGAATATCTCCTGTCCGTAGTGGAGGGCTGTGGCCGCAATATGCATCTCTATTGTCTCTGAGGTCGATTCCTCGACGGGACCCCACTTGCCGTCGGCAAAACGGCAGCGTACGTTATAGTCGGTGGGCATGTAGCCGAACGCGAGGTTGGCCCAGTCCAAAGTTTCGGTATTGACAGCTGCTGACATAATCTTGGCTTGTTTAATTGTTATTTAATCGAATATGTATTCACCGGCGAAGTTACTCCCTTTTCGCCTCACTGCCAAATTTTTCAATACCGATGCGTAAAATTATGCCGGTGTGACTGCGGCGCTCTGTGTAGTTTTGTCGACAATCGGTGATAAATCGGTTGGGCTGGCAATTAAAAATCGTATCTTTGCGTATTCATACCTATTATTTGTTGTTTAACCTATGTTTAGAGTAATTGCTGCGGCTGAGATCGCCGCATTGGAGTCGAGACGGTGTACAGCCTCCGACTGGGGGATGATAACGGTCGAGGAGCCGTTTGTAGCGGACAGTTATTATAATGTGTCATTTTCGGGTGCTGTCCGTCTCGGCAGCGCTCAGGGTGAGTTCACGCTCGATGGCGGTGTAGTGCGCCGTGCCGGGATAACCGATGCCACGCTGCATAATGTCAGTGTGGGTCGCGGTGTGTGTATCCGCAATATACGCGGTTACATAGCCAACTACGATATAGCCGACGGCGCCTATATCGAGAATGTGGACCGTATGGTCACTCATCCCGGCGCGACATTCGGTATCGGTACCGAGGTGTCGGTGCTCAACGAGACCGGCGGCCGCGAAGTTCCGGTGTATGAGCGTCTGTCGGCACAGACGGCGTATATAGCGGCTATGTACCGGCATCTTCCTGCTCTGACGTCGCGTATATCGGAGATGGTCCGCGCCCATGCCGACGGAGTGCGCTCCGACCGCGGGCGTGTGGGAGTGAATGCCCGTGTGACGGATTGCGGCACTATGACCGATGTGTGGATCGGCGACTATGCCCGCGTGGAGGGTGCCGCATCGTTGTCGAATGGGTGGCTTGCATCGTCGGAGGCCGATCCGGTCGAGGTGGGGCGCGGCGTGATGGCGTCGGAGTTTGTCATGGCCTCGGGCTCGAAGGTAAGCGAGGGTGTTGTCCTGAGGCATGTGTTCGTGGGGCAGGGCACTCATCTGAGCCATCTGTTTTCGGCTCACGATTCGCTCTTTTTCGCCAACTGCGCCTGCGAGAACGGTGAGGCTTGCGCTATATTCGCAGGACCGTATACGGTGACAATGCATAAGTCGAGTCTGCTCATCGCCGGTATGTTCTCGTTTCTCAATGCCGGTTCCGGTTCGAACCAGAGCAACCACATGTATAAACTGGGGCCTATACACCAGGGTGTTGTCGAGCGTGGTTCGAAGACGACGTCGGATTCGTATGTTCTGTGGCCTGCACGCATCGGTGCTTTCTCGCTTGTGATGGGACGTCATGTATCTCATTCCGATACGTCGAAACTTCCGTTTTCTTATCTGATAGAGCGCAAGGGTAAGACTTATCTTGTGCCAGGTGTCAATCTGAAGAGCGTGGGTACTATCCGCGATGCGCGTAAATGGCCACACCGTGACTGCCGGCGCGATCCCGATCTGCTGGATCAGGTGAATTTCAATCTGTTGAGTCCGTATACGATATCGCGCATGATGGCCGGTATAGAGGTGCTCGATGCGGTTGAGGCTGTGTCGGGACCTACAGCCGAGCGCTATACATGGCAGGGCATGACCATCGAGGCCCGGGCTTTGAGAAAAGGGAGGGGCTACTATTCGATGGCAATAGACAAGTTTATGGGCAATTCGGTGATAAAGCGCCTGGAGGGCGCGGCGTTCGAATCGGTCGACGACATGCGGCGCCGTCTCCGGCCTACGGCGCCTTCAGGAGCGGGGGAGTGGGTCGACATAGGCGGTATGCTCGCTCCCAAGAGCGAGATCTCGGCCCTGATACGCGATCTGATAGAGCACCGTATCGATACGCTCGATGAGCTCGAGTCCAGGTTCCGCTCGATACATGCCGGTTATTACGATATGGAGTGGACATGGGTAGTGGAGAATTTCCGGCGTTGGTGGGGCAAGGATACAGATGCCCTGACTCCTGACGATGTGGCTGCTATCGTGGAGCGCTGGCGCGAAAGCGTGGTGGCTCTCGACCGTCTGCTCTACGATGATGCCCGCAAGGAGTTTTCGTTGGTGAGCCGTACCGGTTTCGGTGTGGACGGAGCCGAGGCACGTCAGCAGAGCGACTTCGAGGCGGTGCGTGGTCAGTTCGATGCGGATCCGTTCGTGTGCATGGTTCTGGACCATATCGATGCGAAGACGCGTCTGGGTCAGGAGCTCCTCGACCGTCTTGCCCCGATCCGTTGAGAGGAGGCGGAAATTTGCGGTTTTTAGACTTTAAAATTTGCGGGCATCCGTGCGGGTGTCTGCAAATTTTGTAATGTCAGAGGGCGTAAATCTATGCAAGATTCTGTATGCCAGATGTTTTGCTGCTGATTTGGGTGTGCGTCGCACCGGGTCAGAAAATTTTGTCGTGATTCGATTGTCGTGAATCTGTGCGATTTTCGTAAATTTGGCTCCAGATGGTACTCAATTATATCTGGATAGCCTTTTTTCTCATAGCCTTTGTTGTGGCTGTGGGACGCACTCTGTTTGCCGGAGATCTCGGGGTGTGGTCCGACATCATGTCGGCATCGTTTACGTCGGCGGCGGGAGCGTTTGAGATTTCGCTCGGCCTTACGGGGGTGCTTTCGCTCTGGCTCGGCCTTATGAAGATAGGTGAGCGTGCCGGGGTTATAGCGGTGTTCGGTCGGCTGGTGAGTCCGCTTTTCTGCCGTCTGTTTCCGGGAGTGCCCAAGGGGCATCCGGCCATGGGCTCCATATTCATGAATGTGTCGGCCAATATGCTCGGTCTGGACAATGCGGCCACTCCGCTCGGTCTTAAAGCCATGCAGGAGCTTCAGGATCTGAACAGGCAGAAGGACACGGCTACCGATGCCATGATCATGTTTCTTGTACTCAATGCCTCGGGGCTGTGCTTTATACCTATAAGCATCATGATGTATCGCGCGCAGGCCGGTGCCGCCAATCCTACGGATGTGTTTCTGCCGATACTTCTGGCTACGTTCATATCCACGCTGGTGGGTATCGTGGCGCTGTGCATAAAGCAGCGCATACGCTTGCTGGATCCGGTGCTGCTTTGCTGGCTCGGAGGGATGATGGCTGTGATAGGCGGCATAGTGTGGTTTTTCTCATCATTGCCTGCGGAGGCAGTGCAGGTCTATTCCGGCTTTGTTGCCAATGCGCTGCTGCTTACGGTGATAGTCGGCTTTATTGTGGCCGGGCTGCGTAAGCGCATCAATATGTACGAGACATTTATCGAGGGTGCCAAGGAGGGCTTTCATACCGCTGTCATGATCATACCGTATCTTGTGGCTATACTGGTGGCCATAGGCATGTTCCGTGCATCGGGTGCCATGGATGTGATCACCTCGGGTCTGGAACAGGCTGTGAGTGCCATAGGTATCGATGCACAGTGGGTGGCGGCGTTGCCTACGGCTATCATGAAGCCTCTGAGCGGCAGCGGCAGCCGCGGCATGATGGTGGATCTGATGAATACTTATGGTGCCGATGCTTTCGTGAGCCGCGTCAGCGCCGCGATTCAGGGCAGTACTGACACGATGTTCTACGTTCTTGCTGTGTATTTCGGATCGGTAGGGGTGCGTCGCACACGTTATGCCGTGGGATACGCTCTTTTTGCCGACATCACCGGCTCCGTAGCCGGTATCCTCGCCGCTTATCTGTTCTTTGCCTGAGCGGGTCTGTCGATTCAGTAGAGATGGCTGTACGGGAGATGTGGCGCTGATGCAAAAATCAGTTGCGGTAGGGTAGGGGAGGAGTTTTTTTCTTAACTTTGCCGTATGATGAATTCGATCGAATTTACTACTGACGGGGTGCAGATGCCTGCTGCGCTCGATCCGGATGCAACGCGCCTGTGGCTTGGCCGTGTGGCTGAGGCTCATGGTCGCCGTATCGGTGAGCTGACCTATATATTCTGCTCTGACGACCGGATAATAGAGGTGAACCGTCAGTTTCTGCAACACGACTACTATACCGACATAATCACGTTCGATTACTGCCGTGGGCGTGTGCTGTCGGGCGATATGTTCATATCGTTGGACACGGTGCGTTCCAATGCCGATATGCTCGGTGTGGATCCCGACAGGGAGTTGCACCGGGTGGTCGTACACGGGTTGCTCCATCTGTGCGGAATCAACGACAAAGGTCCTGGCGAGCGCGAGATCATGGAGCGCGAGGAGGATGCCGCATTGGCTGTACTTTGTGAAATAAAACACTGAATATCAATATATTGACATTGCAATGATCTACGATTACGACGTGATTGTGGTGGGTGCCGGTCATGCCGGATGTGAAGCAGCGTCGGCTGCAGCCCGACTGGGTTCGCGCACTCTGCTCATAACCATGGATATGAACAAGATCGCCCAGATGAGCTGTAATCCGGCGATAGGCGGTATAGCCAAGGGGCAGATCGTGCGTGAGATCGACGCTCTCGGCGGCGGTACCGGTATAGTGACAGATCTGAGTTCCATACAGTTCCGGATGCTGAACCGTTCGAAGGGTCCTGCCATGTGGAGTCCTCGAGCGCAGTGTGACCGTATGGTATTCTCGGCTACCTGGCGTCAGCGGCTTGAAAATACTGATAATCTTTATATCTGGCAGGATTCCGCTACCGAGCTTGTGGTGGATCACGGTGCCGGCAGACCGCGTGTGACGGGTGTGAAAACGCGTCTGGGCGTTACGTTCAAGGCGCGTTCGGTGGTTATTACCGCGGGCACATTTCTTCACGGGCTGATGCATGTGGGACGTGTGATGGTGCCCGGAGGCCGGGTGGCTGAGCCTGAGTCGACGGGGCTTACCGAGCAGATGAGGCAGCTTGGGTTCACTGTAGGGCGTATGAAGACGGGCACTCCGGTGCGTATCGACGGCCGTTCAGTAGACTGGAGCCTGTGTACCGTGCAGTATGGCGATGACGGGGATTTCCATCATTTCTCCTATTTGCCCTCAGTGCAGCGCAGGCTGGTGCAGAGACCGTGTTTCAATATATGGACGAATACGGAGACTCACGACATACTCCGTTTGGGACTTCCGTACAGTCCGCTCTACAACGGGCAGATCCAGAGCATAGGACCGCGTTACTGTCCGAGCATAGAGACCAAGATCGTGACGTTTGCCGACAAGACGGAACATCAGCTCTTTCTTGAACCTGAGGGGGAGACTACGCAGGAGTATTATCTCAACGGATTTTCCTCGTCATTGCCGCTCGATGTGCAGGTGCGCGCTCTACAGACTATACCGGCGTTGCGCAACGTGCAGATATATCGTCCGGGTTATGCCATAGAATACGATTATTTCGATCCTACGCAGTTGCGCGCCACGCTTGAGACGCAGATTGTCGACGGTCTTTTCCTTGCAGGGCAGGTCAACGGAACCACCGGATATGAGGAGGCCGCAGGTCAGGGGCTCGTGGCCGGTATCAACGCCGATGCGCGCGCTCATGGCAAAGATGATTTTACTCTCGGACGTGACGAGGCTTATATAGGAGTGCTGATCGATGATCTGATCACTAAAGGTGTCGACGAGCCTTACCGAATGTTTACCTCGCGTGCGGAATACCGCATACTGCTCCGTCAGGATGATGCCGATCTTCGTCTGACCCCGCGTGCGGCCTCTATCGGTCTTGCCAGCGCAGAGCGGGCATCGCTTGCCGAAGAAAAACGTGAGGCCATAGTGTCGCTGATAGATTATGCCCGTAGCCGTACGGTTCGACCCGACGAGGTGGCTGCGCTCCTTGAATCGGCAGGATCTTCGGCGCTGAAGCAAGGAGTGCGTCTGGCTGATCTGATACTCCGTCCGCAGCTGACTGTGGCTATGCTTGCGGATACGCTGCCCGATCTGGCTGAAAGGATAGGGGAGCTTCCTGCCGACCGCCGCGAGGAGATTGTGGAGGGAGCGGAGATCATGATGAAATATGAAGGTTATATAGAGCGTGAGCGTCAGGTGGCGGAGAGGCTTGGCCGTCTCGACCACGTGACTCTTGCCGGCAAGCTGGACTATATGTCGATACAGGCACTGTCGACCGAAGCCCGTCAGAAACTACATGCCCAGCAGCCCTCCACCGTAGGCCAGGCATCGCGCATACCTGGAATTTCGCCAAGCGATATAAATATATTACTTTTGCTGCTGGGTAGATAACGGCCTGCGTTGTTTCACGTGAAACAATTTCAAACGATTGTACAACAGAAAATTAACCATAAATTATGTCCGAACCAATGGAATACATCAAGAAGCGCATACGCGACGTAGTGGATTTCCCACAGAAGGGGGTTATATTCCGAGACCTCACAACCGCATTCAAGGATCCGCGAGCCCTGCATATCATAGGCTGGGATCTGTCGCAGCTTTACCGTGACAAAGGGGTGACTAAAGTAGTGGGTATAGAGAGCCGCGGTTTTATAGGGGCGTCTATTCTCGCATTTGAGCTCGGCGCGGGTTTCGTGCCTGTTCGCAAACCGGGCAAACTCCCTGCCGACACGATCAAGGCGACATATCACAAGGAGTATGGCGATGACACAGTAGAGATACACCGCGATGCGATATCGGAAGACGATATCGTGGTGCTGCACGACGATGTGCTTGCCACCGGCGGCACCATGGCCGCAGCCTACGAACTCGTGAAGTCGATGAATCCGCGCAAGATCTACATCAATTTCATTATCGAGCTCGAGGGTCTCGGCGGGCGTGCGCTTCTCCCCGAAGGGGTGGAGGTGACTTCGCTTATCAAATACTGATAGGGCGTGGCTCTGGCCGACAAACCGCAGCCGCTGCGCGACAAGATCTCACTGTTGCCGGTAACCCCGGGCGTCTATACTTACTATGACGCTTCGGGGACCGTGATCTATGTGGGTAAGGCCAAGAATCTGCGCCGTCGAGTGATGTCGTATTTCAACCGGCATCATGATTCGGTGCGGACCAATCTGCTTGTGCGCGCCATTGCCGATATGAGCTATATCGTGGTGCCTACGGAGCAGGATGCTCTCAATCTCGAGAATTCGATGATCAAGGAGTACAAGCCACGCTACAATGTGTTGCTGAAAGATGACAAGTCATATCCGTGGATCGTGGTCACCAACGAGCATTTTCCGCGTGTGTTCATGACGCGGCAGAGGCTTAACGACGGCTCCCGCTATTTCGGCCCTTATACGGATGCCGGGTCTGCCCGGACGCTGCTTGAACTGATACGCGAGCTGTATCCGATACGCACATGCCGCCATGCCATCACTCCCGACTGGATAGCTCGCGGCAAAGGACGCCTGTGTCTGGAGTATCACATGAAGAAATGTGGCGGATGCTGCACCGGTCTTGTCGACGGCGATGAATACTGTGCATGGATCGACCGCATCAAGATGATATTGCGCGGCGAGACCCAGGAGGTGATAGCCTACCTGCGTGACGGTATGGAGAAACTGGCGTCGGAACTGCGGTTTGAGGAGGCTCAGCAGCTCAAGGAGAAATACGATATGATCCGGCGCTATCAGGCCAAGTCGGCCATAGTGAGCACATCGATTGCCGATATCGATGTGTTTGCTGTCGATGCTCCTGACGGAGATGCGGAGGTGTTTGTCAACTATATGCATGTGCGCCGCGGAGCAGTGGTGCGTTCGGTCACGTTGCGCTACCGCCGTCAGCTCGACGAGAGTCCGGCTCTGATGCTGAGCTATGCCATGGATGAGATCGCGGCGCGGTTCAATACTGTCTACGAGGAAGTGATCGTGCCGCTTCTACCCGATGTGGAAATGCCTAAGGTCACTTTTACCATACCTCAGCGGGGCGATAAAGCCAAGCTGCTCGACATATCGGCGCGTAATGCCGCTCAGGCGCGTACCGATGCTGTGCGGCAGGCCGAGAAACTTGATCCGGAGCAGCGTGCCATGCGTGTGCTCACACGTATGAAGGCCGATTTCCGGTTGCCTGAACTGCCACGTCATATAGAATGCTTTGATAACTCTAATATACAGGGTATCAATCCTGTAGCGTCGTGCGTGGTGTTCCGCAACGCCAAGCCGGCCAAGAAGGACTACCGTCATTTCAATATCCAGACCGTGGAGGGACCCGACGATTTCGCTTCAATGCGCGAGGTGCTTACGCGCCGCTACTCGCGTATGCTCGTAGAGGCTCCCGATGATCTGCCGCAACTGATAATAGTCGACGGTGGCAAAGGGCAGCTTAGCGCTGCTGTGGAGGTTATGGACTCACTGGGACTTCGTGGCACAGTATCGGTGGTGGGTATCGCCAAGCGGCTGGAGGAGATCTATTTTCCGGGAGATTCGGTGCCGTTGTATATCGACAAGAACTCCGAATCGCTGCGCGTGGTACAGCAGCTGCGTGACGAGGCTCACCGTTTCGGCATAACGCATCACCGCGACAGGCGGTCGAAAGGTCAGACCGTATCGGCGCTCGACAATATTCCCGGCGTAGGACCCAAGACCCGCGAACAGCTTATCCGCACATTCCGTAGCGTAAAGCGCATGCGCGAGCTGAGCATCGAAGAACTTGCCGCGGCAGTGGGGCCGGCCAAGGCCGCCGCCATACATGCCGCCCTCCATTCGTCTGATCAATGACGAGTGTCGATATGGGAGCAGAGAAAATACTGTTTGTGCTTGCTTGTTGACTCTACACCTGTTGACTTTACAGCGTTTTTTTGGTGGTGTGGAAATTTGTGGCTAACTTAGCGAATCGCTAACATAGACTAATTCAATAATACCGATTGTAATGGTAAGCAACCATCGCTATTGTGTGATAATGTGCGGCGGCATAGGCAGCCGTTTCTGGCCGTACAGCCGTGCGGAGCGTCCCAAACAGTTCATAGATTTTTTCGGTACCGGCCGGTCGCTGCTTCAGATGAGCTACGACCGTATTCTGCCTATAGTGCCGAAAGAGAATATAGTGATAGTGACCAACGAGGCCTATGCTCCTCTGGTACGCGAACAGTTGCCTGATCTGCTCGATGACAATATCTTGCTGGAACCTGCGCGCCGCAATACGGCACCGTGTATAGCATGGGCTACCTATCATATAGCCGCGCGTGATCCTGAGGCGTCGATGGTGGTTGCTCCGAGCGACCATCTGGTGATGCGCGAGCGAGAGTTCGAGGACAGCATACGCCGCGGTTTCGAGTTTGTAGAGGGGCATGACGCTCTGCTGACTCTTGGCATAGCTCCGACTCGCCCGGAAACCGGCTACGGCTATATCCAGATAGGCGATGAGGTGGCCGAGGGAATCTCGAAGGTGAAGACTTTTACCGAGAAACCGAATCTGGAGCTTGCCAAGGTGTTTCTGGAGACCGGTGAGTTTTTCTGGAATTCCGGAATATTTCTCTGGCGTGCCCAGGCAATCAAGAAGGCATTCCACCTCTATGCTCCGGATATCGCCACACGTTTCGATGCCGGCGAGGATAAGTTCGGCACCGATGGCGAGCGAGGATTCATCGAGGAGGAGTTTCCGGCATGTCCCGGCATATCGATCGACTATGCTGTGATGGAGAAGGCTCCCAATGTGTATGTGGAGCGTGTAAGTTTCGGGTGGAACGATCTCGGGACCTGGAGTGCCCTTTACGACAATTCGCCTAAGAACCGTGACGGCAATGTGACGCAGGGCTGTCATGTCGAGGCTTACAATTCGTCGGGAAATATCTTTGCCGTGAATTCGGACAAGCTCGTGGTATGCTCCGGTCTGACCGGCTATGTGGTGGCCGATGCCGGCGATGTGCTTCTGATATGCCCTATGGCAGAGGAGCAGCACATAAAGCAGATGGTCAACGACGTGAAGCAGCATTACGGAGACAAATACCTGTAAACACATTAAGATCAGATATATAGATTATGTCAAAATTCGATATCGGCGTTCTGGCCGGATGGTTCAGACGACCTCAGACGTGGGGATTCATTGTGGCCGTGGCAGTATGTGCCGCCGTATCCATGGCTTTTTTCGGCAGCGATGCGCTGCAGGGTAATATACTCCGTCAGCCCGACATGCAGCAGGGAGCCGCCATAGGGCACGAGGCGAAGCTGTGGGAGGCCACTACTGGCGAGACCTCGCGGTGGACCAACTCGCTTTTCGGCGGTATGCCCAATTTCCAGATCGATCCGTCGTATCCGTCGAGCGATCTGTTCAGCTGGCTCAACGGAGTGTACGGACTCGGGTTGCCTGCTCCTGCCAATCTTCTGGTGATGATGATGATAGGCTTTCTCATTCTTATGGCCGCAATGCGTGTGCGCTGGGGCGTGGCCTTGCTTGGTGCTCTTGCCTACGGCCTGTCGAGCTACTTCGTGATCATAATCGGAGCCGGTCATATATGGAAGTTCGTCACGCTCGCATATATTCCTCCTACGATAGCTGGTCTGGTGCTTTGTTACCGCGGGCGTTATCTCGCAGGAGGGGCTGTAACAGCTTTGTTCGCAATGCTTCAGGTAGCGTCGAACCATGTGCAGATGTCGTATTACTTCCTGTTTGTCATGGCGGCTATGGCGCTTGCCTATCTTCTGCATGCTGTCAGGAGCGGTAGTGTGCGCCGTTGGGTGTACGGCACATGCGTGCTTGCCGCAGCCGGAGTGTTTGCAGTCGCAGCCAATCTGCCGAGCCTCTACAATACCTATGAATATTCCAAGGAGACGATGCGCGGCCGTCATTCGGAGCTGTCGCAGCCCGAGGGCGGCGAAGGCGCTGTTTCGTCGAAAGGACTTGACCGGAATTATATAACGCAATACAGCTACGGCCGTTCTGAGCTGATGACACTGCTGATCCCGAACGTGAAGGGCGGAGCATCGGCCAAGCCTGTTGCGGGCGAGATGGTAGGCCTTACGCTGGCCGATATGCCGGAGGCGCAGGAATTGTACCGCAAGGGCGAGATCTCGGCGCAGGACGCGCAGAATCTGCAGGTGTTCTCGCAATATTTCGGCGAGCCGGAGGGTACCAACGGTCCCGTATATATCGGGGCGATCGTGTTTGCCCTGTTTCTGCTGGGAGCGATAATCGTGCGCGGGCCTATGAAATGGGCGCTTGTGTTCATGACGGTGCTGTCGTGCGGACTGGCGCTGGGACGCAACATGATGTGGCTTACGGATCTTTTTATCGACTGGGTGCCCATGTACAGCAGTTTCCGCACGGTCGAGAGCATACTGGTGATAGCCGAGTTCACAATGCCATTGCTTGCGGCTCTCGGTCTGCAGAAGCTGGTATCGTCTGACAATACGCCCGGCAGCTTCCGCAAGCCGTTGCTCTGGGCGTTCGGAGTGCCGATGGCGCTCTGTCTTGTCGGCATTGTGGCTCCGGGGGTGTTCGGAAGCTATATCGGCGGCAATGAGCAGGAGTTGCTCGACCGCGGTTTCGACCGTCAGTATCCGGTGCTGTTTGCCGCAGTCGAACAGCTGCGTCACTCGATGATATCGTCCGATGCCATGCGTTCGTTCCTGTTTCTGGCCGCTGCTGCCGGAGTGTCGGTGCTTATGATGTCGGGGAGGATACGCCGAAGCTGGGGTATAGGCGCTCTCGCAGTGCTTGTGCTTTCCGATCTGTTTACGGTCGACCGCCGGTATCTCAATCATGAAAGTTTCTGCGATGCCGGCCGTTCGACTGAGCCGATGATTCTCGCTACTCCTGCCGACCGCGAGATCCTTGCAGATACATCGATGAACTACCGTGTGATGGATATAGAGCGGTTCATGCGTCCTGATCCGTCGTATTTCCACAAAGCCGTAGGCGGCTATCATGCTGCTAAGCTGACCCGTTATCAGGATCTTATCGACCGGCATCTGGGCCACTTCCTTCAGGTGGGATATCATCCGGAACTCCGCAACGACTCCATGGCGCTGGTGCTTACCGGGAGCAGGCAGATGGCCGCGGGCCTGCAGGCTGATCTGCGGGTGCTCGATATGCTCAACGCCCGCTATATAGTGAACGAGAGCGGTATTCCGGCGCGCAATGAGTACGCTCTGGGCAATGCCTGGTTCGTTAAGAAACTGGACTATGTGGATGGCGCCGATGCTGAAATGGAGGCTTTGCAGAGCCTTCATCCGGCTTGTGAGGCTGTGGCCGACAGCCGTTTCCGCGGCATACTCGGTGACACCCAGCCCCAATACACTCCGGGAGATACCATTTACGAGACCTCATACGCACCTAATCGCCTTACTTACCGCGCAAAGAGCGCCAATGGCGGATTGGCGGTGCTGTCGGAGGTATATTTCCCCTGGGGCTGGCATGCTACCGTCGACGGCAATCCGGTGGAGATAGGCCGTGTCAACTATGTGCTTCGCGCGCTTCGCGTGCCTGCCGGCGAGCATGAGATAGAGTTGCGTTTCGATCCGCTGTCGTTGCGCGTGACCGACACGGTGGCCACGGTGGCCGTGCTTATGATATTCGCGGCTGCCATTGTGGCGCTGGTCGTGTGGTTACGCCGCAAGGGGAGCGCCGGGGAGTCGGTATGAGTATAAAAAGGTGGTGGCGCGGACATGGGTTCGGTGTCCACTCTCCATTTGCTTTCAGGTTTATCACCGAGGTGCTCAGGTGTGATTCCGGTTACGCATACTATGCCTACGATGAGCTGAGGCGGCAGTGGATGTCGGCGCCTTCCGGAGAACGTATGCCCTGGCGGCGCATGGCTGCCATATACCGGGTCGGTGTGAGGTTCGCTCCGGCACCTGTGGCGCTGCGCGGTGATGATCCTTACGGGCTGGCTTCCGCGGCTATCGCCATGGCGTCTGGTTCCGCCGATATTCCGGCCGAGGATGCTGTGGTGTCGGTATGGGCCGATATCACTACCGGCGGATGGCCGGAGGCGGTGTCAGCCATGAAGCGCGGCATGTCGTTTTCCGACGGACATATCGGAATTATCGTGGCCGACTGTAAATTGCCGTTGCATCATTACGAAGTGAGGTTGTAGTATGCGAGAAATCAGCGATATAGGCAAGCTGATCGACAGCTATAAGGCGTATCTTATGCTGGAGCGCGGAGTGTCGGAAAATACACGTCAGGCGTATGTGGCCGATGTGTCCAAACTATTGGGATGGCTCTCTGGCGAGGGCATGAAGCTGCGTGACGCAGGCGCTGACGATCTGCATTCGTTTCTCGCCGCAGTGCACGACATAGGCGTGTCGGTCAGAACCCAGGCGCGTATCCTGTCGGGGATCAAATCGTTCTACCGTTTCCTTGTCGCCGAAGGATATGTCGATGAGAATCCTACGCTTAAAGTTGACAGTCCGAATATAGGCCGGTATCTGCCTGAAGTGCTGACCGTAGACGAGATCGACGCGATGATAGCCTCTGTCGATCTTGAAAAGCCGGAAGGACAGCGCAACCGCGCCATTCTGGAGACACTCTACGGTTGTGGCATGCGAGTGAGCGAACTGGTCAATCTGGAGCTCGACAAGGTGTTTGCCGGCGAGCGCTATGTGGTGGTGCGGGGCAAAGGCTCCAAGGAGCGTGTCGTGCCAATATCTGAGACCGCGCTCGACGAGATAGCACGTTACATGGAGGAATACCGCCCTACGCTGAAGATAAAGCCGGGAGAGGAGAACATACTGTTTCTGAACCGTCGCGGCCACAGGCTGACGCGCGTAATGGTCTTCTATATAGTCAAGGAGGCCGCCGATAGGGTCGGGATCACCAAGGAGATATCGCCCCACACGTTGCGCCATTCGTTTGCGTCGCATCTGCTCGAAGGGGGTGCCAATCTCAGGGCCATACAGCAGATGCTCGGACATGAATCGATAGCCACTACCGAGCTGTATCTGCATATAGACCGCAGCCGTCTGCGCGAGGAGATCCTTATGTACCATCCGCGGAATGTGCGCCGACAATTATGACAAAATGATCGTTAATAAACTGAAAAATATAGCAAAATGATCTGAAATCTACAGTATTGTTTGATGCGAATAATTAAAATCCGTATATTTGTAAGCACTATAGATGCACTTGACACTTTAGAAATAACCAATATTATCAACCCAAAACTCAATGAAACTTTTTAACTACTACTTGTTTCTTGCGCTGGCAGGGACCTTGAGCTTTACCGCATGCTCTAACGACGATGAGCCGGATATCGATCCGGTGATCGATCCGGTGGTCAACTACAATGTATCACTGACGATGACCGACAACGGATTCGAGCTTGCAAGCGGAGAGAAGTTCACTCCCGGATTCACAGCAGGGGCAAAAGCCGGACTGTTTGCTGTGACCAATGGAACAGTAACCGCTTCAAATATCGAACTCACATACGATGGCAGTGTGTGGACAACCGACAAGGTGATAGACGGTGGCGAACGCTACTTCGTATATACCCCCTACAAGGCAGATGCCGCATCCAAGATTTCGGCCGACGCTACTGATGCCGCCGGCTTCTTTGCCGGCCTTGTCTCCGTATATGCTGCTCCGGGAGCGGAGCAGGGCGATTTCGATGCCGCTGTGCGTCCCTACGATATCGTGTTTGCTGAAGCCGCAGTCGCAACCGGTCGATCGGAGAGCGTTACAGAGTCTCTCAGCCTCACAGCGGCCGGCAGCCATGCTCTGGCAGTCACTTCGTGGTCGCTTCCCGGCGGCACCCGCTATGTCACATCGTCGGGCTTTGCCTACAGCACACCCGACGGCGGCAAGAGCATCGATGTAAAACTCGGCTCTCTTGCGATAATCCCCGGCCAGCTCGGAGGCCTTCCCGCATATTTCCATGCTCCCGGCAAGTCCGACAAGCTGACTGTGAACTATACGCTCAACGGTGAGACAAAGAGTGCCGAAGTGGCTCTCGGCGCTGCCGCAGGAAAGCAGAGTCTTGTCGGCATCGGTGATGCTCCGACCGACGGCGGCAAGCGCGATATAGCCGTAGGCGACCTGTATTACCGTGACGGATCAGTGCTCCCCGTGGAGAAACTCGCCGACCTTCAGGCAGCTCCCGCCGGTGTGGCCGGTGTGGTGTTCTGTGTGGATCCGGCCCGCTTCTCGGCTGACGAGAAATCACTCCTGGGTGATGTGCATGCGCTTGTGATCTCATCGAAGATGGGCCGATTCAAGAACCGCGACTATATGGTATGGTGCGATGCCTATCCCAAGCCTGCCGACGATGGCGCTGGCCGTTTCATCGACAGCCAGGAGGACAGCAAATATCCCGGCATGGTGCTTCCTCTGATCGAGGATCATTCGGATGCCGTGAAATCATACGAGGCCAACAACGCCGACATCAACGGCTACAGCAACAACAAGATAATCCGCACCCGCCGCAGCGAGGAGATCGCTGCCGGATACTATCCGGTGTTCAGTGCCATCGATGACCTGAACAGCAATGTCACTGTCAGCGGTGCCTCCACCGGCTGGTATCTGCCGTCGGTAGGACAGCTGATGGACTACATGCGCAATATCGGAGGTGCCAACATCTCAGCATCGGTAGTGCATGCGCTGTATTCGGCTTACGATGATTCCGATTTCGATTTCGGTGCTGATTGCAGCCCGAATCTTCGTGCGCGCCTCGATCTTTCCATGGCCAAGATCAGTGCCGGAGAGAAGGATCTCTTTACAGCATCGGAAAACAACGCTCTTTGGTCATCGTCGTATGCATCGGTGTTCAGCACGTACACCCAGACATTCATGCCTGGAGCGCGTCAGCTTGTCTATGACTATGACAATCTGTTCTGCTTGGGCTACGACGTAATCGGCAAGGGCAACGTGCGCGGCGTGCTCGCCTTCTGACACAGGCCGGTTCCGCACAACTGTAAAAAAAGACGACAGAGGCTGTCTAACTTTCGTTGTTAGACAGCCTCTTCTGCGTCCCGCCGGATCTCCGACCCGGCCTGAGAGCAGCGTCACGTGGGGCTACTACAAGACATGCCGGTTTTACCACATCCGCAAAAATATCCTGCGCATCTCCGAAGCGCGATGGCAGTGTCGGCCAGTCGGGTACCCCATGTGTTCCACATGGGGTTCTGCGTCCCGCCGGATCTCCGACCCGGCCTGAGAGGCCGCCTAAAACTTGTTAGACAGCCTGTTCTGCGCCCCGCCGGATCTCCGACCCGGCCTGAGAGAGGCCGGTGTAATGGTGTTTTCAGCCGTTTATACGGAGTATGTCGTTGCCGGTGGGTGATTGGTATATCAAGAGTCCGAAATGCGGAATAGCGGCATATACATGGTCGAAAATGTCGGCCTGTATATGTTCGTAGGCGAGCCATTCGGTATCGGCTATGAAAAAATACAGCTCTACAGGGAGTCCCTGCGGGGTAGGCTGCAGCTGCCGCACCATTATCATCAGATCAGTCCTGACCTGCGGGTGTGTTGTCAGATACTGTTCCATATAGTCGCGGAAGAGGCGCAGGTTCACCACGCGTCCTGTGCGCTCTGTATCGGTGGCGAGCATGCCTTCGGCGCGCAACTGTTCGATCTGCTCGTCAGTGCAGAATCTCACGGAGCTGAAATCGACAGGTATCGAGCGCATCACCCGGCGTGCTCCGGCGTGCCGCATAGGCTGCATGTTCTGGAAGGAGTCGTTGACCAGAGCGTATGGCGGTATGGTAGTTACGGAGTTGTCCCAGTTGACCACCTTGACTGTGGCGAGTGTCACTTCGGCCACCTCGCCGTTTGCGCCGTATTTCGGCGCTATTATCCAGTCGCCTTTGCGTAGCATCCTGTTGGCGCTGAGCTGCACACCGGCCACAAGTCCCATAATGGTGTCCTTGAACACCAGCATCAGTATGGCCGCCGATGCCGACAGTCCCGAGATGATCAGCAGGGGATTTCGTCCCGACACTATGCTCAGACATATTATCACGCCTATCGATACCACGAGTATGGTCAGCATCTGGTATATGCCGCGCAGCGGGTACACGTGGAAACGCTCGCGGGCATCGAGTGTCAGATAGGCTGATTTGAGAAAGGCGCACACGAACCTTATTGCGGATACCGTGAGCCATATACGGCATATAGGGATGACCCAGGCGAGTATGTCGGGCGAGTTTTCAAATACCGCCGGCGACATCATGTAGAATACCACCGGAGGCATGATCCGGCAGCCAGCGCGCAGCACGCGGTCGGGCAGCAGGTCGTCGTCCCATGTCACTTCGGTGCGGCGTGTCACGCGCCTTACGGCTTCTGACACGATTCTGCGTGCAAACCAGTAGGCTATGGCCGCGATCAGAGTCACGGCCAGTATCATTGTGGCTGTAACAGCCTCATTAAGCCACTGCTCCGGCACGTATATATGCCGGAGCAGTGAAGTTATATCATCTCGCATAAGCGCAGGGATGTATGTCGGGGGTTATATCAAACTGAGTGCCTGACTCTATTCTTCCTCGGCCTCGCGCATGTTGTGGAACACGTTCTGCACGTCCTCGTCGTCCTCGAGCTTCTCGAGCAGTTTCTCGAGGGTGGCACGCTGTTCGGCGGTGACTTCCTTCAGATCGTGGGGTATGCGTTCGAATTCCGAGGAGATGATCTCGAATCCGTTGTCCTCGAGATACTTCTGAATGTTGGAGTTTTCCTCGAAAGCGCCGTATAGAACCACCTGTTCGCTGCCGTCCTCTTCGTCGACTATATCGGCGAGATCGTCCACACCGTAGTCGATAAGCTCGAGTTCCAGATCTTCGAGCGACACGCCTTCCTTAGGCTTGATCTTGAACACACACTTGTGGTCGAACATGAACGACAGCGAGCCCGAAGTACCGAGCGAACCGCCGTGTTTTGTCAGATATGAGCGCACGTTGGCCACGGTGCGTGTATTGTTGTCGGTTGCGGCCTCCACAACGATGGCGATGCCGAAGGGGCCGTATCCTTCATATACTATCTCCTTGTAGTCGCCGGCATCCTTGTCGGTGGCTTTCTTTATGGCGCGCTCTACGGTATCCTTGGGCATGTTGGCAGCCTTGGCGTTCTGCATGAGTGCGCGCAGACGCGGATTTGTCGACGGGTCGGGACCGCCGCTCTTTACTGCTATGGTTATTTCCTTGCCTATGCGGGTAAATGTACGCGACATATTGCCCCAGCGTTTGAGCTTGCGGGCTTTGCGGTATTCAAATGCTCTTC
>CAOKFI010000008.1 GCA_948467675.1 uncultured Porphyromonadaceae bacterium
TTCCTGATCCGGTAAGGGCGAACCTCTTTTTGGCACCGGAATTAGTCTTAATCTTGGGCATTTGTTTGTGTTACTTTATTTGTTTATAATTTCCGGAGGCTTGCATCATCACGTGACGCGGTGCCGAACCGGGATTCAATGCTTACTTTTTCTTCGGTGTCAGCATGATTATCATGCGCTTGCCTTCAAGCACTGGCATCTGCTCCACCTTTCCATATTCCTCAAGATCGTTGGCGAATCTCAACAACAGGACTTCGCCTTGTTCCTTAAACAGGATTGAACGACCTTTAAAGAATACATAGGCCTTGACTTTCGCTCCTTCCTGAAGGAAACCGACAGCATGCTTCAGTTTGAAGTTATAGTCATGGTCGTCGGTCTGAGGTCCGAACCGGATCTCCTTGACCACAACCTTTGTCGATTTGGCTTTCTGCTCTTTCTGACGCTTTTTCTGCTGATACAGGAATTTCTGATAATCGATGATCTTGCATACAGGCGGTTCAGCTGTCGGCGAAATCTCAACCAGATCCAGATCCTGCTCTTCAGCCATTTTAAGAGCTTCGTGGATAGAGTATATGCCCTGCTCCACATTTTCGCCTACGAGACGAACCTCGCGGGCGCGGATACGCTCGTTGATGGCATGCTGCTCCTTAGAGTTGCGATCCTGAGGACCACGACGCATCGGATTGGGACCTCGGTTTACGGGCCGCGGCCCGTGGAAGAATGGTTTTTTCTCCATTAATTGGGGTTATTGATTGATCATTTCGCTGACCTCATTGGTCAAATCGCGTGCAAAGGTAGCAATTTTCATCGTTCCTTTATCACCTTCTCCTTGTTTTCTTACTGAAATTTCACCATTTTCGGCTTCTTTTTCACCTACAATGAGCAAATAAGGTATACGTTTCATCTCGTTGTCACGGATTTTACGTCCTATTTTCTCGTTGCGGTCGTCGACGATAGCGCGAATGTCGCTGGCGGCAAGTTCCTTTGCCACGCTGTATGCATAGTCGTTGTATTTCTCGCTGATCGGAAGCACTACCGCCTGGTCGGGAGCGAGCCACAACGGGAATCGGCCGGCAGTGTGCTCAAGCAGTACCGCAACAAACCGCTCCATCGAGCCGAACGGGGCACGGTGTATCATCACCGGACGATGCTTCTGGTTGTCGGCACCGGTATACTCGAGCTGGAACCGCTCCGGGAGGTTGTAGTCGACCTGTATGGTGCCAAGTTGCCAGCGGCGTCCGAGAGCGTCCTTGACCATAAAGTCGAGTTTCGGACCATAGAAAGCGGCCTCTCCAAGTTCCGTACGGGCTTTCAATCCCTTTTCGGCACATGCTTCGATTATAGCCTGCTCTGCCAGATGCCAGTTTTCGTCGCTACCGATATATTTCTCTTTTTTGGCGGGATCACGCAACGATATCTGAGCCTCGAAGTTTTCAAATTTGAGAGCCTTGAAGATGTAGAATATGATATCCATAACCTTCAGGAACTCGTCCTTGATCTGGTCGGGAGCACAATATATATGGGCATCGTCCTGCGTAAATCCGCGCACTCGCGTCAGTCCGTGAAGCTCACCGCTCTGCTCGTAACGGTATACTGTGCCGAATTCGGCCAGACGCAACGGCAATTCACGGTAGCTGCGTGGAAATGCCTTGAATATCTCGCAGTGATGAGGACAGTTCATCGGTTTGAGCAGGTATTCCTCGCCTTCTTCGGGTGTATGTATCGGCTGGAATGAATCTTTACCGTACTTGGCATAGTGTCCTGATGTGACATAAAGATTCTTGTTGCCTATATGAGGGGTTATCACCTGCTGATAGCCGTATTGTTTCTGGATCTTGCGGAGGAACTGCTCGAGGCGGTCGCGCAGAGCGGCGCCTTTCGGCAGCCACAACGGCAGACCGGCACCCACATTGGCAGAGAATGCGAACAGCTCCATCTCCTTGCCGAGCTTGCGGTGATCGCGTTTCTTGGCTTCTTCGAGCAGCACGAGATACTCGTCGAGCATCTTCTTTTTCGGAAAGCTGATTCCGTATACGCGCACGAGCTGGTTGCGTTTCTCGTCGCCTCGCCAGTATGCGCCGGCGAGCGACATTACCTTGACGGCTTTGATCGGTGCTGTCGATGGCAAATGCGGACCACGGCACAGATCAGTGAAAGCGCCCTGTGTATATGTGGTGATATGACCGTCTTCAAGTTCGCTGATGAGTTCGCATTTGTACTCCTCGCCACGCTCGCCGAACGCTTTCAGCGCGTCGGCCTTGGAGATCTCGGCACGGACTATGGCTTCCTTGCGCTGTACGAGTTCCATCATCTTTTTCTCGATGGCCGGGAAATCGGCAGCTGTTATAGAATGTCCGTTGGGGTCGATATCGTAATAGAAACCGTTTTCGATAGCCGGACCGATGCCGAACCGGACTCCGGGGAAAAGTTCCTGAAGAGCCTCGGCAAGCAAATGCGCCGAACTATGCCAGAAAGCATGCTTGCCTTCCGGATCGTCCCATTTGAAAAGGCGGAGTGTTGCGTCTGACTCAATGGGACGTGTCAGATCCCACTCCTGATCGTTGACTGCAGCAGCGAGTACATCCTGCGCCAGACGGGGGCTTATGCTCTCAGCTATCTGCAATGGGGTGACACCTGCATCGAACTGCTTTACGCCACCATCGGGAAAAGTAATATTTATCATTTGGATTCCAATATGTTATACAACTATCCGGGTTACAAATCCCGGCCTTGTGCAAATCAGCGACAAAGATAATGATAAAATCCGAAAAACAGATGCGGGTCACCCACATTTTGAGCGACCCGCATTATCTTCAGAATCTTACTGACCGGATTCAGGATTATTCACCGAGACAATGTTTAACCGGCAGCAGAGTGCAATTGAAACGATAGTTGCCGTAAGGCATCCGATATTTGTCCATCGGTCTTGCATGCCAGCTGTCGACGCAACCGAGTCCCATCTGGCGCAGATCGATACAGAGATTGGTGACGTCGTCCTGTTTCAGCTCACCCCAGTGGGTGTTGGCTTTCTTGGGGCCACCGTCGAGGGTCTCGATATTATAATGCAGCGCAGATGCCGAGAATGGCTCGTCGGCCAGCACTTCGATACCGTCGCCCGACTGGTCGAGCACACGCCACCAGCGGAGATCGCTACGCGTGCCTGTCTCCTGCGGACGTATGTAATGATATGGCTGATCGGTTACAGTCTGACGATATATGCCGAGATCCGACGCATGCGGACGGTCTATGTAGTTTTCGCCGGGACCACGGCCATAATATTCCACGGTCTCGAACGATGCCGGCATTGGCATCTGCAGACCGAAGCGGAACATCTCGGGCACATCGGCTCCCAGTGTTGCCACAAGATTTTCATCTATGTCGATCACACCGGCTCCATCGATAGTATAGGTCATTGTCAGGCTTGCTTTCACGGCTGGCATGTCGTAGGCAGCGACAATCACAGCAATTCCGTCCTTCACTTCATGAGTAAGACCGGTCAGACGCATTTCAGGATCGAGCCATACACGGTATTCCTGCTGCAGCGACGCACCGAAGTCATTGTCGGTCGGAGCGCGCCAGAAATTAGGAGTTATCTCGGCACCGCTTTTCAGCATAGACAATCCGGATACCTGATATTCATTGATAAAACCTGTAGCACGATTTACTCCGACTTTGAAATAGTCGCCGCTGACAACAAGCTGCGATGGAGTCTCCACAACCGAGGTGACCGATGGAGTGCATGCGACATTGCGCAAAGAATCGGCTTTCTTCAACAGGAACTGATCGCGAGCCACAGTGAATCCGGCAGGAAGCAGGCCATCCGCTTCGGTCAAAGTATATGCTACATTCAGCAGCCATTCGCCCGGAGCATCGATCGATCCGTAGTCGACCATGTACTGTTTTGTCGACTGAGGAGCTATATCTATACCGCCGATACTTCCGGTACGCACCGCATGACCGTCATGAAGAAGGGTCCATGTCAGTTTCACATTGTCAAGATTGCGGAAGAAATATTCGTTGAATACATCGAGTCGGTCCGGAGCCGGCATGGTGGTAAGGATATTCTGCTGTATGCGCTGCACCTCGTACGCATGAGGATTGGGCACACGGTCAGGAGATATGAGACCATTGTCGCAGAAATTCTGATCGGAAGGATCCGTTGAGTTGAAGTCTCCGCCATATGCGAATATAGTCGAACCATCCTTGCCAGGCCAGCGTATGGACTGATCCACGAAATCCCATATAAATCCGCCCTGATAGTTAGGATATTTGCGGATCAGATCCCAATACTCTTTAAATCCGCCTTCGGAGTTACCCATAGCATGGGCATATTCGCACTGTATCAAGGGCTTGTCGTACTTAGGATCATTGAGATACTCCTCACACGCCTTGTAGTCGTAATACATCGGACAGAATATGTCGGTCTTGCCATACAGCTCAGAGCGCTCATACTGTACAGGACGACTCGGGTCAGCAGCCTTCACCCATTCGTATGCCGCATCGAAGTTCGGGCCATAACCGCCCTCATTTCCCAACGACCATACAATGATGCTCGGATGGTTGAAGTTGCGACGCAAATGACGTTCGTTGCGCTCTATATGAGCTTTGCGGAACTGTGGATCCTTAGCCAGAGTGGTCTCTTTATATCCCATGCCATGTGATTCGAGGTTGGCCTCGGCCACTACATACAATCCATATTTATCGCACAGGTCATACCACAGCGGATCGTTGGGATAATGGCATGTACGCACAGCATTCATGTTCAGTTCTTTCATGATCTTTATATCCTGAAGCATACGCTCAGGCGAGACCACATAGCCTCCGTCGGGATCGAGTTCATGCCTGTTGGCGCCTTTGATCAGCACAGGCTGACCGTTGACAAGCAGCTGCGACCCTTTGATCTCGACCTTACGGAATCCGACGTTCAGAGGTATCACCTCCATGTTCTTGCCGTTTTTCGAGAATGTCGCGGTCAACGAATACAGATTCGGAGTCTCGGCCGTCCATTTCAGCGGATTGTCGATCCTGAGGCTTACATCGACATGTCCGCGGGCATTTGCCTTGTCATAGGATGCCACGGTCTTGCCCTCGCTGTCGGTCAGTTTCAGTTCGAGATCGCCCGACCCTTTTATATCAAGTCCCACGGAAAGAATGCCGTCGCGGTAATCATCGGTCAGATCTCCGACAACTCGTATATCCTCGATGCGGTTCTTGGCGCGTGCATACAGATAATTCTCACGCGCAAGACCTGAGAGACGGAAAAAGTCCTGGTCTTCAAGATAAGTACCGTCGCACCAACGGAACATTTGAAGCGCTATCAGATTTTTTTCGCCAGGTTTAATATATGGTGTAAGATCAAATTCGTTCTCAAGTTTGCTATCCTCGCCGTATCCTACGAACTTGCCGTTGACCCACACCGAGATATTGGAAGTGGCGGATCCGAAATGAGCTATTATATCCTTGCCTTTCCAATCGGCGGGCACCTCGATGATACGGCGGTATGATCCTACATGATTCTCCTTTGTCGGCACGACCGGAGGATTGGATTTATAATTTCCAAGCCAAGGATAACCTATGTTCAGATACAACGGATCGCCATAACCGTTAAGCTCCCACATGCCCGGCACATCCATCTTCACCCAGCCGGAGTCATCGAAATCCGTCTTCCAGAAATCGGTCGGACGCTGGTCGGCATTTTCGACCCAATTGAAGTTCCATTTTCCGTCAAGCGACAGATAATTGTCCGACATCTTTTTATCGGCAGCAGCCTGCTGAGGTGTCTCAAAAGCAAAATACGAAGTGTGCATAGGCGCACGGTTGACGGCATTGACGTTTGGATCAAGCCACATCGGATCTTTGGCAACCGCACATAATGCCACGGCTCCAAAAAGCATGAAAATTGTGTTTCGTCTCATGTGAAGGTTAATAGTATACTTTTATAAGTTAACAAATTTACGCTATTCTCATTTTAATATACTCACATTATCGGCCAAATTCCCCAGCAGTAACATTTTTTAACCATATATACCTGTACTCCTCATCCATTCTGCGATTTCCCGCCAAGCAGATTTGTTGTATATTTGCAGTTATTATAATTTATGCGTAAATCCCGACTATGAAACTTATCGGCGCCCATGTATCCGTGGAAAACGGCGTTAGCCAGGCTCCTGTCAATGCCCATAATATCGGAGCCAGAGCATTTGCCCTGTTCACCCGCAATCCGTCGCGATGGCGATCCGAGCCTCTTACCGACGCAGATATCGAGGCATTCAAAACCAACTGCGGACTGTACGGATACACTCCGGCACAGATACTGCCGCACGACAGCTATCTGATCAACCTCGGCGCCGCTGACAAGAAGAAACTGTTTCTGTCGCGCCAGGCTTTTCTCGACGAAATGCAGCGTTGCGAGCAACTCGGTCTGAGCATGCTCAACTTCCACCCGGGCAGCCACCTCAACATGATGTCAGCCGACGAGTGTCTTGATCTGATAGCATCGTCGATAAACCACACCCTCGACAAGACTTCAGGCGTGAAAGCCGTGATCGAGAACACAGCCGGACAAGGATCGAACCTCGGCTACACCTTCGAACAGATAGCCCGCATCATAGACCATGTGGAAGACAAATCGCGCGTAGGCGTATGCGTTGACTCCTGCCATGCGTTCGCTGCCGGCTATGACCTGGCTTCGCCCGATGGCTATGAAGCCGCATGGCGATCTTTTGACGAAACCATAGGCCTGGACTACCTGTGTGCGATGCACATCAACGACAGCAAAAAGGGACTTTCCTCGCATGTCGACAGACATGAGAGCATGGGACAGGGCGCTATCGGCCGTCTGTTTTTCGAAATGCTGATGGCCGACCCGCGCATGGATAGCATCCCTCTGATCCTCGAGACGCCCGACGAGTCGTTATGGGCGCAGGAGATACGCGAATTATATGCCATGACCAAAGATCATATTCAGTAGAGATTTCATAAAATACTTACATTACACATATAAATCTTAACCAACATTCGTCTTTACATGAAAAAGAAACCTGATTTAAGTTTCTGGAAGCTCTGGAATCTCAGTTTCGGTTTTTTCGGAGTCCAGATCGCCTACGCTTTACAGAGCAGCAACGTATCGCGTATATTCGCCACGCTCGGCGCCGACCCTCACGACCTCAGCTACTTCTGGATCCTTCCGCCCCTGATGGGTCTGCTCGTACAACCGGTTGTAGGTTCGCTCAGTGACCGCACATGGAACCGTTTCGGGCGGCGTCTCCCCTATCTGATAGCGGGAGCAGTAGTGGCCGTAATTGTAATGTGCATGCTTCCAAATGCCGGCAGTTTCGGGCTCGCCGTATCCTCGGCCATTCTCATGGGCCTGATCGCCCTGATGCTGCTCGACACATCAATAAACATGGCTATGCAGCCTTTCAAAATGCTGGTGGGCGACATGGTCAATGAAAAACAGAAAGGTCTCGCCTACTCGATCCAGAGTTTTCTATGCAACGCAGGAAGCATAGTCGGATTCGTATTCCCGTTTCTTCTCACCTGGATAGGACTCAAAAACACCGCCGCAGAAGGCGTGGTGCCTCAGACGGTTATCTTCTCTTTTTATATAGGAGCCGCCATACTGCTGCTATGCATGATATATTCGCTAATAAAAATCAAAGAATGGCCACCGGCTCTGTATGCCGAGTATAACGGAGGCGCCGACCTGTCCGCCCCTGTCGACAAAAAAGACAAACCGGGCATGATACGCCTGCTCATAAACGCCCCCAAGACATTCTGGACAGTCGGCCTGGTACAATTTTTCTGCTGGTTCTCATTCCTGTTCATGTGGACATACACCAATGGAACGATTGCCAAGAACGCATTCGACTGCCCTTCGACAGAATCTGTCAAAGGTATAACCGTAAATAATCCCGATGGCTCACACCGTACTTATGATGCCAATTATATCCTGCTACCCGACTCCACTGTAGTCATAGCCAAAGGCAAACTCATGACCCGGTTAGATTCTGATGCGACCGAACTCATTCTGGCCGGAATCATGACCCATGATCCGCACACCGGCGAACTTGTCATCGAAGAATCCGAACATCTGCACATCGCAGATCCCAACGCCATATCGTTCCACACTGTAGTGGAGCTCAATACCGATTCGGAAGAATACAATGAGGCCGGCAACTGGGTAGGAATCCTGTTTGCAGTACAGGCTATAGGATCTGTCCTGTGGGCTATCGTGCTGCCAATGTTCCGAAACCGCAAGTTCTCCTACGCATTGAGTCTCATACTCGGCGGCATCGGCTTCGTTTCGACTGCATTCATCACCGACCAGTATCTGCTGTTCGTATCGTTCGCACTGATCGGATGCGCATGGGCTGCAATGCTCGCATGGCCGTTCACGATCCTCACCAACTCGCTCCACAAAGGCAATATCGGCACATATCTCGGCCTGTTCAACTGCACAATCACAATACCGCAGATCATAGGAGCGCTGGCAGGCGGATGGATCCTGACACTGATCGGCAATCCCGACGAGGTGGCACCACAGGCCACCATGATGGCAATAGCCGGCATAAGCCTTGTCATCGGTGCGGCTTGCGTATCGTTTATCCGCGAACATCCGACAGAGGCAGGCGAGGCTCCATCGCCGAAAGCTACTCCGGCTGAAGCCGACGAATAAAAACACTATCAGCATGACCGACAAACAACGAACCATCGCCGTATTCGATTTCGACGGAACGATCACTGACCGCGACAGTTTCGGCAGTTTCGTAAAAGCGGTCAAAGGCACTCCCCGATTCTGTCTTGGCATCTGCATGCAGATGCCAAGACTTGTCGGTTATAAACTCGGCATCATCAGAAACGACAAGGCCAAAGAAGCATTGTTCGGCACATATTTCCGTGGAATGGGCATGAACGAGTTCAGACGCGCCGGTGAGCGTTTCGCTGATTCTATAGACCGCAGGCTGCGCCCCGACACCATGACGAAACTCAACTGGCATCTGAGTATGGGACACGACGTGTATATAGTGACCGCAAGCATGCCGCAATGGATAAGACCTTGGGCTACCGCCTACGGCATATCCGATGTGATCGGAACAGAACCTGAGACTGACAGTTCAGGAGTTCTTACCGGCCGTTTCGCTACGCCCAACTGCTACGGACCGGAAAAAGTACGTCGCTTCATACAGGCCGAACCGAACCGCAGCAGTTACCGCCTTATAGCATACGGAGATAGCGAAGGGGACCGCGAGATGCTCGACGAAGCCGATGAATCCCATTTGGTATAAGTGATCTTATCGGTCGATATATTGTATACGAGATCCGAATCAAACATTGTCAGCCGGTACACACGGGCATCGCGTGCCACAGCGTATACTCCAGCCACAGACTCCGTCTCAAGCAAATACCTGTACAATGTAACCGGCATTTCATTCTCTATGAATATCCGAGGGAGTGTGACGCCATTGCCGTTCAGGCTCTGCCACGCATCAGGCACGCTGAACACTATCGACGCACCGTCTTTTATATCAACATAATAGCCTGATGAATTATCATAATACGATTCGATCACAGCACCGGGATAATAATGCGAGACAAAACGCTGTATACTGTCAGGCATAGACTTCCATTCCTCACTATTACACCCTGACAACATGACCGGCAGACACGACAGCACAATTATTGCATACCAGAACGATCTCATAATCCAATGAATTTACAGTGATAACCTTATAACGTCTTGACCCGGACTCCGGTTTTACCGCCAGACTGGCATGTCAGCGACGCAAGGCGTCAAGAGCTTTCAGCATCGAGTGCAGGATATTACGTGCATGCTGCAGGCGTGCTATGGTCTGGTAACGTCTGATCACCCCCTCCGGATTAGCTTTAAGCTGAGCCTTGGCAGCATCGAGCTTCAATCCTTTCTCCTTGATAAGATATTTAAGCATCTGCACGGCCTCCAGATCGGCAGGAGTATAAAACCGTGTGCCCCCGTCGTTTCTCTTAGGGTGCAGATACCCTGGGAACTGCGCCTCCCAGAACCTCAATGTCGACAGCGGAAGTCCGGTAAGCTCCGACACTTCGCGAATCTTGTAGTATTTCTTCTGAAACCGATTGTCATCCATAACGAATATACCGCTGAATCAATCCATCACATGCCCGGCATTTTCGGCCAACTGCAGCATCTCATTATACTGTTCGGGTGTCAGATCGTAAAAATAGAAATTGACCGGATTCTGAGGGACACCGTTATAACGCACTTCATAATGCAGATGATATCCGGTCGACTTTCCTGTATTACCCACATTACCTATCAGATCGCCGCGTTTCACTTTCTGTCCCGGCCGTACGTGCATATTGCTGAGATGTGCATACCGGGTCACATAATTATATCCATGGTTCAGCTCTATCATATATCCGTAGCCGCTGTTCCACTCTGCCGACAGGACAGTAGCATCGCCGGTAGCATATACCGGAGTCCCTTTGTCGGCGGCAAAATCCATCCCTTCATGAAATTTGCCGGTACCGTAAACCGGATCACGCCTGTAACCGTAGCCGGAAGCCATCTGCTTCATGTCCTTTTCAGCGATCGGCTGTATGGCAGGGATATGCGCCAGTTTATCTTTCTGCTGTCCGGCCAGCTCACGCAGATGGTCAAACGACTTGCTCTGCACGTACAACTCCCGTTCAAGAAGGTTCATCTTATCGGTCAGCATACCTATAAGTCTGTTGTCAGCCATAGATGTAAGCTGATTGTACCGGTCGTCCCTGTCCAGTCCGGCATAACGCTGGGCATCTGATATGCGCTCGGTCTGCATCATCACACGGTAGAAATTGTTGTCACGTTCGGCAATATCCTCCAATACGGCCTGAGCCACATCCAGACGTCTGTTCAGGATCTCGAGCTCAGAGCGCAGTTCCCTGTTCTCACGCTTCAGCATACGCTCATGAGGGAAATCTATCACATTATCGAGCAGCAGGAAAGCCGCACCTCCAATAATTATGCCAACAGCAAAGTGCCGCACCACAATCCACATACGGCTCTTCCACGAAGGATATACTCTCTCGTAGCTTTCTGTGACGGAATTATAGCGATAAAAGGCTGTTTTGCCTACTGGTCCTAACCTCATCTGCGAATGACTTTGATGGCAAAGTAACAAAAACGGCAGAGAATTTGCAACAATGTAAAAACAAATTTGCTATATTCGCACCATAATTAGATTTACTACGATGATATTCAATTTTCGCATAGTATCCGATGAAGTAGACAACTTCAAACGGGAAATCCAGATCGATGCCGATGCGACATTTCTGGACCTTCGCAATGCAATCTGCGACGCTGTGGGATATGACAAGAATCAGATGTGTTCATTTTTCCTATGCGACAACAACTGGGAAAAAGAACGCGAAATAACCCTCGAAGACATGGGGCTGGACGCCGATCAGGATGTGTGGCTGATGGATGAGACCATACTCAGCGACTATATAGACGACGGACAGCGTCTGATGTTCGTGTTCGACTATATGACCGACCGAGCATTCTTCATAGAGATGAAACAGACCATTACCGGACGGACACTGAAAGATCCCGTATGCACGTCATCGATGGGAACACCTCCTCCACAGACTGTAGATATGGATGAGTTCGAAGCAAAGGTAACGGCAAAGGCGGCAACCCAGACTTCCGACGATATGGACGAGGATTTTTACGGAAGCACCGAGTTCAATGATGACGAATTCGAGGCAGCCGGCTTCGACGAAATGACATTTGACGAATAAACGACACGAAAACAACTCAATAGTTAATGAAAGCATCAGGCTTATGTCCTGATGCTTTTTTATAGGTGTCGGCCGCGCTGCTTTAATAATTATTAACAATCAATAGTAATTATTCCGCATATCGACTCTGATTTTTCTGTCTGCACTTCGTATCTTTGTCAAAATTGAACATTTACACATACCATTGCTAAAAACACTTTTCAATTATTAACCCTACCTACATGCTAAAACGCAATTTACTTTACTCAGCATTATTCCTTGCTACTGCGACAACCATGTCGGCTGAAACAGCCAAATGGACGGTCGGATCCGACACATGGGATGTCGAGATCACAAATTCCGAAGTCTGTCCCGGTGTAAAATACACACTGGTCAACTGGGTCACCCAGCGTTCATCATCCTATCCTGGATCACGCCTCCACGTGATCGAAGCTGATCTGACAAACCCGGATATTGCAGTAGAAAACGTAAAACCGGATGCCATGACCGGAGTCCGTTCGCTCACCAACCATGCCAAGTCAGTACACAAAGCGGGCTATCAGGTTGTAGGCGGAGCAAACGGCAATTTCTGGAGCACATCGGCCGAAGGACATATATACCAGTGTATGGGAGCCCAGCCACATGGCGTATGCGTATCAAACGGCATAATGTACACCGATCCTAACGTAGGCAGCTTCCCGCACTGCGGAGGCCCGACAAATATCACAGGTCTGCTCGCTTTCGATGAAAACGGCAAGTGCTATCTTGACTACACTCTTCCTCAGAAAGCAAATAATGCAGAAGGCTCAGGTGTCCAGTTCGCAGCCATCAACACCCGCGACGGCAGCCGTCTGGCTCTGGATATGTGCAACCGGTTTGTGGCGTCAGGCTCCGCATCGATATTCACGCGTCAATACGGCACATCGAAAGCATTCCGTGTAGGAGATCTGACCGACACATGGACTCCCACCAAAGGGACAGGGAACTATATAGAAGTGATTCTGGACTACGCCGAAGGGGTGACAGCCATGAACTACGGCGGATTGACCGATTACATAATCAAAGAAATACGCTTCAATCCGGAAACGATCGGTTCGCTCGGCGATCATGATCTTGCGATCGTGGGACGCAATGCTTATGCGACCAAGCCTTATCAACAATGGAAAACAGGCGACATCATACAGCTCGACACAAAACTCAACTTCCGCAACATGGGATCGCCGGAAAAGGTGGTCAACGCCATTTCAGGTAACGTTCTGGCCATGAAAGACGGTGTGATTGCCGCTCGTGTCAATCAGGAAGCCTACAACAAAAACATATACCCGCGTACCGTGTACGGAACAAATGCCGACGGCACCAAGCTATGGATATTCGTATGCGAGCACAATGCCGCAAGACAGAATAAATATTACGGATTCAGACTTGAGCAAATATGCATCATGGCACGCGACTACTTCGGGGTAAACAACGCCACACAGGTAGACTGCGGCGGTTCATCCCAGATGTATCTCAACGGCACCCAGGTGGCACAATCCTACGACAACGGCGGTGTGCGCAATGTGTACAACGGTCTGTTCGTAATCTATAAAGGCGACAAGGCCACACTCAACGCCCCAGGAGCCAATGAGCCTCCGACTCCGGTGGAACCAGATCCTGACGAGGGCTGGACCGACAGCGGTGTCCGCGCACACTACGCCTACGGACTCACAGCTATGGAAAACACCGAAGTGCCGACAATATCGTACTCTCTGACCGGAGCGGTAAAATCGGCCGAGATCGTACTGACAAACCGGGACAACGCATCGGATGTCGTGACTATAGATGCCGCTACTTCGGAGGGTGTAAACACTATGGTCATCAACGATTCACGCCTGACGCCAGGTGCTACATACGACTGGACGGTAAAGGTTAACTCATTCCCGGTTCCGGCTACAGCCCATTTCTTCCATGACGCGCCGGCTAAAAACGATGCGCGCGGAGGTGTCGGAATTGTGACGAATCCGGAAAGTACGGCGTTCGGCAAAATTATAACCTCAATGGGATACGCCCAGGGATTCGGACTGTACAACCAGGATCTGACAAAAGACGGTATTTATCATGCCGGAATGTCGCCGTGGGCGGCCGACAACAGATCGTCGACATTCCGAATCGCAATGCGCGAAAACAGCGTGGCATACGCATGCGATTTTTCCGACAAGGGCGCAGGATACTGGAGATTCGACCCGGAAAATCCATCGGCGACTCCTACAAATCTGATCGGTGGTGTAAACGACGGTACAGGTTGCTTCAAAATGCCGGGCAGTTCTGTCTGTGTAGGGTCAGGTGCCACCGGTATAGGATTCCAGGGGACCGGAAAGGACACCAGACTATGGGTATTTGCCGAAGACTGGCCATCTGGAAATGCCACTACCAAAATTATTCTTACCCGCTGGGACATCGGTTCGGCGGAATCGATTACCACAGCGGCGAGCGCTTCTTATCCGCAATACACCGGACAGAAAACATTTGCAAACCAGAACGGATCGATAACACCGACTCCCGACGGAATATTCGCCGCACAGATACGAGGCAAGGGCAACAACTCGACGGGATGTCCGGGGTTCATATACACCGACGTGACCGGAAACATGCTGTATAACTCCGGAAACCACCCCAATCTGTTCAACTCATGCGCCGGATCGGTAGCCATTTCGGAAGACCTGTCGCTGTTTGCCGTAGCAGGATACAACGAAAACATAAAGATCTTCAATGTGACATGGAACGGCAATGTACCGACATTCACCCTCCTGACTCAGGTAAACGGAACCGGACATTGCACTGACTTGCCTCAGTTGGCTTTCGACCCCGCCGGAAACCTGTTCGCATGGCAGCGCAGCACTAACAGCAACTATTCCGGTCTATTCGGATACTCGTATAAAAATGACAATCCTACGGCATCGACACCGGCCAAAGCAGACTATGCTATAGTCGCAGTTGATCCGGCCGGTATCGATGCCATCGGTGTTGACAATAACGCAGATCCAATCTACTACACCATTCAGGGCGTAAAAGTAGATGCCTCGAATCTGACTCCGGGAATATACATCAAAGTCACCGGTGCAAAGTCCGAAAAGGTTCTGATCAAATAAATCAAGAAATATCCAATAAAACAATCTGAACCGCCCCCCTAAATGTTTTTTGTCTAACATTTAGGGGGCGGTTCAATCATACGCGGCCTGCTATCATCTCTATGTCACGGCACTGTCAGCTGACAAACTTCACACATACCGGTTTCGGTATCGGAATAGACCTGCCTGTATCGGTCAGAGTTCCGCTTCGAACATCGACAGAGAATAATTGTACGGCATTGCCGTCGCGGGAAGCGACGAGCATAAAGCGTCCGTCGGGTGTCAATGTAAAATTACGCGGATGCCCCAGAGTATCAGTATGGCCGACATACGAAAGTAGTCCGGTTTGCGGATCGACGCCGAACGTAGCGATACCATCATGTTTCAACCGAAGCGAGGCATACAGATGACGTCCGTCAGGCGACAGATGTATATCAGCGGCTCCGCGTGCGCCGACAGTATCGGCTGCTATATATTGCACAGGAACAAGTGTGCCGTTGTCATAACTGAGGACAGTGACAGAATCCGACAGTTCATTTATCAGATACGTCATGTCGCCTTTCTCATTGAAAACAATATGTCTGGGACCTGACCCAGGCAGTATGTCGACCGCCTGTTCCGGCATCGACCCGACCAGACTGTCTCCAGCGGGATTTAATCCGAACTGATGAATCCTGTCGGTTCCGAGGTCATCGACCAGCATATAAAGGCTATCAGGAGTGAACGCCACACAATGCGGATGAGAATGATCCTGTCGGTCCGACATCGGTCCGAAGCCATCAAAATGTATCAGCTCACTGCGCTGGCCAAGCGATCCGCCGGCCGATATCGGGAATATCGCTATAGTCCCGCCATCATAGTTGGCTGTTACGGCAAAGCGCCCATCTGGACTGACCGCCACATAACATGGTGCGGCCGAACCGACCGTAACGGTGTTCAGCACTTCAGGCACTCCGGACTCCGTATCAATCCTTACCGCAGTCAAAGCCGACTGCACGGAATCACTTTCAGTAACGACATACAAGATTCCAGAATCAGATTGCGTGAAGTACGATGCATTGGCAACAGGCACGGCTCCGATATACTCAGCATTACCGGTCGCAACATCAAAACGGTAGGCACGTAACGAGGAATCGCCCGGCTCAGAATAACTCCCGACCAGAAGCATCAGACTGCGGTCATCCGACATCTCATCCATAGCTTTTTTACTTTTTTCCGTCACACAGCCCACAACCGCCATACATAAAGCCAACAGGACTGCCAGTCTTATATTTTTCATAAAATCACAGCATAATACTACGCTCCCGGTCCTCAGACTGGAACATCATGTGACCGGGAGACGGCATTGTACAATAATCAGCTATGGTCAGAAATTAAATTCCTCGAGCGTCATAGTCGCAAGCGACTGCATTACCGGAACGATCCGTTTAAAATGCTCGCTGTTCATGTGATTGTCGAGATCCTCACGCGTACGCCAGGTCTCGCATATCATCAGATGATTGTCGACTGTCAGCGAGGCAAACACATCGTATGCCACACAACCCTTGTCGTGCAATGACAGTTCAACCAGCTCTGTGGCCGCATCAATCAGCGGCTGTTTGTTCTCGGCCTTCTCTACCAGAAGGAATACATTCAATCTTATCATATCTGCATTCGATTAAAATAATTCAATATATACATAACAATTCACACGGCAAGACTGCAATGAAGATACATCGAAATATAACAGAGCCGGAGAAATCCATTACTGTCATGACACCAGCCTGCGCGTAACGCTCCATTGCCTGAGAATCCAGACTACAGCCGCTGTTACGATAAACACCGTAACAGCCGACAATATGACCCTCGCCCAATACGGCAGTCCTGAATGCGCATACAGATCATATCCGCCGTTTTCCAATGGGAAATGTACCAGATAAATACCAAACGTCAATGGGGCAAGGAACGATACCAGCCTCGGAGTCCGTCCTTTAAGCCTCTGCATGAAAGCAAATGCCGGAAATGTCATCATAAACACATTTATCCCACAAAAAAGCCATACGACCTCAAGATAGGCATAGTCACCCGGATGATAATTCTGCACGACGACATACCCTCCAAAAGTCACAGCATAGCCGATCAGAAACATCGGTATCAGCACAGCCGCCATCTTAGCACGACTCCAGGCGAGCGGATAAGTCTTCATGTAATACGCAAGCAGCAGATATCCGACAAAACCAGAGACATAATAGAATACGCCGAACATATTCCAGTCGCACACACCGAGCAGCCCAAAATTGCCGAACACACCTTCGTATCCGAGAAGCGGAGCTGCCATCTGGATATAAGGAAGACACAACGATACACCCCAGATATAAAGCAGCAGTCTGATATCGGAACGTGAAGCTGTTCGCAACCAGCCATCTATCACCGGGATAACCAGATACAACCCGACGAGCATATAGAGATACCACAATGCCGTGGAATCGTAATTGAAATTGAATATCCAGCTCCACATGCGCGGAGTCAGAGCCTCTGCAGTGTACATCTCCGCACTGAGCATGGGGCTTTCAGTTGCCGGATTCACGTAATTGAAATAACAGAAGCCCATAACCGGCAGCATAACCGACCAAAAAATCAATGGCCATACCAACCGTCCGAGACGGTGACTGTAGAACAATGTCAATGACCGGTATCTATCGGCGACCGGCAGCAACAGCACACCGGTAACCATTACAAAAAGCGGCACACACGGACGTACCAGAGACCCGATTGCCGTTCCTGTCAGAAACGCGATCCTATCGTTATCGAACTGGCCTACGAAATGATCACAGGCATGCGCCAGGACGACCAGAAAACACGCAAGAACACGGAGTGTATCGATCCATGCGATATGTTCACGCTCTACTTTCAAACCGGATGCCATCATATTTTCTTAATTACTTTGCACGGATTACCTACAGCTACCGATCCGGAGGGTATGTCTTTTGTCACCACGCTACCGGCGCCGATCACACAATTATCGCCTATAGTCACTCCCGGCAACACACAGACGTGCGCACCGATCCAGACATCATTGCCTACAGTAATCGGACGTGCGTATTCCAGACCTTTGTTCCGTTCTACTGCATCGACAGGATGTCCTGCGGTATAAAATCCACAGTTGGGGGCAATGAAAACATTATCACCGAATGTCACCGGTGCACCATCCAAAATAACGAGATTGAAATTGGCATAAAAATTTTTGCCGACCTTGATATTGTAGCCATAATCGCAATAAAACGGCTGTTCAATCAGAATATCGCCGCCGATCTCACCCAAAAGTTTATGCAGCAATCTATTTCTACCATCGTTATCTTTCGGACGCAGATCATTGTAGTCGCGACACATTTCCTTACATTCAAGGCGCTCGGCTATCAACTGACTGTCATAATTGGCGTCATAGATCAATCCTTGCAGCATCTTCTCTTTCTCAGTCATAACATTAGCCAGTTTTAATCCAACGCCAAAGTTATGCAAAAATCAGAAAACGGCAAGAAACCCGGAAAAAGCCGATCATATCATTGCCATTGTTCTATGTATGTAATGAAAATTGAAGTGCCCAACGAGGAATTTTTTCGACATAGCATTTTATCAACTCGCCATTACTCATACGAAACAGGAGTTGAGCCTCGACATCCTCTATTGAGTTGTCGTAGACATAGAGTCGATCGACGTATGGTGCCAACGCAATGCAATTGGCTATGGACTTGTCATAGCGAGATATGATTTTGGGGATCGGGACATCGTGGCCGCCATTCAGCACACGGTTTGCGACCCGCTTCGCATTGATAGTCGGCGATTCGGTGGAAACAAAGAACAGACGAATAAAGAATCCGGCTTCCTTTGCCCTAAGAATATAGTCTACCTTGTCAGTTGCAGACATTACGGTTTCGAATATATGGCTCTTGCGTTCTGCAAGACATCTTTCACGCCATTCATTGCAGTAATTTGCAGCTCTGATCACAGAATCAGGGTCGTTCCAGTCGCCGAACACATCGCGAGCCACATTGTCGGGATTGATATATTCAGAGTCCTCCAGCCACTCATAATGAAGAATCTTTGAGGTTACGGAAGTTTTGCCCGACCCATTAGGCTTATGCTCACTTGCGACCATTGCGAATTCTGTTCAATGTTTCTTCAACTTTAGCACGAGCCTCATGCGAAGCTGCCTCAATTCCGGCAGCCACACGCTCGGCAGCCCGGCGTGTGCTTTCGCGAGCATCTTCGGCAACCTCGCGCATAATCTGAGCCATGCGTTCATCGCCAGGCTCCTCCATCGACGTCAGCCGATAACTATTCATTTCTGCTTCCGACATATACATTTCCTATTCAACGCCAAAGTTATGTAAAAATCCGAGAACGGCAAGAACACGATAAAAAAGGTGGAGTGCGATTATATTGCATCACACTCCACCTTTTTTAATTATTGCAGTGTCGAGATTACTTCACTTCCTCGAAGTCGACGTCGGTCACGTGGTCGTCGCCGGAGGCGGCACCTGCTCCCGGCTGAGGACCTGCGGCACCGGCTCCCGGCTGCTGTGCGCCGGCCTGAGCCTGTGCATTGAGGATATCCTGCTGGGCTTCGCCGAACTTGGTCTCGATCTCCTTGATCGCAGGCTCGATAGCTGCGACATCCTGTGCCTTATGGGCTTCACGGAGTTTATTGAGAGCGACCTCGATTGCAGACTTCTTGTCGGCTGGAATCTTGTCGCCGAGTTCGTTGAGCTGCTTCTCGGTCTGGAAGATGATGGCATCGGCCTTGTTGAGAGTGTCGATACGCTCTTTCTCCTTGGCATCGGCAGCGGCATTGGCGGCGGCCTCATCCTTCATTCGTTTGATCTCTGCATCGGTAAGACCACTGGAAGCCTCGATACGGATGCTCTGCTCCTTGCCTGTAGCCTTATCCTTGGCCGATACATTGAGGATACCATTGGCATCGATCTCGAATGTAACCTCGATCTGAGGTATGCCACGGGGTGCAGGTGCGATACCGTCGAGATGGAACTTGCCGAGGGTCTTGTCGTCCTTGGCCATGGGGCGCTCGCCCTGAAGCACATGGATCTCAACCGAAGGCTGATTGTCGGCGGCTGTAGAGAATGTCTCGCTCTTACGGGTAGGTATCGTAGTGTTGGCCTCGATAAGTTTAGTCATGACACCACCAAGAGTCTCGATACCTACTGACAGAGGCACAACGTCAAGCAGCAGCACGTCTTTAACATCGCCAGAGAGCACACCGCCCTGGATAGCGGCACCTACGGCTACTACCTCATCGGGGTTAACACCCTTCGACGGAGCCTTGCCGAAGAATTTCTCAACGATAGCCTGAATTGCGGGGATACGGGTAGAACCACCAACGAGGATGACTTCGTCGATTTCGTTGGCTTTCAGGCCGGCATCCTCAAGAGCCTTGCGGCACGGTTCGATAGTGGCCTGGATCAGACGATCGGCAAGCTGCTCGAATTTGGCACGGGTCAGAGTCTTTACCAGGTGTTTGGGCACACCGTTGACCGGCATGATATAAGGCAGATTGATCTCTGTAGAAGTAGTGCTTGAAAGCTCGATCTTGGCTTTCTCGGCAGCTTCTTTCAGGCGCTGGAGAGCCATAGGATCCTGACGGAGGTCAACGCCCTCATCTTTCTGGAACTCGTCGGCAAGCCAGTCGATGATCACATGGTCGAAGTCATCACCACCGAGGTGTGTATCGCCATTGGTTGACTTCACTTCAAACACACCGTCGCCAAGTTCGAGAATCGAGATATCGAAAGTACCGCCACCGAGGTCGAACACAGCGATCTTCTGATCCTTGTTGCTCTTGTCAAGGCCATAGGCCAAGGCTGCGGCTGTAGGCTCATTTACGATACGTTTTACTGTAAGACCGGCGATCTCACCAGCTTCTTTAGTAGCCTGACGCTGCGAGTCATTGAAGTAGGCCGGAACCGTGATCACAGCTTCAGTCACAGCCTGGCCGAGATAATCCTCGGCTGTTTTCTTCATCTTCTGAAGAATCATGGCCGAAATCTCCTGAGGAGTATATTCACGGCCGTCGATGTCGACACGCGGAGTGTTGTTGCTTCCGCATACTACTTTATAAGGTACGCGCTCCACTTCCTTGGCTACCTGATCGCAGGATTCGCCCATGAAACGCTTGATAGAATATATAGTACGCTTTGGATTGGTGATAGCCTGACGTTTTGCCGGATCTCCGACCTTACGCTCACCACCATCTACAAAAGCCACTACCGAGGGAGTGGTGTTACGGCCTTCACTGTTAGGAATAACGACAGGGTCGTTGCCTTCCAAAACCGAGACGCAGGAATTTGTGGTTCCCAAGTCGATACCGATAATTTTTCCCATAATCTTAAATGTTTTTATGTTTGTTTCTAAATATTGTTTTCTTATCTGGATACCTCTTACGTGGTTCCGGTCATCATAGAAACAAATCTTATGCCAAAAAGGTTGCTCCGAATATTAAGCCAATCTAATACAAGACTTTACAAAAATCCCGCGATCTATACAAAAACTGACATTTCAGGTAAAGAACTGCCAGTTTTTCATATTGTCACGACATCGAGCCAGAAATTTTCGGGGAATTTACAAGCTGTTACTCTGCAAGTTACACATCAATCAGCCACAGCAGTCCATATTGTCAGCAAAAAGCCCACATACAACAACCGGCACCACCGCCAAAATTATATATTATTAAAAACCGCGACCACAACATGCCATCTCTGTCACCTGACAGTCATCATTCATGACAGTCGTGTTATGAACAAGATTTCATTATTCAGTATTATGCCGGAGCGTTTTTGATCCGCAGATCAAATTTACACGCTTAAAAAATACGTACACCGAATTATTTAGTATATTTGCACACGTAAAAGTGGTGGCAGGCTCATGCGGCTCCATCATGTTTCAATATTTAAACAACATACTGAACAAAAGCAATTTAACAACCAAATTTATACCATCATGAATATTTCCCACATCGAACACGTGGGCATAGCCGTGCCCTCTTTGGAAGAAGCTATTCCGTTTTATGAAAAGATTCTCGGTCTGAAATGCTTTGCAATTGAAGAAGTAGCCGATCAGAAAGTACGAACCGCTTTCTTCAAGGTCGGCCAGACGAAGATCGAACTGCTTGAAGGCACTTCCGAAGACAGCGCCATATCCAAGTTCATAGCCAACAACGGCGGCCGCGGCGGCATACAGCATATAGCTTTCGCCATGGAAGACGGTGTAGCCAATGCTCTTGCAGAAGCAGAAGCAAACGGTTGCCGCCTTATCGACAAAGCCCCCCGCAAAGGCGCAGAAGGTCTCAATATCGCGTTCCTGCACCCGAAATCGACCTGCGGCACACTGATCGAACTGTGCGAGGATCCCAACAAGGCCTGATCAACCACAAACAAACACAAGTAACACCAATTCACCTATGCTCCATTATCGACAACAGGAGCTAACCACACAGATAAATGAGTAATCAGCTTGACAAAGTACAGGAGCTTATTGCACTTCGCAATGAAGCTCGCTTAGGTGGCGGAGAAAAGGCCATCCAGAAACAGCATGACAAGGGCAAATATACTGCCCGCGAGCGTATAGCCCAACTTCTCGACGAAGGTTCGTTCGAGGAAATTGACATGTTCGTGCGTCATCGCTGCACCAACTTCGGCCAAGAAAAGAAAAGTTATCTCGGCGACGGCGTAGTGACCGGCTACGGTACAATCGACGGCCGTCTGGTATATGTATTCGCACAGGACTTCACTGTATTCGGCGGCTCACTGTCGGAGACCATGGCTCTGAAGATTTGCAAAGTCATGGATATGGCCATGAAGATGGGTGCACCTGTCATAGGTCTCAATGACTCTGGCGGCGCACGTATCCAGGAAGGTATCAACGCACTTGCAGGATACGCCGAAATATTCCAGCGCAACATCATGGCATCCGGTGTGATCCCCCAGATTTCGGGCATACTCGGTCCGTGTGCCGGCGGCGCGGTATACTCCCCTGCCCTCACCGACTTCACAGTGATGACCAAAGGCATAAGCTACATGTTCCTTACCGGCCCGAAGGTAGTAAAGACCGTTACCGGCGAGGATGTGACCCAGGAAGCCCTCGGCGGTGCCGAAGTCCACTCCACCAAGAGCGGTGTAGCCCACTTCGCAGCCGAAGACGGCGAAGAAACTTTGAAAATCATCCGCAAACTGTTCAGCTACATACCGCAGAACAATCTCGAAGAAGCTCCTTTAGTAGAGTGCACCGATCCGATCGACCGTCTTGAGGACTCACTCAACGATATCGTACCCGATCAGGCCAACAAGCCTTACGATATGTACGAAGTGATAGGAGCCATCATCGACAACGGCGAGTTCCTGGAAATACAGCGCAACTATGCCAAGAACATCATAATCGGTTTCGCCCGTTTCAACGGTCAGTCGGTAGGTATAGTGGCAAACCAGCCTAAATTCCTCGCAGGCGTGCTCGACAGCAACGCATCGCGCAAGGCAGCCCGCTTCGTACGATTCTGCGACGCATTCAACATTCCTATCGTATCGCTTGTCGACGTACCAGGATTCCTCCCCGGCACAGGCCAGGAATACAACGGCGTGATACTTCACGGTGCGAAACTGCTCTACGCCTATGGCGAAGCTACCGTGCCCAAGGTTACTGTAACACTCCGCAAGAGCTACGGAGGCAGCCATATCGTGATGAGCTGCAAGCAGCTCCGTGGCGATATGAACTATGCATGGCCTACTGCCGAGATCGCAGTTATGGGCGGCGCCGGCGCCGTAGAGGTTCTCTACGCCCGTGAAGCCAAGGAGGCAGAAGATCCCAAGAAAGTTCTGGCAGAGAAGGAAGCAGAGTACAACAAGCTGTTCTGTAATCCGTACAATGCCGCCAAGTACGGTTACATCGATGATGTGATAGAACCGCGCAACACACGTTTCCGCATCATCCGCGCACTCCAGCAGCTCGCCACCAAGAAAGTGACAAACCCTGCCAAGAAACATGGCAATATTCCTCTGTAATCCATTGCCATAAACAGACTTATGAAACGCAAACTATTATTACTGTTCATCGCCTTGGCATCATGCGCATGCGTTGTTTCCGCACAAGGACGCCGCGGTCTGCGCATCAACGAGGTGATGGTACAGAACGACAGTAACTTCGTAGACGATTACGGCCATCATACGGCCTGGATCGAACTTTTCAACTCTACGTTCGCCCCACTCGAGATTTCAAGTGTATTCATCACCAACGATACTGTAAACACGACACTGTATCCTGTGCCGCTGGGCGATGTCAACACTGAGATCCCTGCCCGCCAGCACGTGGTATTCTGGGCCGACGGAAAGCCAAGCCGCGGTACATTCCATCTGAATTTCACCCTGACACCCGGACAGGAAAACCGTATCGCCATATACGACGCCGACGGCAAGACTCTGATCGATGAAGTCGTGATACCGGCCGATCTTCAGCCCAATACGACCTATGCCAGAATCGTTGACGGCGAAGGCGAAGGACCAGAAGCGTGGGAAATACGCGACGGTTCTGAAGACAAGTACATAACTCCGAGCAGCAACAACATTATCCGCGACACCAACAGCAAAGTCGATATGTTCAAGGAAATGGACGAGAATGGCTTCGGTATGACCATCATGGCCATGGCTATCGTATTCAGCGCCCTGCTCATTTTGTGTCTCTGTTTCTATGCAATCAGCAAGATAGGAGCAAAAGTCTCGAAAGCCAACAAGATGCGTGTCCATGGCGTTGTCGCGAAGGAGACTCCCAAAGAAGATCATCCGAAACATGACTCCGGCGAAGAGATCGCCGCCATAGCCATGGCACTCCACGAGCATCTGAACGCCCACGACCAGGAAGACACCGTGCTCACTATCAACAAGGTGAAACGTGCATATTCGCCCTGGAGCTCCAAGATCTACGGATTGCGCGAACTGCCCCGCCGTTAATCGGCCATATCAACATTCATACATCAATCTCAAAAATCATGAAAGAATATAAATATAAGATCAACGGCAACATTTACAAAGTGGCAGTGGGCGACATAGATAACAATATCGCCCAAGTCGAGGTAAACGGTACCCCATACCACGTGGAGCTTGACAAACAGAAAGCTCCCGTCACAATCGTTAACGCACCCCGTCCCTCCACAGCCCCGCGCACACAGACCGGCGAGAAAGTCATTGCAAAGCGTGTGGCTCCAACCGGAAGCGGCTATGAAGTAAAAGCCCCCCTGCCCGGTGTAGTCCTTTCAATTCCGGTAAAAGTAGGCGACACAGTCAAAGCCTCCGATACTGTACTCGTGCTCGAGGCAATGAAAATGGAAAATGCCATTCACGCAGGCCGCGACGGTCGCATTGCGTCAGTCAATGTAAACAACGGCGATTCCGTACTCGAAGGAGCCGTACTTATAACTATAGAATAAACCGATAATTCCCGACTATAATGGATTTTGGCAATTTCCTACTCGACAACCTCCACCAGTTCTGGATCCTGACGGGATTTCACAACGCCACATGGGAGCATTTCGTGATGCTCGCCGTAGGTTTGTTCTTCATCTGGCTAGCCATTAAGAAGGACTTCGAGCCTATGCTGCTCGTTCCCATCGGCTTCGGTATGCTCATCGGCAATGTACCGTTCAACACCGAAGCCGGTCTTGAGATCGGTATATATGAAGAAGGATCGGTACTGAATATTCTATACAATGGCGTCAGCGCCGGATGGTATCCTCCACTGATATTCCTCGGCATCGGTGCGATGACCGATTTCTCCTCGCTCATCGCCAATCCGAAACTCATGCTTATCGGCGCATCCGCACAGTTCGGTATATTCGGAGCTTACATGGTAGCGCTTCTCCTCGGATTCACCCCCGATCAGGCAGGCGGCATAGCCATCATCGGCGGCGCCGACGGTCCTACCGCAATCTTCCTTTCATCCAAACTGGCACCCAACCTGATGGGAGCAATCGCCGTATCGGCCTATTCCTACATGGCATTGGTTCCTGTAATCCAGCCGCCGATCATGCGCCTGCTCACCACCAAGAAAGAGCGTCTGATAAAGATGCGTCCCGCCCGTGCGGTATCGCAGAACGAGAAGATCATATTCCCGATCGTAGGTATGCTCCTGACATGTTTCGTGGTTCCGTCCGGTCTGCCGCTTCTCGGCATGCTGTTCTTCGGCAACCTTCTGCGTGAATGCGGCGTGACTACCCGTCTGGCCAAAACCGCAAGCAACGCGCTGACTGATATCGTAACCATACTTCTGGGTATGACTGTCGGAGCATCGACTCAGGCTTCTGAGTTCCTGACCGCCGAAACTATCGGCATCTTCGCCCTCGGTTTCATGGCGTTTATCATCGCCTCCGCATCGGGCGTATGCTTTGTCAAGCTGTTCAACCTCGTACTTCCCAAATCGAAGAAGATCAACCCTCTCATAGGCAATGCCGGCGTATCGGCCGTACCTATGTCGGCACGCATCTCCAACAACCTCGGTTTGGAATACGATCCGAGCAACTATCTGCTCATGCATGCCATGGGGCCCAATGTATCCGGTGTAATCGGCTCTGCTGTAGCTGCCGGTGTACTCCTCGGATTCCTTGCCTAAACATTCATCAATATCAAGTCCGGCCACGATATCTGTGGCCGGACTTGTTTTAATCCCTATCACGCTTCACACAGAACGCCAGGCAACGAGGACATAAATAATGTAACAAATCCGTAACATAAGCGAACATCGCGCAAGACGGTTTGTTATAACAATACTTGAACGACAAGTGCAGTCATTAGCTTAGGCTAAAATTGGTTATCGAAACGATCCCAACGTTATGATTACGAAGCAAGTTATCAACACCCTCTATAAAAAATACCGTCGCAAGCCGCTTACGACCGATGAACTGGATTTTTCATTGCTGTTCGATTATGCAATCGAGAATCATGGCATTGTAATCGACGACCACAAGCTCATCATCAACAGCATATCTCCATCGTCGCCTTTCCATGCAATAGATCTCGACCGCATACATGCCATAGTAGAGTTCGACAACCGGATAGCCATAGTCCTACCGTCATCGATAATTTTTCTTAACAAATCGGACAAATCGGCTCATGTACACGTCAGAGTAGAACCGCCGTCGCTATGGGACAAGATCCGCTGGTGGTTCAAAAAATAAGCACTCGGATACAACAATCATCATCACACCTTAAATCAACCATCATCAGTCATCTCCAGTGAAAGCTATTAAGTTCGGCCTACTTCCACAAATCATCACAGCCATAATATTCGGCATTTTGCTCGGCACGATCACCCCTGATTGGATAACCCGTACATGCCTTACATTCAACAGCATATTCAGCCAGTTTCTTAACTTCCTGATTCCCCTCATAATACTCGGATTCGTGGCACCGGCTATAGCCGACATAGGCAAGAGTGCCGGCAGAATGCTTATAACCACCGCCATTCTCGCCTACGGATTCACCATCCTGGCCGGCGGGCTTTCGTATATCGCAGGAAGCGGACTGTTTCCATCGATCATAGAGAAGACAGCAGAACTGTCTGTCGCAGAATCATCCGACGGGCTCAAACCATATTTCAACGTAGAGATTCCATCCATCATGCCGGTCATGACAGCACTTGTGAGCGCATTTACGTTCGGCCTCGGCATAGCATATCTCAAAAGCGATATACTCAAACGCGGCTTCGACGAATTCCGCGATATAGTAAGCATGGCTATCAGGCGCGTCATCATCCCGTTGCTCCCCTTCTATATATTAGGTATATTCCTGAACATGACATCTGCCGGACAAGTGTGGCCGATACTCAACACTTTCGCCAGAATCATCCTTATAATATTTGCGTTGCACATATTCATATTGCTGCTACAGTTCTGCATTGCCGCACTATGCACACGCCGCAATCCGTTGCGTCTGCTATGGACCATGATGCCGGCCTACTTCACAGCTCTCGGGACACAATCGTCGGCAGCCACCATCCCGGTCACACTGCGTCAGACCATATCCATGGGCGTAACGGAGGAGACAGCCGGTTTTGTCGTCCCGCTATGCGCGACCATACACATGTCGGGCAGCACACTAAAGATAGTGGCATGTGCACTGGCTCTGATGATCATGCAGGGGCATCCCTACGATGCAGGAATGTTCATGGGTTTCATATCCATGCTCGCCGTCACCATCATAGCGGCACCCGGAGTCCCGGGCGGAGCCATAATGGCTTCGCTCGGACTACTGTCGTCGATGCTCGGGTTTACCGAAGCTGACAATGCCATGATGATAGCACTATATATAGCCATGGATAGCTTCGGCACGGCATGCAACGTCACAGGCGACGGCTCCATAGCCCTCATCGTGGGCCGTATATTCCGGAGAAAGCCGGCCGCAACAGCAGTCCGGGCCTGAATCCGGTCCGGATCGGGCTGCGGTGACAACAACTTTTTTTTGCCATTCGATGAATTCGGCGTAACTTTACGCCGAATTTGATATATTATCACCTATAATCACGAAAATCAATCATTAGACTCTATTATATCTATTATGTTCAGGACTGAGACATGCGGCCAGCTTCGATTGGCCGACACCGGAAAACATGTGACTCTCGCCGGATGGGTACAGCGCGTGCGCAAGATGGGCGGCATGACATTCGTTGATCTCCGCGACCGTTACGGTATTACACAGATCGTTTTCAACAACGATACGGATGCCGCTTTGTGTGAGGCCGCGAATCACCTTGGCCGTGAATTTGTGATACAAGTGACCGGTACAGTTGCCGAACGCACAAGCAAAAACGCCAATCTCCCGACTGGCGATATAGAAATCATCGCAGAAACGCTCACCATACTCAACCGCTCTGAGGTTCCTCCATTCACCATCGAGGAGGATACCGACGGCGGCGACGATCTGCGCATGAAATTCCGTTACCTCGACTTGCGCCGTCCAAATGTGCGACGCAATCTCGAACTGCGCCACCGCATGACCATAGCTGTGCGCGACTATCTTGACAAACAGGGATTTCTCGAGATCGAGACTCCCATGCTCGTAGGCTCTACTCCTGAAGGCGCCCGCGACTTCGTAGTGCCGTCGCGTATGAATCCCGGACAGTTCTACGCCCTGCCGCAATCCCCGCAGACTCTCAAACAGCTGCTTATGGTATCAGGCATGGACCGCTACTTCCAGATTGTAAAATGTTTCCGCGACGAAGACCTGCGCGCTGACCGACAGCCCGAATTCACTCAGATCGACTGCGAGATGAGCTTCGTCAATCAGGAAGATGTCATCAGCCTGTTCGAGGGCATGGCCAAGCACCTGTTCAAAGAACTGCGTGGAGTGGAGCTGACCGAACCGTTCCCCCGGATGCCGTGGGACGAAGCCATGCGCCTGTATGGAAGCGACAAGCCAGATACCCGTTTCGGAATGACATTCGTTGAACTGATGGATATACTGAAAGGCCATGGTTTCGGAGTATTCAACAGCGCTGCCTACATTGGCGGTATATGCGTGCCCGGGGCGGCGACCTACACACGCAAACAGCTCGATCAGCTGACCGACTACGTGCGCCGTCCTCAGATCGGAGCCAAAGGCATGGTATATGCCCGTGTCGAGGCTGACGGGACGGTAAAATCGAGTGTTGACAAATTCTATAGTCAGGAGGTTCTTCAGGAAATGAAGAAAGCCATGGATGCCAACCCTGGAGACCTCATACTCATACTCAGCGGCGACGACGCCATGAAGACCCGCAAACAGTTGTGCGAACTCCGTCTTGAGATGGGACGCCAGCTCGGTCTGCGCGACAAGAACAAATTCTCCTGTCTCTGGGTTGTCGACTTCCCGATGTTCGAATGGAGCGAGGAAGAGGGACGCCTCATGGCCATGCACCATCCGTTCACACACCCCAAAGACGAAGACATTCCGCTGCTCGATACCGATCCTGCCGCAGTACGCGCCGATGCCTACGATATGGTCATAAACGGCGTCGAAGTCGGAGGAGGCTCCATACGTATTCACGACAGCGCGCTACAGGCCAAGATGTTCGAGATACTCGGATTCACCCCCGAAAAAGCCCAGGAGCAGTTCGGATTCCTCATGAACGCATTCAAATACGGCGCTCCGCCTCACGGTGGCCTCGCCTACGGTCTTGACCGCTGGGTATCGCTGTTCGCCGGCCTCGACAGCATACGCGACTGCATAGCGTTCCCGAAAAACAACAGCGGACGCGACGTAATGCTCGATGCCCCGGCTCCACTTGACCAAAAGCAGCTCGACGAACTCGAACTGGCTCTGAATCCATCGGAACAAGCCGAATAACCAGACATGCTGATAGCCGATATAATCGCGGCACTTGAAGCCAAAGCACCACGGCGACTACAGGAAGATTACGACAATTCCGGGCTTCAGATAGGCTCTCCGCTCAACGAGTGTACCGGAGTGATGCTATGTGTCGACGCTACCCCCGAGGTGATTGCCGAAGCAAAAAAGCAGGGGTGCAATCTTGTCGTGAGCCATCACCCGCTGTTTTTCAAAGGAGTGAGACAGCTCGTAGGCGCCACACCCGTGCAAGTGACAGCCATGGAGGCCATTGCCGCCGGAATTTCAGTGTACTCATGCCACACGTCGCTTGACAACGCCTACGGTGGCGTATCGTGGGTCATGGCACAGAAACTCGGCCTTACCGGAGTCAGCGTCCTTGACCCGCAATACGGGCGTCTGATGAAACTCGCCGCAATGGTTCCGGCCGATCAGGCCGAACTGGTACGTCTGGCGCTGTTCGACGCCGGAGCGGGAGCGATAGGCAACTATGACTGCTGCAGCTATTCGGTAGACGGAACCGGATCATTCCGCGCTCTGGAAGGAGCCAATCCCTATGTCGGCGAATTGCTGGACATACACCGGGAACCAGAAGTCAAAGTCGAGGTGATATTGCCGGCAGCACTGCGCAACCGCGTGGAGTCGGCCTTACGCGAAGTACATCCGTACGAGGAACCGGCCTACGACTTCATTTCACTGGCCAACGCCTCCACTCGCGATGGCAGCGGCGTGTATGGTGTTCTTGACGAACCAGTCACTCCCGAAGACCTCATAGGCCGCGTCAAACAGCAGTTCAATTCGCCGGTCGTACGATGCTCGCGTCTGCCAGAAGGCAAAATATCGCGCATCGCATTATGCGGCGGATCCGGATCATCACTGTTCGGCAAAGCATTGGCAAGCGGAGCCCAGGCCATGATCACAAGCGACACTAAATATCACGACTTCGTCGATTACAGCAGCTCTCTGTTCATAATCGACATAGGCCATTATGAAAGCGAGTATTGTACAAAAGAGATTTTTTATCGCATAATTACCGAAAAATTTCCTAACTTTGCAGTCTATAATTCAGTGACTGAAAAGAATCCGATAAATTATTTGTAAGCAATGGCTACTGATAAGACCCAAAACGAACAATCACTAAGCGTGGAACAGCGCCTCCGTTCGCTATACGAACTCCAGACATTACTCTCCGAAATAGACCGAATCAAAATCATCCGTGGCGAGTTGCCTCTTGAAGTCAAGGATTTGGAAGATAATATAGCAGGTCTGCATACACGCGTCGACAACTTCCGTCAGGAAATAGAGGAACTGCGTCAGAAGTCTGTTGCCGAAAAAGAGAAAATCGCTGATTCCAAATCCAAGATAGAGCGGTACAAAGAACAGCTCGACAACGTGCGCAACAACCGCGAGTTCGACATTCTTTCCAAAGAAATCGAATTCCAGACTCTTGAAATCGAATTGAGCGAAAAGCATATCGCAGAATATGCCCGCATAATCGACGCAAAAACAGCCGAGATCGCATCGACTGAAGAATCACTTGTCGACTGCAACCACATACTCAACGAGAAGAAATCGGAACTTGAGGAAATCGTAAGCGAGACCCGTCAGGACGAAGAACGCATACGCGAGCAGGCCAAAGCAATCGAACCGCGCATTGACGCCCGCACGCTGACAGCATTCAAACGCATCCGCAAGAACGCCCGCAACGGTCTCGGCATAGTATACATCCAGCGTAACGCATGTGGCGGATGTTTCAACCGCATCCCGCCGCAAAAACAGATGGAAATCAAGATGCACAAGAAAATCATCGTGTGCGAATACTGCGGACGCATCATGATAGATCCCGAACTCGCCGGAGTAACTGAAGAAGCATAAGACTCTACACAGAGGTTTTCACTATATTCAACAATGAAGCTATTACAGACAAAATTAGCCCGCTATACAGCACCTCAGGAAGCAAAGGCTGCCGGAATATATCCATATTTCCGCGCCATATCCAGCGAACAGGATCCTGAAGTGATAATAAATGGCCGCAAGGTACTCATGTTCGGTTCAAACTGTTATACCGGACTGGTCAACCACCCAAAGATCAAGGAAGCAGCTATCAACGCCATCAAGAAATACGGTACCGGATGCGCCGGATCCCCGTTTCTCAACGGCACTCTCGACATCCACAAACAGCTTGAAGCCCGTCTGGCTGAATATGTAGGCAAAGAAGACGCCATGATATATTCGACCGGCTTCGAAGTCAATCTCGGTGTCGTGTCATGCCTTACCGGACGCGAGGACTATGTAATCTGGGACGAACAGGATCACGCATCCATCATCGAAGGCAAACGGCTGTCATTTTCCCAGTCACTCAAATACAAGCACAATGATATGGAATCGCTTGAGAAGCAACTCCAGAAATGTGCTCCCGACAAAGTGAAACTGATCGTGACCGATGGTGTCTTCTCAATGGAAGGAGACGTAGCCAACCTGCCCGAAATCGTACGTCTTGCAAAACAATACGATGCGACAGTCATGGTTGACGAAGCCCATGGCATAGGCGTATTCGGAAAAGGCGGCCGAGGCACCTGCGACCATTTCGGAGTGACCGACGACGTCGACCTGATCATGGGAACATTCAGCAAATCATTCGCATCGCTCGGAGGATTCATAGCCTGCGACAAGGAAATAACCAACTTCCTGCGTCACCACTCGCGCTCCTATATATTCACAGCCAGCATCACCCCGGCATCGACAGCTGCAGCCAACGCTGCGCTCGACATAATGGAAAGCGAGCCCGAACGTCAGGAACACCTGTGGGAGCTTACCAATTATGCCCTCGAAGGATTCCGCAACATGGGATGTGAGATCGGCAACACATCCACACCTATCATCCCGCTGTTTATACGCGACAATTTCAAGACATTCGCCATCACACGCGATCTGCTTGAGGAAGGTATATTCGTGAATCCCGTAGTCTCTCCGGCGGTAGCTCCGCACGATACATTGATCCGGTTCTCTCTGATGGCAACCCATACCAAAGACCAGGTGACCACAGCGCTTGAGAAAATACAGAAAGTATTCCGCGCCCACAATATCGTACCCTGAGATACCATAACCTCGATCATATATGCAAGAGGAGAACCCGTCGGGTTCTCCTCTTGTCGTGTTATTCAATAAGTAACCACCAGCGGCAGATCTTTGGCCTGGGCAATCATTCTTTCGAGCTCACCTACTGACGGAACCCTGTTGCACAGATTACGCTGGTCATTTACCTCAACGAGCCTTGGCTGGAGATTGGCAGCGACACGATGACGGAATTCCTTGACCGTATCCACTCCTGCAGCTTCAAGCAGTTCGGCGAACTGTCCGGCCACACCTTTGATACGGAACAGATCCGCATGATTGGTCCACTTCAGAATCAGTTTATAGCTGATTCCGGTTTCGGCACTAAGCGCCTCACGTCCTTTTACGGTAGCGCATTTCTCAAGCAAAGCCTCGGTAGTTCCAATACCCGCAGCAGCCAGTTTATCAGCATAAACCTGTCCGACACCTTCTATTTCTGCAATTTTGTACGACATAGTAATTATTTGTTGGTCATCTTATATGATAACACTGCCATATATATGCATGTTCATTCACATTGCAGGCGAATCATGACCGGAATCCGGATATGACGATACCGGACACCAGAGGTAACGGCTCAGCCATGTTTTTGTTAAATTAATATAACAACAGATCTTTAATTTTGTCAAATCAAATATTAATTCTAAATTTGTACTCAATACAAATAAGTATTAAATTTAATTATAGATGACCGTAACAGTTCCTGACATAACCTCGCACCTGGCTGCCCACGGCATACGTCCGTCGGCCCAACGGATAGCAATCATGCGTTATCTTATGGAAAACCGCGTGCATCCGACGGCCGATATGATATACAATGATCTTATCGCCGACAACCCGACCCTCTCCAGAACCACGGTCTATAATACACTCTGGCTATTTGCCGACAACCATGCGGTATCGGCACTGACAATAGATCGCACCAACACTCATTTCGACTATTCGGAAAAGCCCCACGCCCACTTTCTGTGCCGGTGTTGCGGAAAAATATTCGATGTGCCTGCCATTATCAGCCCCATTGTGCAGTCATCGGCGGAACACGCCAAACTCCATGTGGAGCACATGGACATCCACTATACAGGTCTCTGCAACGACTGTCACAGCATCAGACAAAACTAATCGATCCCAACTAATAGATTCGTATAACACTTAAACAAAATCATTATGGCAAAGAAATTCATTTGCGTAGTATGCGGTTACGTTCACGAAGGTGATTCAGCTCCCGAAAAGTGCCCGATATGCGGCGCTCCTGCAAGCAAATTCAAAGAACTCGATGAAAGCGCCGAGTTAAACTTCGTCACCGAACACGAGATCGGTGTAGCCAAAGGCTGCGACGAAGAGATGATCAAGGATCTCCTCGCTCATTTCAACGGTGAATGCGGCGAAGTAGGCATGTATCTGGCCATGTCGCGTCAGGCTGACCGCGAAGGCTATCCTGAAGTTGCCGAGGCTTTCAAGCGCTATGCTTTCGAAGAAGCTGAACACGCAGCCAAATTTGCCGAACTCCTTGGCGAATGCGTATGGGACACCAAGACAAATCTTGAGAAACGCATGGCTGCCGAAGCTGGTGCCAACGCCGACAAGATGCGCATTGCAAAACGCGCCAAAGAGCTCAACCTCGACGCCATCCACGATACCGTACACGAAATGGCTAAAGACGAAGCCCGCCATGGCCAGGGATTCCAGGGTCTTTACAACCGTTTCTTCAAAAAGTAATCCATAACTTCTGCTGAAACAGAAAGCGTGACAGAATCTTCTGCCACGCTTATTTTTTTATCTCCGAAAGCGGTATATTCCTATTTGACGCCGCGGAGATAGGCATCCGCAGGCATCCGCTTTTTTCCTGCAGGCTGGACATCGCCGAGCAGCAGCCAGCCGTCGGCACACCGCACATGCAGCTTGTTTCCGGATATATTCACAGTGCCAGGTGCAGCATCCAGCTCCAATGAATCGTGGCGCACGTCGAAGATTTTCATCACCACTGGATCACCGTCGCCTACGGCGAGTTCTGCCCATGCCGCCGGATAAGGCGAAAGACCACGCACGAGATTACGTACCGATTCCGCTGTCAGCGACCAGTCTATCCGGCATATATCCTTGAATATCTTCGGAGCCTGAGTCACTCCGCCCTCGCCCATCAGTTCAGACTGAGGCATTGGCATAAGATCGCCAGCCACAATATGGGCTATAGTATCAGCCGTAACTTCCGCACCAAGTTGCATAAGGCGGTCATGAACCGAGCCTACATTTTCATCGTCGCCGATCGGTATGCGCACCTGCTGAAGCACGTCTCCGGTATCAATCTCATGGCTGAGCATAAACGTAGTCACGCCGGTCTCCTTGTCACCGTTGATCACAGCCCAGTTGATCGGAGCGGCACCGCGGTAACGCGGCAACAGCGACGCATGCAGATTGAATGTACCTAAACGCGGCATAGCCCACACTACCTCAGGCAGCATACGGAATGCAATCACCACAAACAGATCGGCTTCAAGAGCGCGCAGTTCGTCGATAAACTCCGGCGACCTGAGCTTTTCAGGCTGCATCAGATGCAGACCATGCGCAACAGCATACTGCTTTACCGCCGACTGCAACAGCTTGTGACCGCGGCCGGCCGGCTTGTCAGGAGCCGTGACCACACCTACCACATTGTATCCGTCGCGTATTATCCTGTCGAGCGATGCCACCGCAAACTCGGGAGTACCGAGAAACACGATCTTAAGTTCTTCTTTTTTCATCGTTCACTTCGAATTATTGACTGATTCTTCGAGAGCATGCCACAGCGGATCATCCGGAACCGGCGCTGTAAGCGATATCGTCTTTCCAGACACCGGATGAACAAACTCTATATGACGCGCCATCAGCGAAATACTTCCATCCGGATTTGAACGTTTGTCGCCATACTTCAGATCACCTTTTACCGGACATCCGATCGACGACAGCTGCACACGTATCTGGTGTTTGCGGCCGGTCATCAGGTTTACCTCCAGAAGATGATACCGCTCGCCTGAAGCGATATGACGGTATGCCAGTCTCGACTCCTTGGCTCCGGCCTTCGGAGATAGAGATGCATAGCTTTTGTTGTTTCGCTCCACGGTCGTGATCCAATGCGTAAGTTCGGCTTGCTGCTGCGGCGGAAGATTACGGGTAATGGCCCAATAGGTCTTGTGCACCTCTCCGTTACGGAACATGTCGTTAAGACGCGACAACGCTTTTGAGGTCTTGGCAAATACCACCAGACCGCCTACAGGACGGTCGAGACGGTGCACGACTCCGCAGAATACATTTCCGGGCTTGGCGTACTTCTCCTTAATCCAGGCCTTGACAGTCTCGACAAGCGGAGTATCTCCGGTCTTGTCGCCCTGTACGATCTCGCCTGGAGCCTTGTTCACCACTATAATATGATTATCCTCGTAGAGTACTTCCATCAGTTGCTTTTCAATTAATACGGCAAAGGTACTGAAAATTCACCTAAACTCCTTTCATATCTGTTTGCGCAGATATATCATATCACACAGCAACACACCCTCCTCCACTATCGGATGATCGTAATTGGCTGTAAAGAATCCTGATACGCGGTGTGATATTCCGAAGCCGCAACTGCGATAAAAAGCGACTGTCGACGGAGTTTCGCCGGTTCCGACCTGCAACATGGCAAATCCGTCAGCACGGCATATCGTCTCAACAAACTTCACCATCTTGTGCCCGTAGCCCAGCCCCCTGTAAGGTACGTCGACAGCAATATTCTTGATTTCCGCCAATCCATCGTCCTCGTCAGTAACAACACATACTGCCATTACAGCATGTCGACTGTCAGTCATCACGAACAACCGTCCGCGGTCGATATATTTTTCCACCATATCCTCCTGTTCATCCGCCATAAGCAGAAGAGGCATATAATCTCTTTTACCGATCATGATCTCGGTGATCTCTGCACGCATATTCGTCGCTGACAATTAGTTTTATTCGCCAAAAATAAGAAAAAGACAAAGATTTTCATATCTTTGCCTCGATCTGCAACCGATTATATACCGCCATGGAAGAACTGATGCAATATGTCTGGCAGCACAGGCTATGGCCGACAGGCGACATGCGTACTGTCGACGGCCGTCAGGTGCAGGTCATAGACCCGGGATTGATCAACCGCGATTCCGGACCGGATTTCTTCAATGCGAAAATCCGGATCGGCGGCGAAATGTGGAGCGGAAATGTAGAGATCCATGTACGCGCAAGCGACTGGCGGCGGCACAATCACCATCTCGATATGGCATACGACTCGGTCATACTCCATGTAGTAGGCATCGACGATCTGGCAATACGACGCGCCAACGGCGAAACCATACCACAACTGCACATGCCATGCGCACCGGATCTTACGTCACGAATAAAGAAGCTGATCGACAATCCACATGACGAACTCGCCTGTGCACGCGAGATATCCGGTATCCCGGCGATATATCTTACCGACTGGCTAAGCAGTCTGGCATATCAGCGCCTGTATTCCAAAGTAGAACGGATCCAGGATCTGCTGCGTCGGTTCAATAACGACTGGGAAGAGGTCTGTTACATCACATTCGCCAGAGCTCTTGGATTCGGCATCAACGGAGATCCGCTGCAACGGCTGGCGATGAGTCTGCCGTTACGGTTCATGCGCAAGCACAGCGACTCGCTCACATCGATGGAGGCTCTGCTGTTCGGACAGGCGGGATTTCTCGACTCTGCGCCGAAAGATGATCCATACACTCGACTTCTCATTGAAGAATACGCATTCCTGTCCAACAAATTCTCACTTAGACAGCCACAGCCTCTGGGTTGGAAAATGTCACGAATGCGACCGCTCAATTTCCCGCACCGACGCATAGCGATGCTCGCAGCGGTTATGGAAGGTGGCTTCCGGATGATGAGCGATATCATCGAAGCGGAATCATCCGAAGATGCAATGTCGATATTCGACATACCACTTACAGGATACTGGTCAAGCAGATATAACTTCGGGCCTACAGCCGGAAGAACCCTTCCGGCCATCAGCCACACATCGGCCGGAATCATGGTTATCAATGTCGTTATCCCGCTACTATATGCCTACGGGCTGGCCTATGACAACCGCAGCATGTGCGATCTCGCTATAAATATGCTGCATCAGTTGCCTCCAGAGCGAAACTCGATAGTAAAATTATTCACTGGATCCGGTGTCCAGTGCAAGGACGCTTTTACATCGCAGGCTCTAATCGAATTGCGCCACAGCTACTGTGAAACCCGCAAGTGCCTGTATTGCCGACTCGGACATCGTATGCTGTCGGCCAAAGTCAGACCCTGACACAACCTCCGACTTATGCCACGCAAAAATCAGATAGGACAATGGGGCGAGAATCTGGCATGCGACATGCTCATCGCTAAAGGCTATTCCATAATAGGCCGCAATATCCGTATAGCTCATGTTGAGGTCGATATTATGGCCATGACCGGCAACCGCGTAGCCGTAGTCGAGGTAAAAACCCGTCAGGACGGTGACTTCGACCCTACGTTTGCCATGACCACCGACAAGATCCGCCGTTTAGCAAGAGCGGGAGCCGCATACGTATGTATGAACAGGCTCCCGCATGAGATTCAGATCGATCTTGTCACCGTGGTAGGTTCTCCGGAATCAGGTCATACCGTAACACATTATCCGGATCATTACCTCCCGCCGGCAAAACGGCGCTGAAACGCCATCGGTCATCGTTATTTCACAAGTATACGCTGCGAATAGTGAGTGGTCGTGCCTTCTACCGACAGCACATAGACACCGGATCCGAGCGCCGATGCATCGAGCGGCATGGTATCGCCCGAAGCCGAAGCCATAAGTACTGCATTACCGCTCATATTGTACAATACCGCCTTAAGCGATGTCTCGCCGGCCACATAGACCTCAAACGACTTCTCGCCTGTCGTAGTGACGATCAGACGCGCGTTCTGCTCCAGGGCATCCACACCGGCATTGCCTTTCTCAAGCACCTTTTTAAGGCCGGCTATAGCGTCGAATCTGCCGGCACCCCATTGTGTAGGATTGTCAGAAACTACAGCAACAGCAGTCTCCTTTATTATCTCACGGGCCTCCTCTACGGTCAGATCAGGATTGGCCTGCTTCCAGAGAGCCATGGAACCCGTCACAACAGGACATGACATCGATGTGCCCTGCATGTCTCCGTATGCGTTGATACGGCCGTCGACAGCCTCGTACTGTGCACTGTTGGCCTTTGTGTATCGCTTGACAACATTGCCGTTAGCATCCTTGGTCGAATTGTATGAACCGTTCCAATATGGCGAACTGATAGCGGAAAGCAGGAAACTGCCGGGAGCACACACATCAGGAAGCGAACGTCCGTCGGCGATATCTCCGTATGACGAGAAGTCACAGATCGCATTCACTTTATTACTGTTGCGGTAAGTGCTTCCGTCGGTAGCCTTATAGGAATTACGGTTCACGTATGCACCGACACTGATCACACTTTTGGTACATGCGAGATTATTTATCGAGCCATTGGCGGTACCGCCGGTCCATCCGGCCACTCCGCGTGAGCTTAATGTCTCGTATCGTCCCGAACAGTATCCCCACACTTCCTGTCCGGCATTGCCCTCGACAATGAAGACCGGAATATAGCGGTATGTATTGTTTTTCAGATCATCGGTCGGTCTCGCAAAAGAATACTGAAGCATAGTCACATAACGGCCATTTGCTTCATCTACAGCAGAACCTATACCGTAATACGCTGTTGTCCAGTATTTGTTTAAGGTAGCGCTGGTATTCGACCCACCGAGCGCTTCAGCAACATTCGGCGTCGAAAAATATGTCATGCTACCATCAGTCGATTTGTCGACAGTCGCCAGCGTCTCCACAAGCGCACCGGTAGTTACGTCGGCCATGGCAATAGTCACTTTAAACGGCTGTGCCCCATTGCCCCAGAACTCGGTCGTGCCGGCAAACTCACCGATTGAACCCAGTTCCTTAAAGCCGGTTGTAAGACTTGCCGGCTCATCGAACTTATGATGCCAGGCAATATCCATGTCGCCCTCGTTTCCGGCCGACAGACAGATAATGGCATTCGACTTCTCCACTATCCGGTCTATTATCCGCGAGTACACATCGGTACCGTCATGCGAACCGGTATTAATACCCATCGAGCAGTTTATGACCACAGGTTTGCCTGCCTCGAGAGCATACTCGGCTATCGCAGCAAATCCGTTGACAATAGATGCAATGCTCTGCCCACCGCATGCTATTGCTATATCCGCATCGTATGCCATGCCGTAATATGTCGATGATCCGCCTTTGCCACCGGCTACTGTCGCGGTAGTGTGGGTACCGTGCGAGGTCTGGTTGGTATCAGTCGAAAACAGCGACAGATCTTCTATAGGCTCACCATCGGCAGTATGCGTATCGCCTGTTCCGGAATATGTCCTGATATCGATACCGTCATCATTGTCACTGTCAGTTACAAAAAACAGACGCTGTATGCGCGATGCGGAACGGTCGGCTGTCTTGAAGGCCGGATGATGCGGGTCTACGCCGATATCGTATACGCCTGCTATCACCCCTACTCCGGTATAAACCTGATCCAGACCGAGTTTAGCATGAATCTGGTGTACTTTGGAGTTGGTGCGCGCACGGTCGTTCTTGAGATCCGGAACACGGTCGAGCTGCATGCGCTTTACGGCGGCATTGGCTGAGAATTCCTCTACCGATGCGACAGGCAATGTGACCGTGGCAAACTCATCGACCACGGTATTGACCTCAGCTCCCGCAGCCGCAAGATCTTCGGCATTATATCCCGGGGCAATCTCGACAATAGCACATATAACCGGAACTGCTCCCGCAGCTACGCTACGGGTATTCTTCAGTCCTTCCTGACCTGACAGATTCCGAGTCATACGCAGTTCGTTGAGAACCGCCCTGTCGGCCATTGTCAGCTTGCTTTGTGCCGGCGATACACTATATACCATTCCCAATAGCGCGGCAACAAGGTAAAATTTCTTCATGTTATGAATTTCCTTATGATTATGAATATAATTTGCTTTTTCCAAACTACAAATTTACAATTTGTAGGCATTATGCACCAATCCCGAACATATTTTTAACACAAAAAAAATCATATCCGCCCTTTCGGAAAAACAGTCAACCTCCGGAATGTGTTGATTTTTTAATAAACTCACAGTCATGCAAGATCATCATTCAGCCCGGTTCTGGAACAGCGACCGCATCATGTGGCTGCTCATAGGCATCGCGCTCGGCTCAGCACTGATATGGCTGATACATTATCTCAGCAATGTGCTGCTGCCCTTTTTCGCTGCATGTTTCATAGCCTATATCCTGCAGCCGATAGTCGAATTCAACCGCAGGCTCACCCGGACCAGCGGCCGCACGCTCGCATCGATACTCACTATAATCGACATGAGCGTAATCATCTCGCTCGTCGTATATATATTCATGCCGTCGATACTCAGCGAGCTTGACCTGCTCGAGCGCATACTCCACGATGTAAGCTCCGGCAAGAGAGCCTTGTCTCCGACCAATGCGGGTATAGTCGGCTTCATCGACCGGTATTTCGATCCCGACAACATAAAAGCCCTGCTTACCGGAACACGGATCGACGATCTCCTGAGCCGCGGATCTTCATTGCTGGAGGAATCTTTCGATATTATAATGCAGCTTCTCGGATGGCTTCTTACCCTGATATACATTCTGTTTATCCTTATCGATTATCCTCAGATATGCAACGGGTTCCGGCTCATCATCCCCCACAAATACCGTCCGCGTCTATTGCCGGTACTATACGAAGTCACCGACAGTATGAACCGGTATTTCCGAGGACAGGGACTGGTCGCACTGTGCGCAACCGTTTTCTACTGTACCGGATTCTCCATAATCGGGCTTCCACTTGCCATACCAATGGGAATACTTGTCGGAATCCTCTATATGATACCTTATTTCCAATACGTGACTCTCATACCGGTAGCAGCTATATGTTTCATCTATTCGCTCGGAGGCAATGTGGAATTTATTCCGGAGTTAGGGAAATGTGCGTTAGTATACCTGTTGAGCCAAGGTATATGCGACTATATAATCACTCCTCACGTCATGGGCAGGGAAATGGGTCTCAACCCGGCAGTGATTCTCCTGTCGCTCTCAGTATGGGGCAGCCTGCTCGGCATTATAGGCATGATAATCGCCCTGCCAGTGACTGCACTCATAATCACATATTACAGACGCTATATAAGCTGAACTTCATGACGGTCAGAACAAGGACAAAAAAAATTGATTGTCATCCCGACAACCAATCTCAGTTAACCTTAAATCTAATACCATGAAAAACATGATGCAAAGGTATAGATACGCCCTATAATCGCCAAATAATTCTCGCAAAAAATGCGCTCATTTTAACATTTATTTCACTAAATATCCATTATTACCCTTTTTATCCGCACATTTTGTCTCGCTGATTTACCGTTTGCTGTCATTTTGCCAGAATGTAAAAAGGGTCTGGCAGCCTATGCGGCCAGACCCTTTTTTAAGTTTATTTACAATTAATGAACAATCAGTCTATGAGCGCATGTCCGGTCATCTCCGAAGGCTGCGCCAGTCCCATGATCTTGAGAATGGTAGGAGCCACATCGGCGAGTTTTCCGTCAGCCACAGCCGCGTTCTTGCGCTCTGTCACATAGACACATGGCACAGGATTCAGCGAGTGTGCGGTATTGGGAGTCCCGTCGGCATTGATCGCATTGTCGGCATTGCCGTGATCGGCAATGATTATGGTCTCGTAGCCGGCGGCCTTGGCAGCCTCGACGGTATCCTTTACGCAGCGGTCAACAGCCACGACAGCTTTCTCAATAGCCTCGTAGACACCTGTGTGACCTACCATATCGCCATTGGCATAGTTCACTACAATGAAGTCGTATTCCTCCGAGCGTATAGCGTCCACCAGCTTGTCGCAGACTTCATAAGCGCTCATCTCCGGTTTGAGATCGTATGTAGCCACCTTGGGCGATGCCACGAGTATACGCTCCTCTCCTTCGTATGGAGCCTCACGTCCGCCGTTGAAGAAGAATGTCACATGGGCATACTTCTCGGTCTCGGCTATGTGGAGCTGCTTCTTGTCGAGCGACGACAGGTATTCACCGAGAGTATTGTTTACATTTTCCTTGTCGAACAGAATATGCACACCGGTAAACGATGCGTCATACGGAGTCATGCAATAGTACTGCAGACCGGGAATAGTGTGCATGCCGGCCTCAGGCATGTCATGCTGGGTCAGCACCACCGTCAGCTCCTTGGCGCGGTCATTGCGGTAGTTGAAGAATATCACCACGTCATCCTCCTTGACAGTGCCGTCCACAGCCGCATTCACGATAGGTTTGATGAACTCGTCGGTCACATCGGCGTCATAGCTTGCCTGCACTGCCGCCGGAAGATCGGTAGCCTTCTCCCCCTCGCCGTTGACCAGCAGGTCGTAGGCTACTTTCACACGTTCCCAGCGCTTGTCACGGTCCATGGCGTAATAACGGCCTACGATCGACGCTATGACTCCTGCCGATGTGGCGCAGTGAGCCTCGATCTGCTCGATAAATCCCTTGCCGCTGCGCGGGTCGGTGTCACGGCCATCCATGAAACAGTGGATATAGACCTTATCGAGTCCGTAGTGTTTCGCTATGTCGCACAGAGCAAACAGGTGGTCGAGCGACGAGTGAACACCTCCGTTGGAGGTCAGACCCATCAGATGAAGACCTTTGCCGCTCTTCTTAGCATATTCAAACGCATTCTTGATTTCGGGATTCTCCAGTATGGTTCCATCCTGACATGCCTTGTTGATCTTTACAAGATCCTGATAAACGACACGTCCGGCACCGATATTAAGGTGACCGACCTCTGAATTACCCATCTGTCCGTCGGGCAGACCGACGTTCTCGCCCGAAGCCTGCAGCTGTGAGTGAGGATATGTAGCCATCAGATAATCCCAGTAAGGGGTCGGAGTCGACGAGATCACATCGCCCTTGCCGTGGTTGCCTATTCCCCAGCCGTCCAGAATCATAAGGAGTGCTTTTTTTCCCATATAAGTTCGTATTGGTTAATTGATAATCTTTTTTCTAACGGTGCAAAAGTACATATAAAAAATCTTTTTACGCGATTTTATCCCTAAATAATTTGGATAAAACGGGAAGAGTTCTTATCTTTGCACTCGCAAAACAGCAATGGCGGGATAGCTCAGTTGGTTAGAGCGTCGGATTCATAACCCGGAGGTCTCGAGTTCAATTCTCGATCCCGCTACTCAAAAAGAGCGCGACTTCATTCATGTCGCGCTCTTTTTGCTATGTGCCTTACCTCCGCAGTGCCCCTCAGAAACAAAACACAGGCACGGAACCGCTGTCCGGATCCGTGCCTGCCGTATTATTCCGCGATAGAGCGACAGTCTTATTCCGCAACTGCGTCGAGCAGTGTTTTCTTAAACAGACCGTGATCGCGCAGGTCGGGGCGGCCCGTAGCATTGCCCTTCCGATCCACCAATATATAATAAGGTATACCGTCCACATCGAACCGCTCGCGTATGGCACCGATCTGGTCGGCATTCAGACGGTAATGAAGTCCCTTGACCGACGGTATCTGCGACGCGTAGGTGGCCATTGGCGATGACTCGTCGGCAAGATATATCCAGACAATATCATCGGAACTCAGGTCGCCTGACTTCTCCGGCTCGTTTGCTTTCAGCGCACGCTGACACGGGCCGCACCATGTATTCCACAGATCGACCATCACCACCTTGCCGCGATGAGGAGCCACGATCGCGTCAAACACCTTGTCGTCAGCCACCTCAGGAGCGGCCAGAATCATCGCTGAACTCGCATTCATCACACGGTTCATATCATTGACACGCGTCTCTATAGCCTTGGCATAGAAGGGATCAGACAAGCCGCGCAGTGTATCCATATCAGCATCGGTAACCGCCAGATCCGACGCCTTTTCCATCATGCCTGAATATACCCGCATATCACGCACGAGCGGCGCCGATATCATACCGGCGTCAGAACTGCGCGTAGCCATACGCATACTGCCGGTTCCGGACGCCATCAGCAAACGCGGATCATTGAAGTCAGCCACAGCCTCGATCTTTGCCATCAGCTCCGGAGTGATCACCACATTGATCGAGTCGAACTCCGGAGGCATCCATCCGTTACGTGCGCTATATGTATACCCTAAAAGAAATGCGCTGTTGGTTGCGGCTGTAAGAAGATCGGCGCGAAGCGACATTTCGGCAGCCTCGCGCGCCATCACCGGCAGTCCGGCCGCCTCGATAGTATCCAGTTCGGCCCGATAGCACCCTATTATATAGTCCACATACTCCCCGCCGTCAAAATGATAGTCGCCGAAACGCCCCGACAGCATATCCATTCCGAACGACTTACCGTCTATCGAATGTATCGCCTTGTTGAGATCCGCATAGCTGCCATTGTCCCACACGCTGGGAAGATGTCCGTCGTCCTCCTTGCGCGCACGCAGGAACCAGTCGCCGTTGCGGCGGCAATCGACATACACATCCACCGTCTCTCCGGGAGCAAGCCATACCAACGCCCGCGGCAGCGACACATCCCCCGCCGAACGGAGACGCAACATCGAAGTGCCACAAAGATTAAGATGCAGGACAGCGGTGCCGTCAGAAGCAACTCTTGCTTCAAAACCGTCACTCGTCGGCCCGGCGTATGAATTGACCATATATTCCAGCTTGTCGCCCATCGACGGACGATAGCCGAGAAGATGCACGTTCACAGTAGTGCTGTCGACCGCCATTATCGGCTGCGGCATCGGACCATCCATAGCCACACGGCCGAGATCCTTAGGCAGTCCGGCAGGCTTCGACCGGTAATCGGCCATCCCGGTCACGTCTATGCCCCACAGTTTCCAGCCGTCTCCTTCCATAAAGTCGATCGACTTAGTCTTCGCAGGAATCGGACCGAACACAAGATCGAAAGCCATTTTGGCGGAATCCGGCATCGTTGTTTGCACTCCTGGCTCTATTCCAATAGCAGATACCAGAGGATATTCCACACCATTGGCCACTATACGGCTTCCAGGATCTATCGAGATCCACTGTCCGGGAGTGTGATTGACCTGGCACCGCAATATCGTGGAACTGTCGGTCATCTCTACCTGCGGAATCTGCAGAAAATAGTTGTTGGAACTTTCTATCGCCGGATTATCTATAATCCGCTCCCTCTGCGGTCCGCATGCCGCGGCCAGAACAGCCGCCGATACCACCGCGCTCCATAAAATAGCTTTTCTCATAACAATAGTTTAATTACGTGGAACCTATTATATTCATACAGCCACAAATATATAAATTCGCATATAACCAATCAGGGCCACAAACGTTAAATCCAGTTAACAATATATGAGATACTAAATATTGGGAGTATTTTTGTCATGCAAAACCGTCGATCGTAGTCTCATGCAACGACCACGGTGGGGAAGTTACATTATCTTGGCAATACAGCCACCGGCATTATGCCACAAGTGGAGGTAAATAATGGTACGGCTCACTTCCCCTCTATCGATTAGACCCTGACATATATCTCTGCATCCCGTCTCGCAGAACAGTTATCACCGGCAGTGTCGGCCTGCAAGGCCATGCACATGACGATGTTTATTGTTTGCCCGAGAAGAGATTGTATGTTGCCCAAATTATTCGCATATATTTTTCATATCAGCCTTACGGCCACCGGATCCGGTTGCTGTAAGGCTTTTGTCATTCTCACGTAATTTATCAGCATATGAAGAGGCCGATCATTCCATTACTCAATATCCTTACTGCCCCAAACGTAGCCGCCGCGGCTTTAGATGAGTTCACGTATAAGGGCGTAACCTACATTATCCCGACAGCCTATATATCATAGCCGGTAAAAAAAGTACTCATACGCTGATACTATATCCACTCACACACAGAGAACGGGCCGGAACACTTGCAGTTCCGACCCGTTGCTGTTGTATGGGGATCACGGTTATTGCTTGCGTAAGCGGATCTCGACAAAAAATGCAGTCAGCAGACCGAGTCCGCCGCCGAGCAACGAGCATGCGGCATATACCACTTCAATAGCATCATTCAGAATACGATTGTAACCGTTGGCATACATAGATTCAACATTGATATAGCTGATAAGGTACGCTGCCAGCAGACCAAGTCCTAAACCGCATATGATAGCACCCCAGCGCAGACTCACAAAGCGGGAGTCGGACGATCCTGAATTCACACCGGGTATCTCACTTGGCATATCGCCGGATTTCGGCAACGACTCTATTTTCTCAATCAGCATGATGCGCTCGCGGCGACACGCATACAACTGAAGTATTTTGTAGAAAAAATAACATAATGTGCCGACAATAATCGGACCGACGAGAAAATCCATGTTCATATCAAATAAAGTTTTTTAGGTTTATAATATTGTTTTTGTTTCTTTGTATCCGTTTAGACGCATACCGCACGCTACGGTTACAATCTTTACAAAAATTTTTATACGGTGTAACCAAAACGGCAATCTTGCGTCTAACCGGTGTATAACGACATGGAGCATACCGATTCTCATATAATAGCACAAGTACTGGCCGGACATACCCACCACTTCGACACTTTGGTGGAGCGGTATAGCCGGCAAATATTTGCTCTGGTCGTGAGAATAGCCGACTCGCCTGAAGATGCCGAGGAGATAACACACGATGTATTTATCAAGGCCTTCAAGCACCTGGTTCGCTTCAACGGCACAAGCTCATTTGCAACATGGCTGTACCGCATAGCCTATAATACCGCCATATCGGCCACACGACGCCACCGACCCGAGATACGGTTTTCCGACGAACAGCTTGCAGCCATATCCGACACCAAAATCGACGACGCACTCGACGATCCCACCGAACAGAGAATAGCTCTACTGCACCAGGCGCTGGACATGCTGCCGCCCGACGACAAAGCCCTCGTAACTCTATATTACATGGAGGATCATCCCATATCGGAAATAGCCTCGATCACAGGACTGACTGTATCGAACGTAAAGATCCGCCTTATGCGCACCCGTAAGAAATTATACCTACTAATGACACGACTCGATGAAACATAATACTGATACACCCCGACACGACTGCAATCTGCGCAACGCGCTCAAAGCCATTCCGGAGCCCGAACCACGGCTGCCGTCAAACTTCACATGGCGCACCATGCAGTCAGTCTACACCGTCGACCTACAGCAGAAGCGTCGGCGCAGACTCGCCATACGCATCGCAGGCATCGCCGCCTGCTCCGTAGCGGCCATAGGCGCGATCGGACTCGGAATCTGGCTGGCAGCACCATCCGTAACCGCATCAATGGGAGACCTCGTTGCCGACATACACTCGGCCACAGGATCTACATCGCCGGTACTCTGGGCTACAGCCACATCCGCACTGATACTGATCGGAGCAGAGCGACTGCTGCACTACACATATTCCCACCGCAAACATTAAAAGACAATTTCATTTTTACAACAAAAAGAGACCGCGCCAGTAGTGGCGCGGTCTCTGCATTTTTTATCGTCAGAAAACTATATCTTAGTTCTCCGAGAAGATTACTATACGGTTCCAGTTGTTGGTCGAGTAAGGCTGGACATCGCTGCCTTCTGCATCGATAGTCAGGCGATCCTTGGCGATACCGTATTTGTCGACGAGGATCTGCTGAACAGCCTCGGCACGACGCTTGGAGAGATTCATATTATACTTGGAAGTACCGGTCTTCTTGTCGGCATAACCCTTGATCACGATCTTGGAGTCGGGATTGGCCTTCATCCACTCGGCGATGTTGTATACATTTACCATTTCGGTATCGGTCACACGGGCTGAGTTGATAGTGAAGCGTACTGTCGAGAAGAGCGGAGCTGCTACCTCGGGACAATCCTTTACAGGAGCCACTTCGGGACAGGGAAGCTGGGCTTCGGCTGCTGCCAGACGGTTGCCGCAGTTGGCCAGCTCGCCACGGAGATCATTGACCTGACCGTTGAGATTGTTGATGTATGCCAGATAAGGAGTCGGATCGTAGGTCTTGAACGACTTGCCGCCGAAATTGAAAGTAAGACCGCCGATCACACTGGCATTGATATCGACAGGACGGCCGTATGCACAGTTGTTGAAATTGTCGCCGAAGAACTGAGCGCGTCCCTCAGCAAAGAAGTCGACATATTTGCAAAGACGCAGACGGAGTTGCAGACCGGCAGATACAGGAAGTGTCCACTGATTGTGCTTCACACCGTGACGTCCGTCGATATTCGACATTTTGGAGTCGAAATCCCATGTAAACGCACCGCCGAGCCCGATGAAAGGAACGATACTGAACACACGGTTGGTGTTTACGCCGCCTATAGAGTTGAACATATCCCACATGAAATCAACATTGGCTGATGCATACTTCGCACGATCCATACCGAAATCTTCCCAGTGTATGGCACCATAGAGACCGCTGATACGCCATCCTAAATACGGAGAAATCCACTTGCCTACACCAAGATTATAGGCGGCAGTCATGTGACGGGATTTGCGGCCTTCTACCTTGTTGGATTCGACAAAAGGCATGTTGAAACCTGCACCGAGCTGAAGGAACCAGCCGTCGCGCCAGGTGTTGTAGTAATGCGGAGTGGTGTCGAACTCTGTAAGATTCAGACTCTCTTCTACAACGACAGCCTCCTGTGCTTTAGCATCGTTTGCGGCAAACAGCATTCCGCCACAAGCAGCAAGTGTCAAAAAGATACTTGTTTTCATTCTCTTTAAATTTTTAAATTAGACAAATCGTTTAAACCCAAATTTTAGTGTTAGTGATAAATCCGGCACTTGTCTTACGGCACCCGTCATATATCGGACCGCTTTGTTTTTCAGTACCGATTTAATAACATAATAAAAGTTTATTTTGTTCAAAAAATATGGACAGACACACTGCGCCGGGTCATACGATATGGCACACAACTATGCATCAGGCATCATCTTGCGAATTATTTACTATATTTGGTTCACATAATTGGCTCCGCCACCGCGAACCGCCCTTTGGGCGACATCCGCTATTATGTTTCATCGAATATTCTGCGTATATTTGCAGGATAAAGCCACAACCGGTGAAAATGAAGTCTGAAAAAATACATCGACAGGACAAACGGCAACGGATAACCATACCGCGCCGGTATCGGCTCTCGTTCACCAACGAGAACTCGCTTCACACGGTCTGGACCGTCAGCATGTCAAGACTGAAGGCCTGGATGCTCGCCCTGCTCGTCATAGCCGGAGCGGCATGCATAGCCGCAACGGTGATAGTAGCCACTCCGCTGAGATCGTTGCTGCCGGGCTATCTCGGCGCGGAACAGCGGCAGACACACATTATTAATAATATGAGGGTGGATTCGATGGCTACCGCTATCGAGATCAACAGCGCATATATCGAAAACCTGACAGCGATTCTGACCGGCGATCTCGACTCGGTGACACCGGACTTCACATCGATGAACCGCACTCTCCCCGACACCCTCGCAGAGGCGACGGAGGTCGAAAAGAATTTTATCCGCCAGTGGGAAGAACGGGAACGCTACAACCTCCGCGTGCTCACACCTCTTGCCGCTGAAAGCATGGTGTTCGGCACTCCTGTTTCCGGAGCCTCCGTTGATTCGCTGTATACAGAACCCTCTGTAACACTGTCGCTGAACGCACGCCGCAACGCGCCCATGGCATCGGTCTATTCCGGCACCGTGGTCGATTGCACATATTCGCCCGAGGACGGAATCGGCATCACCATACAGCACCCTAACGATTTCATATCGCATTATTCCGGAATGAGCGAATCTTTCGTGTCGAAAGGCGACAAAGTGCGCACCGGACAGAACATAGGTCTTATCAACAGTTCGGGATCAGCGCCGGCACGAAAAGCCACCCTTGAGATGTGGCACAAAGGGTCGTCCATAAACCCGTTGGATTATATAGATTTTTGAGTTAATTTTGCAAAGAAGTTGCCTATCGGCATCAGCAGCTTTATAAACACAATGACCAATCACGTGGAAACACGAAAACGAATAGCCATACTCGGCTCTACCGGTTCCATAGGAACCCAGACCCTCGACATAATAGCCGAGCATCCGGACCGGTTCAAGGCTGAGATACTTATAGCCGGTTCTAATGTAGAACGGCTTATAGAGCAGTGCGAACGATTCCGTCCGTCCATAGCCATCATAGCCCACGAACGCCACTACCCTGCCCTTAAAGCCGCTCTGGAGCATACCGGCATAGAAGCGGCAGCCGGACATGAGGCGATACTCGCGGCAATGAGACACCCCGGTGTCGACACTGTGGTCACAGCCACAGTGGGCTACAGCGGTCTGGCTCCGACCATAGCCGCAATCGAATCAGGCAAAGAGATCGCACTGGCCAACAAAGAGACCCTTGTCGTGGCAGGCGAGCTGGTATCACGCCTTCTTCAGACTTCGAAATCACGTATCATACCTGTCGATTCCGAGCATTCAGCCATATACCAGTGTCTGAGCGGAGAGCGCGCCGAAAGCGTAAAAAAACTGATCATAACAGCATCCGGCGGCCCGTTCCGCACATTCTCCATGCGCGACCTCGAGCAGGTTACTGTCAGAGATGCCCTGCATCACCCCAACTGGGCCATGGGCGCTAAAATCACCATCGACTCAGCCACCATGCTCAACAAGGCGTTCGAGATAATCGAGGCGCATTGGCTGTTCGGAGTAGAGGCTGATCGGATCGAGGCGGTAGTACACCCGCAGTCCATAGTCCATTCCATGGTGGAGTTCATCGACGGAGCCGTCAAAGCCCAGCTCGGACTTCCCGACATGCATGTCCCTATCCGCTATGCGCTCGGCGAAGCCTCGCGTCTGCCATCGTCGCTGCCCGGAATGACGCTGACCGACTATGCATCGCTGACATTCGAGAAGCCCGACACCGACAAGTTCCCGTGTCTGAATCTTGCATATCACGCACTATCGAGAATGGGCAATACCGCATGCGTGATCAACGCCGCCAATGAAGTCGCAGTGGCGGCATTTCTCAACGAACGCATAAACTTCCTCGACATATACCGCCTCATCACCGAAGCACTCGACAGAATGCCGTTCATCGCCACTCCTACCTACGATGACTATGTGGCCACCAACATAGAGGCACGCGCATATACCGAGTCGTTAATCAAATCTCTTGCTGCAAATTAATGGAAATAATTCTCATAAAAGCGGGTCAGCTCATTGCAGCTCTCGCACTTCTCATAATAGTACACGAGTTCGGACATTTCATATTCGCCCGTATATTCGGAATCAAAGTCGACAAATTCTATCTGTTCTTCAACCCTAAATTCAGTCTGGTCAGATACAATCCGCGGACAAACAGACTCAGCTTCTTTGTGAAACAGGGCGACGAGGAGACAAAGGCTCCGGATAAAGCAGCCGTGACACTCACCGTAGGAAAGCCGCATACAGCTACCGGCAGCGGCAAGACCTCATGGCGCGACACCATCTACGGTATCGGCTGGATACCTCTCGGTGGATATTGCGCCATCAACGGCATGATCGATGAAACCAACCAGAAACTGAGCGACGACCCGAATCCGTGGGAGTTCCGCACCAAACCTGCATGGCAGCGGCTGCTCGTAATGACCGGAGGCGTACTGTTCAACTTCATACTCGCCATAATCATATATTCCGGAATAGCATTCTACTGGGGAGAAAAAACCGTCAGATTCAAAGATGCCTACGCCGGATTCGAATATGTGCCTGCCGCTTTGAATGCCGGATTCCAGAACGGCGACATTCCGCTTGCAGCCGACGGCACCTGTATAGACGGCACCGAGCAGGACGCCGCTTTGCGCCTGGCCGAGGCTAAATGCGTCACTGTACTCCGCAACGGCACCGACACAGTAGCCATCCAGCTGCCTGACGATTTTATATTCCGTCTCAATGACGACAAAGGATTCTTTGCATTCCGTCTGCCTGTACAGGTAGCAGAACTCATGCCCGGAGAACCGGCCGCCAAAGCCGGACTTGAAGCAGGCGACCGTATCATCGGTGTCGGCGACAGCATCACACCGTCATTCACCGAATTTACCGCAGCGCTCAAGGCTTATGCCGGCAAGACAGTCGACCTCACTGTCATACGCGACGGACAAGAGACACGATGCACTGTCACACCCACCGACGGCGGCAAGATAGGAATAGGCCTGTCAAAACTCACCGACGTGTATCCTGTGGTCATGACACAGTACTCGCTGCTGGAATCCATACCAAAAGGATGGGAAATAGGCACTACGACACTGGGCAACTATATCAGCTCGATGAAACATGTGTTCAGCAAAGAGGGTGCAAAAAGCCTCGGCGGTTTCGGATCGCTCGGAAACATATTTCCGGGACACTGGGACTGGCTGTCGTTCTGGTATGCCGCCGCTTTTCTGTCGGTAGTGCTTGCTTTCATGAACATCATACCTATACCGGCGCTCGACGGCGGCCATGTCATATTCCTGCTTTACGAGATCGTGGCGCGCCGCAAACCGAGCGAACAGTTCATGATATACGCACAGTACTGCGGCATGTCATTTCTCCTGCTTCTGCTGCTGTATGCCAATGCCAACGACATATACAGATACTTCATCAAGTAAACCCGACCGCTAAATGGATTATAAGACAATACGGCTCAAGAAAGGTAAAGAGGAATCACTTGGAAGATTCCATCCATGGGTATTTTCCGGCGCTATAGCCGATCTTCCCGACGGGATCGAGGAGGGCGACATCGTGGCCGTGTCGGATCATTCCGGACACCATATAGGATTAGGCCACTACCAGATAGGCAGCATAGCTGTCAGAATGCTGACATTCGGCGACGAGCCTGTCGACGACACATTCTACACATCAAGACTGAAAGCCGCATTCCGTCTGCGTCAGGCTCTCGGGCTGCTGCGTCCAGACAATAACGCATACCGACTCGTACACGGCGAAGGCGATTTCCTTCCGGGACTCGTGGTAGACGTATACGGCACTACCGCCGTACTTCAGGCTCATTCCCCAGGCATGCACTTCAGCCGCGATGTGATAGCCCGTGCGCTCACCGGTATCGATGGTGCCGGAATCGAAAACGTCTATTATAAATCAGAGACCACCCTGCCCTACAAAGCCCGTCTCGATCCGCAAAACGATTATATCATAGGCTCATACTCCACCGATGTAGCAAAAGAGAACGGTCTGAAATTCCACGTAGACTGGCTGAAAGGACAAAAGACAGGCTTCTTTGTGGATCAGCGCGACAACCGCATGCTGCTCCAGCAGTATGCATCCGGACGTTCGGTACTCAACATGTTCTGTTACACCGGCGGATTCTCGGTATATGCAATGCGTGGAGACGCCCTTAAAGTACATTCTGTCGACAGTTCGGCCAAGGCCATAACCCTGACCCGCGCCAATGTAGAGCTGAACTTCCCCGGAGACCAGCGTCACGAAGCATTCGCGGAAGATGCGTTCAAGTATCTCAGTGCCGCGAAAAAAGACATCTACGACCTCATAATTCTCGATCCTCCGGCATTCGCCAAACACCGCAGCGCTCTGCGCAACGCACTCATCGGATACCGTAGGCTTAATGCCCGCGCATTCGAGCTGATAGCACCCGGCGGCATCCTGTTCACGTTTTCCTGCTCGCAGGCCGTATCGCGCGAACAGTTCCGTCTGGCTGTATTCTCGGCTGCCGCGCAGAGTGGCCGCCGCGTCAGAATACTCCATCAGCTGACACAGCCAGCCGATCACCCGATCAACATATACCACCCTGAAGGCGAATACCTCAAAGGACTTATACTTTACGTAGAATAATTAAATCTAACTTCAGTTATAACCCCATGTCATTTATCAACCGTATAATACCTGCCGCCGCCATGGCCTTAGTATTTACAACATCGTGCAACAACGCCACGACACCGGAAGAATCCGGATTCGACTACACGGTGGACCGCTTCGCCGATATAGAAGTGCTCCGCTATCAGGTACCTGGATTCGAACAGCTGTCGCTCGACCAGAAAAAACTTATCTACCATCTGACCGAAGCCGCCATCACCGGCCGCGACATACTGTGGGATCAGAACTGCCGCTACAATCTGCCAATACGCCAGATGCTCGAGGCTGTCTACACCTCATATGACGGCGACCGCGATGACTCTCAATTCAAGGCATTCGAGAAATATCTCAAACAGGTGGAATTCGCCAACGGCATACACCATCACTATTCGATGGACAAATTCACACCGGAATTCACTCAGGAGTTTCTTGCCGCAGAGGTCGACAAACTGCCTGCCGACGTTCAGCCGTCGGATCGCGAGATGCTTTTCAAAGTCATATTCGATCCGTCGTTTATGGCCAAACGGGTCAATCAGGCGGAAGGTGCCGATCTCGTAGCCACATCGGCATGCAATTTCTACGAAGGCGTCACTCAGCAGGAAGTCGAGGACTACTATGCCGCAGTCAAGGACACTACAGACCTCACTCCTATCTCATACGGTCTGAACTCCCGCCTTGTCAAAGGTGCCGACGGCAAAATCGCAGAGGACACCTACAAAATCGGCGGACGCTATTCCGCAGCTATAGAAAAGATCGTAGGCCACCTCAACGAAGCCGCCAAATATGCTGAAAACGAAACTCAGCGCAAGACCATCGACAAGCTCATCGAATATTACACAACAGGCGATCTGAAAACATTCGACGAATACTCCATAAACTGGGTAGGAGACACCGCATCACAGGTCGATTTCATCAACGGATTCATTGAAAGCTACGGAGACCCGTTAGGTATGCGCGGCTCATGGGAGTCTATTGTAAATTTCAAGAACCAGGAGGCATCGCACCGCACAGAAGTGATATCCGACAACGCACAGTGGTTCGAGAACAACTCCCCTATCGATCCCCGCTTCCGCAAGCCTGAGGTAAAAGGAGTATCAGCCAAAGTAATCACAGCAGCGATACTTGCCGGTGACGCATATCCCGCGACCCCTATCGGCATCAATCTACCCAACGCCAACTGGATACGCGCCGCCCACGGCTCCAAGTCCGTCACGATCGAGAATATAACCGACGCATACGACAAGGCCGCTCACGGCAACGGTTTCAACGAGGAATTCGTAATCGATCAGCCGACCCGCGAACTGATGGACAAATATCTGTTCATTACCGACAATCTCCATACCGATCTCCACGAATGTCTCGGCCACGGTTCGGGACAGCTCCTCCCTGGAGTCGATCCCGACGCTCTTAAAGCCCACGGTTCGACGCTGGAAGAAGCCCGCGCCGATCTGTTCGCGCTATATTACCTGGCCGATCCCAAACTGATCGAACTCGGCCTGCTCGATAGCTCCGACGCATACAAGGCCGAATACTACAAATACATGCTCAACGGTCTGATGACCCAGCTCATGCGCATAGAACCGGGAAAAGACGTGGAAGAAGCCCACATGCGCAACCGCAAGCTCATAGCCGAATGGGCATTCGAGCATGGCAAAGACGCCAATGTGGTTGAAATGATAACACGTGACGGCAAGACTTTCATCCAGATCAACGACTATGAGGCTCTGCGCGGTCTGTTCGGGCAATTGCTCAGCGAGATACAGCGCATCAAGAGCGAAGGCGACTATACCGCCGGACGTGATCTCGTGGAAAAATACGCTGTAAAAGTCGATCCTCAGCTCCACAAAGAGGTCCTCGACCGGTATGCCGCTCTCGACATCGCCCCCTACAAGGGATTTGTCAATCCGGTATATACTCCAGTAACCGGATCCGATGGCGAGATCACCGATATCACGGTATCATACAGCGAGGATTACCTGCCCCAGGTACTCCGCTATTCGAAAGAGTATTCAACATTAGTAAAGTAATACGACAGATTTTGCCGTATTTAAGGCGTTTGCTATCTTTGTGACAGAAAGAAAACCATAAAATATTTTAATACCAATGGCAGAAAAGAAAGAAAAACTGTTCGAAATGTTCCCGCCGGTAACTACCGAGGAATGGCGCGCCAAGGTCGATGCCGACCTTAAAGGCGTACCGTTCGAGAAGAAACTGGTGTGGCGCACGAACGAAGGATTCAATGTCAACCCCATGTACCGCAAAGAGGACATTGAAAACCTGAAAACCACAAACTCACTTCCGGGCGAATACCCCTACCTGCGCGGTACACGTACCGACAACGACTGGCTCGTACGCCAGGAGATCATAGCCGATACTCCTGCCGCCGCCAATGAAAAGGCACTCGAAGTGCTGACCAAAGGCGTGACCTCGCTGGGCTTCTGCGTGGCAGAAGCCGCCGACGTGGCTATCCTGCTGAAGGGCATCGACCTGTCGAAGACTGAGATCAATCTCACATGCTGTCCCCGCAAGGCTATCGAAGTAGCCAAAGCGCTTGTGACATGCGTGAAAGAAGCCGGAGCCGCCGATACATTCCGCGGATCGGTCGACTACAACCCGCTGCGCCGCACTCTGCGCCACGGCGGCGAGGCACCCGCTGCCGCCGACATCGCCGCTTCGGCCAAAGAATTGCTCGCCGCAGTAGCCGAAGTCAAGAATCTCCGTGTTCTCGCTGTAGATTCTGTGATGTTCAACAACGCAGGCGCCTACATCTATCAGGAACTCGGCTACGCCCTCGCCTGGGGCGCAGAATGGCTCACCATGCTTACCGATGCCGGTGTCGACGCCACAACCGTAGGCTGCCGCATCAAATTCAACATGGGTATCTCGTCGAACTACTTCATGGAACTCGCCAAGTTCCGCGCAGCCCGAATGCTATGGGCGCAGATCGTCGAGCAATACAAGCCCGAATGCAAGTGCGCATGCAAGATGGCCGTTCACGCTTCGACCTCGAAGTTCAACCAGACCATCTACGACGCACACGTGAACCTGCTCCGCAGCCAGACCGAATCCATGTCGGCAGCGCTCGCCGGTGTCGACTCCATCACAGTGACACCTTTCGACGCCCCGTACAAGACTCCCGATGACTTCTCGGAGCGCATAGCCCGCAACCAGCAGTACCTGCTCAAGGAAGAAAGCCATCTCGACAAGGTCGTAGACCCCGCCGGAGGATCATACTACGTGGAGACACTTACCGCATCGATCGCAGCCGAGGCATGGAAGCTGATGCTTGCAGTCGAAGCCGCAGGCGGTTTCCTCGCCGAAGTCAATGCCGGTTCGGTACAGGCTGCAGTCAACGCATCGTGCGAGAAGCGTCATGCCGATATGGCTCGCCGCAAAGAGATTCTGCTCGGAACCAACCAGTATCCCAACTTCAACGAAATGGCCGCCGACAAGATCGAAGCTACAGGATGTGCCTGCGGCTGCGGATCGCACAAAGAGGAACCGAAAGACAACGGAGGCCTCTCGACCCGCCGTCAGGCCAGCGACTTCGAGGAGCTGCGTCTTGCTACAGAGCATGCCGCCAACCGCCCGAAAGTGTTCATGCTCACTATCGGCAATCTGGCCATGCGTCTGGCCCGCTCGCAGTTCTCAGCCAACTTCTTCGGATGTGCCGGCTATGAGATCATCGACAACCTCGGCTTCAAGACGGTCAAGGAAGGCATAGATGCCGCCATGGAGAAACAGGCCGACATCGTAGTGCTCTGCTCGAGCGACGACGAATACGCAGAACTCGCGCCCGAAGCGTTCAAGGAACTCGACAGACGCGCTCAGTTCGTTGTGGCCGGCGCTCCGGCATGCACCGACGACCTCCGTGCCATCGGTATCGAGAACTTCATCCACGTGCGTTCCAATGTGCTGGAAACTCTCCAGGCATTCAACGCCAAACTTCTTAAACCTAACACCGAAAAGTAATGCGCCCGGATTTTTCAACCATAAATATCACAGCCGACGCTTTCAGCGACAAGCAGTCGGCAACACCTGTGGCCGGTGAAGAATGGATCACCCCGGAACTCATACCGGTAAAACCCGTCTACACCAAAGATGACCTTCAGGGAATGGAGCACCTCGACTACGTGGCCGGTATGCCCCCCTTCCTCCGCGGTCCTTACAGCGGCATGTACGCCATGCGTCCATGGACCATACGTCAGTATGCCGGCTTCTCGACAGCAGCCGAATCAAACGCTTTCTACCGCCGCAATCTCGCGTCGGGTCAGAAAGGTCTGTCAGTGGCATTCGACCTTGCCACACACCGCGGCTACGATGCCGACCACGAACGCGTGGTAGGCGACGTTGGCAAGGCCGGTGTGTCGATCTGCTCTCTTGAAGACATGAAGGTTCTGTTCGACGGCATTCCCTTGAACAAAATGTCGGTTTCGATGACCATGAACGGTGCCGTACTTCCGGTACTCGCCTTCTACATCAACGCCGGTCTCGAACAGGGAGCCAAGCTCGAAGAGATGGCAGGTACCATCCAGAACGATATCCTCAAAGAGTTCATGGTGCGTAACACCTACATCTACCCGCCGGAATTCTCTATGCGTATAATCGCCGACATATTTGAGTACACCTCGCAGAATATGCCCAAGTTCAACTCCATATCGATCTCCGGCTACCACATGCAGGAGGCAGGCGCTACCTGCGATATCGAGCTGGCCTACACTCTGGCCGACGGCCTCGAATATCTCCGCGCCGGTGTCAACGCCGGTATGGACATCGATGCGTTCGCGCCGCGTCTGTCGTTCTTCTGGGCTATCGGCATGAACTTCTTCATGGAGATCGCCAGTTCAATCCCAAGAACCCCAAATCGCTCGCACTCCGCACCCACTCGCAGACATCGGGCTGGTCGCTCACCGAGCAGGATCCGTTCAACAATGTGGGCCGTACATGTATCGAAGCCATGGGCGCCGCTCTCGGCCACACCCAGTCGCTCCATACCAACGCCCTCGACGAGGCTATAGCGCTTCCCACCGACTTCTCTGCACGTATCGCCCGCAACACTCAGATCTACATTCAGGAGGAGACCTACATCACCAAAGAGATCGACCCCTGGGCAGGTTCATACTATATCGAGTCGCTCACTCAGGAGATCGCTCACCGCGCATGGGAGCACATCCAGGAGATCGAGAAACTCGGCGGCATGGCCAAGGCTATAGAGACCGGTCTGCCCAAGCTCCGCATCGAGGAGGCTTCGGCACGCACACAGGCCCGCATCGACTCCGGCCGTCAGACTATTGTCGGTATCAACAAGTACCGCCTCGACCACGAAGATCCCATCGATATCCTTGAGATCGACAACACCGAGGTTCGCAAGGAGCAGATCGAACGTCTCAACGACGTGAAGGCTCACCGCGACGAAGCCGCAGTGAAGAAAGCACTCGAAGCCATCACCGAATGTGTCCGCACCAAAGAGGGCAACCTCCTCGACCTCGCAGTCAAGGCAGCTGCCGTACGTGCCACACTTGGAGAGATATCCGATGCCTGCGAAGAAGTAGTAGGCCGTTATAAAGCTGTAATCAGAACTATATCAGGCGTGTATTCAAGCGAAACCAAACAGGATCCGGACTTCCAGAAAGCACAGCAGATGTGTGAGGAGTTCGCCAAACGCGAGGGCCGTCAGCCCCGTATCATGATAGCCAAGATGGGCCAGGACGGTCACGACCGCGGCGCCAAAGTCGTAGCCACCGGCTATGCCGACTGCGGCTTCGATGTAGACATGGGTCCGCTGTTCCAGACTCCAGCCGAAGCTGCCCGCCAGGCCGTTGAAAACGACGTCCACATCCTTGGCGTGTCATCGCTTGCCGCAGGTCACAAGACCTTGATCCCGCAGGTGATCGAAGAGCTGAAGAAACTCGGCCGCGAGGATATCATGGTGACTGCCGGCGGTGTGATCCCCGCCCAGGACTACGACTTCCTCTACCGTGCAGGCGTAGCAGCCATCTTCGGCCCCGGTACACGCATCCCTGTATCTGCCATCAAGATGCTCGAGCTTCTGACTCCCGAGGAATAATCTCCTCTCAAGGCATCTTCCCTACCCTATAACATCAGGGATAGACCGGTGAATTCGGTCTATCCCTGATTCATTTTCCGGAGAGCGCTCCGTCTGACATTTTCCCATCGTCAAGGCTCTCAATGCCGAACCGTCCGTGAAATATACCGCATGCTGTTTGCTTAAGCGAGAACAACGTTGCGTTAGCCGCTGTGGTAGCGCATCTCCGAGGCGCATGAACTGAGGTTCCGGAAATACCCCATGCGTCGTCGCTACGCTCGCATGGGGTTTAACATATCGCGCCTCTCCGAGGCGGCGCACCCGACGGCATAATAGTCCCGGAATGTAGAATATTGACTCAGACCCGAAAACAACCAATTTTGCAGTAAATACAAGGATCATATCTTTACTCCGACAAAAGAGGATGCCGGAGTTATCGTTATGACACCTGTAGAGTCAAGGAATAAACGGAATCGGTTGGATGATACGTGAAGTTTTGGTATTTTTGCGAGCATTTCAAAATCAATTGATATGGAAACAATCGAGATAAGCAAGCAAGTGCCGGTACGCGGGAAATACGATGTGATAGTGGCCGGTGCAGGACCTGCCGGAATATGTGCAGCAGTGGCAGCTGCCCGCCAAGGGGCAAAGGTGGCTCTGACTGAGCGTTACGGCGTGGTAGGCGGCAATCTGACTGCTGGATATGTAGGCCCGATCCTCGGAATGGTCAGCAGCGGTACCATGCGCGATGAGCTTGTGAAACTCCTGGGAGTGCCTGACAACGATATGATCGGCATCACAGGCAAAGCCCACAACATAGAGGATGCCAAACGGGTGCTGGCTGAATTCGTAGACCATGACAACATCGACGTGTATCTGCAATCGTCGGTAAGCGACGTCATCATGGAGGGAAACCGTGTGTGCGGTATCGTGATTTCGACCAACGAGGGAGCAATGGCTCTTACAGCACCTGTGACCATCGACGCCACCGGCGATGCTGTGGTGGCATTTCTGGCTGGAGCCGATATCGAGAAAGGACGCGATGACGGACTGATGCAGCCTGTGACACTGGAATTCACGATAGACGGTGTCGATGAAAACCGTGGCGTGATATGCATCGGCGATGTGGACGATGTGAAACTCGGTGAGGAGCGTTTCCTGGACTTCTGCAAACGATGCGCCGACAAAGGCATGCTGCCGCCGGAACTGGCTGCTGTACGTCTGCATCCGACTACCCGCAAAGGCGAACGCCAGGTGAACACGACCCAGGCCAACGGCGTGGACATAACATGCGTGGAGCATATATTCCCGGCTGATCTGAAACTGCGCAAACAGATAAAACTGCTTGTAGACTTTCTGCGCGCCAATATACCGGGCTACGAAAACTGCCGCTGCATAGCGAGTGGAACCACCACAGGCGTACGCGAGACACGCCGTGTGATGGGCGACTATGTGGTAACCGCCGAAGAACTGGCCGAAGGCAAACGTTTCCCTGACGCAATTGTGCACAAAGCCGAATTCATAGTCGACATACACAATCCGGCAGGTGCCGGCCAGGCCGAGGAACACATACAGTACTGCAAACCCTACGACCTGCCCTACCGCTGCTTCACACCGCGAGGCATAGAGGGTCTGTACACGGCCGGACGCTGCATATCAGGTACACACCGCGCCCATGCCTCATACCGGGTGATGTCGATATGCATGGCTATGGGCGAAGCCACAGGCATAGCGGCAGCCATGTGCGCCAGATCAGGCTGTAACCCGAGAAACCTCGACGTAGCCGCTCTGCAGCAGACTATGACAGCCCAAGGCATAGAGCTGTTCGACTAAAAGAAGATTTCGCAGTCCAAATATCGCGGAGCCGGCATATCCGACCGGCTCCGCGATGTCATATATACAGACCCATAAAGCGATATTGCACAGGCTGTACGGATTGCATATTTTTGCATTAATCGATCATACAATCTCCTATGGATTTCATATACCACTACCGGTCGCCTCTTGGCGATATGACAATGGCAAGCAACGGCACCGCACTCACCGGTGTGTGGTTCGACCATCAGAAACACTACGCGTCGACCGTCGGCAAAGACGCAACACTACGGAAATTACCGGTGTTCGAGATGACAGAACAGTGGCTAAATGGATATTTCAGAGGGATTGTCCCTGATTTCACACCTCCTCTGGAAATACGCGGGACAACGTTCCGCCGCGATGTATGGAGCGTTATTCAGGAAATACCATACGGACAAACCACGACATATAAAGAAATAGCCTCCCGTATAGCTGCAAAACATGGTCTGCGGTCAATGTCGGCACAAGCCGTAGGTGGAGCTGTAGGCCACAACCCGTTAGTCATTATCATCCCGTGTCACCGGGTGGTAGGATCAGACGGCTCTCTCACAGGATACGCCGGAGGGACTACGCTCAAATCCAAGCTGCTCGCACTGGAACAAAGCCGCACCGCACTATAAAAAACAGAGATCCGGCCACCTTATGACAAGGAGCCGGATCACGACACTTGTACGCCCGTGGGGAGTCGAACCCCAATCGTTGGAACCGGAATCCAATATTCTATCCATTGAACTACGGGCGCGAGTGAATTGCGGTGCAAATGTATGGAACTTTTAGTAAATTTGCAAAAGATTTGACCCCAGATTATCGACTCGACCAATGAATGTCAGAATAGAACCCTCCTGGAACCGGGCATTAGCCAAAGTGTGGGAAAGCCCGCGATTTGCCGAGCTTACCGAATTCGTGCGCACGCAATACCGCACACGTCAGGTCTTTCCCCCTGCCGGAAAGATATTCGCGGCTATGGACTCATGTCCGTTCGACAAGGTGAAGGTGGTGATCCTCGGCCAGGATCCTTACCACGACATAGGCCAGGCCAACGGCCTCTGCTTTTCGGTAAATCCCGGGGTTCCGATGCCTCCGTCGCTGCTTAACATATTCAAGGAGGTACATGACGATACCGGCGCTCCCATGCCAGTCAACGGCGATCTGAGCCGATGGGCGGAACAGGGAGTACTGTTGCTCAACACATCGCTCACTGTCGAAGCTCACCGCCCGGCATCGCATTCCGACAAAGGCTGGGAAGAATGGACCGACGAGGCCATAATACGTCTATCCAAGGACAGAGAGAATCTTGTATTCATTCTGTGGGGCGCCCATGCCCAGCGCAAAGCTCCGCTCATAGACGCCACCAGACATCTGGTGCTGCGGGCTCCGCATCCTTCGCCTCTGAGCGCTTACCGCGGTTTTTTCGGATGCAGACATTTCACCAGGGCCAATGAATATCTGACAGCCCACAACCAGACACCTATAGTATGGTAACAATGACACAGACATTAGAACAACGCATGGACCGCGCACGCCGTCTGCATGCACAGGGATATAACTGCTCGCAATGCGTGGTAATGGTCTTCGACGATGTACACGGACTCGACCCAATGGTATCAGCCCGCACAGCGGCCGGTCTCGGTCGCGGAGTCGGAGGCTGCATGCTTACATGCGGCACTGTCACAGGCATGGCCATAGCGGCTGGACTGATATCATATGCCACACCGTCAGACAAACAGCGGCTTTACACTGACGTGCGCGCCATGTCCGATGAATTCAAGGCCATAAACGGCTCTACCATATGCGGCGAGCTCCTGAAGCCAGGACGCAAACCGTGTATGGAACTGATAACCGATGCCATAACCATACTGCACAACCGCCTTAAATGACAAGACGGATAGCTGCAACAATCATGACGATACTCGCCGTATGGAATCTATGCCATTCGGCCACTGATACACGTCAAGGCATATTCGATCCGGCATTCCGCTCCCTGCAGGTATGGAACGCCGACACACCGATGTCGATTCCCGTAATACTTCTCGGCAGCGGCGAGCGTATAGCCATATCGTTCGACGAACTGGCGGAAGACCGCAGTTATCTCAGGTACTCTCTCATACACTGCAACGCCGACTGGCAACCGTCGGCTCTCGTAGAGTCGGAATATCTCAACGGATTCAACGTGGCTGAAATAGATGATTTCGCATTCTCGCGTGCGACAACAGCACATTATGTCAACTACCGCATTACTGTGCCTAACGAACAGATCATGCCTATGGTATCGGGTAATTATCTGCTCAGAGTCTATCGCGAGGATGATCCGGAAACCATTTTGCTACAGGCACGTTTCATGATTACCGAACAGAGTGCCGGAGTGGATGCCGAAGTAACATCACGCACCGATACGGACTACAACCGGCATCATCAGCAATTGTCGCTGACGGTCGATACCGAACGTGCCGGAGTGCGCGATCCGTTCAACGACCTTTATGTGGTAATAACACAGAACGGGCGCGAAGACAACAAAGCGATCCTGCAAAAACCGCTCAGGATTTCCGGCAGCCGGTCATATTACGAACATCAGAAAGAACTGATATTCCCGGCTGGCAACGAGTACCGCCGCATGGAAACAGTATCGACCCGCTATCCGGGAATGCATGTAGCGGAAATCGGATATGCCGCTCCTTACTATCATATCGAACTGGAAACAGACTATCCGCGCAACGAAAGCCAATATCTATATGATCAGACCCAGCACGGACGGTTTCTCGTCAGAGAGTATAATTCGACAGAACCAGACACCGAGGCCGACTATATCGTAACGCATTTCAGGCTGGAGATGCCCGAATTATCTGGAGCTGACATATTCCTTGACGGCGATTTCACTCAACGTCGGCTCGATCCAGGCAGCCGGATGATATACGACCGCGCAGAAGGTGCATACATCAGTGTGCAGATGCTTAAACAGGGAGCCTACAACTATCAGTATCTGGTAGTGCCTCGCGGCAAAGAAACAGGTATGACCGCTCCAGTCGAGGGCGATTTCTACCAGACCGTAAACGAATACTGCATCTGGGTCTATCACCGTCCTCCTCTTGCCCGCTATGACCGACTGATCGGAGGAGCCACCATCATGTCAGGACGATAAAAACATAACCCTATTTTGGAAAAAGAAGTCATAATGCTACAGATACAAGACGCGCTGGTCAGTCTCGACCTTGCGGAACAATTTTTTTGCTGCGATCTCGATGCCTGTCTCGGCGCCTGCTGCATAGAGGGCGACGCCGGCGCTCCCATCACACAGGATGAACAGAAGAAGATCGAGGAAATACTGCCCGTCGTTGCCGATGAACTGCTGCCGCGCGCACGAGAGGCTGTCGAGAACGAAGGTGTGGCCTACATCGACGAGGAAGGAGATCTTGTCACGACAATCATCGATGGCCGGAACTGTGCGTTTACCTGTTACGGCAAAGACGGCATGTGCCTGTGCGCCCTTGAGCGCGCATACCGGGAAGGACGCACATCATGGAAAAAGCCGGCATCATGCGCTCTTTATCCTCTGCGCCTGACTGAGTACCCGACATTCACAGCTGTAAATTATCACCGCTGGAAGATATGCCGCCCTGCTGAGATACTCGGCCGGAAGAAAGGGATCCGGCTGTATCAGTTCCTGAAACAGCCGCTCATCGACCGGTTCGGTCAGGAATGGTACGACGAGCTCGTCCTGGCATGCGAGACATATCTGGAGCAGGATGCCGTAAACCGCTGAGGACATATACGTTCAGCTAAGTTTCTCCCGCAGGAAACGCCCGGTATATCCGGCATCGACCGCAGCGACATCCTCAGGTGTGCCGGCCGCGACCAGCGAACCGCCCGCGTCTCCTCCGTCAGGACCTATGTCGATGACATGATCTGCACACTTCACCACATCGAGATTATGTTCGATTATGATGACAGTATGACCTAAGGAAATAAGTCGGTCAAACGAGTCCATTAGCGTACGTATATCGTGGAAATGCAGACCGGTTGTAGGCTCATCAAATATAAACATTGTCGGCTGCGGTTTCTCCTGGCTCAGGAAATAGGCCAGTTTGACACGCTGGTTCTCGCCACCAGACAACGTAGACGATGACTGCCCCAGTTTTATATAGCCGAGTCCTACATCCTTTAGCGGCTGCAACCGTCGGACTATCTTGCGTTCAGCGCTGCCGGACTGCTCGCTGAAAAATTCTATGGCCTGGCTGACAGTCATATTGAGGATATCGTTTATATTCTTGCCGCGATACTCGATCTCCAGCACATCGGGCTTGAACCGTTGTCCGTGACAAGACTCGCACGGCACGGTTATATCGGCCATGAACTGCATCTCGATGGTGATAGTTCCTTCGCCCTTGCACTCCTCGCACCTTCCGCCTTCAGCATTGAACGAAAAGTATGCAGGAGTAAATCCCATCTGCCTGGATCCCTGCTGATCGGCATAAAGCTTACGGATCTCATCGTAGGCTTTCAGATATGTGGCGGGGTTGCTACGCGTAGACTTCCCGATCGGATTCTGGTCAACGAACTCGACCGCCGATATCCGGCTGATATCACCCGACAGGCCCCGACACAGCCCCGGGGTATCGGATGGCTCACCGAGCTGGCGGAGCATGCTGCGGTAAAGTATGTCGCGCACGAGTGTCGACTTTCCGGATCCGCTCACGCCTGTCACGACTGTAAGCACCCCGAGCGGAAACCGGACATCGATATCTTTAAGATTATGCTCACGAGCACCTTTCACCTCTATATAGCTTGCCGAACGGCGACGCTTTCCCGGCACTGGAATCGAAGATCGTCCGGTAAGATAATCGGCGGTATAGCTTCCTTCGGCCTTTTCAATGCCGGAGACCTCTCCCTGATATATTATCCGACCGCCAAGACGACCGGCATCGGGTCCCACATCTATTATATAATCGGCAGCACGCATTATCTCCTCGTCATGTTCCACTACCACTACCGTATTGCCTATGGCCTGTAGTTTTCTCAACACACCGATAAGTTTCAACGTATCCCGCGAATGCAGACCTATACTCGGCTCGTCGAGTATATACAGGGAGCCTACAAGGCTGCTGCCAAGCGATGTGGAGAGATTTATACGCTGACTTTCGCCGCCCGAGAGAGTGGATGACAACCGATCCAGCGTAAGATATCCCAGGCCGACATCCGACAGGAATCCGAGCCGGTTCCGTATCTCCAGCATTAGCCGCTGAGCCACTACGGAATCATGTTCGTCAAGCTGCAGGTCTCCGAACCATTCGAGCAGTCTGGCGACAGGCATCGACACCAGTTCCGATATAGTCTTGCCTCCGACTTTCACATAAGAAGCCTCTTGTCTCAGCCGTCCGCCATGACATTCCGGACACTGTGTCTTGCCACGATAGCGCGCCAGCATCACACGATATTGTATCTTGTATTGATTATCCTCGACCATTTTGAAGAATCCGTCTATGCCGGGAAACCGGGTGTTGCCGTGCCACAACAGATCCTTTTCGGCCTGTGTCAGTTCACAATACGGTCTATGTATCGGAAATCCGATATGAGGTGCCAGATGTATGAGTTCCCGTTTCCACTCGCTCATTTTTTCGCCCCGCCAGCATACCACAGCATCATCATAGACTGAAAGTGTCGGGTCGGGCACGACAAGAGCCTCATCGATTCCCACAATTTTACCGAATCCTTCGCAACGCGGACATGCCCCGTAAGGATTATTGAAATTGAACATCAGATCAGATGGCTCTACAAAAGTGATACCGTCGGCCTCGAACCGCTTGGAGAAATCATGACGACGCACGGCATCGCCATCCCACACCACAAGACTGCATTTGTCATGCCCTTCGAAAAAAGCGGTCTCGACAGAGTCAGCCAGACGGCTCAGTTCGTCGCCCTCATGCGCTACAGCAAGCCGGTCGACCAGCAGATCATATCCATCGGCAGTGTCAGGAAGATCTCTGTCGGCAAGCAAGTCTTCTATATTGAAGAATGTTCCGTCCCGATACAGCCGCGAGTATCCTCCTTTAAGCAATACCTCGAGCTGTGTACGCCATTTACGCCCATCGGGCAGACAAACAGGACTGACGACAGCCACACGCGTACCATCGGCATACGAAGCAGCCACAGCTATCACATCCTCTACCGAATGTTTCTTTACCTGCTCTCCGCTCACAGGAGAATAGGTACGTCCGATACGCCCGAACAACAGACGCAGATAATCATATATCTCTGTCGATGTACCTACCGTACTGCGAGGATTACGCGTATTTACTTTCTGTTCCACTGCGATAGCCGGCGGAAGCCCATGTATCCAGTCGCATTCTGGTTTGGCCATCTTGCCGAGAAACTGCCTCGCATAGGCCGACAGGCTCTCCACATACCGCCGCTGCCCCTCGGCATACAGAGTATCGAATGCGAGCGACGATTTGCCTGATCCGGAGAGACCGGTCACGACCACAAGCCGGTTGCGCGGGATCTCCACATCCACGTTTTTCAGGTTATTGACCCGCGCACCCTTTATAACTATATTTTCAGAATCTGCCATATCAAAAATTTGGAACCTACAAAGATACAATAATTACTACCTATATCAGAAACTGCCGAGAACCGGTACCGGCTATTTTACACGATTATTTGATTGTTTAATTTTTTTTAGGCCTCCACCTGTCACAAAAAATCATTATCTTAGCAAACTATTAGAGAGTACCGGATTTCTGCCGGAACTTTTTGACGGATGCTAATGTTATTAGATATGTAAAACTATTTTCTAAACATAAAATCCAACGTCGATGAAAAATCTGAACATTGTATTGGCCGTATTGAGCGGTGCTGTGGCAGGTGCTGCCGTAGGTCTTCTTTTAGCTCCGGACAAGGGCGAACATACACGACGCAAAATCGTCGATTACCTCGAAGAAAAAGGCATACGCCTGAAAAAAGACAAGATGGAAGCTCTTGTCGACGAAATCGCCCAGGAACTTGGCAAGAAATAATCAATAATTAAAAAAAATCAGCGATCATGAGCAACAGCAATTTACTCTACGCATTCTTAGGCGGCGCGCTCGTGGGTGCCGGCGCAGCACTGCTGCTTGCCCCCGAAAAAGGCGAGGATGTGCGGGCGCATATAAAAGATATTCTGAAGCGCAACGGACTTCTCCTGCATCAGTCGGAAGTGGATGAACTCGTAGAAAAACTCACTACCGAGATCGACGAATAGCCTTACAGCATCTTTCCCGACAGGATGCGGCAATATTATCTCCCGGACTTGTAAACAGCCAGTCCGGGGGATTGTCTCTATCCGACTATCTATCCTGAGTATAACCAACGGACAACCTGATGACCGACAACCCGAATCAATACCGGACGCTATGGGAACAGCTGCGGCGTCTGTTTAATCTGGAAGTGGAAAACGCCCGCTTTTTAGTGACCGAAAAGCTGGTTGTATTGCTATCATCCATCACATTCTATGCCATACTGGCTGTAATCATCACATGTGTCACTATATTCCTGACGATCGGAGCGGTAAATCTGATGCTTGAGCGTGTAGAACCTCATTGGGCCTATATGATTGTGGCAGCATTCTACCTGATGCTTATGCTGATACTTATAATTTTCCGGCGACAGCTCATAATCAATCCTATCGCGCGATTCCTGTCAAGTGTCATACTTGATCCGCCGTCGGCCACACCACACAAAAACGATACCCCGTCATGACTGAAAACAAATATCTTCCGCCACATGACGAGCCTGAATGGGGCGGTTATACCCTCGACGAACTGCGTTACCACAGAGCCTTGACCCTGGCCCGCATTGAAATAGAGAAAGAACGTATAACCATAGGCGCCCGTCAGATGTACTCCAATCAGATGGGACACATGCCAGGCATGCGTGGTTCAGGCGTCATATCGAAACTGCTGTCGGCTCTGACCATCGCGGACTATGCAGTGATCGGAATAAAGATCATGCGCAAACTATCCGCCATATACCGCAGTTCAAGAAAAGAGTGATTCCGGTATCAATAAAAAAGAATTAAGGAAAATCAGTATAATGAACGATTATATAGAATTACGTGCCGATATAACTCCGGCATCAGAAACAGCGACAGACATATTGGCAGCTCTGCTTGCCGAGAAAGGATACGAAAGTTTCGTACCTGACGAGAAAGGCGTTACTGCATACATCCGCAAAGAATCGTATTCTGAACAGGCTCTGAAAGAGGCTATCGGCAATTTCCCGCTCGACTGCATGATCACATGCCGGTCCGAAGAAATCGAAGGGCGTGACTGGAACAGCGAATGGGAGAAACATTATTTCAAACCCATTGTCGTCGGTGACCGATGCGTGATCCACAGTTCATTCCATACCGATGTCCCACAAGCCACCTACGATATAGTCATTGATCCGAAAATGGCATTCGGCACAGGACATCATGCCACTACATCGCTGGTAATAGAACAGATTCTCGACATGGATCTATCCGGAAAGACAGTGATCGACATGGGCACCGGTACAGGCATACTGTCGATACTGGCGGCAATGAACGGAGCGTCAAGAGCCACGGGCATAGAGATCGACCCGGCCGCCCACATCAATGCGGTGGAAAACATATCGCTCAACGGAGTTGACAGCAAAGTGGATATAATACTTGGCGACGCTTCGGCGCTGGAGAATATCGAACCGGCCGACCTGTTCATAGCCAACATCAACAGAAATATCATCACCGGCGACATCCGAGCCTACGCTTCGCGCCTTGTGACAGGCGGCACCATGCTCCTGAGCGGATTCTACGAGCACGACATACCCGTGATCATGGAAGCAGCCACACCTGCCGGACTGTCGGAGGTCGCACACACAATAAAAGGCGACGGCTGGACATGCCTTCGCCTCATAAAAGACTAAATCAGTTTCAACGTATAACGTGATACCCGGCAGAAGCCAGACCCTCGCGGATCTCGGCTATATGCTGAGTATTGCGTGTTTCCATCTCTACACGCAGGACACAGCCGTTGATCTCAGTACTGTCATTGTTGCGTTCATGCGATACAGATATCACATTACCGCCGAGACGGGCTATCACAGCGCATACGCCCGACAGCTGCCCAGGCTTGTCGAACAAATCGAGTGTAAGCGTACAGTTGCGGCCACTCTTTACAAGACCGCGCACAATAACACGGTTTAGCGTACTGACATCTATATTGCCTCCGCTGACCAGACAGACCACACGCTTTCCAGCCACCGGCAATCTGTTGAACATCACAGCGGCCACAGACACAGCACCGGCTCCTTCAGCCACCATCTTTTGCTGCTCGAGCAATGCAAGTATAGCCGCGGCAATCTCATCGTCGGTCACAGTAACAACCTCGTCGACATAGGTATTGCAGATATCGAACGTGTTTACTCCCGGTTCCTTGACCGCAATACCGTCGGCAATGGTCGATACCTCGGCAAGATGCTGTATCTTACGTTCCTGAAGCGACGCCACCATACTCGGAGCCCCAGCCGACTGCACACCATAGACCTTGACGTCCGGACGAAGCGATTTTATGGCAAACGCGACGCCGGCAATCAGTCCGCCGCCACCTATAGGCACCACGACAGCATCTATATCAGGCATATCTTCGAGTATCTCCAGTCCTATGGTACCCTGACCTGCAATAACCTTAGGATCGTCAAACGGATGCACAAGCGTATATCCGTGCTCAGCCTGCAACTGCAAGGCCTTTTCGTATGCATCGTCGTATACTCCGGGAACCATACATACCTCTGCGCCATATCCTTTTGTAGCCTCTACCTTGCTGATGGGTGCGCCTGCCGGAAGACAGATGATCGACTTGATTCCGTTGGCCGTGGCACCCAGCGCAACACCCTGCGCATGATTGCCGGCCGAACATGCGATCACACCACGGGCTTTCTCGTCTTCAGTAAGCTGGGAAATCTTATAATAAGCCCCCCTCAGCTTAAATGAGCCTGTCAGCTGTAGATTTTCAGGCTTTAGAAACACCGTACATTCAGGATTGATTTTAGGTGCCTCGATGAGCGACGTATGACGTGCCACTCCCTTCAGAACACGCGAGGCATTATAGATTTCGCTTAACTGCAACATAAATACGTATATATTTTACACTGCAAATTTAATGAAAAAGCCTTAACTTTGCGCCCGTAAAAAAGATAAGATGTTAAATATTGCAAAACAGCAGTACTGTTATCAGTCAGAGTTATGAAACTATCAGGTACAATCGACTTTCAGCCAAAGCTATGGGGCGCAATGCGCCATTATAGCCTTTCGAAGTTCAAGGACGATCTCGTGGCCGGTATCGTCGTGGGCATAGTCGCCCTTCCGTTGGCCATCGCATTCGGTATCGCATCAGGCGTAAGTCCCACAATAGGCCTCATCACAGCTATAGTAGGCGGCTTCATGGTCTCGGCATTCGGCGGCAACTCCGTTCAGATCGGAGGTCCTACAGGCGCTTTCATAGTGATAGTCTATAACATAATAGCGCTCTACGGTCTGCAAGGCCTGGCAATAGCCACTTTCATGGCAGGACTAATCCTCGTACTGATGGGGCTTTTCCATTTAGGCACAGTCATCAAATTCATTCCATATCCTATCGTGATAGGATTTACCGCAGGCATAGCCCTGACGATCTTCTCGACACAGATCAATGACTTTCTTGGCCTCGGTCTTACCGACGTTCCAAGTGAGTTCATTCCCAAATGGGGTGTATTCCTGAGCAATCTCGACCGTATCGACTTGCCGACCGTAGGCGTAGGCGTGATATCGCTCCTCATCATAATACTCACCCCAAAGATATCGAAACGCCTGCCGGGAGCTCTCATGGCCATCATAATAATGACAGCCGTAACATATCTGGTAAAAATGGCTTTCCCGGAAATGGCTGTTGAGACAATCGGTGACCGCTTCGGAGCATTATCTACCGATCTGCCCCAGCCGCATGGGTTCGAACTTTCTATGACAACGATCAACCTGCTGCTTCCGTCGGCATTTACAATAGCCCTTCTCGGAGCGATCGAGTCTCTGCTGTCGGCAACGGTAGCCGACGGTGTGACCGGTTCGCGCACCAACAGCAACACGGAACTCATCGGCCAGGGACTGGCCAATATAGTCGTACCGTTTGTAGGCGGTATTCCGGTTACGGGAGCCATAGCACGCACTATGACCAATATCACCAACGGCGGACGCACACCTGTAGCCGGTATAATACACGCATTAGTTCTACTGGCCATATTCCTGCTTCTGATGCCGCTTATAAATATGGTTCCGATGGCCTGCCTGGCCGCGGTGCTGATCATGGTTGCATACAATATGAGCGGATGGCGTACAGTACGCGCCATATTCCACAATCCTAAAAGCGACATATCAGTACTTCTCGTAACATTCCTGCTTACCGTGATATTCGACCTTACCATTGCGATCGAGATTGGTCTGTTGCTTGCTGTGATCCTTTTCCTGCGACGTGTCATGGAAAATACCCAGATCAAGGTCTACAGCGAGCAACTCGATGTGGCCGAAGGAACCGAATCGACGACACACGAACTGCTTGATGTGGCACGCGGAGTGGAAGTATATGAAATCGACGGACCGTTCTTCTTCGGGGTGGCTACCAAGTTTGACGAACTGATGCGCTCCACAATGGCTGACAAACCGATAGTGCGCATCATACGCATGCGTAAGGTTCCGTTTATCGACTCTACCGGTATACACAACCTGGAGATACTGATCAAATCGTCGCAGGCCGAAAAGATCCACGTGGTGCTTTCGGGCGTAAAACCGGAAGTACACGAAGTCCTCGACCATGCCGGCATAGACCGTTTGGTAGGCAAGGATCATATATGCGACCATATTACTAAGGCTGTGGAAATGGCCAACAAGATTGTGGCTCAAACCGAAACAAAACGTTAAATATCAGCGGATCGTCCTACAAATTTTAACGATATTTTATAATTCCAAAAAATCATAGAAAAAATATCATAAAATTTGTTTGCCATTATATCTTTTTGTATTACCTTTGTGGCGTTTTTGAAGCTAAAGAAATTTTATACTATTTTTAATTAAAACAAAAATGAAAAAGTTAGTTTTATTGCTTGCTGTAGTATTCAGCGTATCTTTGTTCTCTTGCGGTGGTTCTCAGAAGGCTCAGGAAGTTGCTGCTGACAGCGCTGCCGTTGTAGTAGAAGAGGCTGTTGTAGAAGTAGCTGACAGCTGCTGCGCTGGCGATAGCTGCTGCGCTGATAGCGCTGCTGCTGTTGCAGTTGAGGTTGCTGAGTAATCAGAATCCCCATCATTTTACAGCATTGAAATAAGCTGACCCTGAAAAAGGCCAGCTTTTTTTGTATCCGAGCCCAAGGATAAGCTACACTATAGACCACATGCGCAATACATCTATATAGGTCAGCGAGAAATCAGTGCCGGCATACATTATAGCAGACTGGACATTATACATAAACACCCTGTCGCGCAACATCAGTTTATATAATCCGGCCACAGTACCGTCCGTATAAAAAACACTATACCAGAAAATAAAAATGAATATCGCGTAAATGCCATGGCATTTACGCGATATTCATTTTTATTCGGAATTATATCAATCAGTTGACCGATATTTCATCAACAAAAAGCCAGCCTTCTTTACCGGCTCCAGGATGCCATGCCGGAATACTCTTCTCCCGCTCGGCAAGAACCTTCACATAACGCGTCTTGACCGGGGCAAAAGACAATTCATGCTCAGAAACACCGTCGGCCGCGCCTGATTCCATCTGCGTATACTTACCTTCGGCGACCTGAGCAAATGTCTTGCCGTCGTCGGATACAGACACTGCGACACGACGGGCTCCGAATAGCCAGTGTATCGGCATAGCACAATCACGTATTGAGACTGAAGAGATCTCAGTCGGCTCGCCGAGATCGATCACCGCCTCCATATCATTATTGTTAAATCCGAGCCATCTTCCAGTCGAATAATTGCTATTGCCTTTCAGTCCGTCGACCAGCGTAGAAGCACCTCCGTATGTGTGCTGAGGAGAAACCGGCTGCACCAATGTGATCGGTTTCATTGTCGCCTTGTTGAAATCTACGTTTTCAACGAATACTCTGGATTTTCCGTTCGGACGAATGGCTACCGCTTTAACAGTACATGTCTTATCGACAGCAAACGGGCCGTTATAACGGGTAGACTTGTCAGTCGGTTCTGATCCGTCAAGAGTATAGTATATGGGAGCATCTCCGAGAGTCGACAGAGATACTTTCATTTCACGGTTCTCCGGATCAGGAGTCAATTCGCCTTTTACATTAAGCAAATGCTTTGCATAGTTATATCCCTGACTATCGTAGGTATCAAGCATCCGGGGAAGGCGATCGAGGAAGTTATCGTAGTCTTTCTTTTCAGGAGCAGTCCACTGAACCTCGCTGAGTGCGGCCATACGTGGCAATTCCATGTACTCGATCTCAGGATATTCAGCTACGAACTCAGTCCACATATTGGCCTGCACACCTTTGATATGCTGTTTTTCCTCATCGGTAAGAACCTCGGGCATAGGTTCATAGTTATATACCTTTTCTACAGGCACATATCCGCCGATACACAAACGCTCGTTTTCCTTGTCCTCTGTCTGATAATAGTCGAAATAGAGATATGTGTTAGGGGTCATTATCACATCGTGATTCTGCTTGGCAGCTTCGATACCGCCTTCCTCTCCACGCCAGGACATCACAGTGGCATTTGGAGCAAGACCACCTTCAAGGATCTCATCCCACCCGATGATCTGACGTCCTTTGCCATTCAGGAACTGCTCGGCATGATTTATAACATAGCTCTGAAGCTTCTCCTCCGCCGAATGCTTGCTGTCGGCTTTAAGACCAAGTTCACGTATCTTAGCCTGACATTTCGGGCAATCTTTCCAACGCACTTTCGGACACTCGTCGCCACCGATATGAATATACTCTGACGGGAAAATCTCAACAATCTCTCCAAGCACATCATCGATAAACTTGAAAGTAGCATCTGATCCCGGGCACAATACATCGTCAGACACGCCCCAGTACTGAAGCACCTCATACGGACCTCCGGTACATCCCAGCTCCGGATAACAGGCCAGGGCTGCCTGCATGTGACCGGGAAGATCGATCTCCGGTATAACAGTAATGAACCGGTCGGCGGCATATTTCACTATATCGCGGGCCTCATCCTGTGTATAGAAACCGCCATACTGTATGGTATCGCACTCGGCAGTACGCCCTATCTGGGTACCTTTGCGTATAGAGCCTTTCTCGGTAAGTTCGGGACGGCTTTTGATCTCGATGCGCCAGCCCTGATCTTCCGAGATATGCCAGTGGAAACGGTTGATATTATGGAGAGCTATCATGTCGATAAACTTCTTCACTGAATCAACAGGGAAAAAGTGACGGCCGACGTCAAGATGGGCACCTCGATAAGCGAAACGCGGCTCATCCGAAATCTGAACAGGAGCAAAAGACACATTCACACTGCCCTGTTTGGCAGGAATCGACTTACGGAGAGTCTGTATGCCATAAAATACGCCGGCTGCCGATGCTCCGTCTACGGTTATTTTGTTGTCGTCGACTGTCAGCATGTATGCTTCAGGATTCTCATCGGACAATCCTACAGAAAGTACAATCGCATTGGTCTGATCAGGAGAATCCGTGACAGCCAATTTGTTTCCGGTAAGTTCTTGTACATAATCGGCGAGGAACTGAGCATTGCGCTGCATATCCTCGTCGTCAGACATAACAACGATCTTTGTGTCTGAATTCAGAACGAAATTACTCCCAGTCCCGGCTGTGATCTCCTGAGGCATAGGAATAATCTGATAATTGGCCTGCACTTCAGCCTTCGGGCCACAAGAGGCCAGTATGCCACATGATACGAGCACACCGGTCAGCAAATGTTTTCTCATCTGTTAATTTTATGGTTGATTTAATTAATGGTTAGTTCTGAGTATCGCGCAATCATGGTAGATAAATTGCTTGCACAACAAAAATACGAATAATATCCTTATATCCTATTGATCTATGACAATTTATTTTATTTTTTATGTCAGATAGAGATATCAGGCGCAATTTCACCTCTCCATGCAGACAGATAGCGGTTATTGCAACAAGCCGACTGATCCGCTGCCATATAATACACGATTACCGCAGAAGACTGTCAACAATACTTCTGCGGTAATCACAATATATCGCGGTCACGATGTCATTACGTCTATTCAATTGGGAATTCCTCTTCGGCTTTAGGCACATTGATGTTAGGTTTCTCCAGTCCATAACCTTTTTTCCGGTCAATGACCTTCAGCCATAAACCGAACAAAAGAGCCAGTCCGCCCAGGCATGCAAAAAGCACCATAGGCCATGTGTAATTATAGCTCAACGGATTGCTGATACCGGGGTTGGCCTTTACAAGTACCGATCCGATAATCATGGGAAACGCATACAAGCCGATGTTCTGAATCCAGAATATCACGGCGTATGCCGATCCGAGGAGTTTCACATCGACCAGCTTCGGCACTGACGGCCAAAGAGAAGCCGGCACAAGCGAGAATGATATACCAAGCACAATTATAGCAAGAAACGCCACAATGATACCGACAGCACCGCTCGGGGCTTCGATCTTGTCTATGGTCAGACGGAAATCGCTATCGCACTCAAGCGCATCAGCATAGTCGAGATTCAGCAGATTGGCTACACGCTCGGCAGTCTTTCCTGCGTCGTCGGCATCGGCATAAGCTACCGACGGGTTGAATACAACATCATCGCCCGATTTCAGCCCGTAGAACAACCGCATCTGCTCCTCGGAGCTAAAATGCCTCGGACTGAACACGACATCAGCTTCGACAGGGGTGCCATCGACAGTCAGTTCCACGACATGACCGGTTATTATCGTTTCATTATCGACCTCTGACGGAGTATCGGCTCCACGTAAAGCCGGAAGTCCGAATGCAAAAGTCAAATGACATACAATCATCAGTATAGCGCCATAGATAAGCATTGTAGCTCCTTTGCCGCGGCGATCGAGAAAATTACCAAGCATTGGAGTTATAGCCGCTGCTCCTAAAGGAAATACCGAGAACACCAGGCCGGCCTGTTCTGCTGTAATACCGAGATTGCACTGAAGCATGTTGTTAGCATACTTCTGAAATGGGAATATGGCCGAATAATACAATACGCACAACAATGCCACAATCCAGAATACCTTGGATGCGAATATATAGCGGAGGTCACTGATACGGAACTGTTCGTCATCTGCAGCAACATCGCCGGATTTGCCGAGCTGCGCATCGAGCTTGCGATCCATGAATGAATACACGATGAAACAGATAAGACCGATAAGCAACAACAGAACCGCAAGCCCCAATGGACGTGACACCTCTATACTCCCACCGATAGCCGCAATCGCCGGAGAGCCGACAAAGACCACTGCCACACCGATACGTGCTATAGCCATTTCAATGCCCATGGCAAGAGCCATTTCCTTACCGGCAAACCATTTGACAATACCTCTGGAAACCGTAATTCCGGCCATTTCCACACCACAGCCGAAGATCATGAATCCGATAGCCGACAGTTTTGCCGAAGCCGGCATTCCAGCATAGAACGGAGTGATATTCCACCAAGCCTCAGGCAAATTGAGGAACTGCTCCATCGCCGGCTTTAACGAACTTGCATCAAACCACTCCGTAAGAGCCATATAGTTGATGGCCGCTCCAGCAAACATTACTGCACCTGACAAAATAGCAGTAAAGCGGACTCCCATCTTATCAAGGATGATGCCGGCGAATATCAGAAAGAATACAAATACATTTAGAAATGTCTCAGAGCCGGCAAAATGCCCGTAGGCCGACGGATTCCATCCTTTCGAAGTCTGCAATGCCGTCTGAAGAGGCGACAGTACATCCATGAATATATAGCCGAAAAACATAGCCGATGCCAAAAGGCATAGAGCTGTCCATCTCACCCATTTTTTATCGTTGAGAAGCTGTAAGGTCTGTTCCATTTAGTGATAGCATAAATTAATTAGTGCTACAAATTTACGAAATGCAACACAAAATGAAAATATATTTGTTAATTTCGTAGCATATTACTCATATAAATTCATCAGTCACAGATATGCCCGACCGTCAGCCATATACATTCGACCGCGTAGTGCGGTTAGTGATCACGATCCTATTTATTTCCGCAGGCGTATGGCTTATATACACGCTCCGTGGAGTATTGCTTCCGTTTGGAGTTGCATGCCTTATAGCATACCTGCTCGAACCGTTCGTTCAATACAACCGACGCCTTCTGAAACTCAAAGGCAGGGTGCCGGCCATATTCATCACACTATTCGAAGTAACGTTTATGTTCGGTATACTGTGCTACTTTTTCGTACCGTCCATGATCTCGGAGATGCATCAGCTTGCCGGGCTGATAGCCAGATATGCGACTACCGATACCAAAATTCCGTTTCTTCCGGACAGTATACACGAATTTCTTAAAAAGACAATCGATTTCAACCAGATAAGCGCAATGCTCACCGAACAGGACTGGATGACTATAGCTCGCGGCGCATTCTCTTTTATCAGCAGCGGATTCAATCTGTTGCTCGCTCTTGGAAGCTGGGCTATCGTATTTCTTTATGTCGTATTCATAATGCTCGACTATGACCGCCTGATGGTTGGATTCCGACACATGGTGCCGCCACGTTACCGCGTTCCTGTATATAAGATCGGAAACGATATAAAGACAAGTATGAACCACTATTTCCGCGGACAAGCTCTGGTCGCTTTCATAGTAGGAATCCTGTTCAGCATCGGTTTCCTAATTGTCGGATTACCAATGGCTATAGTTCTGGGGCTATTTATAGGATTACTTAACATGGTACCATATCTGCAACTGGTATCGCTATTGCCTACGACATTATTATGCTTGGTATATTCGGTAGACAACAGTGTTGATTTCTGGCCTATATTTTGCGCATGCATGGCTGTATACATCATAGTACAGGCTATACAGGATCTGATTCTGACACCTAAAATCATGGGAAAGGCCATGGGACTGAATCCGGCCATAATTTTATTATCGCTATCAGTATGGGGTACTCTGCTCGGTATGCTTGGCCTGATAATAGCGCTTCCACTTACCACCCTGCTGTTATCATATTACAATCATTATATCATCGAACGGCACGATGAATCTCCCGACGAACGCGACAACGATGAAAACGCGATCAGGCATATGACCGAATTTCCATTGGACTAATTCGTTTACACCAATTTACACATTACTCCAACAACTGCCGAGCGAGACTCTCATCCTTATCTCTGACAAGCAGACGCAATCCGCCTACGGAGGTGAGCGTAACCGGCAGCACTGACGAGAATATCTCGTTGTCGATTATTGCCGGTATTCCGTTTGTCTCCAATACTCCTTTAGCAATATTGGCTTCCACATCAGAGGCATAGACACCGATAACGACAAGTCTGTGCGGTTTCATTTAATATTGCGTCGATTCAAAGCAGCCTGATAACGGGCGGCATTACGCTGATGAGCGGCAAAGTCCACGGCAAAATTATGGGTTCCGGAAAAATCCGGCTTCGCACACATATAAATATAATCATGATGAGGAGCATCGAGTACCGATTCCAGTGTAGCCCGTTCGGGAATCCGGATAGGGCCTGGAGGCAAGCCCTTATACTTATATGTATTGTATGGCGAATCGATTCCGAGGTGTTTGCCTGTTATACGGCGCAGAGCAAAATCCCCTACCGCCCATTTGACAGTAGGATCAGCTTGCAGCAACATGCCTTTTGCCAGCCGGTTAAGATACAGACGAGCCACGATTGGACGTTCAGCACCATTGTTTGTCTCCTCTTCGACAATAGATGCCAGAGTCGCAACTTTTACCGGTGACAACCCTAATGAAGCGGCTCGCGAACGGCGTTCATCGGTCCAAAAACGGTTTCTGTACTCAAGAAGCCGTTCTACTATATGTTCCGGCGATGCCGTCCAATAAAACTCATAGGTATCGGGCAGAAATGCGGCGACATATTCCTGTTTTTTGAATCCGGCAGCAGGCAACACTGAATCGCATGCATGCATAAAATCCGATGCCGAAATCTCAAACTTGTCTCCCACTCTATCGGCAAGCTGGCCGAAAGTCCGCATATTGTTAAATGTAAAAGACATCGGAGTCTGGGCTCCACGCACTAACCTGCGGGCAATATCTTTGGCCACAGATCCAGTCTCTATCATATACGCACCATGAGCTCTGGCATGATTATCAGAAACATGCGACCAGATTGTATACACCCGGCCGCCTATAGACTTCCCAAGTACGCTTTGCAATGAATCATGCACTGCTGTATCAGACGCTCCGGCTGGTATATATAGCCATGCAGCTTCTCCACGATATTCGGCATTGACATATTTCCATGCCATAAATCCAGCCAAGGCGCCCAACAATACAAGCACCATTCCTATACGCACAATGATCCTGGGTATATTCTTCATATTGCAAATATAGCGAATCTTTCCAAACATCATACAATCTGAGCGGCATCTGCCGTAGCTGACTTATGATTGCGTATATGCTCGACCGTCAATCCCGGGAACTCACATAATGCAAACAAAACAGCCGTTTTCCAATGGTTTAGACCAAAGTCTGATTTAGTATCCGCCAGAATGACTTCAAGATACTTATTCAATACTTCGTCTGAGATCAATGCCGACAACGGGATCTCACGTATAAACCGATTCACCTCGCGCCGCAAACGGTCTTCCAGCTCTGCAATTTTGATCTGCGCCCTCAGGAGGTCGGCAAGTTGACCGTCGATTGCAGAATCATCGATCGCAAACGATGCCACAAATATATTATCGACTACGGTAATCGATGCGATGAAGAATCTTACACCTACAGGATATGTCTGATAATACGGATGTACAAACTTATGTTTGTCTCCTTTCTTCTCATTACAGACAGAGCATGACGGCACTAAATTCAACCGACAAACGCTCAACGCCTTATAAGGTTTTTTCGGCATGGCATGATCAAGATGCGAAGGTTCTCCGAAACCACAATACGGACAATGTGCGGCATTCGCCATGAGCTCGCTACGCATGTACTTCAGCCCCGGGCTTCCATAACTGAATCTGGTCTTTTCGTATTGCTTATACACGATTGCAGCCTTGTCCTCGGTCAAAGAAGAATCATGCAATTGATCCGGCACATATCCGCTGCCTGCATCATAAGCCTGATACAACTTCTCCAACGGAGGAGCATCAGCGGCATCCAGTTTTTTATTGGACAAGGCTATCACCTTATCGATATCCCTGATCGCGTCATCAAGATCCGGTTTACTGAGTCTCCACATAAATATAATTAATCCGATACTGACTTTGATATGACATACGCTTTCAACGCCGAACTCAGAGTAATGCCGAGATATCGCTCCACCCTCTGAATCGTTCTGTATGGATCATCTTTCGATATTGCGATTGCGTCCAATGCAGCATCGACAATATGATATGAATTAGTATTGTCACTGTTCAGGAAAAACACATCGGCATTTATTTCACCGAATCCCGCACCGAATGTCTGAATCTGCGGTTGCGAAACATGTTTAATATCACCATGACGGTGAATCACAAACACATTTTCACGATATAGTTCTTGCAACACAACCGGCGAATGTGTCGATATAAGCATTCCCGAATCAAACTCATCAAGCAGTTTCCGCACTTCTGTAAGAAAAAAAGAAAGCAACGGCGGATGCAGATGATTCTCCGGTTCGTCAAACAGCAACAGTGTATGATGTGTTATACGCGCTACAATATTCGCCATCGAATGAAGCACGAATTTCCAACCTTTAGACATTCCCGCAAATTGTTCCTTCCAAATCTCACCGACCCTGTTGCTTTGATCAAAAATGTCCACAACACGCGTATCGTCAAATGCAAAATCCGGAAAATCCTCAAATCCGAATCGCTTTACCTCATTATTGAATTCATTCCATAACCAGACCCTTTTTGAATCAGACAACATTCTGATCAAAGCCTCAAAGAATTCATCAGTCAACGACTGTGGCGTCTTCAGGATCACATTGCCTGTACGTTCACCCTTGATATATCTATCAATAGCACCGTCTCCTTCATCAATCAGTTCCTTATACTCCGCTTTCAGATCTCTCAGCCCGCATAAATACAATCGGCCGTCCTCTTTATCGATATTGTCGACAATCAACCTGAAATCACTGCTGTTCAATCCAGGCAATACGAAATTGTCAAACGAACTATAGCTGACAATCAAAAGTTTAGAAAATCCTATATCATTAGGTTCAAGCGTTTTAAGAGTCGCATCAAACTTTCTTTGATCAGGAGAAGCATACAATATCCGCGCTATTCTATAAAGTATCGAACTTTTACCACATCCGTTTTCCCCGATAAAAGCCACAATACGGCTCGGCAACAGTTGATTCCGGTCTTTACCTGAAGAGTAATCAAACCGGATCTCGATAGGACTGTCACAATCCTTAAAATGTATCGATATCTCCTGCGTCAACAAATCATATACATTGCATTCCGATCGCATAATCGTCCGGGCCACGACCAACGGATATGCCTTAATTGTCGTATCTCTCAACAGCGACGTACGGAAACATTCGTCGTTCTTTACTCGGTCATATAAATCATCATCACGACCTAATATAATATTGAGCGATTTCAAAAATGTTGCCTTTTCATCAAGATTATGAAGCAATTGTCCAAGGCTACGATATAAATCCTCTGAAAAACTAAGACTCACAAAATCATCAGGCAGCTGAGAGAATACTCCTTCAGGAAATAGATTCCGGAGCAAATTGGATTCATATTCCTTTTGCCCGATTCTCATGATCCTAATAGGACCGAGATATTCGACTTCCCCACCCAGACGGCCAGTCGAATGAAGATGATACATCGTATAGTACCAGTAGTCATTCCAACCGTCTTCCTCTAAGAAAAAATCAATATCAGGATCGGCTACCTGATATGATGCATCATTGAAACAACGGCCTATGATCTTAAACTTGAACATCAATTCTTGCTGCTATATAAATTGAAGATCAAAAATATCCATTTACATTCAATCCTACAACCTACAGACCGATAAAAACAGGACCGGCCGGCAGCTTTGAGGCTGTCGGCCGGTCTTTGGAGGGG
>CAOKFI010000009.1 GCA_948467675.1 uncultured Porphyromonadaceae bacterium
ACTTCTCTACACCACTCCGGTTGACAGGCTGAAAAACGTGGAGATTATGTATTCAGCACCGGCTAAGTATCATGTCAACGGCGCTGTAATAAATGTGATTCTGAAGACTCCTACGCCGTTTGATGGATTGCAGGGGCAGGTAAGAGCCGGATACAATCAGGCCCATTATGCCTCGTATGGTGGTGGCCTTGCCGCCACATACGCAGTCAAGGACTTGACGTTTGATTTGAATTACGGGCTGTCGCGCACTAAGTCATGGAGCCGGGAGGAAACATGGTCGAATCATCTGCTTAACGGCGAGCGGACAATGATTGAGGACGATATGCGGCACATCGGTCAGAACTGGCGCAATACCATATTTGCTTCTGCCGCGTGGAAAACGCTTAAACTGACTTATAACGGTCAGATAGTCTCCGATTCAAAGAGCTGGAGTCTGTCATCCGGGACACTTGGTGACTTTACAAATGCCTACAATATGCTGTCGCCTGTCGGCTATCATAATATAGCCTTGCGATATACCGCTCTGTTCGGGATGACAGTGGGAGGTGATTATACCAGCTATTCCGAGAACCGCTCACAGTCATTATTTAAGGATGCCGATTATCTGCTTGGCTCTGAAAACCGTCAGGAGATAAACCGCTGGCATGTGTATGTCGACCAGCAGCATCAGCTTGGCCAGTGGCAACTGAACTATGGCGTGGAATATCAGTACTCGAAAGACCACAGTTCACAACATTATGGTGTCTTATCTGACAATCCGGATTTCGATGACATCCTTACCGAAGATGTGGCAAGTTTATATGTTGGCACCCAACGGTCGTTCGACTGGGGGCTGTCGTTCAATGCTTCGGCAAAGGGTGAATATTATCACAACAAATATCAGCACAACTGGAATGTTATACCTCAACTCGGGGCGACTTACTATAAGACTCCGAAAAGTATATTCCAGCTTAATCTGAGTACACAACGAATCTATCCATCATATTGGGAACTGCATGGCGGTAAAAGCCACATCAACGACTACTCAACAATTGTCGGCAACCCGCAACTTCAGCCGTATATCCAATACGACGCTCAGTTCAACTATATTCTTAGGCAGAAATATGTGGCGACACTTTATTTCCAGTATGGTGACAAAACCACAGTGCAGTTGCCTTACCAGTCTCCCGATGCGCGGAATCTTATATATCAGACCATCAACATGAACTACAAGCGCGTGGCTGGACTTAATATTTACGCTCCTTTCGGAGTGGGATATATCTGGAACGCCACGGCTACTGCCAATGTGTTCAATCAGCGAGAGAAAGCCGACAAATTCCATGACATCAGTTTCGACAACAGCAAATGGATTTTCTACGGTGAACTTAGCAATTCCTTCAGGTTCAGTCAGAACAGCCCGATATCAGTCACTGTGGATTTCAGCTATATCTCGCCATCATTGCAGGGCATTGCCGACCTGTCGTCTATCTGGAAAGTCGATGCCGGTGTCAAATGGCAGTTCGGCAAGAAGCGTTGCTGTGAACTTGATCTTAAAGCCGGTGACATATTCAACAAATGGGCTCCCACTATGACCATAAGCCATGCCGGCCAGGACTACCGGATGAAAGTGCATGACATGACCCGTAATCTCAAATTGACATTCATCTGGCGTTTCAACGGATTCAAGCCAAAGAATACCGATATCGATACGTCGCGTTTCGGCACCGGTCAGTGACCCTGACAGAACGAGGAGTAGCTGATATGCATGCATCAGCCACTCCTCGTTCTGTGTGTCGGGATCGTTATGTTTTTTTACCATCGTGGAATTTCCAGCTCATCCTTTGACGGAAGTGCGGGGAATTTGGCATGTGGCTCTGTCTGATACCAGAATGTGGTCGATGAGATATCCGATTCCTGATTGTTGTATCGGCCGTCATGTCGCCATCCGAGATCCTGGATTGTGACTTTGAGATTTTTATCGAACCGGATAGGATCAAGTATATGCCAGCGGTATAGACCGAAAGCAGTGACGGCACGATACAGTCCGTCCGGACGGATTACTTGGTGCATTCCGGCGTATGGTGTTGTGAATTCCTGATATTGGCGGGTCTTTGGATTCTCGAAATTGTATGAGCCGCAGAAATAATCCTCGGCACCGGTGCCGCAGATGGTAGGATACTCTTTGTCTCCGTCCATGTAGAACTTAATCTCTCCTTCACCCCACCAACAGTTGTCATTGACTCTCCATGCCATATATGTGCCTACATACTGACCTTTACCTTTTACACCGTCGTTTTCGGCTGTGATTATGATGCGTCCGTCGGGCGCCTCCGTTATATGTGATATCTGGGTGTTGATGGTCTCGCCGTCAGGTGTCGTGCGGTTGAACTTTGACATACGTTCGGTATAAGGATCGTATATGCAAGGTCCGTGCGAGGCGCTGACCCATATTTTGCCTGTGGAGTCTTCGAACAGTGTGTATATGAAACTACAGTCGGTATCTTCGTTGTCTACGTTTATGCGTCTGAACTTTGTGCCGTCGAAACGGTTGAGCCCGTCTTTGGTGGCAAACCAGATGAAACCTTGTCTGTCCTGCAGTATGTGATGGACTGTGTTCTGCGACAGACCGTTTTTGATGTCGTAGTGCTGAAAGTAGAACTGTCTGGCCGATACGGCTGAATTCAAGGTCACGCTCAGTACTGCGGCTGTCAGCAGCCGAAAGATGCCCTGTCTCATGGTGGTCGGTTATGGTCAGTATGCTATTGTCTGCGGTTCGGTCGTGGGGCCGGTCACGGATAGTATGCCGGTGGAATCAATTTCCATCCGGTCTATCAATACGACACGCTTTTCAGGCGCCGATGTCATGCGGCCGTGATATACTGTATACATATTGCCGTCGGGCATTGTAAGTGCCATGTTGTGGCCGGTTCCGATCACATTGCCGCCTTCGCTGCTGTTTTCTTTCAGTATAGGATTGGTCGATGATTTCTCGAACGGGCCTAACGGAGATTTCGATGTGGCATATCCTACTGCGTAATTTCCGCCGAAGAAAGCGTTTGCGCTGTACATTATATAATATGTGTCTCCGTGGCGGAAGATGTATGAGCCTTCAGTCCATCTGCGCCCGGCTTCGCCGGCAGTCACCGAGCGGCTTTCCCATTCGGCCTGGACATCTGACAGCAGAGTCGGTGGAGCAAGCAGTCTGACCGGTTCGCCTACGATTCCCGAGAAGTCGGGCAATAGCTCGGCTCCGTAGATCCAGCTCTCTTCGATCTCATCGTACATGCCGTCGGCTTTGGCTTTGGCGGCAATTTCGCTTTCTACAGGATGTTTGTAGCAGCAGCGAGAGAAATAGATGTAGTTTTTGCCGGTTGTGTCGTCGAACAGTACATTGGCATCGATCACAGGAAAATCGATTTCGAATACAGGCCGGTTGTACAGGTCGGTAAACGGCCCGGCCGGGGAGTCGGCCACTGCCACGCCGATTTTGAAGTTTTCGGCTTCGTCGGTCGGATTATGGCGGGAGTTTGCGCTGTAGAACATATAATAGCGTCCGTCGCGTTCGTATACCTCTGGAGCCCAGAAGCAGTCTGTGTTCCACTGTTCAGGTGTTCCACCGCGATACACCTGTCCGAGATTCTGCCAGTCGGTTAGATTGTCGGACACGAATGCCTCGAATCCGTCGGCGAGCGATGTGCCGTACATGTAGTAACGGCCATCGGAGGCATGAAGCATGAATGGATCTCCCAGAGCCATCGGGAGCGGATTCGTGACTGTGGCCGTGCGTTGCTCTTTTACGCAGCCGCTTAATACGAGAGAAAGAAACGTGATAAATGAAATGATGGTTATTTTTGAATTCATGGCAGGTAATTTATACCTACAAAATTAAGAAAACCGCTCTGCCTGCAGGAGGAAATTCGTTTCAAAATCTGGGAATTCTGTATCTGTAGCCGCTTTGGGGACTCAGTCGGCTAAAATGTATCCGCGCTTTTTGACCGATGTTATGGTAACGGCCGGATCGGAAAGTATGCGCCGCAGATATGAGATCTGTACGTTCAGCGCGAGAGAATTTGCATAGCTGGCATCGCCCCATACCTGTTCGAGTATCATTGTCCGCTCCACCATCTTTCCTTTGTTTTCGGCGAGCAGTTGCAGGATTTCGGCTTGTCGTACCGACAGGCTGTGTGTTTCGCCATGGCAGGTGACAGTTGCGAGATTTGGCCGGAACAGGATGTCGCCTATCAGATATTCTGTGTCCTGGCTGATAATATGGTTCTCGAAACGCTCGTTGATTCTTGCGATAAGTTCTTCGGGATAGAACGGTTTCGGTATATAGTCGTTGCCACGCAATGAGAATCCGAGTAGACGGTCGTCCTTTTCGGTGCGGTCGGTAAGGAAAAATATTATCACACGTTTGTCCGAGGCGCGTATTTTCCGTGCGAGCTCGAATCCATCCATCTCAGGCATGTTTATATCGAGCAATATAAGGTCAGGCTTCGATGCGGCATAGAGTTCAAGACCTACGCGTCCGTTGTTGGCGTATGTCACTTCATACCCTTCAGCTTCGATGAAGCGTTTGAGCAGCATCGAATTCTTGAGGTCGTCGTCGACGAGCAGTATCCTGATTCGGTTTGTCATTGCGGCAGTGTTATGGTGAAACATGATCCTTTTCCTTTCCGACTCGATACGTCTATGCTGCCTCCATGAGCTTCGACAAGCAATCTGACGTATGACAGTCCGAGCCCCATTCCGGGCTGATCGCTGTCAATGGCCGACTGACTGCGGAAGAACCGGTCGAATACTTTCTCACAGTCGGTTGCAGACATTCCATAGCCTGTGTCGGATACAGAGATCATGCAGTTGCCGGCATTTGTCCGGCAATGTATGTCGACAGTCACATTCTTACCGGAATACTTGATGGAATTTTCAATGAGATTGTTAAGTATGTTGTATATGTGTATACGGTCGGCTGTGATTTCCATATCGGGAGGGCATGAGTTGCTGATGGACACATTCTTGCCGGCAGGAACGGATATTCTGTCCCTGATCTTGCCGATAACCTCTGAGAGCCTGAAGTGCGTTGTGTTGAGCGGAATCTGATCGACAGTATTGAACGATATGTCGCGCAGACGCGAGAAGTATGCCGACAGATTGTCGAGTGCATCGCGTGTCGATGTCATTAGTTCATGTCTGACTGAACGGTCTGCCATCATGGCGTCATTTTCGATGCCGGATACACACATTTTCAATGTGGACAGAGGCCTTTTGAGTTCATGGATCATGGACAGCACGAAATCGTTTCGCATCTTGTCGAGACGGTTCTGTTTGAGGATGGTTGAGAATTGCCATAGCAGGCATACGATCAACAATGCGGATATGGCTGCTGCTATGACAAGAATGTCGGTCATGCCTGCTATTACAGCCGATATTTTGATCGGGCATGAGATCTCGACGATCTTCAGCTCCAGCTCGGAATACGGATGTACAACTTTGAATGTCGGTCTGACAGATGATGTGTGCCGTTCGAGCCGGTTTTGCCAGATCATGGAATCGGCTGTGGTCAGACGTATGTCGGCGTTTATGCTTGCCGCAGTAAGCAGCGTATCGATTCCGGCAACGGTGAACGGATTCTGTGCTTCGAGATCGACATTGCGCGAAGCGCTCCATATAGAGGCATCGTTCGGAGCATTCTGAGTGTCGAATGTGCGGATCGTATTGTCGACTCCTTTCTTCTCGTCAGTCAACAGAAGATCCTGTATCTTCTGTTTGTCTTCATCGGTAAGTATATGATCTCTTGGAAGTCCGAGCAGGTCGTATGCGTTGTATACGATCGACTGTACTTTTATCCTGTGTGAAAGGGTGTCGGATTTCATATCGCTGATCATGTCGACATTGTAGCTCGTCTGCCTCGTCTGTCCCGGAATCCGATCTGTCTGTTCAGCCCGACCGGATCTGTATTCGTCGAGCAGATCGAGTATTTTGGAATATGTCTGATTTTCATGTTCTGTCAGCGAATATTCGTAGCGTGTGTACAGCCAATATGTCTGTACACCGAGAAATGCCAGTATGGCTACGATAGTAATTATGTAAAGAGTTTTTATGCGTCGTTCCATGCGGCAAAGTTATCAACTTCGTGTATTAATAATGTATGAGTGTACAAGGATTTTCATCGGCAGTAATAATTCAGTAATAATGCGGTAGCTTTTGAGTAATGATTATTTTCGTGGACAGAGGATATGGCCGGATAACTTTGCAGCGTAATCAGAAACAACAAAAACTCAAATGAAATGAAGAAGATATTTTCGATTCTCGCCATCGTGGCCGTGACTGTATCCGTCGCCTCCGGAAAGATATTACGCCGTCAGCTCAGCATCTTTCAGGCTTCGGTGCCAGAGACCGAAACCCTCGCTTTGGGAAATATGGAGTTTGTATATGACTACCGTTGCATTGTGGACACAACCGGTTCGCTTGAAGACAATGTGTCCAGCGACAACATGCTCCTTCAGATCGGACCCGACGGTATTTCCAAGTTCTCAAGTTACAAGAACCTCATAGTGGATTCCATCCTCATGCGTTCCACTTCGGAACAGATTGCCGACGCTGCACTGGAAGGCAAGCTCAGTACCGGCGAGTTTATGACCATATACAAGAACTATCCCCACGGACGGATTACCCATACTGAAAAAATCTGTCAGGACTGGTTCCGCTACGAGGAGGAGATGCCACGGTTAGACTGGGAGCAGACCGATTCGGTGGCCAATGTGCTCGGCTATGAATGCCATAGTGCCCGGTGCATGTTCCGTGGCCGCGAGTGGACTGTGTTCTATACCGAGGATATTCCGCTGATGGACGGTCCATGGAAGTTCCACGGTCTCCCGGGACTTATCATGAAGGCTTCGGATGAGAACGGACATTACACTTTCGAGTGTATCGGCATAAAGTCGCAAGCCGACCGCCCTATAACCATATATAAGGTGCCTTTCAACAAAACAGACCGCAGGGGGTATTACGATACCAGACATCGCTACGAGATAAACCCCTATGCATATTATGAGTCTACGACGGGCAAAACCGTCACTGTACTGGATGAGAATGGCAATCCCCAGGCCGGAGCATACGATCCGATAGAGCTGCCATACGGTTACCTTGAACTTGACTGGAATAAATGAACAGACACAGTTTTTTCATACTTTGCGTTCTTCTCGGTCTGCTGCCTGCATCGGCGGCGGATCCGGGGGAACTGCGTGGCAAAGTAGTTGACTCCGATACTGATGAACCGGTTGTCGGATGTATAGTGAAAGCCAAGGGTGCGTTTACCTCAACCAATAGTGATGGGCGCTTCGTAATCACGCCGAAAGCCGGCGCAGACTCTGTTTCATTCCGGTTCATTGGCTACGAATCACGTTCTCTACCTATCGCTGCCGACTTCTCAAGTGTGCGTATGCGACCTAAAGTCACGCAACTGAACGATGTGATAGTCGAAGCTCCGGATATATATGCCAAAGGGGATACGCTGGTATTCAATGTCGCTAAATATGCCAACGCGAAGGATAATGCCATTATCGATGTTATCAAAAGGTTGCCGGGCATCAAGGTGGAAGAAGACGGCACAATAAAGTATCAGGGGAAGCCTATAAACAAGTTCTATATCGACGGCAACGACTTCATCGGAGGTCAGTACGGACTTGCCACCAACAACATCTCGCATAAGGATGTGGCGTCGGTGGAGGTGATGGAGAATCATCAGCCTGTCAAGGCTTTGGAGGGGATTGAATTTCCGGAGGAGGCAGGAATCAATCTCAAACTGAAAGAAGATGCCCGCAGCCGGTGGGTCGGTGTGGTGCAGGCCGCAGCCGGGGTGCAGCCGATTCTCTATAATGGTTCGCTCTATACGATGCGGATTGCTCCTAAGAATCAGAATGTCGTCACAGTCAAAGCCGACAACACTGGCTGGAATCCGACAAATGAGATACAGGAGCATGATTTCGACGACATGTTTTCTGCGGATTATACCTCCAGTCTCTGGCCGGAGTATATCTCCGCCGATATTGTAAACGTTCCTCTATCGGAGAAACGCACACGTGACAATCTGTCATGGCTGGCAAACGCAATAACGGCATGGAAGAAGAATGATACTTCGATGCGCCTGAAGTTCAATTATATGGGCGACCGCCTTGACTACAATTCAGGTGTGACCACCGATTATTTCAGTCCGCAGATTCCCCGGTTCGTGCAGGACAACACTCAGCTGACACAGACACATGATCTGTCGGCGCAGTTCTATAGTCAGACCAACAAGCGTGGATACTATCTCAAAGAGAAGTTTACAGTGGCGGGAGTGGCGGACAAGTCGAACTCGGCAGTCACCGGCTCGTCTGACCTCGCCCAGCGTGTGAACCGCAAGAGTTTCTCAGCCGGCAATGACCTGAAACTTGTGAAGCGCAATGAAAAAAGACTCTTTATTCTCATCTCGCGCAACAGATTCGAGTACCGTCCCGACCGGTTGGTCGTGGCCGGCGACGAAGATGCGTTGCAAAGAATCGGGACTGTCGATTTCCGTAGCACCACAGAAACCAGATTCGGAAAGATGGCACGTTTCTGGAAATATTATGTCACTGCCGGATTCGACTTGGACTGGCACCGGATGAACAGTTCTCTTTCCGGACTTGGCGAATTTGACAACGACGGTATTCATGAAGCATTCCTGTCCAATCTTTATGCTACTCCGCAGATTGATTACGAACGCAACGGATGGTGCGCCTCGTTCCGCATGGCTCTTAAATGGCTGCATTATTCCGTAGCCGGTCAGCATGATTATATCAATGCTTCGCCGCGTCTCTATGTCAGGCGGCAACTGAGCTCAAAGTCGGATATGTCAGGTTCTTTAGCTTATAATCTCGGTGCGCCGCAGCCATATCTGAACATCACGGTTCCGGTACTGTCCGACTATCGCAATCTTTTCATCGCGTATAATCCGGACAAATATCTGCAGAAAGTGGCGGCTACGCTCTCATACCGTTATAGAAATCCGTTGAAGTCGTTGTTTTTCAATCTCTCGGCAACATATAATCATAGCCGCAGTTCGATGGTGTCAAACCAGCTGTTCATCGGTGATTTCATCGTCTCGACCTACGCAGATCGTCTGAATCACAGCGACTCATGGTATGTCAACGGCGGTTTCAGCAAAGGGCTCGGTCACAGCAAGATGGTAGTAGGCTGCGATGTGGAGATCTCGACATTATCCGCATCATCCATGCGTGACAACGCAGTGATTCCATACCTCCAGATGGCAGCCGGAATAAAACCTTACGCCAAAGGAAGTATACTGCGATGGCTTTCGGCCAACTATGAGGCAAGCTATGGATTCTCCAGACTGAAAATCGCCGGTGAGACCAACGGCTATCATACTTTTCGGCAGAACATCTTCGCCACCATAATTCCCGGAGACCATGTGCAGTTCACTGTCGGAGCCGAGCATTTCCTGACACTATTTCCCGAAAGGAATACTGCCGGTCTCGTACTGCTCGATGCCTCGGCGGTATGGAGGCTCAGCAACAAGGTGCGGCTGTCGCTTACCGGCAACAATCTCCTTGACCGCCGCAACTACCGGTATGTCAATTACGGGACACTCTCATGTTCCGAGTATCACTTCCGGATACGTCAGCGCAGTGTTCTCGCGTCTGTCCAGTACCGGTTCTGAATCAAAAAAGACGGGTTGAGTGTTATCTTTGCAGAAAATATTATGAAGATGATGGATATTGACGGACTTCTTACCGGACTGATATTGCCGTTTGCCGGAACGGCGGCCGGAGCTGCATGTGTGTATTTCATGAAACATGAGTTGCCGGAACGTGTGCAGAAAAGTCTTCTTGGTTTTGCGGCCGGCGTTATGGTCGCGGCATCGGTCTGGTCATTGCTGATACCGTCGATAGAGATGTCCGGCGGAGAGGGACTGTCCGGTGTGCTTCCAGCCGTAGCCGGTTTTTTGCTCGGCATTGGATTCTTGCTGATGCTCGACAGGGTCACTCCCCACCAGCATGTGCATGCGGCTCATGGGGAAGGTCCGAGATCCGGGCTGACACGAACGTCGAAACTCGCACTTGCCATTACAATCCATAATATCCCTGAAGGTATGGCAGTGGGAATCGCTCTTGCTGGTGCGCTGGAGGGGAGCGCTTATCTGTCTATGGCCGGGGCTGTAGCGCTGTCGGTGGGCATAGCAGTGCAGAATATGCCCGAAGGTGCTATAGTGTCGATGCCATTAAGGAGTCTCGGCAACAGCCGCAACCGGTCATTTGCAATAGGTGCGCTTAGCGGAGCGGTCGAGCCTGTGGCTGCCGTACTGACGCTGCTGATAGCGTCGGCTATATTGCCGTTTATGCCGTATCTGCTGGCATTCGGAGCCGGTGCCATGATATATGTCGTAGTCGAAGAACTGATCCCGGAAACAGCCGAAGGGCGGCATTCAAATGTCGGCACCATCGGTTTCGCTATAGGATTCGAGCTGATGATGGTGCTCGACGTGGTGCTGGGTTGAGGTTGTTTATTCGGTAAAGGATACAGAACGCTTCGACCGCCAGTAGAAGAATATGGCCAAAGTCACCAGTCCTGCCATACATCCGGTACCAAGCGCTACTGGCATTGGAAGACCGAGGCCTTCAGGCTGTGGAGCAGAGAGGAGATAGCTTATACTGACAGCCGTCATGAACATGGCCGGAAGCAGTGTTATGAAATATGCCTTGCGGTGACGGGCGAGCCATACGGTGACAGCCCAGAGTGTGAATACGGCAAGAGTCTGGTTGCACCATGCGAAGTAACGCCACAGTACACTGAAATCGATCATCATAAACATGATGACGGCGGCGAATATGCCGATAGATATGATGATTCGCCGCCATAATTTCTTCTGGTCGAATCCGATAGCGTCGGCTACTATCAGGCGGGCGCTGCGGAGTGCTGTGTCGCCTGTGGAGATCGGAGCGGCTATCACACCCACGATAGCAAGAATACCGCCTGCGGTTCCGAGCCATGTCATGGATATGTCTTTGACCAGTATTCCGGGTGAGTTGCCGTCGGCCATGTATGCTGCCAGTTCTTCGTATCCGCCGGTGAAGGCGATTGTGGCAGCGGCCCATATCAGAGCCACGATACCTTCGGCCACCATTGCTCCGTAGAATACCGGACGAGCCAGTTTCTCATTTTTAAGACATCGAGCCATCATAGGGCTTTGGGTGGCATGGAATCCTGATATTGCGCCACACGCTATGCTGACGAACATCATCGGAAATATCGGAGATCCTGATGACTGTCGGGAATACAGCCCTTCGGACAATCCGTCGGGAATGGTCACATCGCCGAACAGAAGTACGAACAGCAGGCCGCATGCCATAAACAGCAGAGACAGACCGAATACCGGATACAGATTGCCGATCAGCTTGTCGATAGGGAGCAGGGTAGCCAATACGTAATACACGAATATTATTGCCACCCAGAAACTTTTGTCGAGATACTCCGGAGTCATGCCGGCTATGAGTTCGGCAGGAGAGACTATGAATACCGTACCGACCAGTACAAGCAGCAAGAGCGAGAACCCCCGCATCACCTGTTTGACCTTGTTGCCGAGTTCGTTGCCCACTATTTCAGGCAGGGACGCACCGCCGCTACGTATTATTATAAGTGCGCTGGTAAAATCATGTACGGCACCTGCGAATATAGTGCCGAATACAATCCACAGAAATGCGGCGGGACCGAACATAACTCCCATTATGGCTCCGAATATCGGGCCGAGACCGGCTATGTTGAGAAACTGGATCAGGAATACTTTCCATGTCGGCATAGGCATGAAATCTATACCGTCGGTCTTTGCGTATGCCGGCATGGTGCGTTTAGGGTCGATACCTAAAATTTTTTCTACGATAAGGCCGTATATGAAATAACCGCCTATAAGGATCGCGAGTGATATGATAAGAGTGGTCATCCGGTTAAAAAAAGTATGGAAATATGGGCGTATAGGCTGCAAAGTTAATTAAAAATCCAAATATCCATATCGGATTATTATTTTTTGCTCATGGCTGATAGTATGGCGTAAATTTGTATGAAGCCGGTTAAAAGATTAAATTTGTAGATCTTTGAACCTATCATCTGAATTTATGTGTGCTGATTTTATAAAACGATTATCAATCATTGTCTGTATCGTACTTGCATGCACTTATCTTCCGGCATCGGGATTCTCGTGGCGAAAGGGGATGACCGGTGTTTCCGATAAGATAGCGTCGCTCAATAGCCGTCTGCGCTCGCTTGCCCGTAAGCGCGGAATAGTGTTTGTCGATTATTATTCCAGCCTTTTTGATCCGACCGATTCCGACCGGAGTCTGGATGCTAAATATTCCGGTGATGGTGTGCATCCGAACGATGCCGGCTATGAGGTGATGGAGTCTGTGATTCAGCCGGTGTTGTCTGAATTGCTCGGCCAATGATGCCGGACTCTCCTTTTCGATGAGATACGATTCCGTATCGTAAAAAAAGTAACCGGGGGCTATGCGATCGCATAGCCCCCGGTCTGTATCGTTGAAGTGGTGTCCTCTATATTATTTGAGGGCCTCTTTAACCGCGTCGTTCGGAACCATCTCTTCTTTGAAGACATAAGCGCCGGTCTTAGGCGATTTTACCATCTTGATAACTTTGCTGTAGGTACGGCCTTCACCCTTCTGCAGTGAGGCCACGGTTTTCTTTGCCATTTCCTAATTCTTTGGAGGGTGATTATTTAATTTCTTTGTGAACAGTCACACGTTTGAGGATAGGGTTGTATTTCTTCAACTCCAGACGCTCGGTTGTGTTTTTGCGGTTCTTTGTGGTGATGTAACGCGATGTGCCGGGCATTCCGCTGGCCTTATGTTCGGTGCACTCGAGAATTACTTGAACGCGATTACCTTTTGCTTTCTTTGCCATCTTGATTTATGCTCCTAAGACTTTAATATCCTTGTTTAAATATCCCTTCTCGGCAGCTTGCATCATGGCGGCGTTAAGACCGAGTTTGTTGATGGTGCGCAGACCTCGTGCCGATACAGTCAGGCTAATCCATACCTGCTGCTCTGCCCAGAAAAATTTCTTGTTGAAGAGGTTCACGTTGAATTTGCGTTTGGTACGACGTTTCGAGTGCGAAACGTTGTTGCCGCCCATCGCTTTCTTGCCGGTGATTTGACAAATCTTTGACATGGCTGTTTGTTTCTTCTACGGGTTTATCTTTTTGTTGTATTTCTGATTACGTGGCTTTGTGGCCGCCATCTCAACTCTCATATCACGGTAAGGCGCATCATTTCCTTCCCGCTTTTAAGGATGAGCCACAAAACAGAGTGCAAAGTAAGTCATTTTTTGCCTCTCCGCCAAATATTTCTGTCTTTTTTGATCTGAAAAATCTTATAATAGAGATTTTGCGGTTGTCTGATATATCGGAATTGTGGTTATGAGACCGAATTTCCGAACGGGAACAAGGCGAGTTTCATGAGTTTGAAGTGCTGCATGCCGAACGGTATGCCTATTATTGTGATACAGAATATCACTCCCCATGCCAGGTGGGTCAGGGCTATGGCGAAACCGCCAAGAAACCACCATAGCAGGTTCATTATTCCGGCCAGACATCCCGATGGCCATCCGTCGTCGGTGATCTGTGTGCCGAACGGCCAAATCGCCAGAGACGCAAGTTTCAATGTCTGCAGACCGAATGGGATACCGATCACAGTGATCATCATCAGCAGACTCGAGATTGCATATTCGACAGCTATCATAGCTCCGCCGAATATGATCCATATTATGTTCAGTACGATATTCATGCTATAATTCCCTCAATAGATATATGAGATTGATGATTGCTGTGTCAGTGGCGCGTCTGATCACTCTGTCGCGGTTGCCGGGGAAATGGTATGTGGCGGATCTTGTACGGCCGCATGCCGATACGGCGACGCATACCGTTCCTACAGGTTTCTCCGGGGAGCCGCCTGTCGGTCCGGCAATTCCTGAGGTGGCCATGGCACACTGTGTGCCTATGGTCCGGATGGCTCCTGACACCATTTGTTCTACAACCGGAATCGATACTGCTCCATATCTGGCGAGGTCGGTTTCCGATACTCCGAGGACATTGGATTTTACATCGTTAGAGTATGAGACTACGCTTCCGCAGAATACATCGGATGCTCCGGCTATGGCTGTAATCGAGTGGGCGATGTTGCCTCCTGTGCAGCTCTCGGCGGTTGCTGCTGTCAGTTTCCGCATACGTAGTTCGCGTATCAGAATTTCGGCCGGTGTAAGGTCTTCGGCAGCAAGTATGTTGGCCGGTGTGAGTTGTGCCATAAGTTCCCTGTGAAGCCTGTCGAGTTCGGCATTTATAAACTCGCCGTCGGTATGTATCCCGTCGAGGCGCAGCCGTATTATGCCCGGTTTCGGCAGGTATGCGAGATGTGCGTATGCCGGAAGAGAGTCTTCCCATTCGGCTATCTTTTCAGCAAGTGCGCTCTCCGAGTATCCTGTCACGATAAGTGTGCGGTGGGCTATTGCCGTGTCGCTATGGAATCTTTCGAGCAGCCGAGGCAGGACTTCGGCATCGAACATGTGGCGTGTTTCGAACGGTACACCCGGCATAGATACCAATACTTTGCCGTCGTGTTCAAACCACATGAGCGGAGCTGTGCCGACCTGATTCTGTATCACCTGACATGATGTGGGAACTATGGCCTGAGCTGCCGTCAGGTCATTGAGTTTTAGACCGCGGGCCTCGACTACATGTCTGACATTGGCCAATACTTCCGGATCTTCGCGCAATTCTCCGCCGAAGTAACGGCACAGGGTGCCTTTGGTTATATCATCTTTAGTCGGTCCGAGACCGCCTGTGGTCAGCACGACGTCGCTTTTTGAGAATGCGCGGTCGATGGAGTCAAGGATAGCTTCGGCGTCGTCGGCCACGACTTGCACGTCGTTGACCTTCCATCCGCAGGGAGCAAGCCGTCGGGCTATATCGCCGGAGTTCGTATCGGTAACTTGTCCGATCAGGAGTTCGTCGCCGATTACTATGATAGAAACCTGCATGGCAGTATTTGGTTTATAAAATAAATAGGTGTCAGATAGTCACGCGTGCATAAGGCACTTCGTCATATCCGCAGAATCTATGGTCCTGATACTTAAAATATCCGGCTATGGCTACCATCGCGGCATTGTCGGTAGTGAATTTGCGCTGTGGTATGAATGCTTTCAGTCCTTTCTGTGCGCAGAATCGGGCTATGGCGTCGCGTACTCCGGAATTTGCCGATACACCGCCGCCGATGGCGACTTGTGTCACTCCGGTCATGGCAACCGCTTTGCGGAGTTTGTCGAGCAGTATGTCGATAATGGTTTTCTGCAACGATGCGGCAAGATCGGCTTTGTTTTTCTCAATGAAGTCCGGATCGGTTCTGACGGCATCGCGAAGGGTGTACAGAAACGATGTCTTGAGACCGCTGAAACTATAGTCCAAACCAGGAATGTGCGGTTTGGCGAAACGGAACCGGTCAGCATCTCCTTCGGCCGCCAATCGGTCTATGTGCGGACCGCCGGGATAGGGGAGACCCATCACTTTTGCGCATTTGTCGAATGCTTCGCCGGCAGCATCGTCTATCGTCTTTCCGAGAATTTCCATCTCATTATGGCTTTTGACCAGGATTATCTGGGAGTTTCCGCCGGATACCAGCAGGCACAGAAACGGGAATTCAGGTACTGTGTCATCCTCTTTTTCGCGGATGAAGTGGCTGAGCACATGACCGTGGAGGTGGTTCACGTCGATGATCGGGATACGCAGACCGAGCGATAGTCCTTTGGCGAAAGATGTGCCGACCAGCAGAGATCCAAGCAGTCCTGGTCCACGGGTAAAGGCTATGGCGCTGAGATCATGACGGTCTATGCCGGCACGCCTGATGGCAGCATCTACTACCGGCACTATGTTCTGCTGATGTGCACGCGATGCCAGTTCAGGCACGACTCCGCCGTATTCCTCATGGACTGACTGGCTTGCTATGACATTTGACAGAAGAATACCGTCGCGTATTACGGCGGCTGAAGTGTCATCGCATGATGATTCTATTCCGAGTATGGTCACGCTCATGATTTTGCTGATCGAGTTTTGCAGTTGCAAAGTAACGAATAATTCCGTTGACTGCAGCGGTCAGGCCTGAAAAAATGCTGTGTTGCACGCGGTTAGTCGGGGTCTGGCAATAGTGAAAGATTGTGAAAGGAAGATGAACTTCTTATCCCCCCTATGCAATTGGCTGACAGATAGATGTTTGTTCTGTAGAGACGAAACGAGAGCTGACTTAATAAGTCTTAATCTTATTGCCGGAATATGATTATTGTGTATATCTTTGTGAGGAATACAAGTACGAGATATTGCATTATGTTTAAATATTCTGATTTCCGGCTGCTTTTTGTCGGTATATTTCTCCTGATAGTGCTGTCGGGATGCAACAGCGATATTTTTGTGGACAGGATCGATGCTGTAGGGCAGTCGATCGCCATTGAGGGTGACGGAGGGCATTATACGGTTAAGATACAGACCAAAGGACTGGAGTGGATCGACTTGGTCACCAGCGGTTATAACGATCAGGTGACATATTATACTCATGACGGGGAAATCGCTCCGTCGGATGCGCCGTTCGAGGATATCGCTCTCATAAACTATACCAACGACTGGATGATATTCGATATCGTCATCACCGACGATCTGCTCACATTCACGAGTACCGAGCAGGCCTACGACAAGCCGTGGGATGTTCTCGTATATCTCAACTACGGGCATACGTCGGTGGATTACAACATCACCGTGCTTCCCGGACGACAGGCCGAGGTCACGTCGGTTAGTTATGCGATGGAGAATATGACGGTTCAGAACAATGCCGATGTCGCTGTGTGGCGGACGCACTACTACAACAACTCGCCGTCGGAGCTAAAAGTCATGGCCATGCCATATTCGGGGGCGCAGGTATCGGCTTTGCTCGAAGATCCGGGAATATATTATGCGTTTCCGCCCACGGTTTCAATACCGCTCCCCGAATTTTGTGACGGAGAGTGGCTGATCGGTGATGAACTGCATACTCTTACCCTCGGCTCGACTCTCCGGTATGCGCCGGAACAACTGGCCGACGTCTCTGTGCCGGTCTCTGTCCCGCCGTATTCCAAGGTAGAGGTGGCATGCCAGGTGTCATATTCGAGTGTGAAGGTACCGGTGTTTATCCACTTGCTCAATCCGGTGTCCGGGCGTACAAGGCTTTGTTTATTTATGTGTGGCGTTTTGGCGCCTGTAAGCTATGAACTCAAGATTGAAAATGAATAACAGGATTTTGCGGCGTCTGCTGCTTTGCTGTGCTGCCTGTTGCGTGTGGGCCGCCAACGCGTCGGACTCGATTCCCGCCTGGTGGCAGCGGTCGGTCGAGTGGAACATCGGCGCCGAACTTTCGGGAGCCTGTGTGCCGGGTACCAACAATTTCCTCCGTGGAGTCAACGACGAATCGCGTCCCATAGACAGCTCTGTGGCCGGAGCATTGCGTTTTGGCTTCGGTTTCAACCCCGATTCGCGCGAGGGAAGGCTGTACCGCGATCTGTATCAAGGTATAGCGGTCGATTTGCGGTCATTTTTTGCCGGATCGATGCTCGGTACTCCGGCCTCGGTCTATATCTATCAGGGAGCGCCGATCAAGCGCTTTTCCGATCGTTTGTGGCTCGGTTATGAATGGCGTTTTGGCGCGGCATTCGGATGGAAGCATTATCATGATGAGATAGTTGATTTCAGCTCCCCCGAGCATCGCAACGATGCCGTTAGCACTCCGGTGACAGCCCACATGGGACTGTCGCTGAAGTTGAACTACCGTCTGTCGGAGCGGTGGCGCATGTCGGTAGGTATCGACGGGGAACACTTTTCCAACGGCAACACTTCGTGGCCAAACGCCGGTGTCAACACGCTTGGAGGCTCTGTCGGAGTGACCTATATACTGAATCCGAAAGAGGCGGCGCCGGCACCGTCGGCTGAGCTTGAGGCTGAAGCAGACAGACCGCGATGGCTCTGCGACTTCATGTTCTACGGAGCCTGGCGCAAGCGTCAGGTGCGTATCGAAGACCAGGGCGAGCTGTGTCCCGGTCGTTTCGGTGTGGTCGGACTCCAGATCGCGCCGATGCGCAAGTTCAACCGCTGGGTAGCGGCCGGTATAGCGCTCGACATGCAGTTTGACGAAAGTGCCGGACTCGCTCCTTATTGGGTAGAGTACACATCCGGCAATGATCTTAAATTCTATCGTCCGCCGTTTGGCAAGCAGCTTAGCGCCGGAGTGTCGGCCCATGCCGAACTTACAATGCCGATATTTTCGGTCAATGCCGGTGTGGGTTACGACTTTGTCTGTCCACAGGGCAACCAGCGGTTTTATCAGTCGTTGAGTCTTAAAACATTTGTGAGTCGCCGTCTGTTTCTGAATGTCGGCTATCGTCTGGGGAATTTCAAATATCCGCAGAATCTTATGCTCGGTATAGGTGTGCGTCTGTGACCGATGATTGTCCAGTTGAGGGAAAATCAATATCTTTGCTATTGACATGAATCTGCAGCTATGAGCAATATGCCGCTAATATCCATTATAATACCTGCATATAATGCTGAAAAGTATCTCGGAGAGTGTCTGTGCAGCATAGCAGGGCAGACGTATGCCAATATTGAGGTGGTGCTTGTCGATGACGGGAGTACGGATTCTACTGCATCGGTAGGACGTGAATGGGAGCAGAAGGATCGGCGTATACGTTATATCCGGACTGAAAACGCCGGAGTGTCGGCTGCCCGCAATACCGGAATAGACATGGCACGCGGTGAATGGATAGGCTTTGTCGACGCCGACGACTTTATCGATCCCGGATTCATACAGATTCTGATAGGTAATGCCCAGCGTTATGGAGCCGACATATCATCGGCGAGATTCGATGTATATCATAAGAACGCTTATCGGAAACGTGTGAAGCAGAGCCGAAACAGAGTGATGTGTATGTCGGCTACTGATGCTATTGCCGATGTGCTGTATCAGAAACATCTGGATAATTCGCCTTGCAATAAGATATATAGATCGAGACTCTGGCGTGATGTGCGTTTTACGACCGGTTCGCGGTATGAGGATCTGGATGTGTTCTATCGTGTGTTTGAAAGGGCTGATAGGGTAGTGTTTACGCCAGTGGCACTGTATCATTATCGCCAGCATTCCGACAGCTATATGCATAAGTTCGATGCAAGCCACTCGGTGGTGCTGGATGTTACAGCCAGAATTTCGGCTTATATGTCGGATCGTTGTCCTCAGTTGCTTCCGGCAGCCCATGACAGGGAGTTGAGCGCTAATTTCAATATACTCGTTCTTATGTATGGCAATGGAATGGAGGATGAGGCTGTAAGCGACCGCTGTTGGAACCGCATAGTGCAATTGCGTCACGGATCACTGACGGACAGGAATGTAAGGCTGAAAAATAAAATCGGCATCATAGCTTCGTATCTGGGTGGGCGAAGGCTGCTGAAACTGTTGTCGTATGTGTATTGACCGGCGGTTACCTGATAAAGATGCGGGCCAGCTGCTGAGCCATCCATTCCGGAAGCCAGATTAGTGCGCTGTACAGCCAGCGGCGATGCAGGCTTATGGCATTTAGTCTCATGATGCGGCTGTTGAGTTCGGGAAAAGTGGCTTTCCATTGCTTTATATCTTTGTCTTTTCCACGCAGGAAACATGATTTTGCCACGAATTTCAGATTGTTGAGAAATGGCTGATATCTGTTGTCGGGATACTGCTTAACAAACCATTGTTCCAGTAAGAGAGTCGTGGTCAGATGATCTCTGCTCTCATATTCGCTTGTATATGCTGTCGATCTATTGCAGTGGTAAAGCGGAGTATGTATGAAAGTGACCGTAGGACTTAACGACAATAATTTCGATACCACACAGATGTCTTTCCAGCTGTTTACCCCTTTTGTGGCGGCAATTCTGTTGTCTGTGAGCAGTCTTCGGCGAATGAGTTTGTTGTGCAGGGTGAATGATCCGTAATCTATCCGCATCAGATTCAGTTCGGGAGCTCCTTTGCCTATGCGTATTCTTTTGTTGCGTCCGGGATAACCGGCGAAATGTTCGGACCATGCAATGTCGGCATCGGTACTATATGCCCTTTCCGACATATGTTTTAACGCGTTGGCTTCAAAGAAATCTCCCGGACTTGCTGTGATTACGTAGTCGCCGGAGGCATGGGCCAGGGCTGTATCGTAGGCAGCGGCAGTGCCGCGGCTAAAGGTGTAGAACAGTATGCTTGTATTGTCTATCCGTTCCGGATAGTGTACGAGCATGTCGTTGATTATGTCGAAACTTCTGTCAAGGCTTCCGTCATTGACGAATATTATCTCGAGTTCCGTCAGAGTCTGTTCGAATATCGAACGTGCGGTGGTGCCTATGGTGAGTTCTGCGTTGTGAAACGCTACGATGACCGTTACCTTAATATGGCCGTAATCGTCCGGCATATTTTAAAACACGTATGCTATACCGATATTTATGACTCCGGTATTGAAGTCTTTCAGCCATCCGAATTTTCCTTCGGCGGCGATTTTGAATGTTGAGGTGGCATACCATTCCACGCCGCCGCCCAAATTGAGGCCGAATCTATTTATGCGTGAACTTGTGTCGTCGGAGACTGCGATATCGGCATGATGCATGCTCCACTGAGTGTAGTTGGCGCCAATGAGCGGATATATGTTCATCGGAAGAGCACCGAGTTTCCAGGGGAAGTGCATGTTGCAGTTTAGCGAGAAGGCATCTGTATTGTTATGGCGGAACACATAGTCGGCGTTGGGGGCAATGCGTACATGATCAGAAAACTGATAGCTGAATGAGATTCCGGCCAACGGACTGTCGTTGCGTGTATTGTAGCCGGTACGCAGACCTAAGGTCTTCTGTCCTCGCTGAGCTGAGGCTTCTGGTGCGCATATGATAATGCAGGCGATAATGGTCCAAAAGATATAAAGAGACTTTTTCATTGCAAATCTATTCTGATGCAAACTTACTAAATTGTACGTGACTGTTAAAACGGTTTACTTAAAAAACGTAATTTATGCTAATCCGGTTCGCGGAATGGTCTGACTGCAATCAATATTTTTCCGGATAGAGTTGTGGTTCCTATGATTCTGCGTTGGGAATCTTCTTTCAATTTCAGTTTGCGTTTAAGTTCTTCGGCTGTCATTACGAAATTGCGGACCGCCACGCTGCCTGATGTCAGATGCTTTTTTATCTGTTTCACATCTTTCGAGCTGAAAGGGACAAGGCTCTCGATGGTATATGGAGTCCCGGGGAAATCGGGAATTATTCTGTCAGAGATGTATAGATGAGTGTTTGGATGCAGTTTATAGCACCCGTAATTGGCTGACAAGAACCTGTATGCGCCGCTTTTCATGGCGGCCGGATACGGTTCGTAGAGAATCTGACCCGGGAGCGGATCATTTGTCGCCACTGTACATGACCGTTCCTGCTGCTGGGTGAATGTGAAGCTATGGGTTGTGCCGTCGGCAAGTATTGTCAGTGGTGTTATTTGCGTCTGGCTATCCGATGCTGGCGTTCTGAAGTCGCATATTATCACCAGTTCCTTGCATTCGTGTCTGGTTCCTGTCACGTACAGGCGGGTCGCTTCTGGTATGGTGCGCAAGGTCTGCTCTATGTCGATCATCGGCGATGCCTTGACGATTAGCCTGCCGCATCGTTTGCGTAGCAGTGGCATCAGCGATACTACATCGGGGGCGCAGTCCGATAGTGCGAACAGTCGTTTCCCTCCGTCGCCACGTCTTGCGGGATCGATGAATACAGTATCGAAACATCGGTTTGAATCATGCAGATAGCTTACGCTGTCGGTGCATATGGTTTCAATCCGAAGTCCGAGCGCTTTGGCATTATGGGCTAACGCTTCTGCAACATCAGGATCTATGTCAATGGCAGTGACTTGCGCTTTGCGTCGTGCGATATGAAATGCGTCTATTCCGAGTCCTGCCGTCATGTCGAGTATCCGTTCATCGACCGATACCAGCGATGCGTGAAATTCAGCGAGACCGTCGGATGTGCATTGTTCGGCTGACAGAGCTGTCGGAAACTGAAAACTGCTGCATTGCAGTGTGTGCGGAAGTTTTTTAGCCGCATGGCGTCGTGTCTCGATCTGGAGTATACAGAATCTGGCAACAGGATCGTCGCTGTAGCGGAATCGCAGTCGCGACGTGTCGTCTTTTGAATGTGCTTCGATCCATCGGATCATATCGTCGGTCAGTTCCATATACAGGCGGCTGATATAAAACACACGGCCGCACCTTAACGGTGTAGCCGTGTGGATATGTTTTGTCTGATGCTTTTATTTGATGAGATATTGCGAGGATATAGATTTATTCTCGTGTACCCGGCGGATAGTATCGGCAAACAGGTGGGCTACTGTGATTATTGTAGCTTTCTTGCAGTCTTTGTTGAAAGGTATGCTGTTGGTGAAAATCATTTCAGTCATACCGCAGTTGTCGATGCGTTCCGATGCAGGATCGCTCATGATGGCGTGGCTGCACAATGCGCGTACGGTTTTAGCTCCGTTTTCAAGCATGAGGTCGGCGGCCTTGGTTATGGTGCCTGCGGTGTCGACCATGTCGTCTACAAGGATCACGTTCTTTCCTTCAACATCGCCTATGACTGTCATTTTCTCTACGACATTGGCTTTGGCGCGCTGCTTGTGGCAGAGTACCAAAGGTACGTTGAGGTATTTCGCATAGTTGTTGGCGCGTTTGGCACCGCCTACGTCAGGAGTGGCGATGACCATGTCTTCCAGATTGAGGGACTGTATGTAAGGAATGAATACTGACGACGCATACAGGTGGTCTACAGGTACATTGAAGAATCCTTGTATCTGGTCCGCGTGAAGATCCATTGTGATCACACGGCTTACGCCGGCGGCGCTGAGCAGGTCGGCTACGAGTTTTGCAGCTATGGATACGCGCGGTTTATCCTTACGGTCCTGACGAGCCCAGCCGAAGTATGGCATAACGGCAACGATGGAGTGAGCCGATGCGCGTTTGGCGGCATCAATCATCAGAAGCAGTTCCATGAGGTTGTCGGAGTTGGGGAATGTGGACTGTACGAGATATACCTCGCATCCGCGTATCGACTCCTCGAAAGATACTTCGAATTCGCCATCGGCAAACCGCTGGATATTCATCTTACCAAGGCTTACACCGAGATCTTTGCATATTTCTTCGGCCATGTACCGGGATTTGGTACCGGCAAAAATTTTGAACGGGGGCAGACTGTCGCTCATATATCTATCAATGATTGGTTGGGGTTGAAACTCGGTGCAAAATTACTGCTTTTTAGTTTTTGTGCCATTGGTTGACGAAGATTTTTTATCATCTGTCAACACATTTTTGTGTTTGATTTTCCATACCACGGCGTCGTACGGTCCTACGAATGTCTCGAAAGGTTTGTCGGCCGACAATGTTTTTCGCATTCTGTCCTTGGTTATCAGGTCGATGGCCACGCAGTCTCCTTCCGGAATATTGAGTACTTCGAAAGCATGCTGGGGTATGTTTATGTGCAGATCGCATGAGGAGGATGCGAAATTCACGGCTATGACCAGTGTCTCGCCTGCATAGCTGCGCATGAACACATATTGTTTATGCGGATTGAGTGACGGATTTTCGTAATTCACATACATGAGGTCGAAGAATCGTCCGCAGGATATGGCTTTCTCGTCCTTGCATATATTAAGTATGTCGCGGTAGCGGTGTCTTAGCCAGATTTCCCGTCCGGAGAGGTTGTCTTCGTTGCATTTACCGCCGTTCATCCACCTGCGTATGGTAGGTATGCTCCAGTAATCGAATATGGTTGTACGTCCGTCATATCCGCTGTATCCCTCTGCGTCGTTGCCGAGCTCACCGAGTTCCTGGCCGGCATATATCATCATCGGGCCTGTGCTGATCATGGAACTTACTATGAGAGAGGGGGTGACGAGAGCCGGATCGCCGGCATAGTATTTGGATCCGAATCGCTGTTCATCGTGATTCTCGAGGAAATTGAGCATGTTCCCCCCGATACCCTCTACCGTCTGCCAGCATGATGTGATCTGTGCGGCTGAGAAATTGTTGCACTGTATTCCACGCAGGGTATCGTACAGGTTGACTTTGTCGTAAAGGTAGTCAAAACCTCCGAGATGTATGAAGTTGCGGTACAGACCTACATCGTATATCTCGGCGATGAATATTACGTTTGGATAGCGTTCCTTCACATTAGGTATGGCCCATTGCCAGAATTCAAGAGGTACCATGTGGACCATATCGCAACGGAATCCGTCAACTCCTTTGGCTGCCCAGTACCGCAATATATGCAGCATTTTGAACCATGTGTCGGGTATCGGCGAGAAGTGGTGGCTTCCGTTGCCGTAATCTACGCCGTAGTTCAGTTTTACGGTATCGTACCAGTCGAACTGTCCGGGAAATGCCGTAAAGCAGTCGTTGCCTGACGCTTTGGCCGGGAACTCCACGTATGCGTTATTGCCGCTGCCCATGTCAACGTTTGGCGCAAATAGCTGCCGCGGTATGTAATAGAAGTTGTTGGCTGGAGAAAAAAACATGTCATGGTCGTCGTCGGCGCCCAGATCTCTGATTCCTGACGGCTTTGCATCGGAACTGTATTCGCGAGCCACATGGTTCGGCACGAAGTCGATGATAGCTTTCAGTCCTGTGTCATGAGTGCGTGCTATCAGCTGTTCGAACTCCTCCATACGCCGGTCTACGTCGACCGCAATGTCCGGATCTATGTCGTAATAGTCCTTGATGGCATACGGAGAGCCGGCATGTCCTTTTACGACGTGCGGGTTGTCGCGGCGTATACCGTAGCGGGTATAGTCGGCGTCATGGGCGTGTTCGATGACTCCGGTGTACCATACGTGCGTAATGCCTAAGTCCTTTATGCTTTCCAGCACATGCTGGGTTATATCGTTCATTTTGCCGGCGCAGTTCTGTCTGAGTGTTCCGTTCGGAATGCAGTTGCCGTTCATATTTGCGAATAGGCGCGGCAGCAGTTGGTATATGATCGGTTTTTCGTTCATTGGCGGTCTGATGAGAGGTTTATGTAGTTTTTATAGCAGGCGGGATCTATTTTATCCAGCCTTTTTGTCTGAGCGCTTCGATCGTACAATCGAAGCCGCTTTGATATACCCGTTTGATCTCTTTGAGGTTGAATACCCTATATGATGCTATGTCGCGGGTTTCTATAGCCAGATCGCACAGTTCCATGTCTGGTATGGCGTTGGTCTTGGCCATGAGATTGTATGTGCGGTGTGCAATATCAATAAGGGTGTTTTTGTGTACTGTGTTGACTAGCGGACTGCAGTTTATACCGATAAGACGGCGGCATTTGTTGCGTATGGCCCATGCCGGCAGGTTGTGGAGCACACCGCCGTCCACATAATTGGTGCCATGTATTTTCACCGGCTTGAACACTATCGGAATGCTGCATGACGCGATTATGCGTTCGCCGATAGGGCCTTCGGTAAAGGCCACTCTGCATCCATGGTCGATATCGGTGGCGCATACTACCGTAGGGATGTTCAAGTCTTCCAGATTGTGGACTTTTACGGCCTTCAGTATGAATTTCTTGAACTTGTCGAGTTTGAAGAATCCGTCTTTCGGTACGCTGAGTTCGGCGAAATCGCTGAATTTGGCATTGGAGAACAGATCGAGCATGTCGTCGGTCGAAACCCCGGCAGCATAAAGCACGCTTACTATCGAGCCGGCGCTCACACCTGCTATAATGTCAGGCCGCAGTCCGCACGATTCAATTGCTTTCAAGGCTCCTACATGGGCAAAGCCCCGGGCGCCGCCGCCGCTGAGGGCAACACCTAACTTATATGGCTTTGTAAATGATCTGAGCACTGTCACACATTCTTTTATACAGTGCAAAATTAGCGTATTTTTCGGTGAAAATATGCTTTTTGGAGGATAATTAGTATTTTTGCATCCGCATTTCTTAATTGTCACATCATGAACGAGCTTTCAACAAAATACGATCCCAAGGAAGTTGAGGACAAATGGTATGAATACTGGATGGAGCACCGTCTGTTCCATTCCGAACCTGACGGTCGCGAACCGTTCTGTATTGTAATCCCGCCGCCAAATGTGACAGGTGTGCTTCACATGGGGCACATGCTCAATAATACGATTCAGGATATTCTGACCCGTCGTGCCAGAATGATGGGCAAGAATGCTCTCTGGGTGCCTGGTACCGATCATGCCGCAATATCTACGGAAGCCAAGGTGGTAGCGAAACTTGCTGCCGAAGGTATCAGTAAGACAGATCTTACCCGCGAGGAGTTTCTGAAACATGCCTGGGACTGGACCGACAAGTACGGAGGCATAATCCTGAAACAGTTGCGCAAACTGGGCGCTTCTTGCGACTGGGAACGCACGGCGTTTACTATGGACGAACTCCGTTCGAAAAGCGTGATACGCGTGTTCTGCGATCTATATAATAAAGGTCTCATATACCGTGGCGTGCGTATGGTCAACTGGGATCCTAAAGCACTGACCGCTCTTTCCGACGAGGAAGTCATATATAAGGAGGAACAGAGCCATCTTTACCATCTGCGATATAAAGTGGAAGGTGAGGACGGCAAATATATAGTCGTGGCCACGACCCGTCCGGAGACGATACTCGGCGATACTGCCGTATGTGTCAATCCGAATGACGAGCGCTATACCTGGCTCAAAGGCAAGAATGTGATCGTGCCGTTGGTGGGACGTGCCGTGCCTATCATAATGGACGAATATGTGGAGATGGATTTCGGTACCGGCTGTCTGAAAGTGACACCTGCACATGATGTCAATGACTATATGCTCGGCGATAAATACGGATTGCCTTCGATCGACATATTCAATGACAACGGGACGATATCCGAACAGGGCGGCATGTATGTCGGCATGGATCGTTTCGATGTGCGTAAGCAGATCATGGCAGATCTTGAAGCAGCCGGACTTGTTGAAAAAGTCGAGGACTATGTCAACAAGGTGGGTCATTCAGAGCGCACCGATGCCGTGATAGAGCCTAAACTGTCGATGCAGTGGTTTGTAAAGATGGAGACTCTGGCCAAGCCTGCGCTGGAGGCTGTTGAGACGGACTATATAAAATATGTGCCGGCGAAGTTCAAGAACCTGTATCGCCACTGGATGACCAATATCAAGGACTGGTGTATATCGCGCCAGTTGTGGTGGGGACACCAGATTCCGGCATACTTCCTGCCCGGCGGTGGCTTCGTGGTTGCGGAAACGAAAGAAGAAGCGCTTGTAAAAGCGATTGAGAAGAGCGGAGACGCTTCGTTGACTCTCAGCGATCTCAAGCAGGATCCGGATTGCCTCGACACATGGTTCTCATCATGGCTGTGGCCGATTTCGCTGTTCAATGGCATTCTCGATCCGGATAACGAGGAGTTCAGATACTATTATCCGACTACCGATCTCGTTACGGCGCCCGACATTATATTCTTCTGGGTTTCGCGCATGATAATAGCCGGATATGAATTCTGCGGGGACAAGCCTTTCAGCAATGTGTATTTTACCGGTATAGTACGTGACAAACTCGGGCGCAAGATGTCGAAATCGCTCGGCAACTCTCCTGATCCGTTGGAGCTGATAGCCAAATACGGTGCCGACGGCGTACGTATGGGTATTATGCTCGCTGCTCCCGCCGGTCATGATATAATGTATGATGACTCACTGTGCGAACAGGGCCGTAATTTCTGCAATAAGATATGGAATGCATTCCGTCTTGTCAAAGGACTGAATGTGGCCGATATCGAACAGCCACAGGCTGCCCATGAGGCTGTAAGGTGGTTCCGTGCGAAACTGGCCGCTTCAGTGGCCGAGATCGATGATCTTTTTGGCAAGTTCCGCATATCGGAGGCATTGATGGTCGTGTACCGTCTGTTCTGGGATGAGTTCTCGTCCTGGTATCTCGAGATGGTGAAACCGGCCTATGGTTCGCCGATGGATACAGCTACTTATGAGGCGACTTTGAAATTTTTCGATGATCTGTTGCGCCTGTTGCATCCGTTTATGCCGTTTATCACCGAGGAACTTTGGCAGCATCTTCAGGAGCGTGCCGACGGAGAGTCGGTCATGTATGCCCCGATGCCCGGTATGGATGGCGCCGATGCGGATGTGCTTGCTTCTATGGAAAATGCCAAGGAGGTTGTGATCGGAGTGCGTAGCGTACGTGCGTCGAAAAATATAGCTCCCAAACAACCGCTTGAGTTGCGTGTGGTAGGCTCAGCTCCGGTAGCTGAAGCCGGAATAGTCGGTAAGCTGGCCAATCTTTCGGCGATCACTCATGTTGAAGCCAAAGATCCGGCTGCAGCTTCGTTTATGGTCGGTGCTGTCGAATTCAATGTTCCGTTGGAAGACAGTATCGATGTTGAAGCCGAAATAGCTAAAATGCAGAAAGATCTCGAGTATTATCAAGGCTTCTTGAACTCGGTGCTGAAAAAACTCGGAAACGAGCGTTTCGTCTCGAATGCTCCCGCGGCTGTAGTTGATGCCGAACGTCGCAAGCAGGCCGATGCCGAAGCTAAGATCGCAGCGCTTAAAGCCTCTATGGCTGCTCTCGTGCGCTGATAATAAACAATATAGACTTACCGTCGGAGGCCGTGTCGCAATTCTGTGCGACACGGCCTCCGATGGTAATAACAGCGTCCGGATTCAGGTCCGGCCAACGTATACAACATTCGATTTATCAGCCGAGAGAATAGCGTCAGTCGAAATAACGTTTGACGAGTTCGCGGTATAGGGGTGTCTCTTTCAGTTGTGTGAGCCAGGAGTTCAGGCTGTCGCATAGCGCCTGTTCATTTTTTTGCAATACCCATGGCTGAAACTGTGTGAACGATACACCGGTGGAATAGTCGACTTGCGGATAGTCGTCAGACATGCTCCGGGCTATCTGTTCATTGATCACAGCCAATTGAATCTCTCCGAGGGCTGTCATGATGAACAGTTGCTCTGCGGTGTTAGGTACTTCTCTGATATAGATTGTGTCGCCTATCTCACGGATCAGGTTCTGTAGTCGTTCTACGTTGGGCGAATTTCGGGTCACATATACAGTATCTCCTCTCAGTCCGAGTGTCGACTCTACCATTTTACGGTGTCCGGTGGTATCGCGCAACTGTATCAGTACCTGGCGGTCGGAATAGACCGGCTCAGTCACCAGAAAACTGTCGCGGAGAGCTGAAGTCATAGGGAGATTGGCTGCTACGATGTCAAAACGTCCTGCTCTCAGGCCGGCCAGGCCTTCTGCGGCTGTGGTCACCGGTGTGTACCGGAAATGTATATCATGTGTGCGTGATATTATATGGAGTAAATCGTAGTCAACTCCTCCGAGCGTGTCTCCCTTCATGTAGAATGATACAGGAGAATATTGCAGTGCGACATTGACTGTATCGCCAGGCGCGGTTCCGCACATGTATCTGTGGCGGCAGGCAGAACATTTTTTCAAGGCAATCATGGCACCTACGGCCAAGATGAGCAGCAGAAGCAGTATCGCTATATGGCTGTTTCGTTTCTTGAGCGGTTGCATAGTTATTGACAGTTATATCTGAATATAACGTTTCTGATGCGAAAATGGTCGTCGGGGAATTAATTTGCAAAGTCTACGGATATTCCCATCTGGAAGCGTCGCGGATTCAGAGGATAGTGTGCTGCCGAGAAATAGTTGCTGCCGCCGAACATGCCCTGATTGAAGTGCGAGAACAGCACATAGAACCGTGCCCGGCTTAGTTTCATGTTGATATATGCATTCATGAACGGATAGTTGCCTACCTTGACTTCGCGTTGGTTGTAGAAAGACATAAGAGCCGGCTGATATCCGAGAGCATTATAGCTTGTATAGTAGTCGCAGTCGATACCGAACTGCACATGCAGGACTTTCGCGACTTTGAACAGCAGGTACAGGTTCGAATATACGGTCAACTGCGGCAACGGTATTACGTCCTGATTCGATGAGGTCTGGTATGTCACGCGGTTGTTCCAGTTAAGAGCCTTGAATCTGAAATCCTGGTTAAGTGATGCCGAAAAGACCTGTACGCTTCCTCCGTGTTGTGTCGGCATTGACCGGTCGTTGAAATAGAGATGATTCTGAATGTTTTCGACGCCGACATCGATACGTGTTTTGGTATGCGGTATGTTCAGAATGCCGCCTATACGGAGACTGCGTGTCTTGCCGAAGTCGTTGTCCCACATGAAGTGGTTTGAGATATAATGTTTCATCAGATACGGAGCCGCTTCGTTGCGGAATGCGCCGTAGCCGGTTATGCTCACGGTATCGCCAAACAGACGGAATCGTGTGGATACATCGCCTTCGACTTTAAGATCGGCGGCTGCCGACCCTATCAGGCCGAATTGTCCGGTGACGTTGTACCGTAGCAGTGAACCCTGACGCTTTGTGAGTTGCGCCCCTACCCACAGCAGGTTTTCGGTGCCGTTTTCTGGATAAGTGCCGTCTGGAAACGGGGTGAATATCTCCGGATCGCTGTGGTCGAGGGTGTCTGGTGTCTGTGTGTACCGCCGTATCTGGTGGGTCACAAAAGCGCCGAGTCCGGCTTTCGCGTATTTGTGGAAGCCCTCAAGAAGTGAGATGCCGAATGTATTTGTCAGAGACCAGTATGATGTGACGTCGAGGGTGGTGGGTCTGAGGTATGTGTTCTGCCAGAATTCTTCGGCTTCCGAGCGGTTGTCGTTTCGGAAGTTGTGCTCTCCGTTGTCGAATTTCAAGGTCCAGATGAAGCTCGATACCGGAATGTATGTGCGTCTGACGATTGAGTCTTCGTCTTCCTCTGATGATTCTTCCTGCCAATAGCCTATCTTGTAGCGGTTGTTGATGTAAAGCTGGGTGCCTTTCAGGCGGGAGTGGGCGTTTGTGAGACGTGTCGGTATGCTTTTCGTGTCGACTGATGTTGATCCGCCCTGAAGTTCAGCCGGATCTGTGATATACAGGTCGTCGGTAATCCCTCCGTTCTCCTTGTTCAGGAAATTCCAGTGATTGAAATAGGCCTGAAGTTCATAGCGCTCTCCTATGTACGATCCTGAGAATCCCCATATAAGACCTTTGGCCGCCTGGTTGTTGTATGACCCTTTTGAGTATATGTAGTCTATATTCGCCCCGATCTGCGCTCTTGCGTTGATATTTCCTGAGAATACGGCTTTCAGCCGGTCCTGTGCGGCTTCACGCCCGCCACCGGTGTTGTATGACAGAAGGGTCATCGGTATGCGGGTGTTGTAGAATTTCATATTGCGCTGGCTCGGCAACCAGGCTTCCATGGCATCACGGAAAAAGAAATCGCTTATCGGAGCCCGTTCGAAAAAGAGCATGTTGATGCCTTCTGTCCCGAAATTGCCGGTAGTGGCGTATGCGGGAGATACAACCTCTGACGGGACTGCCTGACGGGAGTAGTCGATCAGAGATGTATCTATAGTGGCTTCCTCATGTAGTCCGAGCGGAGGTGTGGCTCGCCATGCAAACGACGGTTCTACAACCGTTTCCTTGCCTGTAGCGACAATGGAGCCTATAATCAGTGCTGACAGTATGATGAGTATGGTTGTCTTTCTCATTAAGATATGCAGACTATATCTGTTTAGTCTGCAAAATTAGAGTAAATCTGTGATTTGTAAGAATTATTGTCCCAAAACTTTACGCACACCGGCCAATGACTGTCCGCGATACAGTTGGGCTCCGGTGGAATCGGCCACGATGAAATAGGGGGTGCGTGTCACGGCAAGCTGTTTGAGAGGGAGTGCCGCTATGGCACCGGGCATCCATGCCGATATATATCCGTCGGATTCGGTTGTGATTTCCGGTTGAGAATGCCATGCGGCGCTGTCTGCCGCTATCGAGATGTCTGCTATACGCAGTTTCTTGCCGGTCATGTTTTCCATTATCCGTGATATCTGCCTGCGCATGGAGTCAGGACGTTCGTCGGCGTTTCGTGTGAATATCAGCAGCGAATAGTCCGACTCTCCTGCAGTATATGTAGTCATGCTGTCGGCTGCTGTGTACAGACGTAGCGGTATCAGACTGGAATTTTCTGCAACCGAATCGCGCGCGGCAATTCCGGCCATTATATTTTCGGTAAGGAACTCAGGGCGAGCCTTTGTGTCGATCAGTTGCAGCAGGGAATCTGCGGCTGTTTCTTGGCCGGTGGCGTCGAATTCGGTAAGAAGCAGTATCGTGGATGTCAGATCTTTCGTGTTGTTCCTGATATATGCGGCTATGGCACTGTTGACTGCGGCATGGTCTTTGCGGGTAAGGGCATCGCTGTTGTCACGCATGAATCCGGCCATACGTTTGGACACATCGTTGCCTTTCAGAGTCAGTTTGTACGGTTCGGTCCTGTCGATGCTGACTTCGACCGTTTCACCGTTTTTGACGGCCAGGCGCATCAATGGCACGCGGTCGCTTGTGAAAATCTCGACCAGAGTTTCGGCCGGAGAGTTTCCTGTGAAGTTGAATTTGCCGTCGACAGCTGTAGATGTCAGGGATTTGATGCCTGTAGTGGTGTAATAGATTATTCTTAGATTCTGTGTGCCGAGGCCATCGACTGTGCCTGTCACGCGAAACTGGCTGTCATCGCCGCATCCGGACATGGTCAGTCCGATCAATGCTATGAGTAAAAAACTGAATCTTATCGGATTCATCGGAGCAATAGTCGTTATGTTGGTTTAATATCATACAAATGTAGTGATTCGGTTTAAAATATGCGCTTTATTGACCTGATAAATCGTATAAGACTTGTGTTGCGCTTTGTAGGACTTTCGTTTAAAACCGTTAACTTTGTACCCGTCAAGTCCATTTTCAAAACAGCAATAACTCTGATACGCCTAATCCGTCATATAATATTTCTGGTTGCGGTGGCATCCGCGATGCCACGTGTATGTGCCCAGATTGTCAACACGCCAAAGGATCCGATCGATGCCGATAGTGTCCGTCAGGCATTTGATCTCGGGCCGTATTTCGGTCTATATCGTGATAACTATTTTATATTCGGTACGGCCGTGGGGCCGAAACCGACGAAGGAGAATTCCAATGTCAAGTTTCAGATTTCCATATCGCAACGACTGACTAAGAACACTCTTCCGCTCGGGACTTATCTGTATCTGTTCTATACCCAGAAAGTATTCTGGAACGTGCTGGAGAATTCGATGCCGATGACTGATCTGAATTTCAATCCGGGTATAGGTCTCGCCAAACCTCTTTTCGTGAAAAACCGGTTTATAGGCAAAGCGATGCTTGTGCTGGAGCATGAAAGCAATGGACGTGACGGTGATGCTTCCCGCTCGTGGAACAAGGTTACTTTCGGGGGCAATATCATTATTGATCCGCAGCTTATGGTTCACGGCAAGGTATGGATACCGATAATTGACGGCATGAACAATAAGGATATCCTGAATTATTGCGGTATATATCAGGTTGGAACATCGTTCACATCACGCAACCGGCGGTTCGGAGCCTCTGTTATTCTTACCAAACGAAAGGGCTGGAAACTCAATTACAATACGATAGTCGAGCTCAACTACAGGATGTTTGCCAAAGAGAACCAGTATTTCTTCGTGCAGTATTATAACGGTTATGGCGAGGGGCTGCTGGACTACAAGCAGTTTCACAGTCAGCTGCGTGTCGGCATTGTGATAAAGCCGCCGCTGTTCAGCGACTATTGACGTTTTCTGAATTTGCGGGATCCCGAGTCGCCAGATGTTTTCTGTTGCGGATGATTCCTGCTATACGCCGGGAACAGCCGGCTTATCAGATCATGTCGATGCAGTCTGCGCAGCGAGGCGATTATTTCGTTCCTGTAGGCAGGATCATACCAGAAGAAATATTTACGTTGAGCCGTTTTGTCTTCAGGACGTACGGCTGTGAACACCTTTTCGCCGGTATACGGGTGATATCCGGTGTAATATATTTCCGTGGCAAGAGTCATCGGTGTGGGTGTGAAGTCCTGTACCTGTTCCAGATGCATCGACAGGTCTCGGGTGACAGCGGCAAGTTCCGCCATATCCTCCTCACGGCACCCCGGATGGCTCGATATGAAATAAGGGATGAGTTGCTGTTTCAATCCCTTGCGGCGATTTACATCGTCGAATATCTTCCTGAAGTCGTAGAACAGGCCGAACGATGGTTTGCGCATCATGTCGAGTACATGCGGAGCTGTATGTTCAGGGGCTACTTTCAGACGTCCTGAAACATGATTGGCAATAAGCTCTTCGTTATAGCAGCGGTTGGCGTTGTCTATGTCCTTGTCGCCGTTCCGGTGCATTGACAGGTCGTAGCGGACTCCGCTCCCGACAAACGATTTTTTTACTTCCGGCAATGCGTCTACGGCATGATATATGTCGAGAAGCGGCCGGTGGTCGTTGTCGAGGTTGCGGCACGGTTTCGGATGCAGGCATGAAGGCCGCAAGCATCTGCGGCATATTGATGTGTCCCGGCCGTGCATGGCATACATGTTGGCCGACGGGCCTCCAAGGTCGCTGATGTATCCTTTGAAATCGTCCATTGCAGTCACCTGTCGAACTTCCCGGAGTATTGACTCCTTGCTGCGTGACGCAATGAATTTGCCCTGATGGGCGGATATGGTGCAGAATGCGCATCCTCCGAAACATCCGCGGTGCATGTTGACAGAATGGCGTATCATTTCATAGGCCGGAATACGTTTGCCTCTGTAACGCGGGTGGGGCAGACGTGTATACGGAAGATCAAAAGACGCGTCGATCTCGGCTGTAGTCATCGGCGGAAACATGGGATTTACTTTTACGGCGCTATGTCCATGCTGCTGCCAGAGTATGCTGTCCGGTTCCATACGGTTGCTTTGTTGCTCGATCTCTCTGAAATTGGCCGACTGCAGCCGTTTGTCGCGCAGACATTGTTCATATGACGCCAGTACTATATTACGGACATCGGGTTTCGGAATGTCCGTTGCTCGGCATCTTACCACGGTTTGTGGGATATCGGTCAGCTCGCTGACCTTGGCGCCGTTCATCAGTCTGGCGGCGATCTCGCGTATCGGTTTCTCGCCCATGCCGTATGCGATGATATCTACAGGCGCATCCATGATTATCGAAGGCCTTAACCTGTCCTGCCAATAATCGTAGTGGGAAAGGCGTCGAAGCGATGCCTCTATTCCTCCTGCGATAACTGGAACCTGTGGATAGAGTCTGCGTAATATTTCCGAGTAGACTATGGTCGGGTAATCGGGCCGCATTCCATGACGTCCATCGGGAGTGTATGCGTCATCACTACGCCTCCGGCGTGCCGCGGTGTAGTGATTTACCATAGAGTCCATGGCACCTGGAGATATACCGAAAAATAACCGTGGAGCTCCGAATTTGCGGAAGTCGCGCAGATCGTCCCTCCAGTTCGGCTGTGGCACTATCGCGACATTAAGTCCCATCGACTGCAGCAAGCGTCCTATCACGGCAGCACCGAATGAAGGATGATCCACATACGCGTCGCCGGAAAACAGCACCACATCTATGTGATCCCATCCCAAGGCTTGCATCTCCTTGACCGATGTGGGCAACCAGCGTGTGATATCAACTGCCATGACTTTTGGTTTCTAACTGTTGTTCCATTTTAACTATCTCGTCACGCAGTCTTGCAGCCTCTATAAACTCCATGCGTTTTGCCGCTTCGACCATTTCCGACCTCAGGCGTGTGATGGCCCGCTGCATTTCTTCCGGAGTCATGTATGCTATCACCGGATCTGCAGCCAGATTGACTTCGTGTGTATATTCGTGTTCGTAAGGGAGCGGTCCGACGGCATTCTTGCGGCCGGATCCGGTATTGCGTTCGTTCTTTCTTATGCGGCCGGCCGGTGTGAGCTCTTCGATTGTTTCGCGGTCTATGCCTACAATGCGGTTACGGGCTTTGACAATTGCCTGAGGGGTGATGCCGTGTTCCTCGTTGTATGCCAGCTGAAGTGAACGGCGGCGGTTTGTCTCGTCGATGGTCTGCTGCATACTGTCTGTAATCTTGTCGGCATACATGATCACGCGTCCGTTAAGATTGCGTGCCGCGCGGCCTACTGTCTGGGTCAGTGACCGATGGCTGCGTAAAAATCCTTCTTTGTCGGCATCGAGTATCGCTACGAGTGAGACCTCAGGGAGGTCGAGGCCTTCGCGGAGAAGATTTACACCGATAAGAGTGTCGTAGACACCGGCACGCAGGTCGTCGAGTATCTGTATACGGTCGAGTGTGTCTACGTCGCTGTGGAGATAAGCGGTACGTATACCGAGTTTAAGCATATAGTCATTGAGCTCCTCGGCCATACGTTTCGTAAGGGTTGTCACCAGCACGCGCTCGTCGCGGTCTACGCGATCCTGGATTTCATCGATAAGGTCATCGATCTGGTTGAGCGACGGGCGTACTTCTATCACGGGATCCAGCAGGCCTGTAGGCCGTATGATCTGTTCGACGACCACACCTTCGCTGCGTTCGAGCTCATAGTCGGCCGGTGTGGCGCTCACATATATGGTCTGTGGCACGAGACTCTCGAATTCCTCGAATTTCAGCGGTCTGTTGTCGAGGGCGGCCGGCAGTCGGAATCCATAGTCGACAAGATTCATCTTCCGCGATACATCGCCACCGTACATGGCGCGTATCTGCGGTACTGTGACATGGCTCTCGTCGATTATCGTCAGAAAATCGCGGGGGAAATAGTCGAGCAGACAGAACGGTCTCATGCCCGGTTCCCGGCCGTCGAAGTAGCGGCTGTAATTTTCTATGCCCGAGCAGTGCCCGAGTTCCCGGATCATCTCCATATCGTAGGTCACGCGTTCGCGTATCCGCTGGGCTTCGATCAGTTTGTCCTCGCGCGTGAAATCGTTTATCCTCTCTTCCAGGTCAAGACCGATCTGAGCTACAGCCGATGCTACGCGCTCTTTCGATGTGACGAATATGTTTGCGGGATATATCTTGAAACTGTCGTGCTGTCCGAGCGATATTCCGTCGACCGGGTGTACGGTCGATACGGATTCAATCTCATCGCCCCAGAAAATCACTCTCAATACTATTTCCTCGTAGGCCAAACGTATGTCTACCGTATCGCCTTTGACGCGGAAATTGCCACGCCCGAGATCAATCTCGTTGCGTGAATACAAAGCGTCGACCAATTGTCGCAGGAAAACGTTGCGCGCTATCTTCTGTCCGACTTTCACTTCAATTACATTGCTATGAAAATCTTCCGGATTCCCGATGCCGTACAGGCATGATACCGACGATACGACGATCACGTCCTTACGCCCGGATAACAGTGCCGATGTAGTGGCCAGACGCAGACGGTCGATCTCGTCATTGATCATCAGATCTTTCTCGATGTATTTGTCGACGGTAGGTATATATGCCTCTGGCTGGTAATAGTCATAGTAACTGACGAAATACTGTACGGAATTGTCAGGGAAAAACTGCTTGAACTCACTGTACAGCTGTGCAGCAAGGGTTTTGTTATGGCTTAGTATGAGGGTGGGGCGCTGGACACGTTCGATGACATTGGCCATTGTGAATGTCTTGCCTGATCCGGTGACACCGAGAAGTGTCTGAGCCGGTATGCCTGATTCTACCCCTTCGGTGAGCTGGTCTATCGCCTGCGGCTGGTCTCCGGTTGGCTTGTATTGCGAGGAAAGTTTGAATTTCATACCTTATCCGTCTTATTAGACTTGCAAAGATATAAAAAATAGCTTTAGAACGAGAACATGGCCAATGCTCCGACCCGGTTGGCATGACGATGGATACCGTTTTCATTTGTACGCTTCGCCCAGTCGAACTCGGCGCCCAGCAGTATGCGCGGCGTAAGGTTCCAGAAACAGTTCAGGGCTGCCACTGTGCCGTGTTTGTAGGCATCGGGATCGGATGTGCCGTTTCGAGGCATTAGATGAGTCTGGCTGCACTGGGCGCATACAAACAGGTCAGGCGTGAAATTCCACTGTAGTCCCACACACCAGCCTAAAGATGCCGGTGCGTAAAGTTTGCCAGGCCGTTCAGCATCGGGTATCAGATCGTAGTTCCCAATGCTGAGATCGCCTCCGAGCGAACTGTATCCGTGACCGTAGTTCGCGGTCAGATAATATGTGAGTTTAGGCAATGGATGAGCCACGGAGCCGAGCATCACTCCCCATCCCGTGCGATAATGGTTGCGTTCGGCTATGAGATCGCGGTATGACAGGGAGCGTACCATACCGGCAAGTCTGATGTGCGATGTCGGTCCCCATTGATACTGTATGAAAGCAGCTCCGTCTGGAATCCATTCGTCGACGGCTTTATTCTGTCCTGAAGATGTGTCGATGGCCGTGGATGGTGTTTCGGCCGAGATGGCAAATGTCCAGCGCTCTTTTACTGTGGGCATATAACGCACGAGTACGTTGGCCGGTGATATCTTGTTGGCCGGTCCTTGAGCATCGACAGTGGGCGGAAGCGCGGCAGGGTCAGAGAACGTGGAGTTTGCAAGACCGATGGTGAAGTCATTTACAATCGCGTATGCCTTTTTGAGTCTGAAATCACGTCTTTCATATCCGGAGAAGTCGGCCTCGATGTACAGCTGATAGTGACCTATCGACTTATTTCGGCCTATTACGCGGAAAAACAGGCATGTACCTGCCGGAGTGGTGCCGAAGTGCCGCATTGCTGCGGGATCCGGATTCATAGGGATGAGTATTGGCGCAAATCCTGGTCCTGGCATGGCTCCATGCCAATCGAAATAGCCACGCATTCGTACGGCGCCACCGATTCCCATGGCTAATGATGCGTCTTTGCTCATGAACATGAAGTATGGTGCCTCGGGATCTGAGAAATTCCGGAACTGATCGTAATAGAACATGTCGATCATCTGACGTATGGAATCATTGTGGGACTGCGATTGCGGTCTGGTTTCGTTATCGAATGTTATTATTCGATGGGATGCTTTGACTGAATCGCGATGAGTGTCAACCGAACTTTGGGCAGAGGCGAAGACAACTGCCGACAATACTGCTAAAAATAAAATATATCTCATAACAGCAGTTAAACACTTATCCCCCTCGTGTTGGTTTATGGATCCGCAAAAAAAAGTGGGCGGATGCCAAGTGTTACGTATGTATTACGAGGATGGCGTTAGACCGGGATAACGATCATCGGTATGTCAGAGTGGAACAGAAGTCGGTGGGCTATTCCTGGATTGAACAGGCGTGCGAATATGTTTTTCTTTTTATTGGCTACCGTTATCAGATCGATGTGTCTCAACTGTTCAATGTGGCTGAAATCATTTATTACAGTATCGAGATTGAGCATCTCGGTTGAGAATGTATATGCCGGATAGTGCTCGCGGCAGTAGTTGAGCAGATGTGTGCGTACTATGCTTTTGTCTGTTAACGTGCGTTTCTTTTCGGGCAGGCATGCAATGGTCACATGTATTTTTTCAGAGGTCTCAGGTATCAGTCTGTACAGCGCGTCAAGAGCGAGAATGTCTTCCTGATCGAGGTTGCTGAACAATACTATGTGTCTTACATCCGATAGTGTGGCGATTGGCGTGGAATCCGGTATTGTCACAGCCTGTATACGGCAAGTGTCAAGAACCTCAGCAGTAACGCTGCCTACAAGTTCTTTCTCTTTTGTGTCTGCTCCTCGCGTAGCCATGACAACAAGCCATGGATTATGTTCCCGGATATATTGGGTTATGGATTCTTCGGGTATGCCTTCTACTATTTCTGTGCGGAATTTCACCGGAGGCAATTCGCCGTGTTTTATCTTATTGCGTATTTCGCCCGTGAATTCGTCCATTTTCTTGATGGCATCGTTTTCAATGGCTTTTACAGCATCGGTTTCAGCGATCTCGTATGTCAGTGTGTCGCTCAGCTGTAGATTGCCTCCGAAATACGGATTTACAAAAGAGTGCAGGAATACAATTCCTGTGTGATGCCGGGAGGCGATGTCAAACGCCATGGATGCCGCCTTGATGGACCGTTCTGAAAAATCAACCGGCACCAGCACGGAGAGGCCTGATGAAGCATCTCCGTCGCCGGGCCGGATAAATATCTCACAGTTTTCGATAATGCGTAATGCCAAAGGCAGATCCGTTTCGTGAATACGGACACGGACTCCCGATGAGACTACGGGTTGAACCAGATTGACATTCTGAAGCACTACCGCAACACCTTCACTCTCAAGGAGCGATCTGAGCACTATGGCTTTCTCGTAGGTGTGGATTGCGACCGTGATCAGTCTGTCATGCTGTGTCATACGGATTCTGAGAATCAGCCTTACGGCTTTATTCTCTTGTTAAAATGGTTGTAAACGCGTTATTCTTTGGCTTTTTCCTGTTCTTCGAGGATCTCTATAGCCATGTCATATATAGTAGTGTCGTCAAGTACTACGATACCGCCGTCGGGACCCGGTTCAATGTGTACGCCAACATTTTTTCCAAACGAGTAGTTGCTGCCTCCAAAATAGTTGCGTACGGTCTGAGCGGTAATGTTGAGTTTGTCGGCAATACGATGGATCGATCCATCGGGTAAGCTGTCCTTGATGCGGCGAAGCTCGTTGAACGAAATCGTTTTTGTCATGATACTATTCGTTTATAGTTAATAATTCGATTAAAATCAGCGTACCATAAAAGGTATTATTGAATGTCGAGTTAAATATAGGCGGTTATTTTGACATTTGCAAATTTTGAGAGCCAAAATGCTATGTGTTTTACAACATGTCATGGCCTGGAAACTCTTTAAAACCGCTGGTTGTTAAATCTTTTCGATTGCATCCGACGATATCCACGCGCGGTGTGAGTTGTCTACACTGACATCGTACCATTTGCGTCCGGTCGTGTCGGCCGGTACTGCTACTGAATCGAGAATCTCGACTTTCGTACCCTCGTGCAACAGGAATGCTTCTTCACTTCGGTCTTTAGGCTGACGTGGCGATGTGCTTAGTATTGTAGAAGGCTCGATCACTATCGCGGTGGTATGAGACTGGGCTTTGCCTGCACCGCGGAAGGCGAGAATGTTGGCTATTATCGTTACTGCGAGTAATATTAATCCGCCGAAGAAGCCTGTTTTGCGTATGGCCACGTTCGATGCGAACACATATAGCGCAATGGCTCCGAGCATAAGTATAAAAGAACTCAAGGCTATCAATCCCCATGTGTCGGGATGTGCCGATGCCACTATATTGTCGACTGTATTGGATAGGAATGTCCCGCTGTCGCCGATCTGGTCTGTGATTCTTGCATTTACGAAAGCAAGATTTTCTCTGGCATCCTGATTTGTCGGATCCAGGCGTAGAGAGCGCTCGTAATTCACAATGGCTTTGCCGAGATTACCCATACGGTAATATGCGTTACCGAGATTGTAGTACAGCGTGGCCGAGCTGCCTATAGAGTCGATGGCTTCGGTATACAGACGAGCGGCGGTAGCGAAATCGTCGGCTGTATAGGCTGAATCAGCCTGTTCGATTATGTCTGTAGCTCGACAGTCTGCTGACGGTACGATGAATCCGAGTATTGCGAGGATATATATGATATGACGTTTCATGAGCGTTGAGAGCGTTTGATTCCTTCCATACGGTTGATTACCGATGAGGCTTGGTTGAACACAGATTCTGCTTGGTCTGAAGATTGCTGCGGAGTGTAGCGTGCCATCTCACATTCGTCGAGCACTCCTATGAGATCGTCGGAGAGCTGTTGCGGCGCACCGTAGTCAGATAGCATGGCCGATATATTGTCGCGGGACAATTGCGATGCCGGAATAGACAGTTTGTCGCCGAAGTATCCCCATAATGCCTTTAGCAGCTCTTCATAGAATTTTTCATATTGGCATGACTTCAGGAATGTCTGAGCCGATTTCAGCCTTTTGCGGGCTACTTTGTTAGCTCTGGCAAGTTTGCGTCCTGTCACATCGGCGGCTTCACGTGCCGATTTTGCATAAATGTATATGATCAGAATGAGAATTGCCGACAGAACGATATATATGGGCCAGTACCAACCGGTGTTGACTATGAATTTATGTTCGGGCTGTGGATTCTTATTGCCGAGCTTTATATGATGTATGTCGGTATTCTTGGCGAGAATTTCCTGTTTAGAGTTGCTGCTGCCCGACGATGCCACTACAGCTCCTTGTTCGACATTCAGGTCATAAGAAGGGGTAGTGAGTGTGACATAGTCTTTGGCTGACGGATCGAAGTATACGAATTTATCGGCGCCGATCTTGAATTTGCCTACGCTTTGCGGTACGAATGTATATTCGATAGTCATGGTACCGGTCATATTGCTGCCTGTTACGCGGGCATTATTCTCGCTACGCGGAGTATATAACTCAAATTCAGACGGGAAATCGATTTCCGGCTCGTGAATATATTTTATATTTCCAGTGCCGGTGATTGTATATATAAGGGTCGCGGCCTCGTTTGTCTTGAACGAGTTGCCTACCAGGCGGCTGTCGATCGAGAATTTGCCTACAGCTCCGGAGAATCCTTCCGGCTGAGGCTGCGGAAGCGGATTGATCACGATGGAGGCAGAATTGCTGTTCACTGCAATGTCTTTGTCTTCAATGACTGTGCGCGGGAAAGGCCAGTCATTGATAAGAACCTGACGCTGTACGGTGACATCGTATTGGCCGGAATTAATTGTGAGTTTGCCGCTTTTCTGCGGGTATAGCAGACATCGTTTGAGAACTGCGGTATAGTAGTTCTCTCCGTTATAATGCTCACGTTCGCCGAGATAGCTCTGTACGTTGAGATCCTCGATCAGGAATCCGTCGAAACTCGGCTGGGTCTTGACGAGGAAAGAGCTGATATTGTATTTAGTGTATAGTTTGATGGTACATTCGATAGCTTCCTGCTCGTATGCCTGGCTACGGGAAAGAATGATACGTACGAGCACATCGTTTGGACTCACATTGAAATCAGAGGCATTTGATTGTGTCTGATTGCGTTGTGTCGCACTGCCACCTTGTGGAGAATGTGACTGCTGAGAAGAGCGGTCTGGAGGAAGAATGGAGAATGAAACCCGACGCGACGTATATTTCTTGCCGCCTGACGATATCGTCACAGCCGGGATGGTGACGTTTCCGGCTTTGTCGGCACGATATGTGAACGTGTAGTCTGTAGATGTCGATGAACTTGCCCGCCCGTTGATCACCTGATAGCTTTGCATGGTCGATGTAGCCGGGCCGAAAAGCATTGTGCATCCGTCAAGTTGCGGAGCCTGCGGCGCTGTGGCATCCTCGCCGTTTTTCAGCGAGAAGGTGAGGCTGAACCGTGTACCTTCGACAACATTGCGCGGTGTCTGTACGTCGAACGACGTAGACTGCGCTACTGCCGTGGCTATAGTGGCCATCAATATCGTGAATATCAATAATGTTCGTTTCATCATCTCTCGGTTAATCATTCACTCGGATATCTCTCATTATAAAAAACGTCAGTCAGGGATCTTTTCCGTCACCACTGGTTGCCTGTGGGGCGTCCTGCGGCTTTGGCTTCCTCTTTTTTCTTTTCTGCATCGACTTTAGCCCGTGTCGCTGCTTCCGCTTTTTCCACAGTTTCCAGAATCTTCTGCATGTTTGAGTTGCTTATCTGCTGGCGCTGAGGCTGCTGATCCTGCTTTTGCTCCTGTTGCTGTTGATTCTGATTCTGCTGGTTCTGCTGCTGATCATCCTGTTGTTGATCCTGCTGCTGATCCTGGTTCTGGTCTTGATTCTGATCTTGCTGGTCCTGTTGCTGATCATCCTGTTGTTGATCTTGCTGCTGATCCTGATTCTGATCCTGTTGATCCTGTTCCTGCTTCTTTAGTTGAGCCAGACGCAGATTTTCACGGGCTTTATCGTTGTCTGGGTTTCGGCGTAAGGCATTCTTATAGTATTCTATGGCCGGTTGCCACTGCTGTTGATTGAATGCCATATTCCCTAAGTTATAGGCAGCCCATTCGGCCACCTGGATATCTCTTGCTCCTTCGTTGAGCTGTGAGAATATGCTCTGTGCCTGAGCCATCGGGTTCTTGCCGTTGTTCGGATCTGCCGCTCCTGCCTGCTTGACCAGGGCGGAAGCATAATTGTAGGCGGCAATTTCGGATACGGGATTCTCCTCCAGAGCTTTGCCATAAGCGACTTCCGCCTGGGCGAAATTGCCTTCTTTGTAGAGCTTGTTGCCTTCTTTTATGTAATTCCGTTCGCGCTTGGTCGATGTATCGGAATCGGCAGCCGATGCTATTACCGCCGGCGATATGAGCAGCAGCAATGCGGATATATATTTCTGAAATGTACGTTTCATAGTCGTATTCATTTTTCGGTCGGCTTTCCCTTTTCGGAACTGTCTGCTTTAGTGAAGAAATTGAATCTACGCAGCCATCCGATCTTACGTTCGAGAATGAAGAAATCGGCAATCAGAAGTAGCAGGGCAATCCAGGCGAATACCGGGAACTGCTCGGCACTCGAACTGTACACGACTCGTTCCAGATCGCTTTTTGCCAAGGTGTCGAGCTGGTCTGCGATGTCATTTACTGCAGATGAAGCGGCGCCGTTCACATAAATACCGTTTCCGGCGTTGGCGATTTCCTGAGCCATCTGTTCATTCAGATATGTCGTTACAACGTGACCTTCATTATCTTTAAGGAAGGTATTTTTCTGTGAGTTGAGTGGTATGGGAGCTCCTTTGCCACTGCCGAGTCCGATTACGTCGACCTGTATGCCTTGTTTCTCGGCTGCCTTTGCCATTTCGACCGCATCACCGACCTGGTTCTCACCATCCGTGATCACAACGATAGCCTTCTGTATGTCTTCGTCGGGCGAGAAGGAGTGCATGGCCATGTTTATGGCTGATCCTATTGCCGTGCCTTGTGTCGGCACCATCTCGGTAGATATACTGTTGAGATAGACTTTCGCCGAAACGAAGTCGCTTGTTATAGGAAGCTGTGTATAGGCTTCTCCGGCAAAGACGATCAGTCCGACTTTGTCGTTGTCGAGTTTGTCGATAAGTTTCTCCAACACGTGTTTGGCTCTCTGCAGGCGGCTTATTCCGTTTGGATCGTCTGTGGCCGATGCGAGCATTGAGTTTGAGACGTCGAGAGCAACCATGACCTCTATGCCACGCACATTTGACACCTCTTCCTTGGCTCCTGCGCGCGGACGGGCCAGCACGACAACAAGAGCGGCTGCTATGAGCATCTGGATGGCGATTTTTACCGAAGGCACGTATTTTGACGCATCGGGCATGAGATGGTCAAGCACGGACTGATGTCCGAACCTGTTTAGTTTACGGCGCCGAGCCATTCTTGCCAGTATGAAAAGCCCGACGAACACCGGGATCGCCAGCAACAGATATAATAGATATGGATATGCAAAACTAACCATGGTCTGATTCATTAAGGGATGGAACGTAATAGAGTCTGACGCAGCAATATCTCCAGACCGAAGAATCCGAATGCGAGCCAGGCCCACAATATATAGTTGTCTTCGGTATGGGAGAAGTGACGAACGTCCATCTCGGTCTTTTCCAGTTTATCGATCTCGTCGAAGATTTCAGCGAGTACATTGTTGCCTGTGGCGCGGAAATAGCGCCCTCCGGTTGTATCGGCGATGTTCTGCAAGGTGGTTTCATCGATTATTACCGGCATTTTCACATATTCCACACGTCCGAACGCATTGATCGACGGATAATCTGCTTCGCCGTTTTTGCCGATGCCGATTGTATATACCTTTATGCCTAACTCGTGGGCTATATCTGCCGCCGTCTGTGGAGCCACTATGCCGGTGTTGTTGGAGCCGTCGGTAAGTAATATTATGCTTTTTGATTTGGCTTTGCCTTCCTTGATGCGGTTTATGGCCGATACGAGTCCGTCGCCGATAGCGGTGCCGTCTTCGAGCATTCCCATCTTGATGTCGTTGATATAGTTGGCGAGCAACGCCCGGTCGGTAGTCATAGGTACCGCAGTGAAACTTTCGCCGGCAAATATAACCAGACCGATGTTGTCGCTCTCACGTCCGGATACGAAGTGTGATGCAACCGCTTTTGCCGCTTCGAGTCTGTCCGGTTTGAAGTCGCGGGCAAGCATACTGGAGGATATATCGAGCGCCAGTACGATGTCGGTGCCTTCTGTGGTGGATGTGCGCCAGCTGTCGCGGGTCTGAGGCCTGGCAAGTATTATGATTACACAAGCTATCGCAGCCATTCGGAGAGCGAATAGCAGATGTCGCAGGTATTGTTTATAGCTACGTGGCAGGCTGGCATAAGGTCTTACGGTCGATACTGCGAGCCACGGAGCCGAGTTGCGTTGCCGTAGTATATACCAGATGACAAGCGGTATGATTACCGCCAGAAACCACAGGTAGTTTGGATGGGCAAATTGGATCATTTCTTTTCAGTGGCTGATGGTTCGACGTTTTTGTCATCATTGTCCTTGACTTCGCTTCCGGATGATTCTGCAACCGGTTTTGTAGCTTCGACAAACTGCATGGCCGAATTGAATGATTTGGCGTTGTCGGACGGCAATGGGCGTACTTTCGCGAATTTTACAAAGTCGGCTACTTCAAGGATCTGTGATACATATCTGTTGTTCGGACGTGTGTCCTCGTTTGCGTTTATGGCTGCACGTATCTGAGTGGACGTCATCTCCATTGCATTTATCCCGAACCGTTGGTCGAGATATACACGGAGTATATCTGTCAGACGGGTGTAGAATTCTTTCTCCCGGCCATGTTCACAGAGCTGCATATCGCGCAGGGCATTCAGTTGCTGCATGGCCAACTCGTATGGGGGTACCGGTTTCGGTTTGGGCAGAATTGCAGCTTTTATATCTTTCTTGCGGAATATGAAATACAGAACAGTAGCAGCGATTAATGCAATTACGGGAAGGATCCATCCCCAGTTATCGGTTATCCAGTCGGGAAGGAAGTCCCAGAAATGAGACCATATCGACAGGGTGTCGCCGTATGTATGGATTGTGGCCATAGTGTCGACTGGTACAGGGATCACTTTCAGCGCAAGTTCTTCGGTACGGAATGTGTCGGATCCAGCTACGTAGGCAAGAGGCGGCAATACATACAATCCGGAGTCGAATGACTGGATTATCAATGTACGGTCGATCTGGATGCGGTTGTTCCCAAGATCGGTGGTGTCTGCATAGAGTTTGCGGGATAGTTCCACTTCCGGAGCCAGAGTTCTGGCGCTGTCGATAAGCCATTTGCCATGTACGGATGCATCCTGCACTACCGAGGTGTGTATGGCAGTCTGCTTGCCCATGAGTATGTAGGCCGAGTCGAGCGATGCGGTAACCTGTACCGGAACGGCATCAGCGCTGACTGCGCCTGCCGAGATGGCACATCCCGCAATGATTTTATTTAGTAAGTTCAGCTTCATCTGCTTATTTTACTCCACGTTTCTTAAACAATCCCATCAGTGCTTTGACATAGTCTTCGTCGGTCGCTACGGATGCTATCTCGACCCTGGAACGGTTCATTATCTCGTTCATCTGCTGCTGGCGCTGATACCACCATTTGCCGAACGCCTGGCGGACTTTTGCCGAACTGGTATCTACCCATTGCTCGATTCCGGTTTCAAGATCGCGCAGACGCATCAGACCGACGTCCGGCAGCTGCGAGTCACGACGGTCATATACCTGTATGGCTGTAACGTCATGTTTGTTGGCTGCTATAGACAGTGGTTTGCTGTAATCATGAGCATCGATGTAGTCAGAGATGACAAACGTAGTACACCGTTTCTTGAGCGCGTCGGTCATATATTGAAGCGCCATGCCTATATCTGTACCGCGGCTTTCAGGTGTGTAGTCGAGCAGTTCGCGGATGATCAGAAGAATATGCTTGCGCCCTTTCTTCGGAGGTATGAACTTCTCTATTTTGTCGGTGAAGAATATGACGCCGATCTTGTCGTTGTTCTGTGAGGCCGAGAATGCGAGTGTGGCCGCTATCTCTGCGATCATCTCGCGTTTTTCGACCCCTACAGCACCGAACTCACGGCTGCCCGAGATGTCGACAAGCAACATGACAGTCAACTCACGCTCTTCCTCATAGACTTTTACGTACGGATGATTCTGGCGTGCTGTTACGTTCCAGTCGATATCGCGTATGTCGTCGCCATACTGGTACTCCCGCACTTCACTGAACATCATACCGCGTCCTTTGAACGCAGAGTGATATTCGCCGGCAAAGATGTTTTGCGACAGACCACGGGTCTTGATCTCGATCTTGCGGACTTTTTTCAGAAGCTCTTTAGCATCCATGGTAGCTTCAGACGATTAGGGAACCTGTACGCGATCAAGTATATTGGATATGATCTCGTCGGGGGTTATGTTGTTGGCTTCTGCTTCGTATGTGAGACCGATACGGTGACGCAGAACGTCGTGGCATACGGCACGTACATCCTCTGGTACTACGAATCCGCGCTGGCGAAGGAATGCGTACGAACGGGCGGCGCGTGCCAGACTGATTGACGCACGGGGCGATGCTCCGAACGATATGATGCTTGTCAGGTCATTGAGATTGTAGTCAGCCGGGAAGCGGGTCGCAAATACGATATCCACGATATAGCGTTCGATTTTCTCGTCGATATAGATCTGTTCCACAACCTGCTGGGCGCTGATTATCTCTTCGGGTTTCAGAAGCGGTTTCACATCCGGTTTCTCGCGGGCTATGTTCTGGCGTATGATGAGTTTCTCCTCGTCGCGAGTGGGATAGCCAATAATCACTTTCAGAAGGAAACGGTCTACCTGGGCTTCGGGGAGCGGATATGTTCCTTCCTGTTCGATAGGGTTCTGCGTTGCCATTACAAGGAATGGCTCGTCGAGTTTGAATGAATCTTTTCCGATTGTGACCTGGCGCTCCTGCATGGCCTCAAGCAGTGCACTCTGCACCTTTGCCGGAGCACGGTTGATCTCGTCGGCCAGTACGAAGTTGGCGAATATGGGGCCGCGCTTCACCTGGAACTGCTCTGATTTGGCACTATATACCATGGTTCCGATCACATCGGCAGGGAGCAGGTCGGGAGTGAACTGGATTCGGCTGTATTTGGCATCTATAAGTTGCGAAAGAGTCTTGATGGCCAGTGTCTTGGCGAGGCCGGGCACGCCTTCGAGCAGTACATGGCCATTGCTGAGGAGAGCAATCAACAGAGAATCGATCAAGTGTTTCTGGCCTACGATGGTCTGATCCATCCCCTTGGTGATTAGATTTACGAAATCGCTCTTGCTCGAAACTAAGTCGTTGAGTTCACGAATGTTTACGGAGTCACTCATAATAGTTGGTTGTGGTTATCTTTTTGTAAATATTATTGGCAATAATGTCATACCGCCTGTTACAGCGTAGTCGCAAAATTAAATAATACAACAAGTAAAGTGTGAAAAACGATTGTTAATTTTATTTATCATAAGTTTATCAGCGTAAACGGTTAAACTTATTTTTGATAAGGAGCGTAAATTTCACTTGATTTTAATTTCGCTTTCCGTATGCTTTCGGAACTGTGTCTGTCGATGCCATATTTCTCAGCAGGCGGTATAACTACAACGGTTCCGGGCTTGATTCGGTTCGGATCGCCGAGTTTTTCGGCGTTTTCTTCGTATATGTAAACCCAGAAATCCATCAGGCCGTAGTGCTGGCGAGCCATAGTAGTCAGATATCGGTTTCGGCGTATAGTATCGGTGACAGCTATTGCTGTCTGTTGCCGGATCGCTTCGTCATCGTTCGTTGTTATAGCCTTCGGTTCAGTGATTTCAACGGAGTCGGATATCAGTATTGTATCTGCAAGGGTGTCGGGTATTACATGTGTTTCAGAATACGGATCCACATATTCCTGGATTTCGATATCGATGCCGCCGTTTTCAGTATTGATCGTTACGCTTGGAGCCATAAGGTATCCGGTTAGAAAGCATCCTGCGCCCCAGAATATGAATAGCAATATGATCACCAGCAACTTCCAGCTTTGTGACTGATGAGGTTGTAAAGTTGCAGTGTCGGTAATGGGCTCTGTCGATGCCTCATCACCATCGGTCTGCGATGATGTCGGTTCCTGTTCCGGCTCTGTGATGTCGGCTGAGTCTGTATTGGCAGGCATGTCGGCCGGTTCTTCGGTTGTATTGGAGTCTTGTATTTCCGGCTGTATAGGGGTAGCTTCACAATGGGACTCGGGTGCCGATTCGGCTGATATATCAGTAGCGTTATTGTCGGATGCTGTTTCGTCGATTGCCAGTTCGATCATGTCGGGAGTGATCGACGGATCGAGTTCGATGGCTTCGAAAGCTGCAAATGGCAGATTTATGCCATCGGCAAACTCGCGATCAGGCTCTAACACCGGTTCTCCATCGATTACTGCAAACCGGCCGAGTCCTTTGATCACAACGTCGTCATTGTCGGCAAGGCGTTCGCTTATCAGTACGAACAGGTCTTTAATGAACGATTCGCTTTCGGTTCGGGATATTCCAGTGGCCGAGGCTATTGCCTCGGTAAGTTCCGGCAGTGTTATAGTTCGGTTCATTTCTGGTCGGTAGTTTTTTTGCGCAGGAGTGAACTTGGTCTGAATGTTACCGTAATTTCCGGCGGCAACAGCATTTTCATTCCAGTAACGAGATCTGTGCTTATGCGTTCTTCGTGTTTTGTCGGTTCGAAGTTGCCGAATCCCGGTATCGCCACGGTATCGAGTTCGGCGCATCGTTCACGTATGGCTGTGGTAATGGCGGTCAGTAGCGATGCGATATCTTTCGCGTCACGTCCTTGCCGTTGTGCGAGTCGGGCAGTAAGTTGCTTATGGGTCATTTGTCGGGATACGTTTTCAGGTTCATGTAATGTTTCCGTTGATCCGGAGATAGTCGCTCTATGGCATATCGCAGGGCGGTTCGTGGCATGGATGCTGCATGGGAGTCGAGAAATCTTAGCAATGTATCAGTATCGCGTTTGCCGATCTCGCGGAGCATCCATCCTGTAGCTTTGTGGATGAGTGGATGATGGTGAGTCAGGTAACGTTCGGACAGGCGTAACGTGTCGTCGAAACGTCCGTGACGTATCAGCGTCATTGTCGATACTATGGCGATACGCTGTCGCCACAGATTTTCGTCGAGACTAAGTCTGTCAAGGACTCCGCTGTCGGGATATATGACCAGATGGGCTCCCAGTATGTATGGAGCCGACAGGTCTACCAGATCCCAGTTGTTGGCCCATGTCGAGTGATCGAGATAGAACTGCACGATATGCTGTTTATGTCCATCGTTTTTTGCTTTGCCGTATAATGCAACCAGGGCGAGTAGTCCGGACAGGCGGAACTCATGTATCTCGTGGCGGCACATTGCGCCGATTTCGTCGATCGATGCTTCCGGAGCATATTTGCGGGCGATCCTGCGGTTGTCAGGAACTGTAAGACCTATAAACCGGTCTCCATGACCGTATTCTCCGGGTTTTGTCTTGAAAAAGGAAGACAGTATCTCTATCTTTTCTGGACGCGCCGCCTGGATCAACTCCTCTTGCCAGCGTTCGATCAGTGACATTTCGCAGGTGTATTATATATATTGTGTTATTCAAGCGGTAGCTTGTTCATGTCTTCAATGTAGTCGAGCAATTCCTGCCGTCCGCGCCCGTCTTCGCTGGAGGTCATAAATACCGGAGGCAACTCTTCCCAGCGTTCCAGAAGTCTGGCGCAATAGTCCGATACTTTTTTTGCTCCGGCAACTTTTCCTGATTTGTCGAGCTTGGTAAACACGATACTGAAAGGAATCTCATTCTCGCCTAACCATTCCATGAACTCAAGGTCGATCTTTTGAGGCTCTAAACGCGAATCGATCAGTACAAACAGATTGGTCATCTGCGGTCGGTTAAGGATATACGATTCGATAATGCGCTGCAGTTCGTCGCGCGATGATTTGCTGCGGCGTGCATATCCGTATCCGGGAAGGTCGACTATATACCAGCTGTTGTTGATCAGAAAATGATTTATGAGCATGGTTTTGCCAGGCGTGGCCGAAGTCATGGCGAGTTTTCTGTTGCCGGTAAGCATATTTATGAGAGATGATTTGCCTACATTGCTACGTCCGATGAAAGCATATTCGTGATGATGCCCTTCCGGGCATTTCCTCACATCGGTATTGCTGATTACGAACTTGGCCGTGTTGATTTCCATAAGTCGGATACTGTTAAAATTGGAGTGTAAAGTTAACGATATATCTATAATAAAACAAACCGGGAGCATCACCGTGTTGCCATGATTGTGCGTCATGGCATTTTGTTATCTTTGCATCATTAAACCATTGGCGATACATTATGGGACGGAATCCGAACAGAGAACAGACATTTCGCTTCAAGCAATTTGAAGTCCGCAATGCCGCAAGCGCGATGAAGGTAGGCACTGATGGTGTGTTGCTCGGGTCCTGGATGACTGTGGATGAAGGAGCCTCAGTGCTTGATATCGGTGCCGGATGCGGCCTGATTTCTCTGATGGCGGCTCAACGGGGTGCTGTCAGGGTATATGGAGTGGAGATAGATGAGGCGGCTGCCGATGAGGCGGCTTTCAATGTCGCGGCTTCTCCGTGGGCCGACCGGGTGGTCATAGTTCATAATGATTTTTTTGTGGAATCTGACAGAATGAGGGCTGACGGCCGGCGTTTCGATCTCGTGGTGAGCAATCCGCCTTTTTTTTCAGGAGGAGTCTGTTCGCCCGATTTATCCAGGTCGATGGCGCGTCATGGGGTGAGCCTGGATTTCCCTCAGCTGATAGCGTCGGCGGCCGATCTGCTTGAATCCGACGGACATCTTGCGCTTGTATCGCCAGTAGACCGTAAAGATGATATCGAACTTGCAGTCGCATTGTCGCGTCTTCATATCTGCCGGTTATGTTCGGTTGCCACAAAACCTGGAGCAGCCCCGATCCGCCTGCTGTGGGATATCGTCAGGACGCCATCGGCGGTCATCGCTGATTCGCTTGCGATAGGCAGCCCGGAATACCGGATGCTGACATCTCCGTTCTATCTGGATCGCCGGTAATCATATAAAATCGTATATTTGTGCATAAATTGTCATAATCATGATTCCATCTGCTTTTACTCCGGATACCCGTTTTACGATGCCGTTCAGCCGACGTATGGTTTTGTTCGTTTGTTTCTTTCTGCTGTGTTTTGTGATCGGATCTGTGCTGACTGCGGCCATTATGGCTGTTGGAAAGGGTAGTGTGCCATCGTTGCGTATCGCTACGGTCGTGCAGGATATTCTGATATTTGTAGTTCCGGCTATTGCCACTGCGGTCATGATAACGCGTCGTCCGGACTGGTTTCTTAATGTCGGGAAAGTTCCCGGTGCGGCTATGTCGCTTCTTGTAGTGTGTGTGATGATAGTGTCGGTGCCGGCGATGAATGTGGTAGTGGAGTGGAATCAGAATCTTCATTTGCCTGAAGGTCTTGGCGCATTGGAGAAGGCGATGCGCGATGCGGAAATTTCAGCCCAGACTGCCATAGGGCAGCTTATCGGTGGATCTTCTGTGATGTCGTGTGTTCTCGGGGTGCTGATTGTCGGCTTGCTGGCAGGATTCAGCGAGGAACTGTTTTTCCGTGGTACTTTGCAGCGGCTTCTTGTTACTAAGCCGGTTAATGCCCATGTGGCGATCTGGGTGACAGCTATTATATTCAGTGCTGTCCACTTTCAGTTTTTCGGTTTTGTCCCGCGGATGCTTCTTGGCGCGCTGTTCGGTTATATCGCATGGTGGACGGGCAATCTATGGTTGCCGGTCATTGCGCATGCAGTAAACAATTCTATGGTGGTGATAGTGACGTGGATGATGGCCAACGGAATACTGTCGTCAGACCCAAATACGATAGGCACTACTGATTCGGTATCTGATCTTATATTTGCCGGAGTGTCGTTGACGCTGACAGTCGTAGGGATCTGTCTGATCCGACATATATCGCAAAAGAATGCCTTGAAGTACGTCGATTAGTCGAACTGTTTGCGCCGGAACGTGAAGCCGCGTCCGAGGTATTTCTCACGTACGATCGGGTTTTCGGCAAGTTCCTCGCTCGTACCCTGAAACAGAATTTTTCCATCGAACAGCAAGTAGGCTCGATCGGTTATGCTTAGCGTTTCAGGCGCATTGTGGTCTGTTATCAGGATTCCGATGTTTTTTTCTTTCAGTTTGTAGACTATATACTGGATATCTTCCACTGCTATTGGATCAACGCCGGCAAAAGGCTCATCGAGCATGATGAACTTTGGGTCTATGGCCAGACATCGGGCGATTTCAGTACGTCGGCGTTCTCCGCCGGAGAGCTGGTCTCCGAGATTCTTGCGTACTTTCTGCAGTCTGAATTCCGAAATCAGGCTTTCGAGTTTGTCGCGTTGGTATTCTTTTGTGGTGTTGGTGAGTTCGAGAACAGAGCGTATATTGTTTTCGACGCTCAGTTTGCGGAATACCGACGGTTCCTGTGCCAGATAGCCTATGCCGTTCTGTGCCCGTTTGTAGACCGGATATTTGGTTATGTTAAGATCATTGAGAAATATTTCGCCCTCGTTGGGTGTGATAAGACCTACTGTCATGTAAAATGTTGTGGTCTTGCCGGCTCCATTGGGCCCGAGCAGGCCTACGATCTCGCCTTGGGTCACGTTGATCGACACATGATTTACTACAGTACGCTGACGGTATTTCTTGACCAGATTCTCGGTGCGCAGTATCATCTTGTCGTTGGAATACTGTGGCGCCTCAGGAGTGATGGCTGTAATGTCGCCGGGATCTTCCGAGACCTCAAGTATCGGAGCGTCGGTCTTTTCGAAATTGTCTTTGTCGAGTTTGAACGAGATTCCCATATCAGCAAAGATTAGTTTTTTTGTGTAGACGACCTTCGATATAGTCTGTCAGAAGGCCGATGGCCACAGTGTTGTTGCCGCCTTGTGGAACGATCAGGTCGGCGAACCGTTTCGACGGCTCTATATATTGGCAGTGCATGGGTTTCAATACGTCCTGATAGCGGTCGATAACCATTTGCGGTGTGCGCCCGCGTTCTATGCAGTCTCGTGATATTACCCGGATCAGACGGTCGTCAGGATCTGCATCGACAAAGACTTTCACATCCATCATGTCGCGCAAGGTCGGGTCGGTCAGCACGAGGATACCTTCCACGATCACAACATCGCGCGGATGTACAGTAACTGTTTCTTCCTGACGTGTACAGGTCAGATATGAATATGTCGGCATTTCTATCGTTGCACCTTGTTTGAGCCTGGACAAATGCTCTACCAGCAGACTCCATTCAATTGCTGCCGGTTCGTCGAAATTTATCTTGCATCGTTCCTCTACCGGAACATGGCCCGAATCCTTGTAATAAGAATCCTGAGGCAGTACGGCAACCTCACCTTGAGGAAGTGAGGCTATTATCTTGTTGACGACGGTGGTCTTTCCGCTGCCGGTGCCACCTGCAATACCGATTATGAGCATATTGTGGTCATGTCATGGTTAAACGATAGTGCAAACTTACACAAAATCGGTGTAAATACGTTACCTTTGGCATTGGAATTATCAAAATTGCAAGACCTATGATCAGAGCTGTACGATTGTCGGATTCAGAACATATAGCCGGATTATACAACCGTTATGTGACTGAAACTACGGTATCGTTCGAGACGGAGCCTCTGACGGTAGAAGCTATGCGCGACCGTATAAAAGCTGTTTCAGAGACGTTCCCATATTTTGTCTGGGAGGACGAGGGACGTGCTGTGGCGTATTGTTACGCTCATCAGTGGAAGGAGAGAGCCGCTTATTGTCATACGTGGGAAACTACAATCTATATATCGCAGGAATATCATGGATGTGGCATCGGACGTATGCTTATGGCGTGTCTGATAGATGAATGCAGGAAGCGTGGTGCATATTCTCTTATTGCATGTGTTACAGCAGAAAATATGGCGAGTATCGGATTTCATGAAGCTATAGGATTCAGACGCGTATCGTTTTTCTCTGGTGTCGGGATGAAATTCGGACGTCGTTTGGATGTCGTGGATCTTCAACTGGATTTATGATACCTGACAAGGGGCAACGCAATCATTGCGTTGCCCCTTGTCAGGTATCATGTTTTTTATCTAATATATAATATTTAGAATGCGGGGTATCCAGGATTCTGGACGTATATGCCACCCGAGAAGTTGTATTGGGCTACAGGTACCGGGAAATATTCTTCGCCGGTTTCGAACGATGCGTTCTGATAGTATATACGGTTGTCTTTCTCTGCCTGGAAATAATTGTTCATTGTCTCTTTTGCGATACCCCAGCGGACGAGATCGAAGAACCGTTCGCCTTCCATGGCTTTTTCCAGACGCATTTCAGTGCGTAGTGCTTTGCGGGCATAATCCTGAGTCCAGCCGGCAGAGGGATAGAGGCCGATTTTGTAGTTGGCGGCATCTTTTGACGGATCGTCGAAGTCCTTGACATAGGCACTGTTCATGGCGCGTTCGCGCACGCGGTTGATCAGTGTGCGAGCTTCCTCAAGGCCGTTGCCGCCAAGCTCGATGAGAGCCTCGGCCTTGTAGAGCAACAGATCCGCATAGCGTATTATCTGCCAGTTCAGGCCGGATGCTCCCCATGGCCATCCTTGCATGGCGTCTTTTGACTCCGGTGAAAGCCAGAACCGTTTGGTATTGTTGTAGCCGTAGGCGTCGCGGTTGCGTACCCATAGGCCGCACGGGCGTTCGGTATACGTCTTGTAACGTATGGTCGGCCGGCCGGTTACGAAGTCGAGACGGGGATCTACATTGCCGGATATGTTGTCAAGATAGTATTTTTCGTGATCGTCCGGGTCGAATTTTACCACACCGTAGTCGGGACGCGTCTGATAGTCAAACACAGGGAGACCGTTGGCGTCGGTCTGATATGCATTGATCAGATCCTGCGAGGGGAGAAAGAATCCGTCACCCTGCCAGGGGCAGCCGGGGCCTGTCATCGAATTAAGCAGCATGCTCCAGTTGATACGGCCTGCACCGTTGGATTCGTCGTCCTTGGAGAACTGCACGGCAAATACTGATTCGGAGCCATTCTCATACTCGAGCATGTCGAGTTTCTGGAAGTCGTCCAGCAGATCATATCCGTTTACCTGGTCAATGAGTTCTACTACCTCCTTGAGGAGCGTTTTGTTGATATTGACCACGGCGTTTGTCAGAGGATCTTGCTCGTAGGCCTGATACAGTTTTACTTTGGCTGCGTAGGCAAGAGCTACGCGCTTGTTGATGCGTCCAATCTCTGGCTGCGTCTCAGGTAGAGAGCTGGCTGCGTCGAGCAGGTCGGCGGCAATGCGTCCTAAGTGCTGTTCGCGTGTGAACTCATCGTTTCGCACGGTGGTATAGGCGGTTTCCGGAAGATCTATATCCATGTACGGTATGCGGTTGAACAAGCGTACTAATTCGAAGTACCAGTGGGCGCGTATCACTTTCATCTCGGCTATGCGTGATGCTTTGGTCGGAAAAGTCGCGTCATCGCATCTGTTGAGAGCGCGTATGGCAGTGTTGCAGCGCGATATGCCGCAGTACACGTTGAACCATTTTCCGTCAAGGAAGCCGTTGTTAGGCTGTATCTTGGCTGTCTCCATGTCATGTATCTCCCATGCGTCGGTTTCGCCTCCGCCTCCTTTGTATGCATTATCGGCACGGACTTCACCGTAGCTCCAGTTCGTCACCGGAAACCAGTGCGGATCGTTGGAGTCGGCATAACGGCATCCGAAAGTGGCATAGGCGCCTTCTATGAGCAGATCGACCGATTTCGGATCATTTATACTCGCTTCTGAAAGCGGCCCCTGCGGGGCATTGGTAAGGAAGTCGTCGCTGCATGAGCATAATGTTGCGCAGACTGCAACTGTAGACAGTATATTTTTGAGTGTCATGTTTGTCGTATTTATTAAGGTTGTTTAGAAACTGAACTGTATGCCGAATGTGTATTGGCGGGGCAGGGCATATGGGTAGCCGAGGCCTTCCGGATCTGCGCCGCTGTATTTTGTTATGGTAAACAGATTCTGTGCCTGGAAATATATGCGAGCGTTGTTGAGTGAGAGTTTATTCTGTATATGTTTCGGCAGTGAGTATCCTACGGATAGTGTTTTCAGGCGCAGGAATGAACCGTCTTCGATGTAGTATTCCGAACCTTCGCCTTCGCTGTTGGGATTGTCGATGGATGGAGCCGGGATTTCAGAGTCGTAATAACCGTTTTGCAGATAACCCTGATATGCGTTTGCCGCATCAAGAAGTTTTGTTCCGTGATTGCCGGTCCATAGCGGGAAGAAATCGGTGTAGTACTTGGCGTTGTTCCATGCATCGCGTACGATGCTGTTGAAGAACAGGCTGAGATCGAAATTTTTCCAGTTTGCGGCAAGATTGAGTCCGAACTGGGCTTTTGGCAGGTCTGTTCCGAGCCATGTGCGGTCCCTGTCACTGATCTCGCCGTCGCCATTGGTGTCGACGTAACGCAGACGTCCTACTGCCGGATTGCCGAAACTGATCTTGTATTTTGCTTTATAGGCGTCGACTTCGTCCTGTGTATGGAACACTCCGTCAGTCTTGTATCCCATCCATGATCCCAACGGCTGGCCTACGACACTTTTGTCTATACCGTTGCCTCCGCCCCATGTGTAATAGATATCATCCATAAGATCGGTAACCTTGTTTTTCATTGCGGTCACATTGAGTCCTATCTCGTAGCTGAAATCCTTGTTGACAGACTGGCGCCAGCTTGCCGTGATCTCTACGCCGTGATTGAGCATTTCTCCGCCATTGTACCAGCAGTATCCGCCTTCGCCGATAGTGGCGATGTAAGGTTTCTCCACCAGCATATTGTCGGTTTTTTTGTGGAAGTAATCGAACGAGAATGTCAGTCGGTTGTTGAGTACAGAGGCATCGAATCCGACATTGGTCTGATATGTTTTTTCCCATGTAAGATCCGGATTGGTGCTGCGAGAGCGGTATGCTCCGGGAGCCAGAGAGTTGCCTCCGGCTATCGCATAGCCGGCTTTGTCGAGATCGAGGGCGTATTTTGCGTAGAATGCATCGTTGGCTATGATGTCGTTGCCGTTCACACCGTAGGCGGCACGGATTTTCAGATCAGAGAGCCAGCTGCGTGTGGCTTCCATGAAATTTTCCTGAGAGATACGCCATCCGGCCGAGACGGAGGGAAACCAGTCGTAGTTATTGTCGGGCGACAGACGCGATTATGCATCACGGCGCAGGGTAAACGATGCGAGGTATTTGTTGTCCCATGCATAGTTGATTTTGCCGAATACAGAGAACATCGAGTAATTGGATGCGCCGGAGCCGGTTTCCTTGTTGGAAGTCACATTGCCGAGATACAGGAAGTTTTCGTCTTCGATTTCAATCCCTTTGCCTTTGCCGTACATGTCTTCGAAATGGTTGCGTTTGGCTTCGATACCGAGCAATGCCATAATCGAGTTTTTGCCAAGATCGATATTGTACTGCGCCGTGTTGGTCCATACCCAGTCGGTAGTCTTGCTGGAATACTGGTAAAGTTCATTTGTCTTGTCACGGAGATTGGCCGGAACGAATGTCTTGTCGGCTCCGTTGTGGTAGTTTATACCGAAATTTGTCTTTACTATCAGGTTCCGGATCGGTTCGACAGAGAGATATACATTGCCGAACACACGCCAGTATTCGTGCTTGTTGGCTGATTCTTCCTGAATCTGGCGCATGATATTGGGAGTGTCGTTGAGGCCGAAAGCCACCTGGTCGTTGAAGTTGCCTTCGGAGTCATAGACCGTGCGTGCGGGATGCATCTTGATGGCGTTTTCCTCTGCGCCGCCGGGCATATTGTGTTGTCTCCACCAGTTTACGGCTACGTTGCCTCCGGCACGCAAGCGGTTGTTGATAAAACCATAGTCGGAACTGAAACGGGCATTGGCTTTCTGGAAGTCGGTACCTTTTACGATACCGTCGTGATCGAGCCAGCTTACGGATAATGAGGATGAGCCGTTCTCATCGCCTTTTGACAGTCCGATGCTGTATGTCTGCATCAGTGCCGTACGGTGTATCTCATCTTCCCAGTCTGTATTCTGCGGATTTACTACAACACCGTTAAGGTTGGTGTAGGGCTGAAGTTTGGGAGATAGTCCGTTTCCATACAGTTCGCTTGATGCGGGAGTTGTGCCGTAGGTGTATTTGTGGGCCGCCCAGTACACCTCGCCCCACTGGTCGGCATTGAGCATGTCGAGGCCGCTGTTGTATGTCTGCAATGTCAGTGTGGCATCGAAGGTGACACGGCATTCGCCTTTTTTAGCACGCTTTGTTGTGATTATGATCACACCGTTGGCAGCCTGAGCTCCATATATGGAAGCCGATGCGGCGTCCTTTAGAACCTGTATGGACTCGACATCGTTGCTGTTGAGAATAGTACCGGGGTTCTCACGGGTCATGATACCGTCTATTACATAGAGAGGGCCGTTGGCATCGCTGCGGAACGATGATGCGCCGCGTATCGATGTTCCGGTACTGAGACCGCCGGGCGTACCGTCTGTAGTGATGTTCATACCGGCTACGCGTCCTTGAAGCGATTGAATGACATTGCCTGTAGGTGTGTCGGCCACATCTTTCATCTTCACTACCGAGACAGATCCGGTTAAGTCCGATTTCTTTTCGGCCGAGTAGCCTACCACTACAACTTCGTCGAGAATTTCGGAATTCTCTTTAAGCATGATGGTCATTTCTGGCTCTGCTTTCACAGTAACGGACTTGAAGCCTACGTATGATACCGTGAGCGATGATCCGGATGGAACTGTTATGACAAAATTGCCGTCAATATCGGTGGCGACACCGTTTGCGCCTTTTCCGGAGGAAATCACGCTTGCTCCTATGAGGGGTTCGGAATCGGTGTCGGACAATACTGAGCCGTGAACCGTAATTTCCTGAGCGTGTACCGCTATCGTCATGACAAGCATGAGAAGGGTAATAAGGATTGGTTTTTTCATGATTTATTACGATTTGGTTTGTTTGAATTATGCCGCAAATATAGGCCGGCACGTGATGACCTGATTATAAATCATGTTGCATCGGCTATCAAAAAACATGCGATGGCATGATATTGATACGATATGCCGGATTTTTAATAGCGGCGATATTCGGTTGTGTATCTGATCTATCGGATTATCGGGCAGCTATGCGCTCGCGCAGGTCGGAAGGAGTCTCTCCGAATGCCTCGCGGTAGCATCGTGTGAAATACGCAGGAGACGAAAAGCCGACTTCATAGGCAATCTCGCTTACTGACCGCTCGGTAGTGGTGAGCATGTCGCGGGCTGCTTTCAGCCGCAGGTGCCGGAGCAGTTCTACCGGAGAATAGTTGGTCAGTGCTTTGATCTTGCGGTAGAACTGTGACCGGCCGAGACCCATGCGCGATGCAAGCATGTCTACGTTGAGGTCGGAATTGCCTAATTCCGGTTTCAATATGTCGATGAATCTGTTGTAGAAGTCACTGTCGATATCGCGGTTTCCTGGCAATGCGTTTCCTGACGGTACAGCCTGAGGCTGAATGGGTGCTGCATACGGTGCTGCCCCGTGCCACAGCTCGTGGATGCGTTTGCGGTTTGCAATGAGGCTCCGGCATTTTGCTTCGAGAACCGCAATATTGAACGGTTTGGCGATATAGCCGTCAGCACCGCTGTCGTAACCTCCGACACGCTGTTCGTCCATAGAGCATGCCGTGAGCATAAGTACCGGAATGTGCGATGTGGAGATCTCGTCTTTTATGCGGCGGCAACATTCAAAACCGTCCATGACAGGCATCATGACGTCGCATATCACGATGTCCGGTACGTATCTGGCGGCATATCTTACACCGACGGCACCGTCGGAAGCCGTGATGATGTTGTATTCATGGCTAAGTAATTCGCTTATCATTCTGCGTATGTCGGCATTGTCATCAATGATCAGTAAAAGAGGTTTTCCGGGATCTGCCGACTTTTGCTCCGGTTCTGGAATGTCGTTGAGTTCCGCTTCTATGTCGCTGCGTGATAAGACAGGAGAGATCTCGGCACTGTCGGATTGCTCGATATGCCGGACCGGCAATGTGACGGTGAATACAGATCCTTTCCCCGGTTCGCTTTCTACTGTTATAGTTCCGTTGTGAAGTTCAACAAAAGCCTTTACCAGAGACAATCCTATGCCAGATCCGTTTGGATGTATCTTGTCGACCTGATAGAAGCGTTCGAATATGTTGGCGATATCATCATTGGCGATGCCGCATCCTGAATCGGCAACGGCAAATGTGACAGAGTCGCAGTCCTGGCGGAATGAGAATGTGATATTTCCGTTGTCGGGTGTGTATTTGAACGCATTTGACATCAGATTGAAAAATATACGTTCTATTTTCCCGGTATCGACTGCTGCAGTCATGCTGTCGAGGTCAATGTCGATGGTCAGTTTTATGTCGCGCCGCATGGCTACGTTGTAGAATGATTCCGCCCATTCTTTCATCAGATCCGGAAGATTGACTTCCGACAGGTGAAGGTCGAGTTTTCCGTTCTCGAATTTGCGGAAATCGAGTATCTGGTTTATGAGACGGTGCAGTATGCGTATGTTCTTGTCTGCGATCTGTAACAGAGAGTGCTGTTGTTGCGTCAGATTCGGCGAGCCGGCGATCTGTTCTATCGGGCCGGCGATAAGTGTCAGAGGTGTACGCAGGTCATGCGATACGTTTGTGAAGAATGAGAGTTTGGACTGTGTGGCTTCCTGAAGCTGTCTGTTGAGCGATTGCTGAAGATCCCGTTGCTCCTGAAGCAAACGGTTTTGGCCGAGCAGTTCGGCCTGATGTCTTTTGTGTTGTCTGAATGATCGCAGAATCATGAACAGGAAACCGAATAGCAGGATAAGTATTACTATCGCGGCATAGAACAGAGTGGTTTGCGCGGAGTGTTGTGACCAGTACTCATCTACTTGAGATTTAAGAATCTCCATTTTGTGTGTCTCTTCTTTCAGCGATTCATTCTGAAGCAACAGGATATCGGCGTTTGATATATCTACCGGCGATGCGACAGGAAGAGTGACGAGGGTGTCGAACGGCTCGCCTTTGAGTATCGCCAGGGCTGTGCGTATAAGCCTGTGCCCTTCTGTCGGGTACAGGAATGTGGCATCAATAACTCCGTCGGCAACAGCCTTTATCCCTATCTCAGGAGCGGCATCTATCCCTATTATATAAGGATCTAAGCCTTTGGCTTTGGCTATGTCGGCGGCCGCTATGGCCATACGGTCGTTGTGCGCGTATATAAGGTCGATGTCAGGATATATGCTCAGTAATGAATCGGCCGCAGCCGCCGCGTCATCATAGTTCCAGTTGCCGTATCCGGTGGCTATAAGGTGTGTGCCTGAGCTGTCAGCCAATGCGTTGACAAACCCGTTATGACGCCCTATTGCCGGTGTCGAGCCTGGTAATCCGTATATTTCTATTACGGATCCGCCCTTTATAAGGTGGTCTGCGTAGTGGGCGGCCGATGCTCCGAGGTTGGCGTTGTCTACGCCTTGGTATGCAGTGTAGCTGTTGCCGTTTATGTTGCGGTCGAATATTACCACAGGTATGCCTTTGCTGTAGGCATCGTGTATGACAGGAGTTATGGCATCGGCTTCATTTGGCGCTGCTATTATTATGTCGAAATGGTTGTCGGTAAAATATTTTATGTCGGCGATCTGCTTGTCATTGCTGTCCTCGGCGGATCGGATTTCGACAACGGCTTCTGGATGGAACATTATTTCCCGGAGGATCTCGTCGTTCATTTTTGAACGCCAGTCGTCATGACTGCATTGTGACACTCCGATTCGGTATATCTTATTGTCGGAACAGCCACACAACATCGTGGCCAATGCAAGAAAAAGTATAGCTTTGCGCAGAAATGTCATAGAGATGTAAGGTTTTATAGCTTCATGGTGACACAAAATTAATGAGTTTAATATGAAAAACGTTGTATTTGATTATAAAAAATGGGCAATGCAACATAAATGATAACCAATGGATGAATTTTCATACCGGCAGATGTCATTTTATTATAGATTTGCATAGTCCAAAAAGACAGCCGGAGTATTCCGGACGGTGTTTTGGACAGATTGGCGAAAAAACAAAATAATAAAACGTATCATGAAAATAACACTGAAAGCAACTGTAGCAGCAATGGTTCTTCTTCCGGTATCCGTAACCGCTGCCGACGGGGTGGATATTGAGCACCTCGGAACAAACAACACTCTCGTCCGGGTAACCGGAGACAGCAAGTACCTTATCCTCCCGGTACAGGAGTCGAACGATGATGCTCGTATAAATGTATTGGTTGACGGAAAACTCGACAGGACAATAAATGTACGGCTTGCTAAAAGTAAAGTGGATTATTATGTGCCTTTCGATGTGGAGCCTTACAAAGGTCATTCGCTGGCTCTTACCGTGACTACATCCCAGGGACGTAATTCGGTAAGGGAGGCCAAGGATGATGCTTGTTGGAAAAATATATGTATGGCCGACACATTCGATGTGTCTAACCGCGAAAAATATCGTCCGGCATATCACCATACCCCTCTTTACGGATGGATGAACGATCCTAACGGTATGTTCTACAAGGACGGTGTGTGGCATCTTTATTTTCAGCATAATCCGTTTGGGTCGAAATGGCAGAATCTTTCATGGGGACATTCTTCATCGACAGATCTCATACACTGGAAGCAGCATCCTGAAGCTATAGAACCCGACGGATTGGGCATGGTGTTCAGCGGCAGTTGTGCTATTGACCCGAAGAATACGGCCGGTTTCGGCGAGAATGCCGTAGTCGGTATGTATACATCGGCAGATGTCAGCCAGATGCAGAGTCTGGTATGGAGCAGGGACAACGGTGAGACTTTTGAGATATATCCGGGCAATCCTGTTATCACACTTGAGTCGGAAGCACGTGATCCTAATATGTTCTGGTACGAACCGACTGGAGAATGGGTTCTGGTACTGGCACATGCGCTGGAGCATGAGATGCTTGTTTTCACATCGCCGGATATGAAGGATTGGACTCTACGCAGCCGGTTCGGCAAAGGGCTGGGAGCTCAGGACGGTGTGTGGGAATGCCCGGATCTGTTTGAACTGCCGGTAGGTGATACAGGACGGAAAAAATGGGTCCTTTTGTGTAATCTCAATCCGGGTGGTATTTTCGGCGGGAGCGCCACACAGTATTTCATTGGCGATTTCGATGGCCGGCAGTTTACTGCCGATACCGATGCCGACGGTAAAGTGCCTACTAAATGGCTTGATTACGGAAAAGATCACTATGCGACTGTGAGCTGGAGCGATGCTCCCGATGACCGCAGGACTGTCATAGGCTGGATGAGCAACTGGCAATATGCGGCTGAGGTTCCGACCATGCAGTATCGAAGTGCTAACACTCTGCCTCGCGATATAGAACTTTTTGAGGGCGCTGACGGTCAGATATATGCCGCATCGGTACCGTCGCCAAAGTTGACTGCGCTGCGTGACAAGGCTGTGGTTAAGCGGGCTAAATTCAATATCGGGACTAAGAATAAAACGGTGTATCTTCCTACAGCAAACGATGGTATATGTGAGATCATTATGGATATTAATCCGAAAAAGGCGCAGAATGTTGTGATGACTTTGCGGAACGATGTCGGCGATAATGTAGTGATGACATATGATGCCGTGGCACGTACACTTTCTTTCGACAGGCGGGAGAGCGGAGAGGTCGGTTTCAGTCAGGAATTTCCTGCGGTCACTGAGGCGCCTTTGTTGACTGATGGCGATAATCTATCGTTGAGAATATTTATAGACCGCTCGAGTATAGAGGTGTTTGGCAACAATGGCCAGTTCGTAATGACGAATCTGGTATTCCCGAACAAACCTTATTCAACACTTACGTTCCGCGCCGAAGGGGGAACCGCTAAGGCCGATAATCTTACTATCTATTCGCTTTCAATAAAATAACCTAAATTTACATACTGAAATGAACGTCTCTCAGACGGTCTCCGCCGGGCGGAAAAGCACGCTGGCGCAGATCGTACCGGTAATGCTATGCTTTTTTGCGATGGGTTTTGTGGACCTTGTAGGAACAGCGTCCAACTATGTACAGAAAGATCTCGGCCTTACAGACTCGCAGGCCAATATGTTCCCGTCGCTCGTATTTTTCTGGTTCCTGATTTTCTCGGTGCCGACAGGTATGCTGATGAACCGTATCGGCAGAAAGAAAACAGTGCTGATCAGTCTGCTGATCACTGCTCTCTCTCTGATGTTGCCTATGACCGGCGATGGCTATGTTACAATGCTGCTTTCATTCTCTCTTCTCGGAATCGGCAATGCTGTAATGCAGACTTCACTTAATCCGCTGGTTACTAACCTTATCAATGGAGATAAACTGGCATCTACATTGACATTCGGACAGTTCGTCAAGGCGATCGCTTCATTTCTCGCACCGATCATAGCGGCATGGGGAGCCACCTCCTGTATGTCGATGGCTGATCTGGGATGGCGTGTGCTGTTTGTAGTTTATGCTGTCGTGAGCATGCTGTCTATTGTAGCCCTTGGTTCGACTCGTATATGTGAGGAGGAACCTGATAAGGCTTCCGGTATAGGAAAGTGCCTGAAGCTGCTCGGCCGTCCGTTTATTCTGCTGTGCTTTATAGGCATCATGTGTCATGTGGGAATAGATGTCGGCACAAACACTACGGCGCCTAAGATAATTATGGAGCGCCTGGGACTGCCGCTTGAAGAAGCCGGATTCGCCACCAGTGTATATTTCATATTCCGTACGGCAGGATGTTTCCTCGGATCATTCATATTGCGTTCAGTTTCATCCCGCCGCTTCTTCGGCTTCAGTGCTGCGCTGATACTTGCCGCTATGATAATGCTTTTTACAGTCAATGATCTGGCTGTTATATATGCCGCTATAGGTATGATCGGCTTCGGCAATTCGAATTTGTTCTCGATTGTATTCGCACAGGCTCTTAATGCCTCTCCCGAAGAGAAGAACGAGGTCTCCGGACTGATGGTAATGGGATTGTTCGGCGGTACGGTATTCCCTTTGGCCATGGGGTTTGCCGCCGATGAGGTAGGCCAGGCCGGAGCAGTGGCCGTTATGGCTCTGGGTGCGCTGTATCTGCTGTACTATACAGTTAAAATAAAGACACATTGAAATTAATAATCCATAAAACCGTATTATCATGAATGACATTGTAGTTGGCATGGGCGAGGCTCTGTGGGATGTATTGCCTGAAGGTAAAAAAATAGGCGGGGCACCTGCTAATTTCGCATACCATGTGTCGCAGTTCGGCCTTGAAAGCTGTGCTGTGAGTGCCGTGGGTGAAGACGCCCTTGGAGCCGAGATTCTGGACAATTTCACACAGAAGGGAGTCCGGTATCTTATAGAGACGGTGCCGTATCCGACCGGGACGGTGCAGGTTGAGATCGATCAGGCCGGTATTCCGCAATATGAGATAAAGGAGAATGTGGCCTGGGATAATATACCTTATACGGTAAAACTGGAATCGCTGGCCGGTCGCACACGTGCGGTATGCTTCGGTTCGTTGGCTCAACGCAATATCGTGTCGCGAAACACGATCAACCGTTTTCTCGATGCTATACCGCAGGATGACAGCCGTCTGGTCGTATTTGATGTCAATCTGCGCCAGGGATTCTACAACAAGGAGATACTGTGCAATTCCATGAAACGGTGCAATATTCTCAAAATAAACGATGAGGAGCTCGTGACGGTGAGCCGGATGTTCGGCTATCCGGGCATAGATCTTCAGGATAAGTGCTGGATATTGCTCGGCAAATATAATCTGAAGATGCTTATCCTTACCTGCGGTATAAATGGCAGCTATGTGTTCACTCCTGGAAATGTGTCGTTTCAGCCGACACCGAAAGTCGAAGTCGCCGATACGGTAGGTGCGGGCGATTCCTTTACAGCAGCCTTTATCGCAAATATATTGAAAGGACGTTCGGTGGCTGATGCTCATAAATGTGCTGTGAATACATCGGCATTTGTGTGTACTCAGCAAGGCGCTATGCCGGTGCTCCCTCCCGAACTGACAGTCTGACACCAGTGTCAGTGGACGATGATTGCGCCCCCGCAGCCATATTATAATATATGGTTGCGGGGGCGCGTTTTTAATAATATACCTAATGCGTAAGATTATGAATGCAGATAATATGGAGCTGCTCGGATCGGGTGAATGGATGAATGGATTTGCCGACGATCTTGGCGAGAAACTGGCCGTGTGCGAGGACCTTTGTTTTTCACTCAACATGCTGCCGCCATCCCGGAAGGATGAGCGGGAAGCATTGGTCAGAAAAATATTCGGAGCGATAGGGAGGCGGTTTACAATACATAGTCCGTTTCATTGCGACTTTGGAAGCAACATAAGTGTGGGCGAGAATTTTGTAGGCAATTTCAATCTTACCATACTCGATGAGGCAAAGGTTACGATCGGAGATAATGTTTTCATCGGTCCTAATGTGAGTCTGTGCACTGTAGTCCACTCGTTTGATGCGGAAGAACGCAATGCCGGTATTATGAAAGCGCTGCCGATCACTATCGGCGATAATGTATGGATAGCGGCAAATGTCGTTGTTTTGCCAGGTGTGACTATCGGAGAGAGGTCGGTGATAGGAGCCGGCAGTGTGGTGACTAAATCGATTCCTCAAGGAGTGCTTGCCGTTGGTAATCCATGTCGTCCTGTGAGGGAAATCTAAATGTGCACGTCATGTCATGTGATCCCTTCTGAATTTTGTTGATAAATTGTGTAGTCGAGGTCATGGATATATGTTTACCGCTGCCGTGGGATAAGAAAAAACAAAACCACCGAAGCGAAGCCCCCAGCTCACCGCAGAGGAAAAACGAAAACGATTTGAAGACATTGCGCACCGATTATGCGATGAAATAAACTATTAATCGTCATCCGACAAATAGATGATACATAAACCTATAATGCCAAGGAATCCCATAATAAATGGCAAAATGCAAATCACTCCAACAATAAACTTGAGCATGGTATATCAGATTAGTTTACAAATATAACAATAAAGTAACAAACAATTAAAATGGTGCAAAATAGTACCATATCAATCACATTTAAGTTGGAGGGTGACACTGGAGGATTTAAGAAACTCTCGATGGACGCTGACGGCTTCTGTAAGGTTATGGGCGCAGCGGTTGTTGAATCTGAAAAACTTAAAAGTTCCGATTGTCAATTTTGCGGCTTCAGCAACAAGCATTGACTCGGTTAATAAATCGATCTGTGATTTACAAAGTGCCGAAAATCCGCTGACACAAAATGGCGCATAGTAATAAACCTGTGTTTAGGCATATATATTGCACAGGCGGAATATGA
>CAOKFI010000010.1 GCA_948467675.1 uncultured Porphyromonadaceae bacterium
TACCGGATCAGGAAAGATCAAGAGAAAACATGCCTTCAAGAGCCACATCTTGACAAAGAAAACAAAGAAGCAGAAGCGTAACCTGACCCACGCAGGTCTGGTGGCATCCTGCGACGAGCAGAACGTAAAGAAGCTTTTGGCTCTGAAATAAGCCTGTTTTTCTTGAGTGTTAGACTCACGAGTTTATAATCAATTAATTAACCGAATGTTTAGCTACTAAGTGCAAAGAAAGAGCCGCTAACATTCACAACAGCACTAATTATGCCAAGATCAGTAAACCACGTAGCCTCAAGGGCTCGCCGTAAGAAAATCCTGAAACTCACCCGCGGTTACTACGGTTGCCGTCGTAACGTATGGACCGTTGCCAAGAACACATGGGAAAAAGGTCTTACATATGCATATCGTGACCGCAAGGACAAGAAGCGCAACTTCCGCGCTCTTTGGATACAGCGTATCAACGCTGCTGCCCGTCTGGAAGATCTTTCATACTCCAAGCTGATGGGTCTTATCCACAAAGCAGGTATCGAGATCAACCGTAAGGTGCTCGCCGACCTCGCTCTCAACAATCCTGCCGCATTCAAGGCTATTGTTGACAAAGTGAAGAACGCATAACGCAAGTCCGACTTTATAATACGGAGCGTGATATCCTCGCAAGAGGAATATCACGCTCCGTTGTTTTACCTATAGCGGGACTGATGTGGATTCCGGCGGCATGCCGGTCTGTATCGATTGCGCATTGCTTGACTATGCAGTCGCTTATGCTGGGGCTATGTAGCGCCAGCGACAATTCTTTTTAAAGAAACAGTAGAGAGCGATAGCGGTTATTCGGGAGCGGTTATTTTTTCCAAAAACTGCGTGTAAGGAGGATCAGCACGGTAAATAGTTCGAGACGCCCTATGAGCATAAGCAGAGAGAGAATCCATTTGCCGATATCCGGCACAAGTTCGTATGAACCTCCATAGCCGGTTATACCTGCACCGAGTCCCGTATTGCTGATACATGAGAAAGAGGAGAAAAAGGCATCGACGAGCGGAAGGCCGATAGCAGTGAGTACCACTCCGCCTATCATGATAAGTATTACGTACAGACAAAGGAAAGCGATGACCTTGTTGACAAGTTCCGACGGTATCACTTTGTTGTTGACACGCACGGAATATATCGCATTTGGATGAACGCAGCGCTTGAGCTCGTTTGAAAGGTTCTTGGCCAGATAAAGCATACGGTCTATCTTCGCACCGCCGCTGGTCGATCCCGCGCAAGCACCGAAAAACATGAGCACGAATACCAGTGCGAGCACGAAAGTTCCCCAGTTCTCGAAATTGGTCACTGTATATCCTGTCGATGTTAAGGTCGATATTATCTGAAACAACGGATCTATCGTCACGGCCTCGATATTGACGGCCTGACCGTTGAGTATGATCGCGAAGACAAACAGCATCATCATGACTCCTACAATATACAGATATGCCCTGAACGTATCGTTTGCCCACACAGCCTTGAAATCGCCTGTCGATGCTCTGAACAACAGGGCGAAATTGACGCCTCCGAGAAACATGAACACCGTAACTACGATCTTTACATAAAGCGATTCCCATGCTCCTATGCTCTGGTCGGATGTCGAGAACCCGCCGGTCGACATGGTGCTGAATGCATGGCATACACTGTCGAAAAAACTCATCGGTCCGCACCACAGGAGTATGACAAGCGTCAGAGTCAGCACAATGTATATGCCCCACAGACGTTTCGCCGTAGCGCTTATCCGTGGCCGGAGCTTGTCGTGGGTTATGCCTGTGACCTCGGCGTTGAACATCTGCATGCCGCCTGAATGGTTGAGCATGGGAATTACAGCCAGAGTGAACAGGATTATACCCATGCCGCCGATCCATTGCATCAGACATCGCCACATATGTATGCCGTGCGAGAAATTTTCGATCGATAGAAGTACGGAGGCTCCCGTAGTCGTGAATCCGGACATCGATTCGAAAAAGGCGTCGCTGAGTGTCAGTGGAGTGCCGCACAGCATAAACGGAAGCATGCCGAAACAGGAGAATACGATCCATACGAGCGATGTCATCAGGAATCCTTCGCGTTTGCCCATATTGTTATGGTTAGGACGTATATAGGTAGTCATGGCCAGACCGGAACATAGTGTTATGGCGGCGGTGATAAGGAATCCAAGATAGTCGCTTTCGCCATATATGAGACATGTGACAAGCGGCAGAAGCATGAACGCGCTCTCGATCATGAGCAGCCACCCCATGACGCGGGCTATCATGGCGAAATTTATACCGTATTTTGTCGTGGATCTGTTATGCATACGGTCAGCTGAAATATCGTTCGATCTTATGTATCGCGCCGGCAAGGCAGAATACCACCACGTGGTCTCCTGCTTCGATCTGGGTATTACCGCCGATAAGCATACCCTCTCCGTTGCGGATAAGTCCGGCCAGGGTCATATCGCGCGGGAGTGTCAGATCCTTAACCAGAGCGCGCGTCACTTTCGAGTGCGGTCGCACCTCGAGTTCTGCCACTTCAGCGTCGGCCAGGGCCAGGCATTTCGCATTGGAGGAGTCCGCATCGAGCAGGAGCTGGAATATCGTGCTTGATGCCAATAGTTTCTTATTTATCACAGTGCCTATGTTCAGACCTTCGGCTTCCGAAATCAGCTGTATATTCTCGACTTCGGCTATGGACTTGCCTACACCATACTCTTTGGCGGTAAGACAGGCCAGGATATTGGTCTCGGAACTGTCGGTCAGAGCTATGAAAGCATCGCAATCGTCGATACCTTCTTCGCGCAGTATGTCGGCATCGCGGGCATCGGCATGGATGATCTCGCACTGCGGACACCGCTCGATAAGGTGCTCGCACTTTTTACGGTCCTGATCGATAATCTTTATTTTAAGCCGGTCTGAAGCCATTGAGGCAAGCCTTATGGCTATGCGGCTTCCGCCCATTATGATCACGCGCCGGACCTTATGCTGCTTTTTGCCGCAGAGATCCTGCAATTCGTCGGCATATTCTGCAGTCGTCGTGAAATATAGTATATCGCCGGCCTGTATCATGTCATCGCCGCGCGGAATTATAGTCTCGCGTCCGCGCTTGATAGCCGATACGTGAAAATGATGCCCGAGCGATCCGAGATCACGCATGTGCAGGCCTATCAGACGTGCGTTGTCACGCAGTTTCACTCCGACGAGTATCAGTTTTCCGCCATACATTTCGAACCAGTGTCTTACCCATGTGCGGTTCAGCGCCGTGATGATCTCCTGTGCGGCGAGATATTCCGGGTATATGAGGGAGTTGACACCAATGCGGGTGAAAAACTGCCTGTTTGATTCGGCCATGTACTCGTAGTTGTCGATTCTGGCTACAGTGCGTTGCGCTCCCAGACTTTTTGCGATCGTGCAGGCCGTTACATTGTCTGTCTCGAATGGAGTTACGGCAATGAACAGATCGCAACGGTCGGCTCCGGCATCGCGCAATGTCGTGAATGAGGTCGGATTGCCTGCCAGTGTCAGCAGATTGTAGTTGGCGTCGATCACTGCCAGTTTGTCGCTGTCGCGGTCGACCAACGTTATATCCTGTTCTTCGTGCGACAGAAGTTTGGCCAGATGTGAGCCGACTTCGCCGGCTCCGGCTATTACTATTTTCATAATTGGAGGTTATGACGTTGTTTCGACTCTCTTTGTGAGGGCAGCTGCCTTGATGGCGTCCGAGATCGACACAGTATCCATACCGCATATCTCGCGCAGCTGGGCTACGGTACCGTGTGCTATGAACTTGTCCGGAACTCCGATGCGTGTCACGTGATTACGGTAGCCATGGTCGTTGAGCCATTCCACCACTGCCGATCCCAAGCCACCGTTGCGTGACGCATCCTCGACTGTCAGTATCGGCGCTCCGGTCTCAGCGGCCTCGCGCAACAGATCCTCATCGATCGGCTTGAGAAATATCATGTCGTAATGTCCTATCGATAGGCCGTCGGACCGTTCCGCCGATTCAATAGCTTTGGCCACATCGTCGGCTATGGGACCGATCGACAGCACCACGGCATCGGTACCTGCTTTCAGACGGCGTCCCTGGCCGATCTTTATTGGCTGCATCGGAGTGTGCCAGTCGCCTGATATATTGCTGCGGCCTCTCGGGTAGCGTATGGCCATCGGATGTCCCGCATGCTGGGCTGTGAACATCAGGTCGCGCAACGTGGCGACATCGGAAGGCGACGCGATTGTCATGCCCGGAATAGTTCTCAGATAGGCGAGGTCATACAGTCCGTGATGGGTCACTCCGTCTTCTCCCACAAGACCAGCCCTGTCTATGCAGAACACGACTGGAAGCCCCTGTATGGCAACGTCATGTATTATATGGTCGTAGGCTCGCTGCAGGAATGCCGAATATATCGCGCAGTACGGGAGCATCCCGTCTTTGGCCAGACCCCCGGCAAATGTCACGGCATGCCCTTCTGATATGCCTACGTCAAACACGCGGTCCGGCATGGTCTCCTGAAGTTTCGATACGGATGTGCCTGACAGCATGGCTGCCGTTATGCCTATTATTTTATGATTGGAACGGGCGAGTTCCACGAGCGTTTCGCCGAATATGTCCTGCCATTTGGGCGGTTTGCCGTCATCGGGAGTGTCTTCGCTTCGGTGGCCTGTTGCCGGATCGAAACATCCAGGGGCATGCCACAGCGACGGCTCCTTCTCTGCGGGTGTGTAGCCGCATCCTTTGGTAGTGCGGATATGCAGCAGACGCGGTCCTTCCATATCCTTGATATCGCGCAGCACTCTTACCACCTTCTCCACGTCGTTTCCGTCGATAGGACCGAAATAGCGTATGTTCAGTCCTTCGAATATATTCTGCTGGTGGCTTAGCAGCGATTTGATGCTGTTGTTGAATCGGATTATGCTGCCGCGGCGGCTGTCGCTGACAAGACCGAGATTGCGGAGCAGCCTGTAGCCTTTGTAGCGTAGTTTGTTATATCGTTTCGATGTGTTGATGCCGGCCAGATACGATTTGAGGGAGCCTACGTTGTTGTCGATAGACATCTCGTTGTCGTTGAGTATGATCAGCAGGTTGTTTGGGGTGTTGGCCGCATTGTTGAGCCCTTCGAATGCCAGACCTCCTCCGATAGAGGCATCGCCGATTACGGCCACAACGTTGCGTCGTGGCTCATCTTCTTTCATGGCCGATGCCACAGCCATGCCGAGTGCTGCCGATATGGAGTTGGACGCATGTCCGGCTGTGAATGTGTCATACTGGCTTTCTGACGGAGTAGGGAAGCCGCATAGCCCTCCGAGTTTACGGTTGGTGTCGAATCTGTCCCGTCTGCCGGTCAGCAGTTTGTGTGCGTATGCCTGATGTCCTACGTCCCATACTATACGGTCGTAAGGGGTATTGAACACATAGTGAAGTGCTACTGTCAGGTCTACGGCACCCATACTCGATGCGAAATGTCCCGGATTGACCGAAAGAGAGCGTATGAGAGTGTCGCGTAGTTCGGCGCAGACAGCCGGCAGCTGGTCTGAGCGTAACCGGCGCAGTTCCTCCGGAGAATTTATGACTATAAAATCTTCCGGTTTTACTTTCCCGAGATTGTTATTTCCCTTTTGTATCGCGCACATATTTCTTATATAAAGGCACAAATACCACTATCGCGGAGGCCGCTACGATAAATAGCGTCCATGCCGTGAGCGGTTGGCTTCTGACCACCAGCCATACAAGCGCGATCCATAGCAGGCATATACACGCCAGGCGTATGGCTACGGCTGTAGTTATGCGCTGTCGCTGATGTCCGCTTTTATTCTGGTGGCTGTTTTGTTTCATTCAACTGCAAATATACTAAAAATATTAGCGAGTCTGCCAATAGCAGGCGTCGGCCGTAGGTCGGGGTGCGTTGCCACTGGCAATTGGACTGACCGCAAATATAGCAAATATTCAGCGCATCTTTGCTATGTCGGAGCGTGAAGCCACAACCCACACTATATCTTTTGGCTGGAATGGAATGTCGCCGTTGAGATCTATGAAATCTTCGCCTCGCTGTACGGCTACGGCCAATGCTCTGTATGTGTCGCGCAGATGGGCGGTAACCACGGTCTTGCCGATAAGTGGGGATGACTCCGTAAGCTGTATGCTGGTGAATTTTACCTCAGATGTGCTGACCGGCGATTCTGATTCGTCGGTGCGCTCCACTACCGGAAGCATTGCCTCGATCTGCTCGTCGGTCCCGATCACTCCGATTATGTCGCCTGGAAATACGCGGGTCTTGCCGCTCGGCACGGCCGTAACACTGGAGCCGCGCTGTATGCTTACCACATTGACACCGTAATGACGGCGAAGATCGCTGTCCATCAGACGCTCGCCGACAAACGGACAGTCTGTGCCCACTTCCATGTAGGCCAGATGCAGATCACTTATCAGATTGTTATTTTTGCCGCTACGGCGCAGTTCGCGTTCGTTGAGATTGTTGAGAAATTTCGTTTCCATGTTGCGCATGCGTTTGCGTACACGTTTCGAAAATACGAAAACGATCATGGCGAAGATGGCAAGACCCATGGTTATGCCGATTCCGGCATTGTAGATCGACCATATTATATGGACGATGAAGCCGAGCGACAGCAGCAGGCGGAATATCGACATGACGATGAGAGGCACGTCGAACTTGGCGTTGGCCTCGAGCAATCGTTGCCGTTCGGTCTTTTTCGATGCCGGATAGCTCAGGGCGAGTAGAAACGGTGCCATCCCGGCAAGTGTTATGACGCAGCCTGCGAAGCGACCCCATTCCGGTGCGTGCTGAAGAAGCCAGGGCATTAGGAAGTGAAGAGACAGTGCGGATATGGCTATCAGTATGATCGAATACAGTACGACTCGCCAGGCATAGCGTTTTAGCACCGTCACCCAGAGCCGGCGTGTTTCGCTTTCGGTGGCGGCCTGTTTCGTATAGCGTTCGATCAGGAAATGCAGTTTTTTCGGCAGGTGACGTTCGATGAAACTGTAGGTCGGGTCTGCCATGCGTATGAAATACGGTGTGGTAAACGTGGTGATGACCGACACTGCCACTACGATGGGATAGATCGTCGGTTCGAGTACGCCGAGCGACATGCCGAGCGATGCGATAATGAATGCGAACTCGCCTATCTGCGTCAGTGAGAAGCCCGACTCGATCGCTACTTTAAGCGTCTGGCCGGTTACGAGCATGCCCGATGTGCCGAACAGTATCATGCCGACTATGACTACTCCCGACAGGATCAGGATAGGGGAGATGTATTCTGCGATGATGGTAGGATTTACCATCATGCCGACCGATATGAAAAACACAGCGCCGAAAAGATCCTTGACCGGCGATGTGACTTTCTCTATACGTTCGGCATAGCTTGTTCCGGCAAGGATCGATCCCATTACGAAAGCCCCGAGAGCCAGTGAGAAACCGCAGCTGACAGAGAATACGGCCATGCCAAGACATAACCCCATCGACACCACGAGCAGGGTCTCGCTGTTCAGGAAACGGTTGGTGGCATTGAGAGCCGAAGGCAATACATACACCCCGACCACGAACCAGATGATCAGGAAAAATGTCAGTTTCCCTATGCTGTATAGCATCTCCCCACCGGCCACGGTATTGTTGATGGCTATCGACGACAGTATGACCATCATCAATACAGCGAACAGATCTTCGACGATAAGTACGGCAAAGACCATCGATGCGAATTTTTTCTGTCTGATGTTCAGGTCAGTGAATGCTTTGATTATGATCGTGGTCGACGACATGGACAGCATGCCTCCGAGAAACAGGCTGTTGATGTTGGAGAATCCGAGCACATGGCCTATTATGAATCCGGCACCCATCATGCCGGTCACGATGATCAGTGCCGTCACCACAGCCGAGCCGCCCACATTGAGCAGCTTCTTGAAACTGAATTCAAGTCCCAGAGAGAACAACAGTACAACTATGCCGATCTGCGCCCAGAAATCGATATTGCTTTCCGTGGTCACCGATGGCAGATATTCGAAATGCGGACTCGCAAGAAAACCGGCCACGATATAGCCGAGCACTACCGGCTGACGGATCCACTTGAACAGTACGGTCACAGCCGCTCCGAGAATCAGTATGAACGCGAGATCCGAGATGAGGCTCTCCACATTGAGTTCGCTTATGGCTCCGGTAGCCTCGGAAGCTATCTCCGCCGCCGTTTCAGAAGTTATTGATCCAAGAATCATTGTTGATTAATTCGTCTTGTCAGATGCTTACCTGATTGGCAAGCGATATAGCGATGGTAGGATTTACCAGACGCAAGTCGGCAAACAGCTTTATATAGTCGGTATTCTCTTTGACCAGGACGATCAGGTTGAGCCTTGTGATACCTTCGGAATAGTCATATTCCACATACACATTGCTCAGATGCACCCGGTGCCTGCGCAACGCAGTGCGGTATTCGGTGATACTCTCTACGATACTGTTTATTTTCAGACGGATTATCCGTGATTCGGATCCTATGTCGACTTTATGCTCGAAGCGTTCGAGCTGTACCAGTATGAACAGTATCAGAAGCGTGGCCACGACCGAAAGCACATACATGCCGACGCCTACAGCCAGGCCGATGGTCGATACCATCCAGATACCGGCGGCTGTGGTCAGACCGCGCACGGAGCCTTTCATCTGAATGATAGCGCCTGCGCCGAGAAAACCGATGCCCGATATGACCTGGGCGGCGATACGTCCTGGATCGCCGTTCTTGAGACCCATGTATTCCTGAGGCACATATATGGATATGAGCATAGCCAGAGTCGCGCCCATCGATATGAGCGCGAATGTGCGCACACCGGCCATCTGACCCTTGCGCTTTCGCTCGAAGCCCACCACAGAACCTAAAATCAGGCTCAGGCCGAGCTTGAAGATGGCCTGCAGGGTATTGACCTCCACCGAAGTGGCCGAGGCGTACACATAGTTCCATATATCAGCCGGGCTCCACATGTATATGTATATATTGTGCTGCGTTTATTTCTTCAGTGTGAAATGGCGGGAACACAGACGGTAATTGTCGGCAAACAGCTCGACCGTATAATCGCCCGGCGTAAGGGCTGTGTTTACATCCCAGTATATATGTATGCCCGCTATCTCTTCGCCGGCATACTCTATGGTCTTGCGTGCTGTAGCCTGGACATTGCCCCCCTCGAACGGGAATGAACCTCCGCCACCTTCCAGCAGATTGCCTTCGGGGCTCACGATACGCAGATATATTGTCTTTTCGCCTACGGGAGTGGAATTGTTCTGCGGTATGGTGAACGTTACTACGAGCTGCTTTGCTTTAGTCACGTTCTTTTCATCTTTGCCATTCTTCTTCAGACCGCGCAGACTGACACCGGTCACATTGAGCTTCTCTGCCAGAACCACCCGCTCCGTCAGAGCCTTGTTCTGCGAAGATGTGGCGGCCACCTGATTTGAGAGTTGGCGGTTTTGCGATTTGATCTCCTGGTTCTCAGCCCTTAGGCCGGCATTCTCCTTGCCTAAGGAATCTATCTGGGCCACATAGTGGCGCATGATACCCTTGAGGGTGTTGATCTCGTCCTGTAGCTGAGATATGCGCTTCTGGCTTTTTTTCTTTTCATTGTTCAGTTCCTGAATCAGTTTCTCCACCTTGCTTTTGGCAGCCTCGTATTTCACTACTATAGAATCGTTGATCAGCATCTGCGACTGATTCTCATACTGCTGGAATTCGACATTCAGAGCCTGATATTCATTTGCAAGCTGCAACTGGTCGTTGGTAAGCTGCAGCTGCTCGTTGGCCTCGATGGCCTCATTGGCCTTGCGGTTGAGCGATACCGATATTATTACGAATGCGATTATAGCCACAGCAAGAGCAATGCCGAGTCCTAAAGCTATTAAAAACAGCGGGTTCTTTTTTACTTGTTTTGTTGAATCCTCCATATCCGTGTTATATAGTGGTTGCGGAGTGCAAAGATACACAAAAATCCGTTACGCCAAGCCTGATTCAGCGAGATCCGCGACAGCAGACGGGGTCGGAGCATGGTCGTCTGTGTACGATATCCGGGCCGGGATGTGAAAAACTAAAAAAAATGGGCGCCTGTAATTTGGCATTAGTCAAAAAAGTCATACATTTGTACCGGTAAAAACACTATTCGTATAATATATTAAAATTTGAACTATCATGGCTTACGTAATCACCGACAAATGTGTGGCTTGCGGCACCTGTCTGCCTGTTTGCCCCGTTGAAGCTATTTCTGAAGGCGATATCTACCACATCGATCCCGACACCTGCATCGAGTGCGGTTCTTGTGCAGAGGTTTGCCCCAGCGAAGCTATCATTCCGGGCTAATCGTCAATCTGACATTTGTAACCAGATAAAGCAATCGGCTGTCTTGCAGGATGGCCGATTGTTTTATATAACCACGCAATATACGTAAAGCATGAATGAGGAAACTCTTAGCGAACTGTATCTGAAAGACACAGCATTTCAGAACCTGATGCAACGGCGCATATTCAATGTGCTGCTCATAGCTTCGCCCTACGATGCGTTTATCATGGAAGAGGATGGCCGCGTCGAGGAACAGCTGTATTTCGAATATGTGGCTCTCAATCTGAGTTCTCCGCCGCGTGTGACTCAGGTCAATCATATAAGCGGAGCCCTCGAGGCTCTGTCGCAGAAACAATACGACCTGATTATCGCTATGCCGGGTATGGATATAAGCGAGACTTTTCAGGGCGGTAGGGTGATCAAGGAGAAGTATCCTGAAATTCCTATCGTGGTCTTGACGCCGTTTTCAAAAGAGGTGTCGCGGCGCATAGCCCATGAGGATCTTTCCGGTATCGACTATGTGTTCAGCTGGCTCGGAAATGTGGACCTGCTTCTGGCTATAATAAAACTTCTCGAGGATAAGATGAATGCCGAAAACGACATAAACTCTGTCGGAGTCCAGGCTATAATGCTTGTCGAGGATTCAGTGAGGTTTTATTCGTCGGTACTGCCTCACCTGTACAAGTTCCTTCTGAAACAGTCCATGGAGTTCTCGACCGAGGCACTCAACGAACATGAGCAGATGCTGCGTATGCGCGGACGTCCGAAAGTCCTGCTTGCCCGCGATTATGAGGAGGCTGTGGCGCTTTATGAACACTATGGCAAGAATATGCTCGGTGTGATCAGCGATGTCTCGTTCAAACATGAGGGAGTAAAAGACAGTGCGGCAGGTCTTACGCTGGCTAAGTATTTGCGCGGAAAAGATCCGTATCTGCCTATCATCATGGAGTCGTCGGAGGTGGACAATGCGTCGAAAGTGAAGGAGTTCGACGGTATTTTCCTTGACAAGAACTCCAAAAAACTGCCGGTCGACCTCGGTGATGCCATCACCGAAAATTTCGGTTTCGGAGATTTTGTTATGCGAGATCCGGTCACCGGAGCAGAGATATTGCGTATAAGGTCGCTGAAAGAGATGCAGAACCGCATTTTCGACGTGCCTGCCGATTCGCTTTACTATCATTCGTCGCGCAACGATATTTCGCGCTGGCTGTATTCCCGCGCCATGTTCCCGATAGCCGATATCGTCAAGACACACCGGTTTGCATCGCTTGATGAGGCTCCTGCCGTGCGACAGTTGTTTTTCGACCTGATAGTAAAGTATCGCAAGATGAAAAACCGCGGCGTGGTGGCTGTGTTCCGCAAAGACCGCTTCGACCATTACAGCAATTTCGCACGTATCGGACAGGGATCGCTCGGAGGCAAGGGGCGTGGCCTTGCGTTTGTCGATTCGATAATCAAGAAAAATCCTGTCTGCGACAATCTCGACGGGGTGGCTATCACTACTCCGCGCACCGTTGTGCTGTGTACCGATATTTTCGACGAGTTCATGGCGTCCAACAGTCTGTATCCGCTGGCACTGAGCGATGTCCCGGACGAGACGATACTCCATTATTTTCTTCAGGCCCGTCTGCCTGACCGCCTGATCGAGGATTTCTTCGCTCTGTTTGAGGTGGTCGACAAGCCGTTGGCGATACGAAGTTCAAGTCTGCTTGAGGACAGCCACTATCAGCCGTTTGCCGGCATATATTCCACATATATGATTCCGCATCTCGCCGACCGCTATGCTATGCTCGAGATGCTCAGCGATGCTATCAAGAGCGTGTATGCCTCAGTGTTTTATGCCGACAGCAAAGCGTATATGACAGCCACTTCCAATGTCATAGACCAGGAGAAGATGGCTGTGATCATACAGGAGGTTGTAGGCAACGAGCGCGAAGGCTATTATTATCCCTCGTTTTCGGGTGTCGGACGTTCGCTCAACTATTATCCGATCAATGACGAAGAGCCTGAAGACGGTGTCTGTGAGATCGCCGTAGGTCTTGGTAAGTATATTGTCGACGGCGGAGTCAGTCTGCGTTTCTCTCCGCGTCATGCCGACAAAGTGTTGCAGACTTCGACGCTTGATCTGGCTCTCCGCGACACACAGACACGCATGTATGCCCTCGACATGAAGAAGATCGATCAGGGATTCAGCGTCGACGACGGGTTCAATATCGTCAAGATCAAAGTGCAGGATGCCGCGCGTAACGGCGGCCTGAAGTATATGGTGTCGACCTACGACCATCTGGACCAGATGATACGCGACAGCGATTACGGCGAAGGGCGCAAGGTGGTGACATTCGCCAATGTGCTCCAGCATGGTGTTTTCCCGTTGGCTCAGGCGGTCGATTTCATGTTGTCTACCGGACAGAGCGAGATGGGGCGTCCTGTCGAGATTGAGTTTGCCGGCATGATCGATGCCCGAGGCGAGTTGAAGGGCAGGATATACTGGCTGCAGATCCGGCCTATAGTCGATCCGAAGAATATGGTAGATGACCGTGTGCTCTCTGTTCCTGACGATCAGCTGATATTGAAAAGCACCACGGCTCTCGGCAATGGCAATGTCGACGGTGTGCGCTCTGTCGTGTATGTGAGACCGGAGAATTTTTCGTCGTCAAATAATTCGCTTATTGGACGCGAGATTGAAAAAATAAATCGTAACTTTACAGCATCCGGAGAACAATATGTGCTCATAGGCCCGGGACGGTGGGGATCGAGCGATACGGCTCTCGGCATTCCGGTCAAGTGGCCGCATATATCGGCGGCGCGCCTGATCGTGGAATCAGCCTTGAAAAACTATCGCATAGAGCCGAGCCAGGGAACGCACTTCTTCCAGAATCTCACCTCGGTAGGTGTGGGATACTTCACGATAGATCCTACGGCTGAAGGGGGTGGGGTGTATGACATAGAATTCCTCAATTCCATGCCTGCGGTCTATGAGAGCGATTTTGTCCGGATCGTCGAGTTTAGCGAACCGCTGTCGATCGGAATCAACGGGCGCAAAGGACTGGGAGTGGTAGCCAAGCCTCAGACACTGCCGCCTGCGGATACGTCAGCAGTAGATTGATCATTAAAATACATGGACAGGATATGTCGTTTGTAAAAAATATGAAACGGGCTTTCGGTTTCGGTGACGATGAGGCCGAGGATGATGACATTCTGGATGAAGAGACTTCTGTAGCCGGAGACAAGGCGGAAACGGCCGCTTCCGAGGAGACCCGCGAGCCGGAGGCAGGCGCGGAGTTGCCGCTGGCGATATTCGATGGCGTGATAGAGGTGTTCAATGCCGCTCAGCCGGACTTTATCAAGTCTTGTCTTGATGTCGATGCGCAGCGCCGGTATCTGTATCAGGCCATGGATTCATCGCTGAAGGAATATCTGGCTGAAATCGGCGAGGCGACGCGCCGGAAAGCCATTCAGTCGTGGGGCGAGGAGCATACGCGGCTCCAGGATCAGCACCAGGAATTGCAGCGGCTGCAGCGTAGAGCCGAGGAAAGCCAGGCCGAGCAGCAACAGCAGAAACTCAGTACCCAGAGGCAGAAACGCGCTCTAAACGACCGCATCCGAGAACTGGAAATGCGTGTATTGGAACTCGAGTCTGAGCGTGAGCAGCTGGAATTGGAAACTAAAAGCCTGGTCAACAAACTCAAGGTGGCGGATGTTAAAGATTCCGACCTGTCGGCGCAGCGCGACGAGATAGCCCTCCTCAAAGAACAGCTGAAACAGGCGGAAGCGACAATATCGCAGAAAGAGGAGCAGATCAAGTCGGCCTCGGAAACAAAACGTAAGTCGGCGGCCGAGGAAGATGTCAGAGCTATGGAAGAGATTCAGCAGCGTCTGATGCAGTTCGAGGATGTCAAGCGTAAGAAAGACGCCCAGATAGAGAAACAGGCCGCCCGGATAGCGCATCTTGAAGGTGATATGGCCGCTCTGCAGGAGAGACTTCAGCAGGCGTTGGCCTCGAAAGACGCGGCTTCTCCGGAAGGGGAGAAGCCGCGTCGGCGTCAGCGCAAGGACGACAAAGGCGCTTCTCCGAAACGCCGTCAGAAAACAAAGATATCGGCCATCGACGAGAGCATGGACGGTATTGAATGGTTGTTGTCGACTCCCGGTGAGGACGAGACTGTGTCGAAAGCGGTGGCATCGTCGTCATCTGACAGTGACTTCGGCTATCAGCCTCCGGTACGGAAAGAGATCGTCGTCGACAACGATGCGCAGCTTTCGTTGTTTTGATTGTAATGAATCCAAATTCAGATCTATGAAATTAGGTATAAATATAATGTTTGCAATAGCCGTGGCAGCAGCTCCGGCTGTTGCTTTCTCTGCGGCCAGAGGAAACAGCAGCGTTGATATCGATGCTCTGTCCCGATACGTATATCCGGCCAATCGTCCGGCATCGGTCGATATGACTTTCATGCCCGACGGACTGACTTATCTGTCGGTCAGCGATGACGGGAAATCCATAGTCAGCTACGACACAAAGACCGGTAAGGTTGCTGAAACGATACTCGATGTGACTCATACCCGTGAGAGTTCGATCAGTCATATCGGCGGATTTTCGATCAGTCCCGATGGCTCAAAACTGCTTGTATATACTACACGCACTCCGGTTTACCGCTATTCATTCAAAGCCGATTTCTATGTGTTTGAGATAAAACGCAACATACTGAAACCGCTCTCGACCGTGCATCCGCTCCAGCAGGCACCGCTGTTCTCTCCCGACGGGCGTATGGTGGCGTTTGTGGCCGACAACAATATATATGTAAAAAAACTCGATTATAACACCGAAGTGCCCGTGACTGCCGACGGTGAGATCAACCGTGTGATAAACGGAGTCCCCGACTGGACCTATCAGGAAGAATTCGCGACGCTGAGCTCCATGGCCTGGGCTCCTGACAGCGAGACGCTATGCTATCTGAAATACAATGAGACCGAAGTCCCCGTGTATACGCTTCAGCTCTACGAAGGCACATGCGATCCGATGCCGCAATATGCAGCCTATCCGGGATCGATGTCGTTCAAATATCCTGTCGCAGGCAAGACGAATTCTAAAGTGACGCTTCATTCCTACGATGTCGACAACCGCAAGGTCAAAAACATCCCCATGACCGATCCCAGGATCGAATACATACCACGTATCGCCTACGGCGGCGATGCCGCTCAACTGGTAGTGACTACCCTGAACCGCGACCAGAACCGGATGGAGATGTATGTTGTCAATCCCAAGTCGACAGTACTCCGGTCGATATATGTCGAGGAGTCAAAAACATGGATCGCTCCAGAGACATACGAAAAGACAGTGTATACGCCGTCGGGATTCACCATGATGAGCAGCCGGACGGGCTACACGCATCTTTACCGGTATACCTACAGCGGTCAGCTCGTGAAGCAGATCACATCCGGCGACTATGATGTGACAGACTATTACGGCACAGCCTCCGACGGTTCGGACTATTTCCAGTCGACGGTAAGCGGCCCTGTCAACCGAGTGGTATGCTCTGTCGATGCGAAAGGCCGTATGACACGTCTGTCGGCCGACGAGGGTTCCGCCGCTATGATACCGGCTCCCGCACTTAACTATTATGTGCTGAACACAAATTCAGTCACCGTGCCACCGGTCTATACCCTTTATGGTACCAATGCAAAGAAGCTCAGGGTGATCGAGGATAATGCAGCTTACGCCGCGCGGTATAGCTCGGAACCGGCCAAGGAGTTTTTCACGTTCGAGAACGACGGATACACGCTCAATGGATATATGCTCAAACCGGCCGGATTCAGCGCCTCGGGCAAATATCCGGTGATCATGTATCAGTACAGCGGGCCCGGAAGCCAGGAAGTGCTCAACCGCTGGCGTATGGACTGGGATTATTATTTCGCGCGTCAGGGCTATATCGTGATGTGTGTCGACGGTCGCGGTACCGGCGGTCGTGGACGCGAATTCATGGATGTGGTATATAAACGTCTTGGATACTACGAGACAATCGATCAGATAGCTGCCGCGCATTATGCCGCCGGACTTCCATATGTCGACGCATCGCGTATAGGTATATGCGGATGGAGCTATGGCGGCTACGAGACATTGATGGCGGCATCGCATGACAGGGCGCCTTATGCGGCTGCGGTGGCTATAGCGCCTGTAACAGACTGGCGATATTACGATACTGTCTACACCGAACGGTACATGCTTACGCCACAGCAGAATTCCGAAGGATATGATGCCGGATCACCGCTGGAACTGGCAGGAAACCTGAAATGCCGGTTGCTGATCATGTCCGGCACAGCCGACGACAATGTGCATCCGTGCAATACTATGCAGTATGTGTCGGCGCTTCAGTCGCAAGGGATTATGTGCGATATGTGGCTGTTCCCCAATATGAACCATTCGATCAATGAATGCAACGCGCGTACTATGGTCTACGCTAAGATGCTCGACTATTTTAATCGGAATCTCTGATATATGATCGACGGATATTCACAACGTAACAGGGCCCATAACCACGGAATACTCGGACTGTGGTGGAACTGGACTATCGGTGTGGGATCATTGACGGCTGTCATATTCCTTGGCATGTTAATATCCAAGGTGTGGCTGCCTCTTGTGGCATTCGGCATTGATATCGCGTTGCTGGCTTATGTACGCCGCAACCGCGTTGCCGAACATCTGGTGTGCTGTCTCATTCCATTTATTGCTATGAGAGCCATGTTCTGGAGTGCGGCTATAATGGTGGCCATCAATTTTATGAACACCCATTGGTTTCCGCATGATTATTTCGATTCGCAATTCTCGAATCCCTCCATACCGTATATTACCATACTTATTGTGGCTCCGGTGACTATGCTGGTAACTATATTCGCCATATTACGCGGACGCAGACTTAACTTCTGTGCCGAGTGCCGCATGCGTCACGGCTCATCGGTGGAACGCGGACTGTTAGGCAATATTTTCAGCCAGGAGGCATCGTTTCAGATGCGGGTTCTGTTCTGGATGTCGCTGGGCGTCTCCATTGTGTCATGGCTGTATTATGCATTTTGCTATATCAATACGGATATCAACCGTCCCGACAGTTTCTTTTTCCGTTGGGTTCCGGTTCTGTTGTTTGCCGGTACTCTCGGATACTTCGGTGTGCGCTATGTGAGTCTGTGGCAATATTATTGTCAGACTGTCGATGGCGGTGCCGACTGGGGACATGGACGTTTTACCCTGTTGCGATATATCGTGATGTGGAAGGACAGCATCCTGCTTGTGGCGCCCGATTGCGGAACAGGCGACGATATCCCCGGAGATATGAGACTCGATACTCCGGTCAAGATTCGGTTGCCCTATCGGGAGCGTATGACAGCGGCCGACTCGATGGCCTATTTCCGCAATCTGAGCAATATGGACGATGTGCGTATCCGTTTTATGTATCTGAACACTAATTTCAATACCGACAGCAATATATTTCATTACGCATGCTTTGTAGATGCTCCGGATCTTGATGGATCGCGCCTGAAAGGGGAGTGGTACACTCTCCCTCAGATTCAGCGTATGAGCGGTGAAAACCGTGTGGCTCCGGCACTTACTGCCGAGATCAACCGGATCTATACCGTATCGATGGCATGGAAGACTTACGACCGGAAAGGACGGCGTCTCTACGACATAAAGCATTACAGACCGACGTTCCGTCTGCGCGATTTCCCGAAATGGGATGTCGATCTCAATGATCCCAACTGGCTCTTCGTGGCGCAGTTCAATGAAGACAGCCGCTTTTACCGTCTGAAGCGCTTATGGAGGAAATATGTAAACGGGATAGGCGAATGAAATCGCTCGTAGTCATTACCGGACCTACGGCATCGGGCAAGACAAGGCGTGCAGTGGATGTGGCGTTGCGTATCGGAGGCGAGATAATCAGCGCCGATTCCCGTCAGGTATATCGCGGCATGGATCTCGGTACCGGCAAGGATCTCGGAGAATATGCCGGTGTGCCGTACCACCTGATCGATATATGTCCTGCCGGATTCAAGTACAATCTGTATATGTTCCTGCGCGACTGCAATGCCGCAATCGACGACATCCGCTCTCGTGGTAAGATCCCGGTGCTGTGTGGCGGTACAGGATTGTATGTGGAATCGGTGCTTAGAGGCACCAGGCTGCCGGAAGTCCCGGAAAACAAAGAATTGCGCCGAAGTCTTGCCGGAAAACCGCTCGACGAATTGGCAGCAATACTATCGGGAATGAAAACCCTGCATAATACTACCGATATCGACACATGTGCCCGTGCGATCCGCGCCATAGAGATACAGAGGTATTATGTCGAGCATCCCGAGGCCGATGCCACTCTGCCGTCAGTGCCTGTGCGCGATGCTCTTGTGATAGGTGTGGATATAGACCGCGATACCCGCCGTCGCCGTATCAGCGAGAGGTTGCGGCAGCGTCTCGACGATGGTATGGTCGACGAAGTCAGGCGGCTTCTCGACAGCGGCATTCCGGCCGACGATCTGATTTATTACGGTCTCGAATATAAATACCTCACCTTATATGTCACCGGGCAGATCTCGCGTGAGCAGATGGAACGAGATCTCGAAATAGCCATACATCAGTTTGCCAAACGTCAGATGACATGGTTCCGCGGCATGGAGCGCCGGGGCTTCCACATCGACTGGATCCCGTGGGACGCCCCCGACTTCACCGATCGCGTCCTCTCCCTCATCTGACAATGCTGTCTATCTGCGTACCTGTCTGCCACAAATAAATTTTTTTTTGGCGGATTTTGTTAAAATCGCAGTCGGGCGGGATTCTGGTGTGTTATCTTTGCGGTGTAATATTAATGCAAAACACACATAACGATGACACGTAACACGTTTACCTTCCGCAGCTCCTGGTATGAGGCCATGAGCAGGCTTTCCGGCAATGTACGACTTATGCTTATGGATGCTGTATGCCGGTATGCCATATATGGCGAACTTCCCGAACCTATGGATGATCCTGCTGCCGAGGTGGCTTTTATCCTGATACGTTCGGAGATCGACTCTGCGCCTTGCCGTGGACGAAAAAAGGCTCCTGTTGATTCCGACAGGACTGCTCCTGTACCAGAACCTGAACAAGCCCCAGCCTCAGAGCCCGAACCGGCGCCGGCATCAGAATCGGCGCCGGTGTCCTGTTCAGACACCGGGGATCGGCCTGAGCCGCTGAGTGCGGATACGGTTAGGCCGGAAATCCCGTTTGATGACGCGTACGACACGATTGCCTGCAAGATTATCGACGATTTCAGATGGTGCGACTATCTCACTGAGCATACTGATGTAAGTGCTATCGATATGCTGCTGTATGATTTCAGAAACTATATCATTGATAACGACCGTACATCGGAGTTTGCCGGCAATGAAATGTCGGAAGCGGAATTCTGTGAGAAACTTATAGGCGCCGTCGGCAATGGCTTCAGTCCGTCGACATTTGGCTATTAGTCGAACATGCCTTCGATCGATGATTCGGTCGGAGCCTCCTCGACAAATTCACCGAAGTACTCTTTCTCGCAGAGATCGATGTTGCCGGGAAATGTGAAACGGCTGTCCTGGGTATACGGAAGGCTCTTGTCGGCGTAGACCTTCGAGATGTATTTTCCGTATATAGGCAGAGCCATGGATGCTCCCTGTCCCTGAGCCATGCGGTTGAAGTGTATGTAGCGTTCGTCGCCGCCTACCCATACGCCGCTCACCAGATCGGGAGTGAATCCCATGAACCATCCGTCGGAGTTACTGTTGGTAGTACCAGTCTTGCCGCCCATCTGTGCGGTGATATTGTAGGGAGCGCGACGCAGACGGTTGCCTGTGCCGCTGTCTACTACGTTAAGCAGTATCGACAGTATTTTGTAATACGCTTTCTGGCTGATTACATCGGTATGGCTGGGGGTGAATTCCGAGATCACATTTCCGTTGGCATCGGCTATTGAGGTCACGAACATAGGATCGACGCGCATGCCCTTGTTGGCGAAAGCGGAGTAGGCTGTCACCATCTCCTTGACCGACACGTCGCAGGGACCGAGACAGAGCGAGATCACCGGATCGAGCCGGTTGGTGATGCCGTAGTTGTGCATGTTGCGCACGAGTGTGGCGGGATTGAGCTGGCTCATCAGACGGGCCGAGATCCAGTTGTTGGAGTTGGTGAGTGCCCAGCGCAGATCCACCATTTCGCCGATACGAGCGGTTCCGGCATTTCGCGGAGTCCAGGGACGCCCGACCTCGTCGTAGATAGTCGGTTGTTCGTTCAGGAACTCGTCGCACGGTGTATATCCCTCCTCCATGGCGTATGTGTAGAGAAACGGTTTTATGGTCGAGCCTATCTGACGGCGTCCGGTAGCTACCATGTCATATTGGAAAAACGAGAAGTTCGGGCCTCCAACGTAAGCCTTCACATAGCCGTTGCGCGGATCCATCGACATGAATCCGGCACGCAGGAAATGTTTGTGGTACATCAGGGAGTCGCGCGGCGACATCACAGTATCTACCACACCGTCGTATGAGAATACTTTCATCTCTACCGGCTCGTCGAATATCCGCTTTATCTCTGATTCGCTTTTTCCGGCATTGTGGAGTACGCGGTAGCGTTCAGTCTGCTTGACAGCATGGTCGATAAGACTCTGAAGCTGCGACGAGGACAGTTCTTCGCGGTTTGTAGTGTAGGGCGCACCGGCCACTCCTTTTTTCTCGCGGAAGAACTGCGGCTGCAGAGTGTTGGCCATGTGGCTTATCACAGCCTCCTCGGCATATTGCTGCATACGGCTGTCTATGGTCGTATATATCTTGAGCCCGTCTGTGTAGAGGTCGTATTTCGATCCGTCGGGTTTGGGATTCTTGTCGACCCATCCGAAAAGCGGATTCGTTTCCCATGCTATGGAGTCATCGATATATTTTTGGTTTTCCCATGCCATATAGTTCTTGCGTTCCGGTTTGTGTGCGCGGAGTACGCGGCGCAGCTCCTCGCGGAAATATGGAGCCAGACCCTCTTTGTGGTCTACTTTGTGATAGTCGAGAACCAATGGCAGTGCCGACAGGGAATCAACTTCCGCACGGGTAAGCATGCCGGCCTTGCACATCTGTTCGAGCACGATATTGCGGCGCTGCCTTGTGCGCTCGTTTTTCCGTATTGGATTGTAATACGACGGATTCTTTACCATTCCGACAAGCGTGGCCGCCTCCTCTATGCTCAGGTCTTTTGCGTCTTTGCCGAAATATATGTATGCCGCCGATTTGATACCCACCGCATTGTAGAGGAAATCGAACTGGTTGAGATACATTTTGATAATCTCGTCTTTCGAATAGAACCGCTCGAGTTTTACGGCGATCATCCATTCGATCGGTTTCTGAAGTGCCCGTTCGAATATGTTCTGGCTTGTGGGCGAATACAGCTGTTTGGCGAGCTGCTGTGTTATGGTAGAGCCGCCGCCGGCGTTCTTCTGTTGCATCAGCAAAGTCTTGACCATTACGCGCATGATAGCGCGGATATCGATGCCGGAATGATCCTTGAACCGTGAATCCTCAGTAGCTATGAGGGCGTCGATAACGTGTTGGGAGATTTCGTCGTAACTGGCATATACGCGGTTGCCGGTATTGCGGAAGTACCGGCCCAGTTCCTGCCCGTCGGCCGAATATACCACCGATGCGAATTTGTCTTTGGGGTTCTTGAGATCCTCGACCGGAGGCATGTATCCGATCTTGCCGTTATATATGAGCGCCAGCGCCAGGATAATGATTATGGTTCCTATGCCGAACAGGCTCCACAATGCTATTATTATCTTTTTGGTTCGGGGTGACTTGGTTTTATCTTGTGCCATAAATGTATGCTGTTAGTATCCTGTCCGGAAACAGGTTCGTTTGATTTGCAAATTTACCGTGTTTGCCGTAATTATCCAAACAGAGCTTTTTTATTCACTTAATTTGCCGTACCTTTGTCTTTGCAAATTAAAAAACAGACTTAAACAGATGAAGAAGATCATAGCCGCCATATTGGTGATGATAACGCTCTTCGGAGCCGATAAAGTTGCTGCCCAGTTCCGTTACGGTCCGATGGTGGGTATAGATATTACGAATCTGACTTTCAAGCAGGATCTCTTTACCGTAGACCAGAGTGTGGGATACAGTGCCGGTCTGGCTACGGAACTTATGTTTCCGGGTATCGGATTCGGTATCGATGCAGGGTTCTTCTATGCGCAGCGAGGTGCCACAATGCATCTTGGCGAGAAGAAGATATGGGCGTCGCAGGGTTACGGCAATACCCGCTCTTACCTCCATTACATCCAGATTCCGATTCATCTCCGGTTCAAGTATACCAATCTCAACGGACTGGAGGATTATGTGGCTCCGTACGTGTTCGGCGGTCCTGAATTTCTGATACTGGCTGCCCACAACAAGGTTCCGGCTCTCAGCTATGCCGGCGGCGATATCGGTCTTGCAGCCGGTATCGGTGTTGAACTCTTCCGTCGCTGGCAGGTCAGCGCAAGCTATACCTGGGGTATGTCGTTCGCCCTTAAAACCGTGTTGCTCGACAATTTCAGCGCGCGTAACCGTTCTTGGGACGTACGTGTCGCCTATATGTTCTGAGAGCAAGTCTCTATAATTCCGTATATGCCGGTATTTCCGGTATGAAGCAGTACTGTCTGTGCGCGTAGTCGATACGGCAGCAGTAGTGGCGCAGGCCGTTCGACACGATCAGATAACGGGCCTGCAATACCATGTTGTAGCGTGCTATCTGGTCGAATGTGCGTTGGCTCACAGTCACCGACGGCGCTTTGTATTCCACGATTACCAAAGGCTTGCCTGTGCGGTCGAACACCACGGTATCGCACCGGCGGGATGTGCCGTTGAGGGTTATGCCTATTTCGTTGGCCATAAGTCCGGCCGGATAGCCGCGGTAAGATATCAGAAAAGACACGAAATGCTGCCGGACTATCTCCTCGGGGGTGGCCGCAACATATTTTCTCCTTAGAGGGTCGAATACTTTGTCTCCGTCGGCCGACGGCTTTATGTCGAGTCTGGTTTCAGGCAGGTTGAGGTTCATGTCGCAGTTGCGTGCAATGGAAATTTTCCGTAAATTTACAGCAAAATACTAATCTTGCAAAATACCGGGCTATAGACGCGGCATCAATATATAGATGGCAACACCCACAGCTACATTTGAAGGCATAAGGTCGCAACTGAAAAACCGTAAGTATGCGCCGATATATATACTCCATGGTGAGGAAGGTTTCTTTATCGATGAGCTTGTAAAGGAATTCGAGGCTATTGTCGCTCCTGAAGAGAGGGATTTCAATCTGTATACGCTGTATGCGCCGCAGGTCGATATGGGTACGGTGATGGATGTCTGCCGGCGTTATCCTATGATGGCCGACTATCAGGTGGTGATACTCAAAGAGGCGCAGGCCATACGGTCGGACGACCTTAACCAGCTGCACCATTATGCGGAACACCTGTCGTCGTCGACAATCCTGGTTGTCTGCTGCCGCGGGGTGGCTGTGAAAGCCAAGGATCTGGTCGCTTCCACGGTTGCCGCAGGAGGTGTTGTGTTCGAGTCGAAAAAACTCAATGATTCGCGCACGGCATCGGCCATAAGCCAGTTCATAAAGGAACGCGGACTTAATATCGAGCCGAAAGGGCTGGCCATGTTGCGCGATTATGTCGGTTCGGATCTGTCGCGTCTGTACAATGAAATCGATAAGCTCACCATCGCTCTCGGAGCCAATGCCACTGTGACTCCGGAAAGCATCGAGCGCCACATAGGGGTGAGCAAGGATTACAATAACTTCGAATTGCTCGATGCCGTGTCGCGTAAGGATGCCGTGACTGTATTCAAGGTCATAGAGTATTTCCGCCGGAATCCGAAAAGCAATCCTACGGTCATGACCTCGTCGCAGTTGTTCCGCTATTTTTCGAATCTGCTGATAGCCTGGTTTACTCCTGACCGCAGCGACAGCTCGCTTATGGCGGCGCTCGGGTTCAAGTCGGCGTATGCGTTGCGCAGTTACCGCGAGGGAATGCGTTGCTACAATGCCTGGCAGACGATCGAGATAATCTCGGCCATACGTAAGTTCGACACAGCGTCGAAAGGCATCGACAGCCGTTCGGATGAATATGATCTGTTGAGAGAGCTGATGTTCCGCATTCTGAATGCAAGAGGAGACATCGCAACGCGCTGACAGTCTATTTTATACGGAACATATAACCGAGACACACCATTACCGACATGCTGCGCGAGGCGGCGAATGTATCGGCTTTGGATGCCGGGAATATGTTGCCGAGGCCATAATAGAACCGGCCTTCGAGCAGTATTGAATTACGGCGGTTGACAAATACTTCAATACCTGCACCTGCCGATATACCGTAGTCGAATTTGTTTTTGACCGGAGTATACATCTGTTCTGTCATGCGGTTGTGCATGGGAAATCCTGCCACTGCTGCCGGATTGGTGTAGTCGAAATTGGATTTGATACCGGATGCTATCATGTAGCTTATTTCCGGGCCGAGATTGAAGAATCCCTTGACTCGGCGGCTTCCGAAATATATGTGCGTGAGCAGCGGAATCTGTATGTAGGTGAGTGTGCGCTGATACTGGAACGGAAGATCTTCAAAATTCTCTTTCCATCCCCGCTGCTCCACGTTGAGCTCCGCTATGATGCCGAAATTTCGTTCCTCGGTATAGCGGAACGATACGCCGGCCATTCCTCCCATAAGCATCGACTGGCGTATGCCCGGAGAGAAACTCATCTGCGACAATGTGACACCGGCTTTTCCTCCTATCGATACGTTAGGGGAGTAGTATCGTTGTGCGTCGGCGCTGACTGCCGCCGTCATCGTCAGGACTGCAGTCAGTATCTGCTTTAGGATAATCTGGAATCTCACTTCGCTGTCCGGTTATAGTACTACTTTGTCGATCTGGCCGTCGGGCAGGAAATATATGAAATACAGAGACTCATTGATCAGTCCGCTGTGTGCCTGCTGGTTGATGAGATCGAAACCGCTCTGTAGACCATGATATACGAAGTTCTTCTCGCCGAGATCCTCGCCGGGGGTCGATGTCAGAGCTTTGAGTATCCACATGCCCATGTCGTATCCCAGCGTTCCCTGCATGGGGGCGGTAGGAGTCATCGGGCTTCCGTACCATTCCTGGAAACGGCGTTCGAGATGACGTGTGCGGTAGTTGTCAGGATCGGACACGAAGCGGGAGTATATCACTGCATTCATCTGGTGGAGTTTCTGGGCTACGTCGCCACGCAGGATTATCCATTCCGGATAGCCGAACAGCCTTACATTGTCGGGATCTGCCATCGAGTTGCGCTTTTCGAGCATGGAGGGGAGCAGCCGCAGCAGCTCGGCGCGTGATCCGGATGACGGTACAAATACGTATTGTCTGTCTGGCTCCATCCATCCGATATCGTCGGGACGCAGTGATCCGGAATATGCTACTTCGCGGTATTCGATACTGTCGGCGTTCAGTTTTTTCCGCATTGCGTCGACAAAGGCTTTCTTATCACCGTCGCCTTCTCTGTTGACAAGCAGTACCGGAGTGTATCCGTCGAAGCGGCTGATAAAATTGCTGATGGCTTTCTCGTACATCAGTTCATGAGGGATGTTGGCGTTGACAAGGCACGGATGCTGCAGGTAGCTGTTGTTCTTTACCGCAAACATGTTTATGATTGTCGCGTTGGTTCCGTCGGCAAACTGAGCTATGCTTTCGATCTGTGCGGAATCTTCGGGCGCTATTATCACATCCATGATATCCATCTCCGGACGGGATAGAATAGCCTCGACGGTGTCTGGATTGCCGGCGGTATCGTAGGCATGTATATGGATGGGTGTCTCAGACGAACGCAGCGTATCCACGGCCATAAGCAGCCCTTTGTAAAAGTCGGTATACAGTTGAGCCTGTTTGGATATTTTGGGCTCGTCGAGCATAAAAGGCAGCATCACGGCTATATCTATGCGTCCGTTATACCGTGGTGAATCCTCGGCAGGGCAGATGGTGTCGCTGTCGGCGGTGGCTATACTGTCGGCAACTATCTCGAATGTGTCGGGTATGTCGCGCGGTATGTGGGCTGTCTGGGAGGGTATGTCGCGCAGATTGCCGGACTGCATGACGGGCTCCGGTTCATGGAACTGCGGCGCCGGTACCGGTTCGCCGTTGACTGCCAGATCGGGGAGCACTACTGACGGATCTTCCACCTGTGGCTGAGGTGTCTCGGATCCGTCGTATATGACCAGTATGGATCCGGCTTTCAGGCCGTCACGCACTGAAGGGTTGAGCTCTGTCAGCCTTTCGGTGGTCACATTATGCCGTTTTGCTATCGAATAGAGAGTCTCGCCTTTGGATACCTTGTATGTGAGGCGGCCGTTGACAGCCTGTTGCGATGTGTTGTCAGCCTTTGTGCTGTCGAATTCGGATGTGGGGAAATACAGGGTATCGCCTGCGCGTAATCCGTCGGCAGCCGACGGGTTGTATTTTACGATGTCGCCGCGGTTTATTCCCAGTTTGTTGGTGAGGGAATATATCGTTTCCTTTGGCTGTATGCGGTAATAGTAATACTGCTTGCCATTCACGGTCTTGACCGGGAGATCCAATGCCGCGGCTCCGGAAGCTGTAGAAGCTATGGCGAGCGCTACCGAAAAATGTTTTAATTGCTTAAACATCCGATCGTTTTGTTTTGAATGATTCTGACTGACAAAGGTAGCGCCTTTGGCTTAAATATGCAATAGCCTCAATTCACCTGCCGGAGCCGCTGCAAGCGGTATCACTCGGCGGTGATACCGTATCCGGAAAGTATGTCGAGGATAGGCTGACGGATGGAATTCATCCAGTTGTAATATCCCAAGTCGGACGGGTGGATTTTGTCGGTGCATGAATATCCGTCGGTATCGGTCACCGGATATATGAGATATATGTTCGGGTCTGTCTCCATGGCTTTGCGCACCATTTCTTCGGAGAGAGCCATTTTTTCGGATTCGGCTTTGTCTGTTTTGGTGTTGAAGTTGCGTCCTCCGCGATATATCGTCTGCTGGAATATCAGTGGCGTTTTGGGATGTTTGGCGCGGATGGTGCTTACGAAATCGGTGAATCGTTCGCGGATCTCCTTGGCCGACGGGTTTGAGAATGCGTCGAATACGAATGCGTCGGCATCGGTGTCGGCCAGCATCCGTGCATAGCTCTGCTGCAGTTTGGAGTTGCCTGCCATGCCGAGTGCTCTTACGTCAAATCCGGTTGCCCGCTGTAGCTGTAGCGGATAAGCCATGCCGGAACGGTTGGCGGAAGTGCCGTGTGTGAAACTGGATCCCCAGAACACGATTTTGTGTCTGAACGGGTTGGGGGCGGCTTCTATAGTGGCGTCAGGATCGACTCCTACGTAAATCTCGTCGATTATGCTGCGCAGAGGCAGATACAGCAGACATTCTTTCATGCCGGGAGTCATATCTGACACGAGAGTTACGGCTTCGCCCTTATCGGAGGGCAGGCCCGATCCGGCATACATCCATTTGCCGTCGCGTTTGATATAGAGGTCGCAGCCGGCCATGGCTATGTTGGTGGTATTGTAGCCGGTGACGCGGCGTTTGTAGTCGATGTTGGCGAGTATGCGTTCGCTGTCGGTGTTGAACACAAGAGCCATGCCGGCCGGAGTCTGGTTCAGATACTGTCGCTGGTAGTCGGTAAAACCGTCGTATTTGATTGTGTCGATACGCGCGTAGCGGTCGGGAGTGGGGGCGGCTTTGCCTATGAGTGTCAACTGTTTGCCGGGAATGAATTTGGTGTCATCGGCGGCATTGGCGGTCATAGCCGCTGCCATCAGGACAATAGCTGTAGTAAATACACCAGATAATTTCATGATTGGTGAACTGAATTTAATTAGGTTAGTAATAACGGGTATTTATCTTCGTCAGGATTGTCAGCGTGTATTATCCTTCAGTAGGATGCAAATATAGCGATTCTGATTAAATTCACAAAGAGTAGGACTAACACGGACGCGGAAATGTCGTGAGTTTTTGGCTGTGTAGTTAAACCTTCGGGAGCGCTTGCGTTTTCCTGCGCATTTACGATGCGTCTCGTCAGGTACAGGCATCGGTGTCGGCGGTGAGGAGCCGGGTCGGAGATCCGGTGGGGCAGGAAAAGATGAGCACGCTGCGTAGCTTGCTATGTGAGATATTATTGCGAAATCAGTCATTTATAAAATAAATTGAATAATTGTTTGGAAATTTAATTAAAAGTTATTATATTTATGATACTGCAATACAAGTTCATACACAATATATAATAAGTATCCTGTGAATAAAACAAAATCTACTAGACCCAAATGCAAGAACGATTGGTGCGGCAAACGTCAGTTTCTGCCTTATGTCCGTCAGGTAATCCATCTGTATGGATCTTGTCTATAATATTATTCCCTAAGAAGTAACGATAATCGTTATAAATAAACATTTATTAATCTACTAATTTCAGTATCATGGACAAAACCCAATTTGCCGAAAATGAGCTCCAGGAATTGGAGGCATTAGAAATTCGTGGAGGATCTGTTGGTTCCTCACAGCCGCAAACTGGCTGCAGTAATAATGCACGAGGATGTGGCGGGGGAGACGTGGCACAAACCGGATGTTCTAATAATGTAATTGGCTGTGGAGAAAAGGTTGAAAAACCACTCACGCCGCAAGACTGTCCGAGTATAACATTAAATGGCCAGTGCTGATACAGCTCCAACGGTGTCGGGATATTTATTATCTCGGCACCGCAAATTGTAACAATTTTTATATTGATTAAAATGAAACAAAGTCGATATAACTTTATTAGCCATTATGGTGACTATGGATATTGGTTTAATGCCCTAACTGGAGCATATTTCAGATTATCATCCTCATTAAGTCACAAAATAAAGCATCTACTTGACAACGTTGAACAAATTCAAGAGTTATCGCCTAACGCATTTAAGCAATTGGTGGATTTCGGCTTTGTTGTTCCCGATGATACTGACGAGTTGGAGTCTATTCGGACTAAACATCGTGCAGCAGTTAATGCTAAAGATTATTTTTTGATAATTTTACCAACTCTTAACTGTAACTTCTCATGCTGGTATTGTATTCAGGATCATATACCGTCCATTATGGCTGATGTGACATTAGAATCTATTCTAAGACATATCGACCACATGATCGATAATGAGCACATTTCGTCATTACACTTAGAATGGTTTGGAGGCGAACCGTTTATGTTTTTTGACAAGATTATAGTTCCGATCAGCAGATATGCAATCCAAAAATGTGAGGCATGCAACATTCCATTTACTAATAACTCTACTACTAATGGATATTTTTTGAATCAGTCTGTTTCATCAATGTTACAAGATCTGAAGTTTAAGCATTTTCAAATTACGCTTGACGGAAATCGAAAATTCCATGACAATGTAAAATTTATGCGTGGTTGTGATTCTGCATTTGATCATGTTTTGACAAACATCAACAATATTCTGTCAGATAATGATAATATATCCATACACTTACGAATTAACTACACACATACAACGCTTTCATCTGCTGTTGTAGATGAGGTCTGTCAATTTATCCAGCCACAAAATAGAAATCGGATAGTCATAATGCCACGAAAAGTCTGGCAGGAGAAAGTAGATAAAGACTTTTCCTCTATTCTTACTGAAATACTTGACAATTTTGCGGCTAATGGATTCCAAGTTTCACGCGGTGATGTATCTCCAACATTTACATCCTGTTATGTAAACCGGAAATACTATAATGCGATCAATTTTAATGGTAATGTTGTAAAATGTACGGCATGCAATGACCTTTACGAAACTACGCCAAAAGGACAGTTAATGTTTGATGGCACTATTCAATGGCGGGATAATTATGATCTACGATGTCAGGAAGCAACATTTGAAAATGAACGCTGTCTTGAGTGCAAAAATTTACCTCTTTGCATGGGTCAATGTCCACGTAATTATATGAATGGCAACACACAATGTAAATATGATTCTGAAGATGGAAATATTGAAACTAATATATTGAACTTTCTAGTACACGAGTATGACGCTTAAACAATCAATTAAATATGTTATTGCGGCAGTTTTTATTGTCGGAACAACTATGCATTTATATGCAGAAGTTGAACCGACAGACACCGTCAAGTCGCATGAACTCAATGAGGTCGTTTTTACCGAATCGCGCGAAATATACAAGGATGACCATGTGGTATTGTTTCTTTCAAATGCCAACCGGAAATTCGGTACAAATGCGCTTGATGCGATATCTTCATTAAACCGCTTTCAAACTTCGCTTAATGCGACTGCGCTCACATCCTGGGATAGGTCATCGGTATTCATATTGATCAATGGTGTTCCATCTACTGCTATAGAATTACGCTCTTACAGAAGCTCCGATATAAAAAATGTGGAATACTATCAGGAGGCACCTCCTCAGTATAGGATATACACGACAGGCCCAATTGTCAACGTCATAATAAAACGTAAGCATGATCGCTTATACTCAGGATATTTCAATGCTCAAAACGCCGTAAATACAGCATTTGGCGATAATCAGGCCGATCTCAGCTATACCGATTCGCTCAATCAGTTTAGGGTTGGATATTATCTGAGTTATCGCAACACCAAACATAACGAGAGCATAAGACAGTTCGATTATTCGCCAACATTGAAGACACGATATGAGGATACGCAGAATTACAAAGGCGAATATTACAAATGGAATGCGTCATACCAGAGGTATCAGGGCAACCATCTGTTCAATGCACGCGTATACTACATCACCGACCAGGGATCAGAGCCCACACACGGTATAGGAACCATTATGGACCACACCGGTATATATTCAGGATTAAGTGCACGCAATACCAGAAGCAGAGCCAATACCGGAGCAGTGGATCTATACTATAACTATAATACTGACACTGGTAAGATATTTGCTATTAATATAGTCAATACCTTCGGCTCGTCGCGCTCCGATTCATACCGATCTCTGTCGTTTGCATCTCCGTACGACTATATGGACTACAATGTAGGTACCAATGTGCGAAACAGCACATATTCATTGATCGCCGATGCTTTGTTTGCCAAGCCAATGCTTGGAGGTCGTTTTCAGGCCAGCGCTCAATATAAATACAATAGTCTATCACAAAAGGCACAAGACAACCGATACCGGCCGTCGTCACATAGCGGTATGGCAAGTGCAGGTTTCTACTGGTCAAAAAACGCGTTCTATTTTTATCCTATATTAGCTCTTGACATGGATGAGATCTCAAATGGAATCACTATGTCAAATATCGAAGTGAATCCATTTGCCCAGATTTCGGCAGGATGGCGTCCGAGCGGCAAACTCAAAGGTGTGTCAGCGAATTTATCGTTGGCTTATATGAACATAGCGCCACAATTAAATCAGATAACCGAAAGCTATACATATCTCGATCAATGGATGATCTCAACCGGCAATCCAGACCTATGCCCTTATCACCACTCGTATGCTATTTTATATCTAAACTACTTTCATCCTAATGGCCGCGATTATATCGGATTAAAAATTGTACCACAATACGTATCCAAGCTCATTAATCCGGTTATAGTACCTGACGACGGATATATCATACGACAATTGCAGAACCTTCCATATTATATTAAAAACCAGGTCTATTTATCCGGGGCATGGCATCCGTTCCAATGGCTTGAGATCAGTCCTTACGCAGAGCTTTACACATATCGTACCAAGACTCCAAATCAGGCATTACAGCATAATTATATCCGATACGGCGGCAATATCACATTTTCATTTGACAACTGGGAGGCAACATTGGCGGCCAATTCGCCAACTCGTGACTATTATGGAGATTTCGTATCGCGAGGAAGCGCCCAATACGCCGCCATCGTACAGTACAAATATCGCAGTTGGTCGTTTGGCGCCGAATATCATTACTCCGGCGTGAATGAATACCGTAAATCGAATGTCGGTGAATTCAGCTATCTCGATCGCACCGACCGGAAGCAATCACGCTATCTGTGTCAACTTACCGCTACATATTCGTTCTCAATCGGTCGTGCGCGAAATCATGCGCAAAAGATACTTAACAACTCCAGTTCCGAAACCGGCCTGAACAGCGAACAAAAGGCTAAACAATAAAAGAACTATATGCGATTCCCGTTCACTAAACAGACCGATAGCATGATGTGCGGCATAGCATGTCTGGTATCGGTCTGCCGATATTACGGTACTAAGTATTCGCCGGGATTTATCGATAAATTCTGTAGCCATACCGAAGCCGGAGTATCATTGCTGAGTCTGTCGAAAGCTGCTGAAGCCATAGGATTCGACACCATGTGTGTTTCGTTGCCGCATGACAAGCTGACGGAATGCCAACTGCCAATAATCCTGCATTGGAATCAGAACCATTATGTAGTTTTGTACCGGATCGATCGCAAGAAAGATCGGTTTTATATATGCGATCCGGGCAAAGGGCGGTTTAAATTGCCTACAGACGAGTTTTTACGCTACTGGAGCGGCGACCGTGGCAAAGGAATTGCCCTTTTGCTTGAACCGGGTGCGGATTTCGGCAAAGTGAAAGAGGACAGTGATATTGACCGTACATCACTGAAAATCATATTTGACTATATTAAAGGTTATCGAAAGTATCTCATTCAGATTTCGCTGGGACTTCTTCTCGGATGTCTGCTACAGTTGGCACTGCCATTCCTTACTCAATCTATAGTTGATGTCGGTATCAAGAACAGTGATATCAGTTTTATTTGGCTTATACTTCTCGGTGAACTGCTTATAGTGGCCGGGCGTACCGTGACTGATTTTATACGGCGGTGGCTGCTGCTGCATATATCCATGAGAATAAACGTATCGATGGTAAGCGACTTTTTCATAAAGCTGCTGAAACTGCCGATGTCGTTTTTTGAAGCCAAACTGATAGGCGACCTGATGCAGAGAGTAGGAGATCACAGGCGTGTACAGGCTTTTCTGACAAATCAGATTCTCGGATCTGTATTCTCATTTTTCAGTCTTATCGTATTCGGTATAGTCTTGTTTATATACAGTAAGGTTATATTCCTGATATTTATAGCCGGAAGCGTTTTTTATGCGCTTTGGGTCCTCCGGTTTCTCATGCAGCGCAAGGTCTTGGATTACGAATCATTCGAGCAGGAATCCATCAACCAAAGCAAGACATACCAGTTTCTTACAGCAATGCAGGAAATTAAACTGCAGGGATGCAAAAAGAGGCGACGGTGGGACTGGGAAGACACTCAGGCCGATCTGTTTGCAGTACAGATGAAGTCACTGAAACTGCAACAGACTCAGGAAGCCGGATCCATATTCATCAACGAAGTCAAGAATATCCTCATAACCGTATTCTCGGCAACAGCGGTAATCGAAGGGGATATCACACTCGGCGCCATGATGGCCATTCAGTATATTGTCGGTCAGTTAAGTTCTCCGATCGAGCAGCTTATGATCTTTGTATACTCGTTTCAGGACATGAAACTATCGCTGGAGCGTATCAACGAAATACACAACGGTACCGACGAAGAAACAGGTCGCAACAATATCACTGGCTATGGTTCCCCAAAAAGTATAGTATTGCGCGATGTCTGTTTCAAATATGAGGCCGAATCGCCGAAATACACATTGAAAAACGTATCGATAGATATTCCTGCAGGAAAAGTGACAGCGATAGTCGGAGCATCCGGATGCGGCAAGACTACACTTATCAAACTCATGTTGGGATACTATAACCTGATGTCCGGATCAATTGAAGTCGCAGAGACCAATCTGCAGGACTACAATCCGGACTGGTGGCGTCGGCAGTGCGGTGTGGTGATGCAAGACGGATTCATATTTTCCGAGTCCATAGCCCGAAATATTGCGGTCGATGACAATCCGATCGATTGGGACAGGCTCCACAATGCAGCCCGTATAGCATGTATCTACGATCACATACAGCAGCTACCGTTGGGATATGACACAAAAATCGGACAGGAAGGTGCCGGGCTGAGCCAAGGGCAGAAACAGCGCATACTGATAGCTCGAGCCGTCTACAAGGATCCAGATTTCATATTCCTCGATGAAGCCACAAATGCGCTCGATGCACGCAATGAACGTATGATAGTCGACAACCTGAGTCGTTTTTATCAGGGAAAGACCGTTATTGTAGTCGCCCACAGGCTATCGACAGTCCGTAATGCCGATCAGATCATAGTTCTGGACAATGGCATGGTGGCCGAACATGGCACACACGACGACCTGATAGCGCTCAAGGGTGCATACTATAATCTTATAAAGAATCAACTTGAATTAGGCAATTAAGTATGGTTGAGAACGATTCTCGTAATGTCCTCCGGTCAGAAAAACTTAACCGGTTGATATCTAACCGGCCCCCATTTATCATCGAATGGGGAACAGTCATTTTATTGCTGTTTTTCGCTATGCTTTTTCTCGGACTCTCGCTCTATACGGACATATTGTGAATGCCGGATACCGGTAAGCCTGTGTTATTACTGATTATCGGTCTTTGCCAATACGTGCGGAAATCACGGACGAATTCAGTCACACACGGGGATTGGGAGATCAGTCGGTGCAGAATTTGTCGGGGTAGAGGGCTGTGAACTGCCGGTAGTAGCGTTTGATTGCCGCCATGTCTGCGTCGATGTCGCCGGTAGGTGCGAATTCGGTGTCGATGACGATGCGGCGGCTGCCGTAGTCGATGGCTCCGAGCACTATGGGGACGTCGGCTTCGAGGGCTATGTGCAGGAATCCGGAACGCCATTGGCTCACGCGGCTTCGTGTGCCTTCGGGTGTGATGGCTATGGCCATGCGTGCAGTGTTGCGGAACCGGTCTATGAGTTCGGCAGTAAGAGCGGATCCGCGACGACGTGGGACGGGTACGCCGCCGATAGCCCGGAATATCGGGCCTAACGGCCAGAAAAACCAGCTTTCTTTCATTAGAAAACCGGCGTGGCGCCCCACGGCGGCGTATGCCAGTTTTCCGAGAATAAAATCCCAGTTGCTGGTGTGGGGCGCAACACAGATTATACATTTTGGGTAGTCGGGAGTCGAGATTTCGACTTTCCAACCGAACAGTTTCAGAATCGACCGGCTCAGTATCCTCATCGGTATGGGGGAGCCGTGATTATTTAGCTACGTTTTGTTTGTTGGCTTCGCGCTGTTCTTTGTCAAGGAGGCCGTTCATCTCCTTGAGTATTGCGTCGATTCCGGCGTTGAATTCATTTAAGAGCGTCTTGTACGCGTTTTTGAAATACGAATGGCGTGCCGTGCGGTATGCGTGGCGTGATTCGAAGTCACGTACTGACTTGTCGAATGCAAATGTAGTTTTGGCGAGGGCTTCGGACTGGAGTGCTGCTATATCGATTATGATTCCGTTGGCTTTGTCATGATCGATTCCAGGTATGATCTCACGGGCGAAAATGCACTCTCCGGCGAGGTCGCCGCATATATAGCGAATCTGTTTTTTTAAACTGCGTTTATTTGCCATAGTCATTATGTTTAATTTGTTAGACATCTGCCGCGGGTCTGAGTGCGACTCCGGCGACGTGGCTAAATTACAAAAATTATCCTACATAGATAACAAGGGATATTGAAAATAGTTAAATTTGTATTGCGAAATGTAGATTAAAGCCGAAGCTATGAGTGATAAATGGAGATATGCGGCGCTGGTTGCCGTGGCTCTTGTATGTGTTGTGATATGTGTGTTCGGATGGGTGGTCTATGACCGCACGGTGGTTCCGGTCATGACGCCTGTGGCGGTAGCCATGGGCGCTGCGTTGCTTACGGTTCCGCTGAGTGTAAAGCTATGGCGCCGGCTTGTCGGCTCCGACAACCGGTGGTACAATCTGATATGCCATATTGTCATAGTAGGGTCGGTAGTGTATACGGGACTGCTGTCGGCGAATTTCTATCTTGCCGATCCGTCGTCGACCCATACCGAAGATGTGACAATAGAATCGAAGTCAAAGAAAGAGCATGACAAATACCAGCGCATACGCCGACATTCCTACAGGAAGATCGGGGTGCGTTACACATATCATATAGATGTGCGTTTCCAGTCGGGATTCCGCAAGACCATCCAGGTGCAGCGGGGCGCGTATCGCCATTACAAACCGGGCAATACATATCCTTTCACCCTGCAGCGGGGCCTGTTCGGTTTTCCTATCGTCAAGGATATGAACTGAGCCGATACAAAAAAGTTGGCTGATTTGGTTGGTTTTTCTATCTTTGCAGTGCGAAAATAAATTTAACCGACATATATGGCAACAACTGCAGATTTTAAAAACGGCATGTGTCTCGATATCGACGGCACCTACTTCTTTATCGTAGAATTCCTTCATGTGAAGCCCGGCAAGGGTCCGGCTTTCGTACGTACGAAGCTGAAGAACGTCAAGACCGGTCGTGTGATCGACAAGACCTGGAACTCCGGTGTCAAGGTCGAGGAGGTGCGTATAGAGCGCCGTCCCTATCAGTTCCTTTACAAGGACGACATGGGCTATAATTTCATGCACACAGAGACATTCGAACAGGTAGCGCTTCCCGGCGAGAGCATCGACGGTGTGCAGTTCCTCAAGGAGGGCGATATCTGCGAGGCTATGGTGCATGCCGCTTCGGAGACTATCCTTACATGCGAGATGCCTACGAGTGTGGTTCTCGAGATCACCTATACCGAACCCGGTATAAAGGGCGATACCGCTACCAACACATTGAAGCCTGCCACTTTGGAGACCGGCGCCGAGGTCCGTGTGCCTCTGTTCTGCAATATCGGCGACAGGGTGCGTATCGACACCCGCGACGGTTCGTACGTGGAGCGTGTAAAGGAATAAACATTCCGATCAATTTTATCGTATCAAGACGGGACACTTTCCTATGAAAGGCGTCCCGTCGCTATAATAATAATCCAGATGAATATAAATCAGATATCCAGATCCACATTATACCTTGGTGTCAATGACCGTACTACGGCGCTTTTCGAGTCGTTGTGGCCGATACCCCATGGAGTGAGCTATAATTCGTATCTTGTGAGCGGTGCCGACAAATCGGCAGTCATAGACGGTGTGGAAGTCGGCCATGCACTGGAGTTTATCGCCCATATCAGATCAGCCGGAAACGGCCGTGTGCCGGATTATCTGGTTATAAACCACATGGAGCCGGATCATTCGGGTGCGATCAGCATACTCCGCAAGGAGTTTCCGGACATCACGATAGTGGGCAATGCCCAGACGATAGGGATGGTAAAGGGTTTTTACGGAATTACGGACAATACGATGACCGTGCGCGATGGTGATATCCTGGATCTTGGCGGCTGCCGGCTGAAGTTCGTACTGACACCTATGGTACACTGGCCGGAGACGATGATGACGTATCTCGTAGAGGATGAGGTGCTGTTTTCAGGCGATGCCTTCGGTTGCTTCGGTGCCTTGCGCGGGGCTGTAGTCGATGAGGCTATGGACACGGCATCGTATTATCCTGAGATGGAGCGTTACTATGCCAATATAGTAGGCAAGTATGGAAGTCCGGTACAGAAGGCTTTGAAGAAGCTGGACGGAGTGCCGGTGTCGATGATATGTCCTACCCATGGTCCGGTATGGAAATCGGAGATAGACAAGGTGATCTCCGTGTATGACCGTCTGAGCCGTTATGAGTCGGAAGAGGGAGTGACGATAGTCTACGGTTCGATGTACGGCAATACGGCCGCTGCCGCTGAGGCGATAGCTTCGCGTCTGGCCGCCAACGGTATCCGTAAGATCGCTGTGCACGATGCCTCGCATTCGCATCTGAGCTATATTCTGACCGACATATTCCGTTATCGTGGTGTGATTGTGGCATCGCCTACATATTCGGCGACATTGTTTCCCCCGATAGAGTCGGTGATGAACGCTATCCGTACGCGTGAGATCAAGAACCGTTTTATCGGAATAGTCGGATCGTGTGCATGGGCTGAGCAGGCGTCTAAAGCGATCAGGGCGCATAGCGAGGCCGCGGGTCTGGAGCTGGTGTCCGATCCGGTGGCGTTCAAGCATGCGCCTGCGGCGGAGGTGCTGAAACAGTGTGAGGATCTGGCCGACAGAATGGCCGAAGCTGTACGCGGCTGACATGAGTGAGGCGAGACAGTATGTTCAGGTAGAGAAACACCCGTGGCCTCCGTTTGTCCCTGCCGGTGCCGAGCTGATCTTTCTCGGTACTTTTCCTCCACCGGGCAACCGCTGGGGCATGGATTTCTTCTATCCTAACCGGACCAATGATTTCTGGAAGGTGATGGGGCTTATCTTCGAGGGGAGTACGGCTGCGTTTTATGATGCGGAGAGCCGCAGTTTCCGCCTTGACGCGATCAAGCGGATGCTCGTTGACCGGCATATAGCCATGGGAGATACGGCTGTAGAGGTAAGACGGTTGCGCGGCAACGCATCGGATAAATTTCTGGAAATAGTACGTTCGATAGATCTTGATGCCACAGTGGCGTCAATTCCGGATCTGAAGGCTATCGTCACGACCGGCGAGAAGGCAGCATCGGTAATCGCCCGACTGACAGGCACTCAGATTCCGCCTACCGGCGGGTTTGAGCCGTGGACAACCGGCGACGGCCGTGAGTTGAGACTGTACCGTATGCCGTCGACCTCTCGTGCATATCCGCTTGCTGTGGAGAAGAAAGCTGAATACTACCGCAATATGTTCAATGAACTCGGTATATTGCATTGATGTTTGTATAAGGGGAATAAAAACAATAACTTTGTAACATCAATTAATATCAGAATCTGACAATGATAGCACTATCCGTATTCGACTATCTCAGCGCCAGTTACTTTTTTCAGTATTTCGTGGAGCATGCCAATTATTGGTTCGTGTTCATATTCATGACCATAGAGTCCTCGTTTATCCCGTTTCCGTCGGAAGTGGTTGTTCCTCCGGCGGCCTATATTGCGATGCAGCCTGATTCGGGTCTCAATATATATGCCGTATGTCTGGTAGCGACTGCCGGCGCTCTGTGCGGATCGATGATCAACTATTATCTGGCCATGTGGATAGGCCGTCCGATCGTCTATGCTTTCGCCCGCAGCCGTTTCGGACATGTGTGTCTGCTCAATGAAGCTAAAGTGCAGCGTGCGGAGGCTTATTTCGACGACCATGGCGCTATCTCCACATTCGTAGGGCGTCTGATTCCAGCAGTAAGACAGCTGATATCGATTCCAGCCGGTCTTGCGCGTATGGGGCTCGGCAAGTTCGTGGTGTTTACCACTCTCGGCGCTTTGCTCTGGAATATGGTTCTGACGTTTCTCGGCTATTTCCTTTCGACGTTCGTGACCATGGAGCAGCTTTATACGAAGATCGAGGAATATAACGAATATCTGACATACATAGGCCTCGGCATAGGCTGCCTGTGTGTGCTGTTCATAGTCTGGAATCTTTTCAAACCACGTAACCAACAGAATATTCCTCCGGTAGATCCTTTGATATGATACAAGTAGCACCTTCACTGCTGTCGGCGAATTTCGCCGATCTCCGTACTGATGTGGAACTTCTCAACAGAAGCGAAGCGTCGATGTTGCACCTCGATATAATGGACGGGGTGTTTGTTCCGAATATCTCGTTCGGTTTTCCGGTGATCAAGGCCGTGCGCAAATATTCCCAGAAGCCGCTCGATGCCCATCTTATGATCGTGAATCCACAGAACTATGTCGGAGCCGTGCGCGATTGCGGTGTGGAAATGATGAATGTCCACTACGAGGCATGCACCCATCTCAACCGGACAGTACAGGCTATCAAGGCGGCCGGAATGAAAGCTGCCGTGACCTTGAACCCATCAACGCCGGTGGCTATGCTCGAGGATATTGTCGCCGATGTCGATATGGTGCTTCTGATGTCGGTCAATCCGGGTTTCGGCGGGCAGTCGTTTCTGCCTGTCGCGTTGAAGAAAGTGCGTCAGTTGCGCGATCTTATAGCACGCAGCGGTTCTTCGGCTCTGATTCAGGTCGATGGCGGAGTGAATCTCGAGACCGGCCGTCAGCTGGCAGATGCCGGCGCGGATATATTGGTGGCCGGCAATTATGTGTTTTCAGCTCCTGATCCGTTGGCTGCGATCCACGATCTTCATGTGCTCTGAACGTCCGGGTCTATAGATCGAATACCGATGAACCTTCAGGCCGGAAGGCACCGTCGATTTTCCATCCGTCGGGAGTCTTGGCAAACCGCAGGATAGTCGCGCCGTGGTGTCCCATGTCGCGATACTTCACCAGAACGGTGTTGTCGTTGCCGGCAGTGACGTCGGTCACTTTGTCGGGGGTGTCATCGCCGTCCTGATATCCGGTGCGCAGAAGCCATACGGCATATCCGCCGCAGTCCATATCGTTGGCGTCGGCCAGTTGTTTCATAAACCCTTTTGTGCAGAATCCCGCTATTGCGGCAGAGTTAGGTTCGGAACCGAATAATACTACCGTTTCGTAGAATCTGCATGCCGTCTGTTCGATTTCGCGGTCGCTGCTGTCGGATGCGTAGGCACAGAGAGCGAAAAGAGTGCCTATTGCTGCGGTATGGAGAAGTCTGTTCATATGTAATCAGGTTTTGGCTGCAAATATAAACTGTATTCAGTTGCAGAGCAACAGCCATAAGCATATACAAGAGGCGCATCATTGATTCAATGATGCGCCTCTTGTATATGCGGGTCAGATGTTATCAGTGTTTGATCAGGTCGCGGAGAGTATCAGCGGCCTTGGATATGCCGTCGGCGTTTTTACCGCCTGCCTGTGCGAATCCGGGCTGGCCTCCACCGCCGCCCTGTATGCATTTGGCTGCTTCACGAGCCATGGTCACGGCGCTGTATCCGTCCTTGACAAGATCGTCGGTCACCATCACTGTGATAAGCGGTTTGTTGGCTGTGTCGACTGTCGCTCCGATGAAGACGGTATGTTCCGGCGATGCCGCACGAACGGCAAATGCCACGTTCTTGACTATGTCCGGCAAACGAAGGCCGCGCAATGCCACGACTTTTATGCCGTCGATGTTTTCGGCTTTGTCAAGCAGCTGCCGAGTGATGTTGTTGACGCGTTCCTGGAAGTATTCCTCTGCCTGTTTGCGCAGTTCTGCGTTCTCTTCGAGTGACTTGTGGAGTGCCTGTATAAGGTTCGGAGCGTTGTTGAACATGGCTCCGATCTCTTTGAGGGTGTCGGTCATTTCGTTGATGGCGTTTTCGACATTGGCACCTGTGATGGCTTCGATTCGGCGTATGCCGGCAGCTATACTGCTCTCCGACAATATCTTTATCATGCCGATGTTGCCGGTGTTGGGCACATGTGTACCACCGCAAAGCTCGATTGAGCTGCCATAGCGTATCACCCGGACTTCCTCGCCGTATTTTTCGCCGAACAGCGCCATGGCTCCCATGTCGATCGCTTTGGCTATTGGCACGTTGCGGTGTTCGTCGCGTGCTATCGCTTCACGGACTTTGGCGTTGGCCCGGTGTTCCACTTCCCGGATCTCGTCGGGTGTCATTTTCTGGAAGTGCGAGAAGTCGAACCTCAGCACTTCAGGAGATACGAACGATCCTTTCTGTTCGACATGTGAGCCCAGGACTTCGCGCAGGGCTTCATGTAGCAGGTGTGTGGCTGTGTGGTTGCACGATGTGGCCATGCGAGCCTTTTCGTCGATTACAGCCTCGAAAGTGGCTTCGATATCGTTAGGAAGTTTTTTGGACAGATGCACACCCATGCCGTTTTCACGTTTGGTGTCGTATATCTCTATGGTCTCGTCGCCAGCAGTGAGGGTGCCACGGTCGCCGACCTGTCCGCCCATTTCGGCGTAGAATGGCGTCGCGCTCAGTACTATCTGATAGAATTCGTTGTTTTTCTGCTTTACTTTACGGTAGCGCAGGATCTGAGCGGGAGTCTTAGAGGTGTCGTAGCCTACGAATGTCTGTTCGCCTTCGCGTACGATAACCCAGTCGCCGGTTTCTACTGCCGCAGCGTTGCGGGCGCGTGCTTTCTGGGCCGCCATCTCGGTGTCGAATCCGGCGTGATCGAGCGTCATGCCGTTTTCTTTGAGAATAAGTTCGGTAAGGTCGAGAGGGAATCCGTAGGTATCGTACAGTACGAATGTCTCACGTCCGGAGATCTCGTCCAGTCCTTTAGCCTTTGCTTCGGCGATGGCGCTGTCGAGCAGACGTATACCGTTTTCGAGTGTGCGGAGGAACGAATCTTCCTCTTCCTTGATCACTTTCATGATCAGTTCGCGCTGCTTTGGGAGTTCGGGATATGCGTCACCCATGCTTTCGATGAGAGTGTCGACCAGGCGGTACATGAATGCCTGTTTCTGACCGAGGAATGTATATGCGTAGCGTACGGCACGGCGCAGTATGCGGCGTATCACGTATCCGGCTTTGGCATTGCTCGGGAGCTGAGAGTCGGCGATCGAGAAAGCAATGGTGCGGATATGGTCGGCAACGACACGCATGGCGATGTCGACTTTTGAATTTTCGCCGTATCTGAGTCCGGACAGGGATGCTATTGTGCCGATAAGCGGTGTGAATACGTCGGTATCGTAGTTGGATGTCTTGCCCTGGAGCGCCATACACAGACGTTCGAATCCCATGCCGGTGTCGATGACTTTGGCGGGCAGCGGTTCGAGAGAACCGTCGGCCTTGCGGTTGTACTGCATGAAGACGAGGTTCCAGATCTCGATTACCTGAGGGTGGTCGTGGTTCACGAGGTCGCGGCCGGGTATGGCGGCGCGTTCTTCGTCGGAGCGGAGGTCGATATGGATTTCAGAGCATGGACCGCATGGGCCTGTATCGCCCATTTCCCAGAAGTTGTCGTGCTTGTTGCCGTTGATTATATGATCGGCAGGGAGGTGCTTTTCCCAAATGGCCGCAGCTTCGTCGTCGCGGCTGAGTCCTTCTTCAGGCGAACCTTCGAAAACGGTAGCATACAGGCGTTTTGGGTCGAGATGCAACACGTCGACGAGATATTCCCATGCCCAGTCGATAGCTTCCTGCTTGAAATAGTCGCCAAACGACCAGTTGCCAAGCATCTCGAACATGGTATGGTGGTATGTGTCCATGCCTACTTCTTCCAGGTCGTTGTGCTTTCCGCTTACGCGCAGACATTTCTGAGAGTCGGCGACACGGCGGTACTTCGCTGCGGCATTTCCAAGTATAATATCCTTGAACTGGTTCATACCCGCGTTTGTGAACATCAGAGTTGGATCATCTTTGATTACCATTGGTGCCGACGGCACGATCTGATGTTCTTTTGATCGGAAAAAGTCTTTGAACGACTCTCTGATTTCCTTTGCAGTAAGCATTGATATTGTGATTTTTAATTTATGATTTCATTTTTTCAAGGTGCAAAGTTAGCGAAAAAATCCGATGTATCGGGTATGCATTAATTTTTCGCTGATCTGCAGCAAAATTTGCTGTAAAATTTATTGGAGGTACGACAGCGATATGAATTAAATTCATATCTTTGTGCCTGCAGGCCGCCATGCAGAAGCCCAGGCCTTGGGTGGTGCGGAGTGGAATGTAGTTGACATATAAAGAAAGCGTTTACAAAGCGCTTGTTTCTTGACTTTCTGAAATTCTCGCAAAGTTTCAACTGGTCGTCAAGGACAAGGCAGCGGTAGATGCCCGTGGATATGTAATATCATCATCCGGCGTGATATTTCGGGAGAAATACATCCGGACATTGATTACATATACAAGCGTGGGCTTCTGCGTTGCCGTCCGACGACCAAGGCAATGCGAGAAGCCTCAGAAAGTAGGACGGCGACAAGTACAGATTCCTACGCTTTTTATTTTGTTCATTCCGGCGAGGGGGGTCTCCGGAGTCTATAACAACTAACACGATATTATCATGAAAAAACAGTCGGGTATGTTGCTTGCATTGGCAATGGTTATTTTCTTGGGGATGTATGCCAGTGCAGAGAATTATACAAGGAAAGCCGAGCGTCCCGGAGCATCTGACCATACCTGGTCAGACATGGATTACAATTTCAATCTTGATGAAAACTAAACCGTAGTATTGTCGGATATTAACGGAATAGCCCGATGTCACAACGGCATCGGGCTATTTTTATGTATGATTATATGAGATTACCGGCGGTTCGATGATATCTGTGTGAGTTTGTCGCCCAGCCATACTCCCAGAAGGATAAGCGTACACCCGATATATCCGACTACTGTTATGTGTTCGCCGATTAGCAGTACGGAGGCAACCAATGTTATTATAGGCTGGACATACAGATAGTTGGACGCTTTGATGGCTCCGAGATGTTTTATTGCCTGAGCCCAGATGAGATATGCCAGCATGCTTGCGAAGACTCCGAGGAAAAGCAGGTTTGACCAGACTTCGGTGCGCAGCAGGACGGATGGAGTGGTATCGGTAGGCTCCAGCAGCATGAACGGAATGGCGGTAACTACCCCGTAGAAAAATGTCTTGCGGGTTATGAACATCACAGTGTAGAGTGCGTTCAACCGTCGCAGAACGAGTGAATATATGGCCCAGCTGAATGCGGCGAGCAGCGAGAGCATGTCGCCGAGCGGGTTCATCTTGATGACGAAACTGCTGTTGAATATCACGCATGCCACACCGATGAAAGCTACGAGTGATCCGATAAGCGTGCCTTTCGACGGTCTTTCGCTCTTGTATATGGCTCCGACCATTATGGCTGTCAGTAGCGGTGATACGGATGTGATGAGCGAAACGTTAGATACCAGAGTGTATTCCAGCGCGGTGTTTTCCGCAATGAAATAGATCGATCCGGCACATAATCCGCAAGTCATAAACAGGAGTTCGTCGCGCCATGAATTGGACCAGATCTTTTTGTGGCATGCGCAGAAGACAATCAGATATGCGAGGACAAAGCGATATACATAAATTTCGGCAGGACGCAATCCGTTGTCGAGCAGTATTTTCGTTGAAACGAACGATATGCCCCATGCCGTCACCGTCAGCAATGCACCAAGATGGAACCATATTGCCGAAGGTCTGTCGCTATGTGGATGCGGGCGCTGTGTCGTTAACATAATTTTTTTAAGCCGATGATTTAACTTAAATTTGTGAGCACAAACTTACTGATTTTTTCGTTGTCGGCGAAACCTAACAAGCTATAAAATTGTAGTATGATTATGGAGTCGAGGTAACGATAGACGTCATAATGCGTTGATAAAATACTATTCGGCTATTTATTAATGTAATTAAAAATAACAGAGATTATGAAAATGATGAAGACAATGGGCGCTTTCTGTATGGCCCTCGCTCTTATTGCATCGGCAAGCTGTTCGTCGATGACCCAGACAGGAAAAGGAGCTTTGATCGGTGGTGGCGGCGGTGCTGCTCTCGGAGCCGGTCTTGGCGCTATAATAGGCGGCGGCAAAGGAGCCGGAATCGGCAGCGCTATCGGCGCGGCAGTCGGAGCCGGAGCCGGAGCGCTTATAGGCAACAAGATGGACAAACAGCAGAAAGAGCTTGAAAAGATCCAGGGCGCTGAAGTGCAGCAGACAACGGACCAGAACGGCCTGCAGGCTATAAAGGTGACGTTCAATGGCGGCATATTGTTCCCGACGGGCAAGTCGACCATAAGCCCATCGGCCCAGACAGCACTCGACCAGTTCGCACAGTCGCTGATCAGCAATCCGGACACTAATGTGCAGATATATGGTTTTACCGACAATACCGGATCGTATCAAGTAAACCAGAACGTAGCCAACGAACGTGCCAATGCGGTGAAGATGACACTGATCCGTGACGGTGTGGCCGGCAACCGTATATCGGCCGAGGGTATGCCTATGACAGACTATGTGGCATCGAACGAGACGGCCGAGGGACGTGCGCAGAACCGCCGTGTTGAGATCTATATCAGTGCCGACGCGAATATGATACGTCAGGCTGAGGCCGGAACTCTCAAGTAATAAAAAACTATATCACAAACAGGATGGGCGTGCCGAAAACCGGTACGCCCATTTTGTCTGCAGGTATAAGGCCTGGATTCAGTCGAGTTCACCACGCATGGAATCCTCGAATACCGAAAGGGCTGCTTTGGCGCCTTCTCCCATAGCCACGATGATCTGTTTGTATGGAACATTGGTTACATCACCGGCAGCATATATGCCTTTGACCGATGTCCGGCATCTGTCGTCGACTATGATTTCTCCTGTTCCGGTAAGTGCCAGCATATCCCTGAACAAGGCGCTGTTCGGTACGAGTCCGATCTGGACGAATACACCGGAAACGGGATATACAGTCTCGTGTGCTGATATCCTGTCTCTAACTTTTATTCCGGTTACGTTTTTACCGTCGCCTTCGATCTCCAGCACCTGGGTGGATACATGGATATCGATATTGTCTGTCGATTCGGCTTTAGTCTGGAGCACACCATCGGCTTTGAGCGTGTCCATGTACTCGAATACATCGACATGCGGACAGATGGCGGCCAGATCGATGGCGGCTTCGATGCCAGAATTTCCGCCACCTACCACGGCTACGCGTTTTCCGGCGTAGAACGGTCCGTCGCAATGCGTGCAGAATGCGACTCCGTGTCCGAGATGTTCGGCTTCGCCGGGAACCGACAGCTTTCGCCATCCGGCTCCAGTAGCGATGATCAGTGCCTTGCAGCGGAATGTCTCATTGGCACATACTATAACTTTCGCGGAGCCGGAGACTACGGCGGAATCCGCTGTCCTGTTCTCGAACAGGTCTATGGGATAACGGCTGAGATGTTCTTTAAGATCCGATGCGAGTCTGGGCCCTGTCGTTTCGGGAACTGATATGAGATTTTCGATATCCATGGTTTCGCGTACCTGTCCTCCGATCGTTTTGGCTACCACCGCTGTCCTGAATCCTTTTCGTGCGCAATAGATGGCCGCTGCCGCTCCGGCAGGGCCTCCGCCGAGCACTACGACGTCGTATTCGCGAGTGACAGGGGTTGTGTCCGTATTCTGGGATGTTCCGTATATGTTTTCGAGTTTCTCGAGCAGATCGACCAGTGACGAACGGCCTACACTAAGCAATTTTCCGTCGGCATATACGGCAGGTACCGATTGGATGTTGAGCTCTTTGACCAGATCCGGTACTACGGCGCCGTCGATTACCGTGTTTGTGATCTGCGGATTGAGCAGCGCTATAATGTCAAGGGCCTGAGCCACATCGGGACAGTTGGTACATGTCAGGGATACGAATGTCTGCAACTCCACCGGTCCGTTAAGCGATTTTATACGAGCGGCAAGGGTAGCGTCTGGCAAGTTCTTGCCCTGTCCGTCGGCATTCAGGACGGCCAGAAGCAGGGTCGTGAATTCATGTCCGTTGGGTATGCCGCAGAACTTTACGCCTGTAGGTATATTTTCTTTTACGATCTCAAAAACCGGAGCGTCGGTTTCTGTGGGTGAGACTTCGACCGAAAGATGAGGAGATGTCGCGGCTACTTCATCGATGAAAGACGACATTTCAGCTGCTGCCTGTGAATCCGGTGCCGTGTATAAACGAAAAACGATGTCGGATTTCAAATTTCCGAATATTGTTTTTAACTGATCAGTTATATCTTTGTCCAGCATAATATTTTGTTGTTAAAAATCCCGGCTAAGGATCTCCTGGCCGGGATATGTTATCAGATTTAAATCAATGGAGTCGGTCAGATTTTACCGACAAGGTCGATATTCGGTTTGAGAGTGGCCTGCCCCTGCTTCCATTTTGCCGGGCAAACTTCGCCGTCATGTGTGGCTACGAACTGTGCGGCCTCTACACGGCGTAGCAGTTCCTCGGCATTGCGCCCGATGCTGTTGTCCTGGATCTCGACGAGTTTTATCAAGCCTTCGGGATTGCTTACGAATGTGCCGCGGTAGGCCATGCCGTCTTCCTCGATCATTACACCGAAGGCGCGGGACAATACTCCTGTCGGATCGGCCAGCATCGGATATTTGATCTTCTTGATGCTGTCGGAGGCGTCGTGCCAGGCTTTGTGTACGAAATGGGAATCGGTGCTTACCGAATACACTTCTACGCCGAGTTCCTTGAATTTTTCGTATTTATCGGCCATGTCTTCCAGTTCGGTAGGGCATACGAAAGTGAAGTCGGCAGGATAGAAGAAAAATACAGCCCATTTCCCGAGTACGTCTTTATCGGTCACGGTCTTGAATTCTCCGTTGTGATAGGCTTGTACCTTGAATTCCGGGATATGGGTGTTGATGATTGATTCCATAATAGTAAATGATTTGTTATTTAGTAGTTTCGCCTGTTAAACATAAGTGTCAGGCGTCGTGTTCATGCAGCAGACTGCATTTATGAATAATTAAGAACAGGATCTGAATGGTAACCAAATATATCAAAAAAAGGACGGCTCCGATATGATCGGAACCGTCCCGTGGACGTATACGATATTCAGTGCGGTTATTTGCGAGATGCGTTGTCGGAGGCCGGACGCTGCTTACCATCCGGACGGCGGTCGCCGCCTTTCCGGCATTGGCCTTTGCGGTCATGTCTTTTTGCCGGAGCGTTTATAAATGAGTTCTCAAGAAACTGAGTATATTGCTCGGGTGTGAGCACGGATTTGACGCTGTTGAGATAGTTCTGACGATCCTGTTTCGCGGCAGCCTTGCATTCCTGTTTTGCCTTGCGGTCGCGCTCCTGTCGAGCCTTGGCCGGCGAAGCTATGGCTTTGAGCTGGTCTTTCTGTGAATCGGTGAGCTGTATGCCGTCAAACATAAGCATCTGTATGCACTCTTTGTTTTCATTGGCCTTGCAGCATTCGGCAGTGTTCTTCTGTCCGCTGCGCTGCGGTTTGGCATCCTGAGCGAATGCTGCGGTCGAGAACAGTGCGATTGCGGCGAGTGTTACGGTCATGATTTTCTTTTTCATAATGCTAAGAGTCTATTTGAGTAAATTATCGTTGTCTTTTCGTTTTGTTCTGATAGTATGACAACAGGTGCGGCTGAAGGTTTAAACCGCACAATACTCTTTAACTCAAATAAATGCTTTGTAACAAATTGCAGTACAGCGTTGATGCTGCTTTTTCAGTCGAGCATAAGTGTCATCGCCGGACGTACCGAAGGGATGCCCATGATATCTCCGATCCTGTGTGAACTGAACAATAAGGAGGTCAGTACATCGACCGTCAGATCGAGATCGGGTGTATGGTCACTGCCGGTCTCCAGCATGCCGTCATGCAGATGGAATGTGCCGCAGTTCTGCGGTATGACCGGATCTGTGACCCGTACAGATAGGCTCAGGTCATGGTGTGTGGCTGATATTATCGACAAAGCCTGGTTTACGTTGACAATCCGAGCCATACCGTGTCCGAGCATATTGCCGGTTCTTTCGTCAGGAGGCTGTGCCCATACCGTGATCGGTCGGTCGGGGAGCGCACACCGGATCTCATGCAGAACAGCTTCGCGTGCATCCAATGAGTCGTATAGCAATTCGGATATGCGTATGGTGTCGCTGTCGGATTCAGGAACGCCCCAGGCCATACCTGCGGTTGTTCCGTCGCTGTGTCTGACTGCACGGAATATGCCGTCTGACAGACAGTTGTCTTCCATTATGGTCACGAACTGGTCGAATGTATGGCAGATATGGCAGTCGCGTAAGTCACTGAGACGGCAAAAGTCAGCGTAAAGATCGCCGGGATCCGTTGTCTCTACGGCATGAAAACTGTCAGACAGCAGAAACGCGTGGACGGCGGTATATCTTTCGATTTTACGGTAAAATACCGTAGAGAATCCGAATCGTGCATAGAAATCCGATAGCCATGCATGAGCTGGAATTAGAGTACACAGCATGTCGCCGCGTCCGTATGACCGGCGCAATGCTTCGTTCAGGAGGGTGTGCATGTAGCCGTGTCCGCGTGCTTTACGCCGTGTGGCGGCTCCGCTTATATAGCCTGCTGCAACCGTATGTCCATGAAAGGTCATGGCATACGGTTGCAGCAGGAGTGAGCTTACGGTTTCGTCCGCGACTTCGAGAGTGAGCGCGGATTCGTCGGAATATGTGCGACGGAAGTACATGTCCGTCCATTCCTCGGCATCTTCGGGGAAGCACTCTCGCCATATCCGTCTGATAGTACTTTGCTTTTCCATATCAGTGTTATAACGATCGGATCCCCCCTGATGGTTCACCGTATCTTATTCTGCCGGCTGATGTGAAGGCCGAAGCAGATCATTGACAGTCTTGACCGGATTGAATGTGGATCCTGGAACTTCGACAAATACCGTATTCCAGTCGCTCATGGCGCCGTTCCACAGGCCCGGGAGCTCGAGCGCGAGCAGTTCCCGTCCATGGGCAGACTTGTGCGAAATGAATCCGGTGGCATGATCCACGTAGTCGGGAAGATTGTAGCGGCTTCCGTCGGGCTTGCGCAGGTAGCATACGAGATCGACAGGGTTGAAGTGTGTGGCTTCGGAGAGCATTCGTGCATACTCTTTGTTGGTCTGGTCGATCTGATGGCTTTCGAGGATCTGTGGGGCTGATGAACCGTCAGCTCCGACAGCGAGGAACGGACCTCCGCCGGGTTCACCCTCGTTGCGTACCATGCCGCACACACGCAGCGGCCGGTCGAGTTTGTGGCGTATGTATAGTACGAGATCCGCATCTTCGAGATGTTTCATCTTTGGATCGCGGACATTGAGCACGTTGTGCAGGAATGCGATCATGTCGCGAACGGTTTCCATGTCGTATTCGCCGCGGTCAAGACGCCCGATGTAGTCTGCGATCTGGTCGTGAACACGGATGAGATAGCCGCCGAGTACCTGTTTGTAGCGTATTGTCGATTCGCGCAGGTGATCGGGCACTACGTTATCGATATTCTTGATGAAGACTACGGCCGATTCTATATCGTTGAGGTTCTCGATCAATGCGCCATGACCTCCCGGGCGGAACAGCAGTGTTCCGTCATCCTGCCGGAACGGAGTGCCGTCGGGGTTTGCGGCGACTGTGTCGGTCGATGATTTCTGCTCCGACAGGCTTGCCTCTATCTTTACACCCGCGCGGGCTTCTGCTGCCGGGATCGCTTCGGCGAGCTTCGCTTCGAACAGAGCGCGGTGTGCCGGCGAGACGGTGAAATGCAGATGCAACGTTCCGCCGGGACGTACGGCTGTGGCGGTGCCTTCGGCGATCTGTTCCTCGACCGGTGTGCGGCTGCATCCGTCTTCAGGATATGAGTGGAACTGCAGCATGCCTTTGGGAAGGTTGCCGTAGTTGAGGCCTTTTTCGGTAATTATCGCAGCGATTATATCTTTGAACCGGTGATCTTCGACGAGCTGCTCCACACTCTTGTTGTAGACAGTACGGGTTATGTCGTCAAGAGCAGGGAAAAACGCGAACCGGGTGATATTGTCGATCACTGCCGCTACGTCGGAACCGGGTGCTGGAACGTCGTCAGCGCCGTCAAGAAATGAAAACAGGGACTTGAACATGCGTGATGCCGCTCCGGAAGCGGGAACGAATTTGCAAGCCTCGCCACCATCGGCAAGGTACTGCTGCCAACGGTCTATGGCCTGACACTGTTCTTCGGCACTGAGGGCAATGATCCCGTGACCCACGGTGGCGGATCCTGAGAGTTCGAGATAGGGGAAACCTGTCGCCAGCCGGTCAAGTTGCTGTTGCAGGCGTTCAGGTGTGATTCCTTTTGACGCTATGGTATCAAGATCTAATTCGGATAATGTCATAGGAGAACTGCTTTAAGGATTAACAATACCCCAAAAATAGTGAAAAGTTCGGATTTCCCGCCATATTGCCGTCCGAAATAATCGGAATAAACGATCAGTCTTCGGAGTAATGGCGCAGCACTCTGCGGTAGGAGTTGAAAATCTTGCTCTTGGAAACGAAACCGATGTAGCGGCCGTGATCGACTACCGGCAGATTCCATGCACCTGTATCGTCGAACGTTTTCATGACTTTCTCCATGGTGTCGCCCAGTTCGATTTTCGCAGGCGGCGCGCTCATGAACTTGTCTACGTACATGCGCTTGTATAGATCCGGACGGAACATGATGTTGCGTATATCGTCGAGCAGCACCACTCCGATGAGGGTTCCGTCGTCGGCAACTACCGGAAACAGATTGCGGTTTGACTGTGCAATCACGTCGACCATCTGTTTCAGGTTCATATCGGGCCGTACTGACTTGAAGTCGGTCTCGATCACATTGCTGATCTTGAGAAGTGTCAGCACCGCTTTGTCTTTGTGGTGTGTGATCAGTTCTCCGCGCTGGGCAAGACGCATTGTGTAGATGCTGTAAGGCTCAAACAGTTTGATCGTGCCGTACGATATGGTCGATACGATGAGTAGCGGAAGGAAAAGGTCGTATCCGCCTGTAAGTTCGGCCGTAAGGAAGATTGCCATCAGTGGCGCGTGCATTACGGCCGACATTACTCCTGCCATACCCATAAGGGCGAAATTTTTGGTCGACAGATCGAGGTCGAATCCTATATTGTTGAGCAGGAACGCGAAAAAGAATCCGGCCATGCATCCAACATAGAGTGAGGGCGCGAATGTGCCTCCTACACCGCCGCCGCCGTTGGTGGCCGAGGTGGCGAACACTTTCATGAGCAGGATCACACCGATAAACATGGTGATGAATCCGGCGTCCTGTCTGTCGGAATAGAATATCGATCCGTTGACGATCTTCGACGGATCGCCGCTGAGCAGATCGGTTATGGCCGAATACCCTTCGCCATACAGCGGCGGAAACAGGAATATCAGCACGGCCAGGATGGAGCCTCCTATGGCTGTGCGCTTCCACGGCCGATTCATGCGCGAGAAAAGGTTTTCCATCACGTTCATGGCTCTCGTGAAATACAGCGATACGAATCCGCAGAACAGGCCGAGCATTATTACGAAGGGTATGCGTGCGGTTACAAACGGTTCGCTCTGCATGAAAAAGAATTCGACATTGTAGCCGGTAAATACGTATGCTACGGTGGCGCTTGTGATCGATGCTATAAGCAGAGGCATGACCGATACGGTGGTAAGATCGAGCATAAGCACTTCAAGAGTGAAAAGCATACCGGCGATAGGGGCTTTGAATATACCGGCTATGCCGGCGGCGGCTCCGCATCCGACCAGAATCATCAATACCCGCGGTGACATCCTGAACAGACTGCCGACCCTTGACCCGATGGCGGCACCCGTGTATACGATAGGACCTTCGGCGCCGACAGATCCGCCGAATCCTATAGTGACGGAACTGGCCACGACCGAGGTATAGATATTGTGACTTTTCAGCCGGCTCTTGTTTTGCGATATGGCATACAGCACACGTGTGACACCGTGCGAGATATTGTCCTTGACCACGTGGCGCACGTAGATCCCGACTATCACTATCCCGACTACCGGATATATGAAATACAGATAGTTTCCACCGGTTATGCTCATGTTCTGAGTGAGCATGTGGGATATATAGTGGATAAGCGATTTCAGCACGAGAGCGGCAGTTCCGCACAGTATGCCCACGACAAGGGCGAGAAGCATTACGAATGTCTTTTCCTTGATGTGTTTCTCGCGCCATACGAGGAAGCGTAGAAAACCGTCGTTCCAACGGCGCCGTCCGCTCCGGGCATTTATATTTGCAGTAGCGTTTCCTTCAGTCATAATTATATGTCAGACTCCTTTGCCTGTCAGTACCGTATTGACGGTATAGAATAATATTTTCAAGTCGACGAGCATCGACACGTTGTCGAGATATAGAAGATCGTAACTGAGCCGTTCGATCATCTGGCTTACATTGCCGGCATAGCCGTATTTTACCATGCCCCATGATGTTATCCCCGGACGGACCTGATGGATAAGGGAATAGTACGGAGCTTTCTCGACGATCTGCCTCACATAGTATTCCCGTTCCGGACGCGGACCTACGAGCGACATGTCGCCACGGATCACGTTCCAGAACTGAGGGAGTTCGTCGAGGCGGTATTTTCGCAGGAAGTGTCCTACACGGGTCACACGGGTGTCGTTTTCCGATGACAATGTCGGGCCGGTCTCATCTTCCGCATCGATATACATAGACCGGAACTTGTAGATCCGGAATCTCTTTTTATGGTATCCCACACGTTCCTGGCTGTATATTACCGGACCTTCAGAGTCCCGGTGTATGGCTATTGCGACAGCGGCCATTACAGGCGACAGTACGATAAGAGCCAGAGCCGACAGTATTATGTCGCTGACGCGTTTTAGGTTGAGAGTGCTTGCCGGAATCTCCGGAGTGGAGATGTCGATAAGCGGTTCGCCGGCTATATTGCTTACACGAGCCCGCGTTGTGATCAGATGGTAAAGCGACAGCGGTATGAATATAGGCATGTCGAGCGGAAACAGCTTGTTCAGCACATCGACAGTCCGGGTTATGCCGTCGCGATGTGGTACGAGTATGAGATTGCGTATATCCTTCGAGCGGCATATGTCGTGTATTTCGCTGAAGTCATAGACCGGCAGGGGTATTTCCGGCGGAGGTGCTGCGGCCGACATATTGACAAATCCCACGATGTTGAAACCCATGGAGCGGTTCATTGTCCGCAGTTTACGCTCAAGCGCTATCGCTTGATCCGATGTACCGATTATCAATGTGTCGAATATCCATTGCCGGTTGTGGATCTTGCGTGATGCCATGCCTGTTATGACGGCCCGTACCGCATAGACGAAACTGAACAGGCAGGCAAAGAGTATGGCCATTGTCTCGTAGGTGATGAACCTTTCCGACAGGTCGTTGACCAGCGCTACAAAAAATATTGCCAGAGTGCCGAGCAGACTGCTTCCGGCTGTAGTGATGATCTCCTGAAGCCTGGATTTGAAAAATACACGGTTGTAGAACCCTGACAGGCAGTACAGGCACATCATCATGACCGGTACAAGTATCTGGCTGGCCCATACATTGGTATATCCGAACCACACCCTGAAATGGTCGGGATATGAGCCGGCTCCGAGATTGTAGCGTATCACGGTGAAGACAAACCATGCGACGTTGGCCGACAGAAAGTCGCCCACGACATAATTGATCCGTTGCCGTGTCTCACGTGTCATTGGCGGATTATCTTTATTGTGCCGTTGTTGTCGAGTTTTATTATCGATGATGCGGAGTGGGGAGCAGTGTCATCACGGCGGAACCCGACAGTATAGTCGACCGCACTGATGATTTCCGGTGCGATTTCGCGGAATATGGCCGGGGTGGGCTGTCCGCTTATGTTGGCCGAGGTCGATACTATCGGTCTGCCGAACGCTCGGCATAACTGGCGGGAGAACGCTTCGGCGGTAATGCGGATGCCTATGCTTCCGTCAGGCGCAAGCAGTTCAGGAGCCAGGGGCGGAGTCAGTCCCCGTTCATAGATTATGGTCAGAGGTCTGTCGGTTACTTCGATGAGCTCGAGGGCGATGTCCGGAACGTCGTCGACATATCGGAACAGTCTGTCGGCGCTGTCCAGAAGGGTGATCAGAGCTTTCCCATCGGCTCGCTGTTTTATGCGGAATATACGCTGAACGGCATCGCTGCATGTGGCGTCACATCCGAGTCCCCATACTGTGTCGGTAGGGTAGAGTATCACTCCTCCCTGGCGCAGGATGCGGCATGCCTGTCGGATATCTTCGGTCATCATATCTATATTGGAATGTATGATGCAAATATACTAAAATATTCGCGAGCAAGCCAAGATCGGATCTATATACAATGCTCCCGGCATCGATGCCGGGAGCATTGCGGGTTGTATGAAAAAGCTTCAGTAGTCTGTCTCGAGAGCGTGTTTTGTCCGGTCGAATGGCTGTTCTTCGCGTTGGCCTTTGTAGATAATATCGGAGCCGTATTTCGCACGGATTATGCTTTCACGGTTTTTGAAGAAATATTCCTCGTCGGCCAATGCTTTTTTGCGGTCTATGCGGGAATATGTGTCCTGGTTGTAGACCGGATTTATCGTCTGTCCGGTGTGTTCTATGCCTGTAGCCTCGAACCTGAATTCCGGATCGCTTTCAGCCATGAGAATAAGTCCCGGGAGTCCGTGTAGTTTCCAGGGACCGTCCGGTAACGGAATCTCGGGAGTGAACCACGCTGTCCAGCGACGTCCGTGATAATCGACAGTGGCCATCAGGCATTCGTAGCCGAGTATGGTTCTGACAGAGTCGTTTGCTATAGTCCAGTCTTGTCCGGCAAGCGGTTCGTCATAGAATCCGTCGTCTTCTCCCCAGCGGTCATATACACGCATTGTGCCGGCGGAAAAGTCTTTGGTTATATATGTATGGACTGTTTTGTGGGGTGCGTTGCCTTTGGTCATGTCGATGGACATCGATCCGTCTGCACCATAGGATACCCATGCCGCCATCTGTATCTCGGCAAGCTGTTTCTTGCCGGCGGGAGTGGATGTCATGGAATCGCAGTACTCGCTGATCTCGTTGTAGTATTTCGATCCGGCGGTTCCTGCCAGCAGGATCATTTTGCGTGTTCCGGTCTCGGTGGCGGAGTTGCGTTTAAACGACGTCTGGTCGTAGGCGGCCTTGATGGAGGCTGTCTGAGCGACTGCGGTACATGCGGCCAATGCGAATGCGGCCGATAGAAGCAGAGTTTTCATATTCAGAATGTTTAACGGTAATCGGTTTCAAGAAAGTCGATGGATTTGTCAAATTCGATATCGTCTTTGACTGTGATTTTTACACCTAACGATGCTGATAGTCCGGCGATGGGATTGTCCTCGAATCGTCGCAGCGCTTTCAGCATGGATATCCGGTCGGTGGTCTCGTAGTGTCCGGCGCCTATATTCGGTGTGATAGGCCGGTCGGACGTTGATATGTATGTAGCCGTGAAACTGTGTTGTCCGGAGCTTTCGTCGGCGCTCAGTATGAGGCCGGGCAGTCCGCAAAGTTTCCATGGACCGTCGTGTATCGGAAGCTCTGTCGTGAACCAGGCTGTCCAGTGTCGGCCATGGTAGTCGCAAGTCGCTTTGATGCATTCGTAGCCGAGTATGACCGATGTTGAATCGGTGATGTTCCAATTCTGAGGTGTGTATGGTTCGGAATAATGAAACATCATGGATATGTTTCCGTCGTAGACTTCAGTTGTACCATCGACGGTTTTGAATATGTACATAGGTACCGAGCGGCCGGGTGTGCCTTTCATGTTGCCAGATGTGAAACCGGCCATTTTCATCTGGTTGTATTGTGCCTGACCCTCTGGCGTGGCTTCAAGAGAGTCGACATATTCAGTCATGGGATTGTAGAATTTCGATTCCGATGTGTTGGCGCGAAGTATCATCTGATGGCATTGCTCTTTGCCGGTACGGTGATAGTGATGCCAGTCATATCCGACTTCAATATCGGCTCTGCTCTGTGCCGATACGGCACATGCAGTCATGATTAACGATAGGAACAAGGGTCTCATATATTATTGGGTTTAATGGTAATCGGTTTCTAATAAATCATAGTTGTCGTCGGTGACGACTTGATCATTGCGTTTTATTTCGGTTCCGTCAGATCCCATAACTTTGCATCCAGGTGGTATGTTGGCGAAAAGATGAGCGATAGGGTTGTCTATGAATTTCTTTTTCGCTTTAAGATATTTTTTGCGATCTTCTTTGTGATACCATTCGGGAACAATCATTTCAGGTACAGGATCAGTGGTATGCTCGATGCCTGTCGCTATGAAAGAATGAGTGCCGGAGGCCTCGTTTGCTTCCAATATCAAGCCGGGCAGACCGGCCAGTTTCCATGGCCCGTCACTCATTGGGATCTCAGGAGAGAACCATGCTGTCCAGTGCCGTCCGTGGTAATCGGATTTGGCCATAATACACTCATAGCCAAGGATGTTTCTGACGGAGTCGCTGACAATATTCCAAATCATTTCGTCGTATGGTTCGTCATGATAAGCGAATACATCGTAAAAGTCATCGTATACAGTCTTTGTCCCGTCGGTGTGTGATTTCGCGATATACATGCTTACAGAGCGGTTCGGCACTTCGGCTCCGCGTCCGCTTGCCTGCATGGCAGCCGCCATAGCTCCGTAGGCCTGGCGGGCAGCTTCGTCCTTTGAGTTCGTATCCAGCTGATAAGCGACAGGATTGTAAAACATGGATTTATCGGCTGAGGTGTGCAGTATATAGTCATGCACGATTTCTTTGCCGGCGAATAGCCATCTGTGTTCATAACTCAGACGGATCATATCTGATTGCGCTGGTGCAGCCATGGAAAGCGTGCATACCGTAAGTAGTAAAAATAATCGTTTCATTTTCGCAGTGATATTGTGATTAGCAGTTCCCGTCCACGTAGCCGTCGCTGGCTCTCGAATGAACCGAGCTGATTGTATGTGGTATAGTTGTATGTATGCCTGTTGAATATGTTGTTGATCCGTCCGGACACTTCTATCCGTTTATTGAGTTTGAAAATAAGTCGGGTATCTAACAGAATCGTGTTTTTGAATCTGCCGGTTACGATTTCATTGCGGTAGTGTTCGCCGGAGATATGGTATTCCCATTTGCGGTGCGGCATGATGTTGATCAGCAGAGAGTTCTGTATGCTTCCGAGCCATGAGGCATTGTCGCTGTTCATGGACAGGCGATTTCTGGAGAAGTCTGACGCAATGTCAAGGCTTAACCATGACAGAGGCGTTCCGTTGATCCTGATGCCGGCAGACCAGGATGTCCCTATCGACGATATGACGGATTCTTCCGATATAAGGGTAGACTCGTTGCGGCTGAATGTGCTTCTCAGATTTGCGCTTCCACGCATGAAGTCAAGAGTCTTTCCTATATTGCCGTTGACCATAAGGCGTCGGGCGGAGCTTCTGGCCGGAGAGTAGGAGTATACCACATAGTCGCCATAGAGTTGCTGAACCAATGTATACGGCATGTGGTTCCATGACTGCATGACAAGCGCGTTGGCAAACAGTCCGTGACGTGTATGCTTGTACTGGAATCCGGCTGACAGATTCTGTGATGAAGAATTATAAAACCGGTCGACACCGCGATTGAACGAGCGGTAATCGGTCATGATCGGTTCCGGATGGATCAGATTCAGATTCATTGGTGAACGCCCGGTTCCGCCTTGCAGATTGACAGCGAGGCGATTGCTGGGTTTCCAGTTGATACTGAGCTCCGGCGAGAAGTATACCTCAGACCGGTCGGCGATAGACTGGTCGAATGTGTAGCGTGCAAAACTTACAGGTGCTGTCAGTTTGATATTTACGCGTCGTATCCAGTATTCTAACTTAGGAGTGGCATATATTGTGAAATAGTTGGTGTTGACTGCATTTTCAAATGATCCGTATATCATAGAGTTTCCTGACAGGCCGGAATGCATCGACCGGACATATCCTTTCAGTCCGCCCGTGAGACTGATCGTGATCCCTTTTACGGAAAGTGCGTATGCTGCGTTTTCGTCGGTAAAGAAAGCATGGTCTCCGATATGCTGGCGCATGGAAATTCCGTCGGTGACAGTGTTAAGGGTCTGGGGTAGAGATTCCCATTCGTTGCGGCTTTCGAATGTGATGAGATGCCGGTCGCGGAACCGCCGTATCAACTTGAATGTGTTGCGCACATAGTAGTCGGGCAGCGAGGCCGTCTGTGTATTCGGCAGTGACCCGGTGACTCCGAGACGTATATTGTCCCAGTCGATGTCGGTTTGCAGAGTATTGTTTAAAAATGTCGTTTTAAGGTTCTTTTCGTATATGAACTTGGCCGACAGCGAGTGTGTGCGGTCTGTGCCGTCGCGTTGTTCGGTGATGACGCGGTTGCCGTTGCTTAGAAAATATGTAGTCACATTAGCGGCTCTTGCCGATATGCGGTTGAACGCATAGTCGATCTGGGTCTTGAACTCACCGTTTTTCAGCTTCCACAGGCTGTTGGCGGATGCGAGAAACGAGCGGTTGAACAGAGTGCGTTTTGCGTCGAGTGACGGTACGCCAGGCAGTGTTATGTCGACATTGTGTCTGAGACCGGTCTGGCGTCTGCCGCCGAAGAAATCCGATACGTGAGCTGTCAGATCATCTCCGGTGTTGTTGGTTTTGACCGTGGTGATGTTCTGAAACGAAGGCATGACGGCCATAGCGAAAGTCTCGCTTTCCCAAAGGCCCTCTTCCGGCTGCCAGGAGTACCCTCCGCCGGCATTGCCGTGGAGTGTCCATGTGGCTTTTGCCTTTTTCTTCAGTTTGAGATTTATGGCTGCTTTGTCAGAAAAGCTGATGCCTGAAAGCACCTGCATGGGCTGGTGGTTCTCCATTACTTCTACGGCACCGACATCTTCATGGCTTATGCCGTTGGTGGCTATGCCGTATCTGCCTCCGAGCAGATCGGAGCCTTCGATGTAGAATTTGTTTATATCAGTGCCCTGATATTGTATTTTGCCGGATTTTGCCACGTCGATACCGGGCATGCGTTTGAGCACATCTCCTATACTGCGGTCCTGGGTCTGTGCGAAACTTCCCACGTTGTATGTTATGGTGTCGCCCTGTTCGCGTATACGCTCGGCCTTAATCGCGACTTCTTTCAGTCGAAATGCTTCCGGTTCAAGCCTGATGTCGATAGGAGTACTGATGTCGGAAACCGATACCGATTTTTTGCCGAATCCTATCATCGACACGTCGATGGTGCAACTGCCGGCAGACTCTGCTGAGATCGAGAATGTGCCGTCGGCGCCGGTCGATGCATATTTTTTGATTTTGCCTTCGGCATTGCGCAGTATTACCGATGCTCCGGCAAGCGGAGTGCCTGTGCTGTCCATGACAGATCCTGTGATGGTTGTCAGGGCTGATGCAGACATGACGGTCAGAGCAAATAACAGTATGGATATCAGAGCCGTTTTCATTGTGAATTGGGTGTAGCAATGGCTGTACATACCGGATGGCATGTGCAATACGTTGGCTGTCAGTATGGCTTTATTGTGATACTTATTATCTGTCGGGTGATTTCAATGTCACATATATGGATCCCTGTGGATATTCAGGTTCATCCTTTTTGACTGTGATACTTTCGATTTGTCCCGGATCGATGTTGTTAAGAGCGCTGTGCTCTATACGTACATTGTTGACGAATAATGCTGGATCCTGCACAGGTAGAGAGCCGTTGACATCTTTGACCTCACTTCTTACGATGGTTTTGCTGCGTTCGATCTGTATATCGGCAGGTTTGCCGTCGAGTATGGCGGAGGCTTCGATGTCATTCTCCTGTTCGGAGTCTTTCATTGTAATTATCGCTAAAGGTTTCTCGCCAGTGTTGTCGATCATGACCTGCTCGATATGTCCTATGTCGATACCTTTTGTTTTGATTATATGGGCGTCTTCATCGTTGACGGTCTTAACCTGAACATTCATATTCCCGGCATTTTTGGAAATCGTCGTTGCTTCTGCCACGACGGCCACTTTTTTCCATTCATCGGTATAGTCCGGGATGCTGTCAGCCGGTTGAGTTGTGACTGTATGTGCGGTTTCGGATTCAGAAACAAGCTTGTTTCGTAATGAGCAAGCGCTTATATCATCAATGGCCGCTGCTATGGCGGGCTGGTGTACCAAGGCTGCCATTCCTGCGAATACCGGAGCCATCGCTAAAGCACGCCATGCGTTGCGTTTGCGTGAACGCGACTGCAACATCATGGTGATACGTTTTTTTAGCTTGCTATGGTTCAGGCTGTTGGCCAATGACGGGAATTTGGCGCCAACCGCTTTTTTTATTAACAGCATCTGGTATGAACGGGCATCGGATCCGCTACTGATCACTGCCATATCGGCCTGATATTCGTGAACTGTGCGCATCTCCTCTTTCAGCAGCCAAGCTGCCGGGCTGAACCAGTTGAATGTCAGAAAGGTTTCAGCTAAAAGCAGATCGAGCCAATGCCGACAGGCTATGTGTTTGGCTTCATGTATGGTTATGGCAGTTTCTGCACTGTTGTAGTCGTCGCGGTTCATTACGATGTAACGTCCCCAGCTGAATGGGGCGATACGGGAATCGCCTGTTATGACGATTGTAAATGGGGCGGCAGCAATTTTCTCGCCGGAGCGGATCAGACCGGCTATACGAATGCCGGTGTAAAAAAGCCTCGCTGTCATGACTGCGATTCCTGCGATGTATAGATATAGTGCAGTGGTAAGCCATATAGAACCGGTGCTGACCGTAACGTCGCTTTCCGATACCGGAATCATAAGGGCGGTGATATCGGCAGGAGTTGCTGTGATGGCTGATTCCGTGGCACGATCAGGCACAGTCAGAAGTGCCGGAGCAATGAGACTGATGGCATATATGGCCAGAATCACACCGCGGTTGAATGCATGGAATGTCTCTGACGACAGTAGCCATTTATATATAAGGTATAATCCGGTCATGAATACGGCCGACTGGATTGCATAAGCCAATATCTCTCCCATGGTCATTCCGATTTATTGCTTTTTTCAATCTGTTCGATAAGACTGCGCAGGTCATCGGCCGATAGTTTCTCTTCTTCGACCAGTGCCGATACGGCACCGAGATATGAATTGTTGAAGAAACTCTTGACGATGTGTCCCAGTGATCGGCGGCGGTATTCGTCGACACGTTTCAGTGCCTGGTAACGGTAGGTCGAACCAAGTGATTCATGATCGACATATCCTTTGGCTTCGAGTGACCGTACCACGGTCGATACGGTGTTGAAATGCGGTTTAGGATCCGGATAGAGTGCTACCATATCACGTACGAACAACGGCCCGTGTTGCCACAGAATGCTGAGCAGTTGTTCCTCTTTGTCGGTAAGATCGTTAGTTTTTTCGTTCCGTTTCATGATGATATGATGTGGTGAATACGCAGCGAAGTTAAAACTAAAAATTTAGTTGATCAACTAAATTTTTAGTTTTAACTTCGCTTAACTCTGGCGGTCTATATTCTCCAGACTAAATTCCGAGAGCTTTATGCCCTAATGGAGAGAGTGCTTCGTATAGATCGTAGGTCTGTACAGGTATCTCGACGACACCCATTGAATAGGGTGCTATGTCGTAAGGCTGGAATACAAATATAATTTGTCTTGGAGAGATCCGGAAGGTGCTGATGTCTGTGATTTCGTCTGGATTGACTTCACCTCCCGGATAGAGTTCGCGTGCTGCATTGCGCACTGTCGCGACTACATTTCCGGTCTTGTCCGGTTCGAAAAGATTTGCGGCGGTGAGTATACTGTTGTCGGCAATCGAGTAGTTGATGTAGTCGGATGTGCCGTAGCCGTGTGCTGCGCCATAGAGATAACCGTAGTTGTCTATGCCGAACACAATAAGCTCTGGTGTCAACAGCGAGATGTAGCCGTTGGATACGAGTTCATTGCTTTTTTCGGCTTTGCGTGCCTGCTCCATATTAGCCGGTAGCAGAGTCAGTTCAAGTCCGTCGACGGGCCCTTTTCGAAAAAAATGCTCGGCGGCCTTGCTGAAGTCGGCGGCTATTGTATCGAATGTGCACGTCAGAAGGCTGTCGTGGAGTCCTGACAGATCGTTGTTGCCGATGCGGACAGGCCACACCATTTTGTAGGAAGCAATCGAATATACGGTGTCTCCGTAAAGATCGGGAGTCACGTATGCACACGAGTCGGTGCGTGATTCAAAAGCTATTCCGCTATCTGATGCCGAAGTGCATGAAGCCAGAGCCATAGAGCCGGCAAGGCATGCGTATATGGCGAGTTGTAAGGATTGTGTCATCTCTTATTTTTTAGTCATGTCATTGTTCAGGCCGGAACCATATGCGGTAACGTGATGCGGATATCCAGTCAGCGTTGCGAACAGTCGGCGGCGGTCAGTATCGCCCAACGCTTCGTATGGCAGCAGCATAAAGCGGTAACGGCTGCCGCTGAGATGCATCATGACATCACGGTCGCGATATTCGATGGCTGTGACATCCGACCATGGGACATGTTCGGTCTCTGGTGCTGGAGCATCGTCGCCGAGAGGTTCATATATCACGTCTATGCCGGAATCGGGCGATATGCGCAGGCGTTTGTTCAGTATCGCCATCCTGGCTTCCGGTGTGATCGCATGATAGAAATACAGGAACATAATAACCACAGGTACTATTAGAAACGCTATTATGAACGCCATAAAAACAAAAGCGATGTTCAATGCCATTCCGAGAGCGAAGCATGTCACTACCGGAAGAGCTATGGCCCACCACCAGCGGCCGGACCAGACCTCGGCTACCGCACGCATATACTGATATGAGTTGGTGCTGTGTATTCCTGTTTCAAACGGAGTATCCATGATTGTATGACCCTGGTTGATTTTATTACATGTGGAAGAATGGTTTGAACGGTGTCGTAGGCTTGAATTTGGCCGTAACGTCGCCGGCGAGTATGTCGGTGTCCGATATCTTGATGTCGAGTTTACGCTGCGGCGATCCCGGCCTGAGATCGGCTTTGTGCAGATTCACCCATACTACAGCCGGATTCAGTGTCATCTCAAGATAGTATACCATACCTTTCTGGTCAGCGACAGAGCGCCATTGCGTTGTGGAGATCTCGGGGCTGTCGGGGAAACTTATGCCCATAGGCACAGAGCAGTTTCTGATTATGCCGAACACACCCGCGAGCGCTTCATTCTGTGTCAGTGTCGGAGGGAGTACGTCGACATAGAATGACGCACGGACGAATCGGTCTGATGACCGGTTTGTGCCTGGAAGCATGTGCGTGCCTCCGACTTCTTTCCAGTAGTTGTTGACAGCAAGCTGGCTGTCGTATGTCGGCAGGTTGGTGAGCACCTTGTATTCTTTGCCGACATGGATCGACAGTTCACCGTCGATATATTCTATGATAGCGTTGTTTCCGGTGGAGTCGGATATGGCCATGTGGGTCGTGGAGGCGCTGCCTTCCGGCATGGCCGGCGCATCGATATAGAATTCATCTTTACGCAACTGGGCGACGGCTTCGTCGACGGTTGCAAAGTTGTCGAGCACATACAGAGCCCACACGGTAGCCGACATTTTTTTTCGGGTTTCGTGGTCACGTGTGTATACCGTTCCCGGCAGATACAATATATTGACTGACAGACCGGCTTCATTCAGCCCTTCGCTGACCCCCATGTCGTATCCTACGGATACTACACTTCCGTAACGCGATGTCCATTTGATTCCTTCCTCTGTGTCGTAGCTTTCACGGGCTATGCCGCGGGGCATTATATACAGGTCTGTGGGGATCGGTGTGCGCCAGTCGAGCGTACGGCCGGTGGCGACGTTGCCGTTGTTTCCGGCATAAACTACACGGGTACAGGCATCGGCTTCGCTTGTTGCTGCAAACAGCATGCCGGCAACGATAAGAGGAGCGGTAAAACGGTTTCTGAAAATCATAGCGGTCTTGAATATAAAGAATTGAAACTATATTCTCACAACGTTTTGCGGTAGCCGATGGTTCTGTTGCCGATATGGGTTGAGACGGATCTGTCTGTATATTAATGACAGTATGCCAGAAGTCACGAATGGATTCCGGCATACTGTATGATGTACTATTAATCGGTGCTATCAGTCATCGAGTTTGTGTATCACAAGGCCCGAGCGTAGCTTAGGTTCAAACCATGTAGTTTTTGGAGGCATGATGTTTCCGGTATCGGCGATATTCATCAGCTGATCCATCGAAACGGGGTACAGGGCAAGCGCCATAGCCATTTCACCGCTGTCGACACGGCGTTTCAGTTCGCCGAGACCGCGTATGCCACCTACGAAATCGATACGTTTGTCGGACCGCAGGTCATGAATGCCGAGAATGTCGCGCAGGATCAGGTCGGACGATATGGTCACATCCAATACTCCTATAGGATCTTTGTCGTCGTACCGGCCTTCTCGTGCAGTCAGAGAATACCAGTGTCCGTCTAAATACAGGCTGAAGTTGTGTAACGCTGCCGGACGGTATGGATCCTCGGTGCCCATATCCTCTACGATGAAGTCTTTTTCTATAGCGGATATGAATCCGGAGGGGGTGAGGCCGTTGAGGTCGCGCACCACGCGGTTATAGTCGATGATGTTGAGATGCGATGCCGGGAAGCATACGGCCAGGAAATAGTTGTATTCCTCATCGCCTGTATGGCCTGGGTTCTGCTGGGCTTTTTCATTGCCTACGAGAGCTGCCGCCGCTGTGCGGTGGTGTCCGTCGGCGATATACAGCGAGGGGATTGCTGCGAATTCCTCTGTGATGCGGGCTATGGTGGCCTCATCGTCGATGACCCAGAAGTGATGGCCGAATCCGTCTGGAGCCACGAAATCGTATTCCGGATCGTTGGCAGTGACTGTTTTGATTATGGCCTCGAGAGCAGGATTATCGGGAAATGCGAAAAACACCGGTTCGATGTTGGCATTGTTGATACGCACATGCTTCATGCGGTCTTCTTCCTTGTCGCGCCGTGTCAGCTCATGCTTTTTGATGCGCTGGCTCATGTAGTCGTCTACGTTGGCGGCTACTACGATGCCGTATTGAGTGCGGCCGTCCATGGTCTGCGCATAGATGTAGTAGTGCTCGGCATTGTCCTGGACAAGCCATCCGTTAGCCTGAAATGCATTGAAGTTTTCGACCGCTTTGTCATAGACTTTCGGATCGTGTTCGTCGGTTTCAGGGGCGAAGTCGATCTCTGGCTTGATAATATGGTACAGCGAGCGGGGGTTTCCCTCGGCTTCGGCTCGTGCCTCTTCTGAGTTCAGCACATCGTATGGGCGCGACACCACTTCGGTCACGAGCTCACGTGGCGGGCGCACTCCGCGAAACGGTTTGACTTTTGCCATAATAATTGTGTTAGGTTAGTATGATTGGTATAGGGTTAAAATTAGTGTCTGAATCCGTTCCTGACGATTGTCTGTGCCCGGTCAGGACCTACCGACACGATAGTGATCGGTGTCTCCAGTTCGCGTTCGAGGAATGCGATATAGTCCGTGAATGCTTCGGGAAACTCTTTTTCGTCGGAGATTCCGGTCATGTTTGTCTTCCAGCCCGGAAGGGTCACGTATACAGGCTCGACTGCACCTTCGTCGATGGAGTAGGGGAACTCGCTGACTTCTGCGCCGTCGATCTTATAGGCCACGCAGGCTTTGATCTCGTCGAAGTCGTCGAGCACATCGCTCTTCATCATTATAAGCTGGGTGACTCCGTTGAGCATGATCGAATATTTGAGCGCGACCAGATCGATCCATCCGCAGCGGCGCTCACGTCCTGTCACGGCTCCGTATTCGTGGCCGAGATCGCGGATCCTCCGTCCGGTCTCATCGTGCAGTTCTGTAGGGAACGGACCGCTGCCTACTCGTGTGCAGTATGCTTTGAATATGCCGTATACCTCGCCGATCTTGTTGGGTGCCACGCCGAGTCCGGTGCATGCTCCGGCACAGATAGTGTTGCTTGAGGTGACAAATGGATAAGATCCGAAATCGATGTCGAGCAGTGTGCCCTGGGCGCCTTCGCATAATATGCGTTTGCCTTCGCGTAGATATCCGTTGATCAGGTGCTCGCTGTCAACCAGATCATACCCTTTGATATATTCGATTGCTTCTTTCCAGCGGTTCTCGAGATCCGTGATGTCGGGATGTTCTCCGAGGGCGGCGAGCATTGCCATGTGCCGGTCGCGTACCTGGGCATAGCGCTCCTCGAAATTCAGGGAAGTGTCGCCGAGGCGGAGACCGTTGCGGCTGATTTTGTCGGTGTAGGTGGGACCTATGCCTTTGCCTGTGGTCCCGATCTTGGCACCGCCTTTGGCCCGCTCATTGGCTGCATCGAGAAGCCGGTGAGTGGGAAGTATGAGGTGTACTTTCTTGGAGATCTTGAGTATCTTTTTCAATGGTATGCCGTTGCTTTCAAGAGCTTCAGCTTCTTCGCGGAACAATACGGGATCCAATACGACACCATTGCCGATCACGTTGGTCTGGCCATGCTGGAATATACCGGAAGGTATCGAACGGAGCACATATTTCTTGCCTTCGAACTCAAGGGTATGGCCTGCATTGGGGCCACCCTGGAAACGTGCCACCACATCGTAGTGAGGAGTCAGCACATCAACTACTTTTCCTTTTCCCTCATCGCCCCACTGGAGCCCTAATAATACGTCGACTTTCATTGTTTTTTTATTCGAACCGTAGATTCTGTATTTGTTGTATTAATTGTTCTTTTTTTGTTGTGGCGCATGCATCTGGAGCATATACCGTAGACCATGAGCGAGAATTCCGACGGATGGAATGCCGAATACCTTCTGGCACTGATCTGCCGTGCGAGCTCCGCATCCTTTACATCCTTGATCTTGCCGCATTGCAGACATACCAGCTGAAAACGGCTTGTGGCATACGCCGCTCTCTCGTAGCGTGCGCGCGTGTCGGTGCTCGGACAGCGCCTGATCAAGCCGCACTCGTCGAAAAGTGACAGAGTGTTGTAGATTGTGGCGCGGCTCACACGATAAGCGTCATCAGCCATGGCCTTACATATATCCTCGACCTCAAACTGCCCGGGCATACTCAGAATTTTGTCGAGTATGTGGAACCGTTCTGAGGTTTTGCGCAGACGTTTCCTTTCCAGAAATTCCGTCAATGCCGAATATGCGGCCATACGGGTCTTTTCATCGCTCATCACGAGAGCAAAGATACATAGAAGTAAGCATCTATGCATCATACAACGTCAAAAACTTGGATAAGAATTGTCGAATAGTAAAATGAGGCCTAAAAGATTTTGCATTATAAAAAAAATACCTAACTTTGCACCCACTAATTGAGACGCCAGGGAGTGGTGCTCGAGTGGTTGAAGAGGCACGCCTGGAAAGCGTGTATACGCCAAA